>NZ_LT160620.1:0-195678 GCF_900065875.1 Prevotella phocaeensis | reverse complement strand
AGGATATCACGAAATACCTAAAATGTCTGTATTAAAACGCTCATAAGTTAGCTCAAATTGGATCACAAACGATATGCAAATGACAAAATATAACCTGAATCAAGGATATAAATGACAAAGTCGAATGATTTTCCTACCCTATCCATAAAACACATCAAAATAATAAATAAAAAGACATGATAACGGATAGCTTTTTCGTACTACTTCTTCTGTCTCCTATGTAAATTAGTCAAAGAACTCTTTCTAATATGCACAACCCCTAGCAGGGGAAAGCGAACGCAAAAGTAAACAGATTAAACCGAACCGCCAAATAAAACAACAAAAAAGATACAATAAAAAAGATATTTTTAAAGAATATTGATGTAAATCAAAATAAATAAAACTAAATACATTATTATATATAGATATAAGCATCACAAACTTGATAAAGTAATTCGGAAATCCAACAATCACAGCAAAAGAAAATGAGATTTTCATTTCAGCTTCGCCTACTAATTATATCATTTATCTTCCTCATTCCATTCGTCAAAATACTTCGAACCAACGGGATGGGTGCCATCATTAGTTCCCCCATTCGAGGGCTCTGTACCTGTCGGAAGGCCGGAAGAAGGTCTCGACTTCGAGAGGGAACTTTGTAAGAAAGTATTTGTTGTGCTAATGATAAATATGTGAATGTTGGGTATGATGTACGACTTTTTCATGGTTTCTGTACGATTTTCTTCCCTTCACAAATGATAATTCCTTTGAAGGTGGTATTTACTCGTTGTCCGGAAAGGTTATACATAATGTGATCTGCAGATGCCTGCGGGCGGAATACATTCTTGATAGCTGTTGTTTGTTCACTGACCGATAGGCGAACCTTATGATTGGAACCGTTTTGGATGGATGAACGGAATGCGGCGTGTGTGGCTTTCAGGGGTTCCGTTCCGTTAGCTTGGTAGAATTTGTTATCGGAACTGATAAAGTAATCGTTGACATTCAGTTTCGTTTCGTTGTAAGTGCCTATGAAATCGAATCCTGATTTAAGGCAGGTAGGAGGCTGGTTCGTAACGGTAACTTTGTGGATTTCGTAACTTTCTTTAGCTTCTGTGTCACGGATGAATACGGGAGTGTTAGCTTTAATGCCTGTAGTTGAAACTTCAAAACAAAGTGTGTATGAACCGTCCTGCTGTCTTTTAGCTCCTATGTAATCAGCTATTTTCGTATTTGTACCGAATGTTTTCAAGACTTGTTCGGCTGATAAATCGAATGGTAATACGAGAGTATTCCACACATTGGCATTGAATGTACGACGAAGGCTAACGTCTGATATGCCTGCTGTGATGGGGTTAAAAGGTTTATCTTCATCGATGGTATTTTTTATATTGATGGTGTCCGGTTCGATCGTAACCGTAATGGAAGCGGCATGCACTATGGAGTACATCTCGAAATTAACGGTATCTGTAGCTCCCGTTTCTGTATCTTCAGTCCATACACCTTCGGTTTCATTGTCATTATATATGCCTGTAGAAATAAGATTTACATGCCCCGGTCCGCTCTTCTTGTCCTTCCATGTGAATATGATTTTAGAAATGTGTCCTCCACAGGATGTAATTTTGATTTTACTATCTTTCTTAAAGGTATAGAACGGATAGTCCTTATTACCGAAATCTCCGTTACCTTCACATATATTTATCGTTACTTCGTCTTTTGTAATAAATAAGTATTTGTGATCTTTACTTGCATCGAAAACGACATCTTTTGCAAATATTGCGTTAGATACTCCCCAAAGATAGAAAGATAAAACGGATAATTTGATAAAATTATTTTTTATCATGATACTTAGTTTAATAAAGTGTTGTCTTTCGTTATATTATGGCGCAAAGGTAAAGAATATTATTAAAACATCAAATTATTATATTATAAATATGAAATGTAATTTAAAATTGTCTTAATTACTGAAACATCTTTAACTTGACAGATACTTTTTGTAACGAGTGTTTCTGAAATAACATACCCCCGTTTATATTATGTCTATGCACAACACCTTATGTTTCGAAAAGCATATCTGATATTTGAATTGGCTGCTTTTGTGTACAATTTCAAATTGGATAAGATATGCATACCGAACGTTACCTCTTTACACGACTTACGATATTCCTGCTTCAGAGATATTTCAGAAGGCAGATTGCCGAATATAACGACAGAACCCAAAGGCAGAGTTTTTCCTACTGAAACCATTTACATACTATTGACATTAATTAAGAGCTGATAGTGAAAGCGGATAATATCTGTAATATATCCGCATTAGGTGTATGATTTATATCTGACAGGCATACCATCTATTTCAAATAAACAGACGGCATGATTGAATTGCAGAAACTTGATTTGTTTATTTTTTTATGTATATATCACGAAAAGAATGTAGTTTGAGAGGATTTAAACGAGCCAAGTTCTTACATTATAACCATCAAATACCTATCGCTAATTCCTCGTCTTTCATACATACTCTCTTTCTTTATCCTCTCATGAGTTGTCGGTGGGCCTCCTCGAACGACTTGGGATAACGGGCGATAAGACATAAATTCACCAAACAGTTGGCAGCTAATTCGATGTCGCTCAAGTCTACTCCCCTTTCTCTTATCACCTCCTTGCCGAGACAAACCTCCCATGTGGTGTCGAAACAAGCATCTTCTGCCCCCATGAAAGAGTTGCTGCTGTTATCATCTTGCATCAATTTATAACGGATAGGCTTTTTAGATGCCACCGGCTTAAGTTCTAACAACGTGTCATAGGCCTCTCTTAAAGCTTTGCCATATTTCGTTGCACCGGGGAACATTTCATTGATTATCGGCATTAGTTCATCGAAATCGTAAGCTTGTAATAAATGTATCAGTTTCATATTGTTTCGTTCTATGTTTATTTTATGCTAATTTTGTGGAGAACGACTTCTATGTGTGTCGGTCGTCAAAGTATCTTCAAGGCAATGTGTGCACAAGCCTCTGCGTCGGCGAGCGCGTGATGATGGTGCGACAGACTATAGCCGCAGTACTGCGCAACGGTCTGCAATTGATAATTGGGAAGCATACCTTTGCGGAATGTACGGCGTGCTCCGAGGAGCGTGCAATAGAACTTATAGTCGGGATATTGCATTCCGTAGGCCTTAAACACAGCTTTTAAGCAGCTTTCATCGAACGCCTTATTGTGGGCAACGAGGGGTAAATAACGAATTTTCGGTGCAATTTCCGCCCATACATCGGGAAAAGTCGGGGCGCCGGCAGTGTCTTCAAAGGTAAGACCATGCATGGCTGTCGTCCACAGAGTATAATAATTGGGTAGAGGACAAATAAGGTGATAATAGGAATCGGTTATCTCTCCGTCCTCTACTATCACCATACCAACACTGCAAACGCTTGTCCTTGCTGCGTTAGCAGTTTCGAAATCTATTGCTGCGAAGTTATTCAATCGTTGATATTCGCGTACTTCTGCGCTTAGAATTTGGCCATCTTGATTGCATCAACAGCGCACTCATCGCCTTTATTTCCCAATCTGCCGCCCGCTCTGTCCTTGGCTTGCTGCAGATTATTGGTGGTTAAGAGGCCGTAGATAATAGGTATTTCGCTGGTAGTATTCAATTTAGCGATGCCATACGTTACTCCTTGGCATATAAAATCGAAATGTGGCGTGTCTCCACGTACCACGCAACCGAGGATAATCAGTGCATCGTAGCCGCCATTTAGTACCATTTGGTGCGCTCCATATATCAGTTCGAAACTTCCGGGCACTGTTTTAACATGGATATTCTCCGGCAGTGCTCCGTGTTTCTTAAGTGTCTTTACGGCTCCGTCCAATAATGCACCGGTAATCTCCGAATTCCATTCCGCCACTACAATGCCGAAACACATGTTACTGGCATCGGGAACTTTGGAGAAATCGTAGTCGGATAAGTTATGAAGAGCTGTTGCCATTACTTCAAAGATGCACGTTCTATGTATTTTTCAATGTCGCCGCTTTGTACGAGGGCAGCCCCTACATAGGTCTTCTTTATATCTTGATAGAGTTTCAGAGCATCGGCATATTTGCCTTGACTCTCGAGTATTTGACCGGCCTGAAGCAGGAATGTAGGCGATAGACTGTTGTTTACGCCTTCTTTGAGTTCACTGTCGGCCATCTTGGCAGCCTTTTTAAGGCAGCTTACAGCTTTGTCTAATTGGTTTACATGGGCATATGCGTTGCCTAAAGCGGCTTCTGCGGCCGGACTCACCATCGCATCATCGGCGGAAGAATAGGCATCGAGATATTTTACAGCCTCGTTCCATTTATTCAAATTGGCATAGCAAAGCCCTGCATATAGGTTGGCGAGGTTGCCTGCATCGGTGCTTCCGTAGTTGTTGATGATATTGATAAAGCCGTTAGAGCCCGCTCCATCGCCATTAAGTGCCTTGTCGAATTGCTCCATATTGAAGTATTCCTGCGCTTTGGCAAGCTCTGTACTGGCTTTGTTTTCCCGTGGACCGGAGATATATGCCTTGTATAGCGATATTCCGGCAATGATCAATATCAGTATTGCTATTGCAATGATGATGGCTTTCTTATATTTTATAAAGAATGCCTCCGACTTGTTGGGGCCCTCGTTCATATCAAGAACGCCCTTTGAGTTTTTGTTTACCATTGTTATTATTTTGTTTTTCTTTTTGTTTTCTTTGTCTTTAATGCCTTTATTTGCAGGGCTTTCGTCCTGTAGGGCATATGCGTTGCAAAAATACTTAATTTATCTCACATATTGAAATATATTGCTTGTTTTTTTCGTTTTTCACTGATAAAAGGGTTAACTTTGCAGGAAAGAAGACGTAGCCCTACGATGATTTTAAGAAAGATATCCATTCTTAATTACCGCAATATCCGCGATGTTTCGCTTACCTTATCGCCCAAGATCAATTGTTTGATTGGTCATAACGGCGTAGGTAAAACGAATTTTCTCGATGCAGTATATTATCTTTCGTTTTGCAGAAGCGCTTTTAATCCCATAGATTCGCAGGTTATTATGCACGACGAAGACTTTTTCATGCTTCAGGGCAGTTATGTGAACGATACAGACGAGGAGATCGAGGATATTTACTGTGGTATGAAGCGCGGCACCAAGAAGCATTTTAAACGCAATGGCAAGGAATATAAGCGGCTCTCGGAGCATATCGGACTGATACCATTGGTATTTGTATCGCCGGCCGATGCCTCTCTCATAGATAACGGAAGTGAAGAGCGCCGCCGCCTGATGGATGTCGTAATCTCGCAATACGACCATTCTTACATCGATGCATTGAGCAATTATAACAAAGCTTTGCAGCAACGAAACGTATTGTTGCGCCAAGAAGCGGAGCCAGACATGGCGCTCATGGAGATTTGGGAGGAGGAAATGGCACGCAATGGTGAACTCCTGTACCGGAAACGCGATGCTTTTGTGAAAGAGTTTATCCCTGTATTCCAGCGTATTTACAGTAGCATATCGGGCGATAAAGAGCAGGTTGAACTCGGTTATCGGTCGCATTGTCAGCGCGGTTCGTTACTCGAAGTGATCCGGCGCGATAGGTCTAAAGATCGTGCAGTGGGCTATTCGCTCCACGGGGTGCACCGTGATGATTTGGAAATGCTACTGGATGGTTATCTTATGAAGCGCGAAGGAAGTCAAGGACAGACCAAGACGTTTGTGCTGGCCCTTAAACTTGCGCAATTCGATTTCCTTAAACGAACCGCTTCCAATACCACTCCATTGCTGCTGTTGGATGATATTTTCGACAAATTAGATGCCGCCCGTGTGGAACAGATTGTACATTTAGTATCGGGAGATAGCTATGGTCAGATATTTATTACCGATACCAATCGCGATCATCTTGACCGTATATTGCAGAATAATCGCCATGCTTACAAGTTATTCTCGGTAACCAATGGCGATATATCCGAAAGAGAGGTGAGCCATGTTTAAGAAAGAGGTGCAGTCGCTGGCCGATGTGTTGCAGAAGGTGCTGCGACAAGGCGGACTCGAAACGCCGCTCAACCAAAAACGTCTCATTGATGCGTGGGACACCATCATGGGACCTACCATCACAAGATATACGGGCGAGAAATTCATCAAGAACCAAACGCTTTTCGTAAAAATTACCAGTCCTGCGCTTAGACAGGACCTCTCGATGATGAAAACACAGCTTGTAAAGCGACTGAACGAAGCTGTAGGCGGTGGACTCATCATTTCCGACGTGCATATTTATTAGGAATGCGAAGTTTACCATTATTATTTTCCTCTTCTTACAACTCCCTATAAGGGAAGAACAGAGATCGGAGAAAGGAAATGAAATGTTCCCGAAGAGTTAGATGAATTAAACATTATCCGATTTTAGAAAGAGTTCGATATTGCATAGAAATCCTTCCTTTTCACCGTAACTTACTTCTTTGTATTGTTGCAATACTCGATATAATTGTCTAAAGACTTCCGGCAAATCAGGATTTTAAGCATACAGAACTCCAGACTTCATAATACCAAAGAAGTTTTCATCCATTGCATTATCAAGACAGTTGCCCTTACACAACATGCTTTATATGATATGATGTTTGATAAGACGTTGGCAGTAGCCGAAATGCTGGCATTGTTAATCCCGTTCAGAGTGAAGGATAAAGGCAGCATGGTTATCGAACCACGCAAAAACCTTGTTGAGCATATCGTAATGAAAGGGAACAGAAAAAGCCATTCAAACGGACGGTTTCATGAAATTAACTCGAAGAATATTCCTCCTTTCCCTATATATCATTATCTTTGTAACCGGAAAACAATTCTTTGAAAATGCAAAACAAAGCATAACATTGAAGTTCGCTAATTTCTTTACTGTTACCAATAACCATTATCAAACAATACAAGATATTGATTATTTGCCAATTATATAATTTGATATATTTATGACTTCGACGCTTATTACAGATACTATTACCGCCGAATTGCAGGCTCTTTCGCAAGACGAAAAGCGTAAAGTGTTGCCTCGTTTCTTCAAAACAGGCAAGGGAGAATATGGTGAAGGCGACGCTTTCTTGGGCGTTGTAGTGCCAGATGTCAGGGGTGTAGCACGAAAACACAAGTCGGCAAACCTCGACGAGATACACGAACTCATGACCTCGGCATGGCACGAAGTACGCCTATGTGCACTGCTCATCATGGTCGAGCAGTGCAAACGAGCCGACGATACCGCCCGTAAAACGCTCTTCGATCTCTATTTGTCGCTCACCGAACATATCAACAATTGGGATTTGGTAGACCTCTCCTGCCGTTTCGTCGTCGGCGAATATCTCTTAGACAAACCGCGCGACATTCTTTACCGGCTTGCCGAAAGTCCGTTGTTGTGGGATAATCGTATCGCCATCGTATCCACTTTTGCCTTTATCCGGCATAACCAACTCGACGACACCTTTGCATTAGCCGATAAAATGATGGCGCATACACACGATTTAATGCATAAAGCCATTGGTTGGATGCTGCGAGAAGCCGGCAAACGCGATGAACAAAGGCTCTATAATTATATCATGCAACACCGTAAAGAAATGCCCCGAACGATGTTACGCTATGCCATCGAAAAGTTTCCACCCGATGTTCGATCTCAACTTATGTCGCGTTCGTAATCGCTACAGTACCTTTTTCTACACATCGTAAATCCCAGACGTATCGTCGTTCGCAGTTTGCTATTCGGGAAACATCTGCCATACGGCACTGCCACTTTTTCAGTTCTCCCCCATTACGCTGCCCATGTATCGAAAACAAGGATAGCATCTATCGCCGTTATTCCCATAGTGTAAGCCCGATAGATGTACCGTCTGCCATGACAAAATTATAGGCATGGCAAGCGGAGATATACATACAAAGACGCCCATCCCCCTATTTTAAAACCGAAAACTTATAATATTATAAATTTGGCATCAGTTTTGCATTCAAAACAAAAGAAAGATATATCTTTGCATAAGATAGGCGGCATCGCAGCGATACGGAGCAGATTCCATCGTTCGCTGCGTGTTCTGTCTGCGCAAAACAAAATATTCACTAAAAACAGAAAATAAAATGAATGCAGAAGAATTAGAGAAAGTAATACGCGAGAAAGAAGGTTCAATGTCATTGGCATTCCCTGCCTTGATGCGTAAAGTATATGTATGGATGACGATGGCTCTGGTCATAACGGGCCTAACGGCATACGGCGTGGCAAGTAATACGCAGTTGATGATGGCCATTTGGTCGCATCAAGTCTTCCTGTTCGGACTGATTATCGCTGAATTAGCAATGGTATTCGCCATTTCGGCAGCCATCAATCGCCTGTCGCTTACTATGGCTACGTTGCTTTTCATACTATATTCGGCGTTCAATGGCGTTACCCTGTCTGCAATATTCGTTGTATATTCGCCGGTCATTATTACCAAAGTGTTCTTCATTACGGCCGGAACATTCGGCGCAATGGCGGCATACGGCTACTTTACCAAGCGCGACCTGACGTCGATAGGACGGCTCCTGTTCATGGCGTTGATAGGACTTATCATCGCCACAGTGGTTAACTTGTTCCTGAAGAGTGCTGCTTTCGACCTGATATTGAGCTATATAGGCGTGTTAGTCTTTGTGGGTTTAACCGCTTGGGATAGCCAGAAAATCAAACGAATGCTTGCTATGCAGACATCAATGGACGAGAATGCGATGAAAATAGCGCTTCTTGGCGCCCTTAGCCTGTACTTGGATTTCATCAACTTGTTCCTTTATCTGTTGCGAATCTTTGGCAGAAGCAACAATTAAGCGGACATCTGTGCAAAACAGACCGTATATTTTAAACCTAAAAAATACTCTTATGCAAAAGAAAAAATATCGGAACGGCGTGGCCGAAATGCCCTCTGAATGCACCTCAATATTGGTGGGAAGGAAGATGACCGACGACGGTTCGATGATCGTGGCACGCTCGGAAGACTGGGATGCCATGCATGCAAAGAACTTAGAAATATTCGCCGATACCAACGAGGGGCCCGAAAAATTCGAAGCCAAAGACAGTCCGTTCCGTTGCGAACTACCACGTAAGGCGTTCGGATATTCCGCCTTGTCTCCTCATCACCTGCATAGTCATTGGGGAAGTGCCGGCTTTAACACCGCCGGAGTGGGCATGAGTGCCACTGAAACCATATTCAGCAACGCGAAAGCCCTACAGGCCGATCCGCTTGTAGATACCGGTGTTGCCGAAAACAGCATCTATAACATCGTGCTGCCCTATATAAGTACAGCTCGCGAGGGCGTAGCCCGTGTGGGCAAGCTCATAGAACAACACGGCTCGGCCGAAGGCTTTGCCATCGGTTTTGTAGACGCCCAAGAGGTTTGGTACATAGAGAATGCGGGCGGACACCGTTGGTTAGCTTGCCGAATACCCGACGACAAATACTTCGTAACAGGCAATCAAAGCCGCTTCCGTGCATACGATCCGCAGGATAAAGATAACTACATGGCCTCCGAAGACCTCATTGAATTTGCCATAGCCAACGGTCTTTACGATCCTAAAGACGGCGCATTCGACTTCCACAAGGCGTATGCAAGAGACGAACAGTTAGACACTACGTACAATTATCCGCGCGTATGGGGATTGCAGGCCATGCTGAGTCCGCAGATACAAAACGATGTTACCCGCAATACATTCCCCGTTTTTGCCGATGCCGACCATAAACTATCGCTGGAAGACATGCGGAAGGCGTTCAGATTTCATTACAACGGAACCGAACACGATCCCTATCTGCACAGCAATCCCAAGGAGAAATATCGCCCTGTTTCTATCTTCCGTACCACGCAGACACACATTCTGCAGGTACGTCCCGAACTGCCTCAGGCCATCGGAAGGGTAAACTACATGGCCATGGGCATGGCTGCATTGGGCGTATTCCTGCCGCTTTACCAAGGCATAACATCGTATCCCGAGGCCTACACTAAAGGTACGAACCGTTCAAGCAACGACTCTGCCTATTGGAAGTTCCGCAAAGTGCAGACTTTGGGCATGGTTAATTTCAACCGATTTGCACCGATTATTCAAGATACATATACCAAATTCGAGAAGGAAACGGCGCAACGGCAGAAAGAAATGGAAGAACAATACCTGCAAATCTATCGGTCTCAGCCCATCAGGGCGCAGGAATTAATACAACAGTTCTCCGACAAAATGCTGCTCGATGCACTCGACGTGGCCGACAGACTCACGGAAGAACTGTTCACACTCCTTGCTATAGACACGCAAAAAGAATATCGTTTCGCCGGAGCATAGGCATTCCGCAGGCTCCGCAGGCGCGAGATAAAAGAAACATTTCCACAAGGTATGACACACGTCTGCCTTGTGGATTTTTTATACACTCGTCCTATCGTTACCACAGACCGATTAAACAAAATAGAACTCTGTGCCTCTTAGTACAATAAGAGATACGCTGAAGCAGCTATCGAACGAACGAAAAAAGCAAATACAGATTTTAAACAAACCCGTCGTTAAGTAGCTAAACCGTGGGGTTTACTATCTATTTCCGCCAAAATTTCCACGGCATAAAACCAACGGCTTAAGAACTTAACTACCTAACTCCTTAACTACAACAAGTCGAAACCTGCAAGATTTCGACTCATAACTTAGCCAAGAAGCGCTCACGGTCTATGATAAAGCGCAGATGTTCGCCCTCCCCGATCACCGTATCGCCTTGTTTTGCCGTAACATGAAAGTAGAGCTTCCTCCCTTCCACCTTATTTAATATAGCCGTAGCCTCCACTTCCTCGCCCATTCCGGTGGGCTTCAAGTGCGAACACTCTATATGTCCGCCCACGGTAGACGAGCCTTCAGGCAACTCATCTGCCACAGCCAGCATGGCTGCATTCTCCATCAATGCCATCATGGCAGGTGTGGCAAGCACTTCAAGGTCACCCGATCCCATCGACAGAGCCGTATTCTTGCTGTTTACAATGAGCCTGCTTGTATGCGTCAATCCTTCTTTCAACATCGCTTTCTGTTATTAATTCCTGTTATTTTCAATCGATCTTTCACGACTACAAAGATAAAACAATCCCGACAGACCGCCAAACAATACACCTTACATCTGCCTCCTGTCGCCGATAAACCATACATCTAACAATCTTAAAAGTGTCGTTTATCCGCTTTACACGGCACATATAGCGCTAATGAAAATAAGCACAAAACAAAACACGCCCTTCGTCCTACTTTTGTATAAATATGCTCTATTTGATACGAAAAGTTACTAAATTTGCCTTAAAATATAAATATTTATGCGAGATTATTTGGATATTTAAGCCACAAATCGTATATTTGCAACGATTAAACGTATAAAAATACATCTCATGAAGATAAAGAATAGTAGGATGGAAGCCCTGAAGATGCTCATTTCGAGTAAAGAATTGGGCAGTCAGGAAGAGGTTCTGCAGGCGTTAAAGCGCGAGGGCTTCAAGATTACCCAAGCCACCCTGAGCCGCGACCTGAAGCAACTGAAGGTGGCAAAGGCTGCCAGTATGAACGGTAAATATGTTTATGTGCTGCCCAACGAGACCATGTATAAGCGCGTACACAAACCTCTGTCGGCAATAGAGATGACGCGCACGCCGGGTTTCATATCCATCAACTACTCCGGAAACATCGGTGTAATCAAAACGCGCCCGGGATATGCCAGCAGTATCGCCTACAACATAGACAACAGCAGCATACCCGAAATACTGGGAACCATAGCGGGCGACGACACTATATTCATCGTTATGAAGGAAGGTTCGCACCAAGATACGCTGACAGACACGCTGAACAGCATTATCTCGAATATCTGATAGAAACGTAAAAGAATGGAAGAGATTAAAGTGATGGTAGCCGATACCTCTCACGAGAAGTACGTCGACACCATTCTTCAGACCATTGCAGAAGCGGCGAAAGTACGTGGTACGGGCATCGCCAAGCGCACCCACGAATATCTGACCATCAAGATGAGGGAAGCAAAAGCGGTAATTGCGCTGCACGGAGATACATTCGCGGGGTTCAGTTACATAGAAACATGGGGCAATAAGCATTACGTTACCACCTCCGGACTCATCGTTCATCCCGACTTCCGCGGCAGAGGACTTTCCAAACGTATCAAGAATATGACTTTCACACTGGCACGTATCCGCTGGCCGAAAGCCAAGATATTCTCGCTGACGAGCGGCTCTGCCGTAATGAAAATGAATACGCAACTGGGATACCACCCCGTAACGTTCTCGGATTTGACCGATGACGAGGCGTTTTGGCGGGGCTGCGAAGGCTGTGTGAACGTAGATGTGTTGCACCGAACCGATAGGCGTTACTGCATTTGCACGGCTATGTTATACGATCCCGACGAACATCTGCCGGCACGAATTCCTGCAGATGTCATCGATAGAATTAAGAAAATAGACGGAAAAACAGAATAAACAAATATGGAAAAAAAGAAAGTTGTTGTCGCTTTTTCGGGCGGATTAGACACCTCTTATACGGTGATGAAGCTCGCACAAGATGGGTATGACGTTTACGCAGCATGCGCCAATACGGGCGGTTTCGGTGCTGAACAGCTGAAAAACAACGAGGCTAACGCTTATAAATTAGGCGCCAAGGAGTACGTTACACTCGATGTAACGCAGGAATATTACGAAAAATCGCTGAAATACATGATATTTGGCAACGTTATGCGTAACAACTGTTATCCCATTTCGGTATCTTCGGAGCGCATATTCCAAGCAATAGCCATCGCAAGGTATGCCAAAGAGATCGGCGCAGATGCCATTGCACATGGCTCCACCGGTGCAGGTAACGATCAAATACGCTTCGATATGACTTTCTTGGTGATGGCTCCGGGCATCGAAATCATAACTCTTACGCGCGACCATGCACTCAGTCGTCAGGAGGAGGTGGACTATCTGAATGCGCATGGCTTTAAAGCTGACTTCGCCAAACTGCGATATAGCTACAACGTAGGTATCTGGGGAACGAGCATTTGTGGTGGTGAACTGCTGGTATCTGCACAAGGTTTGCCCGAAGAAGCCTATCTGAAACACGTGAACAGGCACGAAGAATCGCTTCTGAAAATAACGTTTACCAAAGGCGAAATTAGTTCTGTGAACGGTAAACCGTACGAAGACAAGATACAGGCCATACAAAAAATAGAAGAAATCGGCGCCTCTTACGCCATCGGGCGTAACTGCAACGTGGGCGACACCATCATCGGAATAAAGGGACGTGTAGGCTTTGAGGCTGCTGCACCGCTTCTTATTATCGAAGCACACCGCCTCTTAGAGAAATACACATTAAGTAAATGGCAGCAATACTGGAAAGATCAGGTAGCTAACTGGTACGGAATGTTCTTGCATGAGAGCCAATATCTGGAACCGGTGATGCCAGATATCGAGGCTATGCTGACCTCTTCGCAGCGACATGTGAACGGTACGGCGATCCTAAAGCTCCGTCCGTTGGGCTTTGAGACCGTGGGTGTCGAGTCTGCAGACGACCTCTTGAAGTCGAAACTCGGTGAATACGGTGAGATGCAACACGGGTGGACGGCCGAAGAAGCCAAGGGATTTATCAAGGTGTCGAGTACTCCATTGCGCGTATATTATGGTATTCACCCCGACGAAGAGAGGTAATACTGTTGCTTTTCCCTACCCTTTCCAAGGAGAGAGGCATCCTGCAAAGGTTTATTTCACGGCATCTCATCCGGAAAAACAGTACATTTTGCAACTTCCTCCTTATGCATCGCGTCTAATAGACAAAACATTTAAAGATAACATATTATGGCAAATGGTAAAAAAATAGTTCGTTCCAACAATCGTATGATAGCGGGTGTATGCAGCGGATGGGCCAATTATTTGGACGTAGACGTAACGCTTTTCCGCATTATCTATGCAATACTCACAGTTTGCACGGCCTTCAGCGGCATCATTATCTACCTGATCTGCTGGTTTGTCATGCCCGAAGAATGAGATTACTCTTACCGACTTCCCCCTGTATAGGAGGCTTCGGAAAGAGAAAAACAATAAGAACAACAATAACAAACGCCCCCAACAGCAACTCTCCTCTGCCGAAGGAGGTTCGGTAGGGGCCTCATCTTATGATAAAAATAGGAATACTTGGCGGTGCCGGTTATACGGGCGGAGAGCTTTTCCGCCTGCTGATAAACCATCCGGAAGCCGAAATCGTGTTCGTCAACAGCGAGAGCAATGCCGGCAATCTTATTGCCGAAGTACACGAAGGACTGCTGGGTGAAACCGACATGCGGTTCACCTCGGAGACACCTTTCGACGCTGTAGATGTGCTGTTCTTCTGCTTCGGCCACGGTAAGAGCGCAACCTTTCTCAAAGAGCATACCATTCCGGCACATGTAAAGATCATCGATTTGGCACAAGACTTCCGCTTGGAAGCTCCCGAGAACGACTATGTATACGGATTGCCCGAAATAAACAACGCCCGTATAGCTCGATCCGTGCATGTTGCCAACCCGGGATGTTTCGCTACCTGCATACAGTTAGCGCTGCTGCCCGCCGCGAAGATGCAGCTTATCCGCAGCGATGTGGCGGTGAATGCCATTACCGGATCGACGGGAGCCGGACAAAGTACGAGTGCTACCACCCACTTCTCGTGGCGAAACAACAACCTAAGTATTTACAAACCCTTTACGCATCAGCACGTTCCGGAGATCGTGCAAAGCCTTCGGCAGGTACAGGGATTTCTGGAAGCAAGTATAGATTTCATTCCTTATCGCGGCGATTTCGCCCGCGGGATATTCGCTACGTCGGTGCTGCACACACATGCCGACATCGATACGATTACGAAAGGTTACAAGGAGTTCTATAAAAATGCGGCGTTCACCCACTACACCGACAGGGCTATCGACCTGAAACAGGTGGTAAACACCAACAAAGCATTGGTGCATTGCGATAAGTATGGCGACAGACTTTTAGTCACCTCGTGCATCGACAACCTACTTAAAGGGGCGGTAGGTCAAGCTGTACAGAACATGAACATTATGTTCGGCATCGACGAAGCCGCCGGATTGAGATTGAAGGCGAGCGCTTTTTAACTTCTATCCACCCCTCAGACGATGGGAAGAAGCCACCGAATCAAGACCAATTCCTATCATTATTATATAATATACACAATAACCAAAAGAAACGTGCCGAAGAAATAATTCACATAGGCACACCCCTCTTTCGGAGGGGATGAGGGAGGTATCTTATGAAACTATTCGACGTATATCCGCTGTTCGATATAAACATCGTTAGAGGCAAGGGCTGCAAAGTGTGGGACTCGCACGGTCAAGAGTATTTAGACCTGTACGGCGGGCACGCTGTTATCAGCATCGGGCACAGTCATCCGCACTATGTAAAGGCGATAACCGGCCAAATAGGCAAACTCGGCTTTTACAGTAATTCGGTTGTCAACACATTACAACAACAGTTGGCCGAACGTTTAGGCAAGATAAGCAGCTATGATGACTACCGTCTTTTCCTCATCAACAGTGGTGCGGAGGCCAACGAAAACTGTCTGAAGCTCGCTTCGTTCAAGACAGGCAGGCGGCGTATCCTCGCCGCAGAGAAGTCTTTCCACGGCCGTACATCGCTCGCAGTAGAGGTAACCGATAATCCTAAGATCGCTGCCCCCGTAAACAACAACGATCATGTGACCTTCCTTCCTCTCAACAATCTCGATGTATGGGAACAAGAGCTTGCCAAAAGCAACGTTGCAGCCTGCATTATCGAGTGCATTCAGGGCGTCGGAGGCATCCGATCGGCCACTCCTGAGTTCGCTAAAGGCTTGACTCAAGCCTGCAAGAAGTACGGAACAGTGCTGATATGTGACGAAATACAATGCGGATATGGCCGTAGCGGCAAGTTTTTTGCCCATCAATGGCTCGGCATAAAGCCCGATCTAATTAGCGTAGCCAAGGGTATCGGCAACGGTTTCCCTATGGGAGGCGTGCTCATTTCGCCCGCTTTTGAACCGGTATATGGGCAACTCGGCACCACTTTCGGTGGCAATCATCTTGCATGCACGGCCGCTCTATCCGTGCTCGATGTAATGGAAAGCGAGCATTTAGTGCAGAACGCCCACAATATAGGCGAGTACTTAATAGACCAGCTGAAGGCCCTGCAAAAGACAGAGCGGCATATTACCGATGTTAGAGGGCGCGGATTGATGATCGGTATCGACTTAGACGTGCCATACAAAGAGGTTAGATCGAGGCTGGTCTATAAGGAACACTGCTTTACAGGTTGCGCCTCAACCAATATTCTGCGTCTGCTACCGCCGCTATGCCTATCGAAAGGCGAGGCCGAAGACTTCGTGTGGCGACTCAAAAAAGCACTTGCAACCATCTGACAACGTAAAGTTGGGGCTCACATACATCCGCCCAAACAGCACCAGCACAAACCTATAGATAAGCACCGTTTGCCAAGCAATTCCGACAGACCTATGGTCTATGTCCGCCAGCAGACATATCTAAGGAGCTTAAACAGGCATTCCAAGGAACATAGACCATAGGTATAAATCCTACAGCCTGCAAACGCGCCGCTGCGACACTGTAAAAATAACAACGCTGCATCTACCCTCTATTCTGCACACTCCCAACATATACTGTGCAAGTTTTTTGCGTTTATTTAGACTATCCTAAATAAAAAGACCGGCTCATTCTTACATTTAAGAAAAGTTTTCGTACTTTTGGGCGAACTTAAAACGTATTTTTATGGAAGAAGCAATCAAACAAATAGGACAACGCCTGAAAGGTCTTCGCGACGTATTGGATATTCCTGCCGAAGAAGTTGCCGAGCTTTGCGGCATCTCTTTGGAGCATTATCTGAAGATAGAAGCAGGAGAAGCCGATCCTTCCGTGTACAGATTAACCAAGATATCCAAACGATATGGCATCGATCTTGATGTGCTTCTCTTCGGTGAGGAGCCGCGTATGAACGCATACTTCCTCACCCGAAAGGGTCAAGGCTTTAGTATTGATCGCAGTAAAGACTACCAATACCAGAGTTTGGCAGCCGGTTTTCGAGGGCGAAAGATAGAGCCTTTCCTTGTTACAGTGTCGCCCTTGCCCGGCGATACCAACCATAATAAGAACGCACACGACGGACAGGAGTTCGATCTTATACTCGAAGGAGTACTCGAAATAACCATTGGAGACAAGATACTCGTACTGAACCCGGGCGACAGCATTTACTTCAACTCCACCAATATGCACTGCATGCGTGCGCTCAACGGCGAGCCTGTGAAGTTTTTATGCATTGTAATATAAAGGAAGAAACAAGATGATAGAAAGATTTTTAACGCAAACGCATTTCACATCCGAGACGGATTACAAGCGTAACATGCACTTCATCGTGCCCGAGAAGTTCAATTTTGCATACGATGTTATGGATGCTTGGGCAAACGAAAAGCCCGACAAGCTGGCTTTGTTGTGGGCAAACGAACAAGGAGAGGAGCTACATTTCACCTTTAAAGATATTAAAGAGCAGACCGATCAGGTAGCAAGTTACTTCCAATCTCTCGGTATCGGGCACGATGACAAGGTAATGTTGATCCTTAAACGGCACTATCAGTGGTGGTTGTCTATGCTTGCATTGCACAAACTCGGTGCTGTTGCCATCCCTGCCACCCACATGTTGACCAAACACGATATAGTTTATCGTAATCAAAGAGCAGGCATTAAGGCGATTATCTGTGCTGACGACGAATACATATTGAACCAAATATTAGAGGCAATGCCCGAAAGTCCAACGGTTAAGATACTGGTCAGCATAGGCAAGACGGCGCATACAGGCTTCCATCATTGGGAGGATGAATGGAACAAGGCCCCGAAATTCGTGCGTCCGGAACATGTGAATACCAATGAAGATACCATGCTTATGTACTTTACAAGCGGCACGAGCGGCGAACCGAAGATGGTTGCACACGACTTTCTTTATGCTCTCGGTCATCTAACCACGGGCGTATTCTGGCACAATCTGTCGGAAGAAAGCATTCATCTTACCGTGGCCGACACAGGTTGGGGTAAGGCCGTGTGGGGTAAGCTCTACGGTCAATGGTTCGCAGGTGCCACGGTTTTCGTGTTCGACCACGAGAAATTCACGGCCGAGAAGCTCATGCGACAGATCGAGAAGTACCATATAACATCGTTCTGCGCACCACCTACCGTTTACAGGTTCATGATTCGCGAAGACTTCAGTAAGTATGATCTATCGTCATTACAATACTGCACCACCGCCGGAGAGGCGCTCAATCCGTCGGTATTCGACCATTTTTACCGCCTAACCGGCATCCGTTTGATGGAAGGATTTGGGCAAACGGAGACTACAATGACGCTTGGAACATTCCCATGGACTAAACCTAAGCCCGGTTCAATGGGCAAACCTAACCCGCAATACGACATACGTCTGATGAAGAGCGACGGTGTAGAGTGCGAAGATGGTGAAAAAGGCGAAATTTGCATTCGCATACGTGGCCGGAAACCCATCGGTCTGTTCAAGGGATACTACCGCGACGAAGCTCTTACGGAGAAGGTCTGGCACGACGGCATGTACCATACGGGCGACATAGCATGGCGCGATGAAGACGGTTACTACTGGTTTGTAGGACGGGCAGACGACGTGATCAAGAGTTCCGGATACCGTATCGGACCGTTCGAGGTAGAGAGTGCGTTGATGACACACCCCGCAGTTGTGGAATGTGCCATTACCGGAGTACCCGATGAAATACGCGGTATGGTGGTGAAAGCCACCGTAGTTCTGGCACAAGAATGGAAGACCAAAGCGCGCGATGAATTAATAAAAGAGCTGCAAAACCACGTAAAGCGTGTAACTGCGCCCTATAAATATCCGCGCGTGATAGAGTTCGTGGAAGAACTGCCCAAAACCATCAGTGGTAAAATTCGTCGTGTGGAAATCAGGGAAAAGGATAATAATAACCAATAAAACGAAAGAGCCGGCATTTACGAACGTTGTTGATATCGATAAAATCTTTGCAATTAAAGATAGACAACAATGTGCTGACGCGCGTTGAATACATCAATGTGTATCGACTTTTTATAAAACATATTTAAATTCATTCATTCATATACCCCACATTGAGAATGGACAAGGGAGACTTTTTTATGAGACATTTCTTCAACGTTCACGACATCGGCGACCTCAACAAGGCGCTCGAAGAGGCACAAGCGATTAAGAATAACCGCTTCGGGTTCCAACAACTCGGCAAAAACAAAACGCTTCTGATGATCTTCTTCAATAACAGTCTGCGTACCAGACTGAGTACCCAAAAGGCCGCGATGAACTTGGGAATGAACGTCATCGTACTGGATGTGAACGCCGGAGCATGGAAATTAGAGACCGAACGCGGCGTTATAATGAACGGAGACCGCAGTGAACATCTGCTTGAAGCCATACCTGTGATGGCAAGTTATTGCGATATTATCGCCGTGCGCTCGTTTGCAGGACTCACAGACCGTACATACGACTACGCCGAAACGGTCGTTAATCAGTTCGTAAAGTACAGCGGCCGGCCGGTAGTGGCCATGGAGACGGCTACCGTTCACCCCTTGCAAGCCTTTGCCGACCTGATTACAATAGCGGAATACCGGCAGTCTGCCCGTCCTAAAGTGGTACTCACATGGGCGCCCCACTGCCGTGCATTGCCGCAAGCTGTACCGAATTCTTTCGCTCAATGGATGAATGCCGCCGATGCAGACTTCGTTATCACGCATCCCGAAGGCTATGAATTGGAACCGAGCTTTACGGGTAACGCCCGTATCGAGTACGATCAAAAGAAGGCTTTGCAGGGGGCAGACTTCGTATATGCCAAGAACTGGAGCTGTCCGGGGGTAAGAAACGCGGCCGACTACGGTAAAATATTGAGCGAAGATATGAGCTGGACAATCGACACGGAGCACATGAGTTGGACGAACAACGGTTATTTTATGCACTGTCTGCCCGTGCGTCGCGGCCTTATCGTAACGGACGACGTGATCGAAGGCGACCATTCGCTTGTGATACCCGAAGCGGCCAATCGCGAAATCAGTGCCGAAGTAGTGTTGAAAAAAATATTGGAAACGCTGTAAAGTATAACTTACAGCACGAATAAAAACATAACAGGCGCCTCGAACATTCTTATTCCGAGGCGCCTGTTTCTTATATACATTCGAAATAGACGATACGTCTTTCAAACACAATTCATACACCTATCAAGCACAAACGGCACAGCTATTCCGCACAGACCATACATCTATCAATCGCTTTTCCAACAGATTAGAAAAGAAAAGATATATCCTGCATGTATAAGATTATAACTTCTCTCCTGCCCGAAAGGCCGGAAAGTATTCTCGCATCTCTATTTGAGAACGCCGAGTTCCCTGCCTATCTTCACGAAAGCATTGATACATTTGTTCAACTGCTCGCGTGTATGGGCAGCAGACAGTTGTACACGGATGCGTGCTTCGCCCTTTGGCACCACCGGATAGTAGAAACCGGTAACGTAGATGCCCTCGTCAAGCAAACGAGCAGCATACTCTTGCGACAACGGAGCATCGTAAAGCATCACCGCACAGATAGCACTTTGCGTGGGTTTTATATCAAATCCTGCCGACATCATCCTATCGCGGAAGTAGTTTACATTCTCTACAAGCCGGTCGTGCAGGCTGTTATCCTCCTTTAGCATCTTGAACACCTCGAGACTGGCACCAATGATACAAGGAGCAAGCGAATTGGAAAACAGATACGGACGACTGCTCTGCCTGAGCATTTCGATAATTTCTTTGCGACCGGTAGTAAAGCCTCCGAGCGCTCCACCGAACGCCTTGCCCAACGTGCCGGTATAAATATCTACCCTATCGTACGTGCCTTTCAGCTCACTTACGCCATGACCGGTGGCTCCGACCACCCCTGCAGAGTGAGATTCGTCTACCATTACGAGTGCATCATACCGCTCCGCGAGATCGCATATCTTATCGACAGGCGCCACATTACCATCCATCGAGAACACTCCATCGGTACAAATGATGCGATATCGCTGCGCCTGCGCCTCCTTCAAGCAATGTTCGAGCTCGGCCATATCGGCATTGGCATAGCGATAACGCTTGGCCTTGCACAGACGCACACCATCTATAATAGAAGCATGATTAAGGGCATCCGAGATAATAGCATCCTCCTCGCCGAACAACGGACCGAAAACACCGCCGTTAGCATCGAAGCATGCTGCATAAAGAATAGTATCCTCTGTCTTGAAATAATCAGAGATAGCTGCCTCAAGTTCTTTGTGTATATCCTGCGTACCGCAGATAAAGCGCACCGAAGACATACCGAAACCACGACGATCCATCATCTTTTTAGCCCCTTCTATGAGTCTCGGATGGTTAGAAAGGCCAAGATAATTATTGGCACAAAAGTTAAGTACTTCTTTTCCTTTTACGGTGATAGACGAATTTTGCGGGCTTTCAATCAAACGTTCTTCCTTATAAAGCCCAGCTTTCCTCAGTTCCGAAAGGTTCTTACTGAGGTGTTCTTTCATTTTACCATACATGATACTGAGATTTAAAAATTATTGTCACAAAGTAAATCAATATTTCCGATAATCGTTTTTTATTAGTGTTATTTTTTATAAAATAGCGGGAATAGAGCATGATTTTATCGTACAAAAATAAATAAATATGAAAAAAAATCGCTTAATTTGCAGGCTATAAATGTAACATCAAACTAATTAATAACTACATGAAAAATATCTTGATCATAGGTTCTACAGGACAAATCGGTTCTGAACTGACAAGAGAATTAAGAAAAACTTATGGAAGCGAACATGTAATTGCCGGATATATCCGAGGCGCAGAGCCCAAAGGCGAACTAAAAGACGGCGGGCCGTCGGCACCAGCCGACGTAACCGACGCCGCCATGATAGCCGATGTAATTAAGAAATACGATATCGATACGATTTATAACCTCGCAGCGTTGCTTTCTGTTGTAGCCGAATCGAAACCGCATTTGGCATGGAAAATCGGGATAGACGGTCTTTGGAACATCTTGGAAGCTGCCCGAGAAAACAGATGTGCCGTATTTACGCCGAGCTCTATCGGTTCATTTGGCCCCGACACACCTAAAGTAATGACACCGCAAGATACCATTCAACGGCCGCGGACAATGTATGGCGTTACCAAAGTAACGACCGAACTGCTGAGCGACTACTACTTTCTAAAATACGGAGTAGATACACGTTCGGTAAGATTTCCCGGGGTAATCTCTTATGTAACACCCCCCGGAGGCGGAACGACCGACTATGCTGTAGATATTTATTATGCTGCAGCTGAAAACCGAAAGTTCATTTGTCCCATCCAAAAAGGTACGTATATGGATATGATTTACATGCCCGATGCTCTGAAAGCGTGTATCATGCTTATGGAAGCCGATCCCACCAAGCTCGTTCACCGCAACGGGTTCAACATCGCTTCGATGAGTTTTGCACCGGAAAACATCTGTGCCGAGATCAGAAAACATAAACCGGATTTTGAAATGGAATACGAAGTAGATCCGCTCAAACAATGCATTGCCGAAAGTTGGCCCGACCGGTTAGACGATATATGTGCACGTGAAGAATGGGCTTGGAAGCCCTCCTACGATCTGCAGAGTATGACGACAGATATGCTGGAACATTTAAAAATCAAATTAGATAAATAATTATTTTTCTATCTACCTTATCAAATAAAATCATCACTGTTACTTTATTATCGTAACGGCGATGACTTTATTTGAACGTAACAAAATAAAAAATCTCAAGTTCCGTGCAGTCTTTAAATAGAATGATACTCCTTTTATATAAAAGGAATGATCTTCTTATGGAAAATAAGGAACTGACAGAGGCTTGCAAACAGGGCGACAAAGATGCTCTGGGATATCTGTATAAGGCATATTCTCACAAATTATTGAAAATATGCCGCCATTACGTAAAAGATGAAATTATAGCCCAAGATATTCTTCATGATGCCTTTATCATCATTTTCACCTCTATAACATCACTGAAAGATTATTCGAAATTGGAGGGATGGATGATAACCATTGTGCGTAATCTCTCCCTGAAATATCTCCGAAATACAAAAGATAAGAAAATTCCTTTATCCGACATCGATACAGACTGCCTAACAACAGGAACGACAAACGATAAAGAAACTATTCCTTTAGATACTTTGCTCATGGCGATAGAAGCCCTTCCAAAAGGGCATCGAGAGGTTTTCAAGTTGTCTGTATTGGACGGCTTATCGCACAAGGAGATAGGTGAATTGCTCGGTATTGCTCCACATAGTTCTTCTTCCCAGCTGTTCAGAGCAAAGAAAATACTGCGAAATATATTGGTAAAGTATTGGATAATTCTTTTGTTACCAGTATTTATTCCGCTATACATTTATTATACTTCGAAAAATAAAACGGAAAATATTAAGAGAAAGGAACCTTCTTTCGTTGAAAATCATCGGGAAATAACTGGTAAACAAGAAGAAAACAAATGGATTAAAAGCACTACACCTACCTACATTATTGAGCAGAAAGACAGTACAATAAATCGTATCATTGCTTACAGTCATGACGACAGCACCAAACAGAATTTAGCATTCAATATCGATTCCATAAGAAAAACCACGACAAAGACTGCCGGCATAGACGATTCCGTATTCCTACAAAGGAATGTTTTGCCCATAAATAACGTAGCTGTGAATAATATGCACGGCACACAAAAGAAGAGATTTCCGTGGACGATAAACTTCGGATATTCCTCTAATCCTACGATGGGCGACGCACTGTCTAACCTTAATTATCTGTCGGTTGTAGACTATGCCAACGGAGGAGCTACCGCTAAAATTCATTCTTGGGACGAATATCGAGACTATTACAATAGGAACAGTTTACTGATGGACTCCACAGAACGGGCCAATATCAATCATATTCTCGCCAATAATGACCAAAGTACGGAAGGAGGATTAGGCGAACGTGCACATCATTACCGTCCGATGACTTTCGGACTCTCACTCAATAAGCAATTAAGTCCGCATTGGTTCTTCGGTACGGGAGTAAACTATACAAGGCTGAAATCGGTATTCGAAGGCGAATTCCATAAAGCCTCCACCAAAAAGACGCAGAAGATAGACTACATAGGCCTACCGCTCCGGCTGACTTATCGCATCTGGGGGAAAGGGAAATTAAATGCTTATACGACCGGAGGCGTTACATTTGAGATGCCTGTTCATAGCTCGCTCAATAAAGAATACATTGTAACAGCCGACTCATCATATAATATAAAAGGTGATATACAACCACCGTGTCAATGGTCTGCCAATCTTGGTATAGGTATTCAGTATCGCATTTTCAAGCCGTTCAGCTTCTATATAGAACCCAACATGTTCTATTATTTCAGAAACGGAAGCGATATTCAGACCTACCGCACAGAACACCCATTCACGATAACAGTACCGTTCGGTCTGAGACTAACGTGGTAACAACAGATAAAAGTCTATAATGTGAGGAAAAGAAAATATTAGGTCGTGCAGTCTTTCTGTTAGTTCTCACTCTTTTAAAATAAAGAAAGAGAACTAACGGAAAGCAATGTATACCATTTACGACTATATCCATAACGGATTGTTTTTTATCAATAACGTAATACGAAAGAGACACAAAAAACTTACATCTTTAATGATATATTCTACTACTCGCTGCCAATCGCGTTGCAAGCACTGCTCCATTTGGAAGAAACCTGTAGAACATTTGAGTCTGAACGATATCAAACGAATTATGAACAGCAAATGTGTAACCCGACACACAGTGGTAGGCTTAGAAGGCGGAGAGTTCATTCTTCATCCCGAGGCAGACGAGATATTAGAATGGTTCGATACACATCATCCTAATTATACATTGCTGTCGAACTGTCTCGCTCCCCGAAAAGTGATCGAAGCGTTAAGACGACATCGGCCTAAACATTTGTATGTATCGCTCGATGGAGATAGGTCTACCTACTTATATATGAGAGGTATCGACGGATATAACAAGGTACGCGAAGTTGTAGAGCAATGTAAAAGCCTTGTACCCATATCGCTTATGTTCTGTCTTTCGCCTTGGAACACATTCAAAGATATGGAACATGTTATTAGTATTGCCGAGGAATACGGCGTAGATGTAAGGATCGGCATTTACAGCACGATGTCATTTTTCGACACGACTACCGGCCTACTCGATACAGACAACAGCGATTGGCTCAACAAAATACCGTTGTCTATCCATCGGACAGAAGAAAACTACGATTTCGTAGCACTGTACGACGAATGGAGAAATAAAAGACTGCAGCTGAGATGCCACAGCATATTCAGCGAGCTGGTCATACATTCGAACGGCGATGTGCCCTTGTGCCAAAACTTGGATGTAACATTGGGGAACATACACACAAGCAGTTTAGACGAGATTTTCAATTCTAAAACCGGTCGTAATATCCAATGTCGGCACTCGAAAGAATGCAACAACTGTTGGATAAACTATCATCGTAAATACGACATTATCCTTCTTCGAAACTTGGAACGGCTGCTACCTAAGCGAATAATCGAACTCTTCTACGGCAAATACCAATGGACAGGAGAAAGAAACATAACCTATAGACAACATATCAAAAACATTAAACATAAAACAAGTAACAATGAGCGCAATACAAACTATCATCGACAGATACAAACAAATGCGTAGTAAAAGATTTTTAGAGAATATCTACGAACAACAATATGCACTCGTAGGCATCGGAAAACATAGTCTCAACAACCTGCTTCCCATCATCCAGCATCTTCAACTTCCGCTAAAATATATCTGTTGCACATCTGCAGAAAAGGCGAAAACGATACAAAGAAAATACAGAGGCATAAAAGGAACGAACTCTTTGAGTGAGATATTGGCAGACGAAAACATCAAGGGAGTGTTCGTATCTGCCACTCCCCGTGCACATTTCAGTATCGCAAGCGAAGTACTCAAAAGTGGTAAATCGCTGTTTATAGAGAAACCTCCATGCGAAAGTTTATACCAATTAAATACATTGACAGACAAGATAAAGCTCTATGGCGCGGAACATATCGTCGTAGGTTTGCAAAGACGCTTCTCTCCATGTACCTGTATATTGCAGAACCGACTACGAAAAGATACCGTACACAGTTATCATTACCGCTATCTGACAGGGCTCTATCCCGAAGGAGATGCCTTACTTGACCTGTTCATACATCCGCTCGATTATGTTACATTCCTTTTTGGAGCAGCGCAGATAAAAGCTATAGAAACAGTAAAGAGTCCTCTTAAAGGCGGAATAACCTTATTCCTTATCTTACAACACCGGCACCTATTAGGAACGTTAGAGCTCTCTACCGATTATTCTTGGCAGACAGCACAGGATTTATTGGATATCAACACATCGAAAGGAGTGTATTCATTGAACCGAATGGAGGCCGTAAACTTTACTCCGAAGCATTCGTCCGTTGCAGGTATTCCTTTGGAAAAAGTCTTCAAAAACAACATTCTGACTATCAACCTTTACGGAAGAAACGGTTTCATTCCTACCACAGAGAACAACCAAATCTACTCGCAAGGTTTCTATTCCGAGATAGAAACCTTTGCCAACACCGTGGAACACAAGATAAAGGACATGCACATTTCCGATTTCGACAGTTTGAAAAACACCTACAGACTGATGGATGAGATCAGAGAACAAATACAAAAAGTCACACAATAACGTAACAAAAAGCTAATAACTTACAGTTTTTTCCACTTTCCCATTATAGGTATTAGCGGACAAGTGGAACGTTGTACCTTCAGAAGTCCCCTGTAGCGGAAGACTCATATACCCCTTGCTGCTGTAATATTCGGGTACTCCATTCTGCTCATGGAATATACGAAGATACATTTCTTTACGGCCATTGGTACGATTGACAATAGAATCGCAGACCAGTCCGATGCGCTGTGTGCGATCTGTCGTACCATCTTTTCCGGTTTTTACCGAAAAACCGACGTTCAAATATTTACGGTTTCGACTGATCCATGCGCTCTCGAACGTGAGCTTATCCATAAAAACAGTGTCGATATCCGACGCTTTTTTACATGCAACTACAGGTACACTCCGTACCGACACCGGCTCTGCACGCCCATTTACATGATTGTAATATAGCAAACAACGATAGAGAGAATCGGGCGTTTGTGCCCATGAAACCTTCATATACGGTTGCATCGAAAGCGTATCACCATCGTCTGTAACCACATAATCGAAAACTCCGGCAGCAGAAGTGTGAGCTTCTACGAAATCGGAACGCAGATAAGAATACTTTCCATCTCCTGTCTTATAATGCTCGGAATGGCATGAGATAAACAACAGTATTACGGTTAACAGCGTTCCGCTCCTCATTGTGCAGCCAAATAATTGATGGCAGGATTAGCATACATTGTCAACATATACTGTTTCAAGTAAGCCTCGTCACGATTCGGAATATCAATCTTAGCAAGTTGTCCGGCAAGATATTGTTCAAAGGAAGTCTTGTCTTCGGCAGTATAATGGGACATATATTCCGCTGTTCCGTGTAACATATCGAGTGCAATATAGTTACAAGGATACAAACGATAATTCTTATGTATGGCATGATCAATATGTTCTGCTACTGTTCTGAAGATATCCGCTTTCGGTTGTGTAGGCTCCAAACGCCCGATAAAATCATCGATACATGGTGTACAATGATAGTGTATCTGCCCTTTATAGCCAAATATGCCAACCTTCATGCTTTCCAAATCATCCTCCGGCCCTTTCTTCCAATCCGGCATATCACGCTTACATTGAGCCTCACGTGCTTTCAGGAAATCGCATGGATCGAACTCATAGGAAATAGACAACGGCACAAGATGAAGTTCTTTCAATCTTTCTATAACATTTCCATTACCACCCAATACCATCATTTTCAATATGGCATCTTGCGTACGGTCATTAGAATCTTTGCATCGCCCTTCGCGCTGGGCAATCCACAAATTCTCTTTTTTCTCCGTAATAGCAAAGTGCATGTAGTCTGCAAGACGCTTACTCGACCTGAGTTTCTCACTTGTCAGTAAGCCTCGCTCTACCTTAAAAGATTTATTGATACGTACCAAATCGCTCACCCAAGGAATAAAAAGCAGGTTATCTCCTATTGCAATCTCGCATGTAGTGGTAAAACCGACATCGATCAGCAGCTTGGCCAGCAAAGCCGAATCGAGAACAATATCCCGATGATTACTGATAAAAGTATATCTTGATGTATTGTCTACTGCAGAAGCATCCATATCGCAGCCTCTGCTTGCCTTTGCCAACAAGTTCTCAAGGAATGGATAACAAAAAGCTTTTTGGAATTCGAGATTGGTCTTACACGAACGCATCTTTGCCGCAATAGCTTCAAAAGATACTTCGGGCATGATATATGTTATAACCATCTTGAACTGGGGATTGCTTAACAAGCGTTCGTACACCGCTGGTAATTCTTCCGGTTCATACGGGCGAATTTCATCAAACTCTGAAGGGATATTCATATAATAAAGTATTTTAAGCCAATGTTCGACTCATTATTTTATTGAGAGTATAACAGACAATCATCGGTCGAATGACACAGAAAACCTATTATAACCCGATAATGCAATCATAGTTGTTAAATAGTGTGCGCCTGCCTTTAAGAAATGGGAAGAACATTTTTAACATACCGTTCGGCCCTTTGTTTTTCATATCGGGCATCCACACCCCGCCTGTCAAGTTTCAGTATCTGAAACATGTACAGAAGCACATATTACCGTTTTAGTCATTAAAGGATATTAACACATTATATTTAAGGACAAAATTAGCTAAAAACATTTACATCCGCAAGCATTTTGACTAAAAAGAACGCATTCTTAGTCTTTATTTAACCTTGCTTATGTAATATGCGAAAAATTGTAATTCTTTTATAATAATTTCGCTCCGGCAACGATAAGTTCGATACCAAGTTCCTCTATCTCTCTAACTATGGGAGAAGGTATCTTGGTATCAGTGATAATAACGTCGATATCTTCTATATTTCCTATCTTGGCAAACCCCCGTCTTCCGAACTTACTCGAGTCGGCAAGAATAATCGTTTTCTGCGCTACATGCATCATCTTCCGGTTCAATTCGGCCTCACGAATATCGGTAGTAGTAAAACCGAAATCGAAGTCTATGCCGTCTACACCCAGAAAAAGCTTCGTAAACGAGCAATCCTGCAGTATGGCATCGCAATACTGTCCTACTACCGACAGACTGCTATGGCGCACCATACCCCCGAGTTGTATTATATCAATGCTATCGTTCTGGGCCAATATTTCCGATACTTGTAGAGATGCAGCCACCACCGTAAGCCTATGAATAGGCCGTATTTGTCCGGCTAAGGCATGCATAGTAGTACCCGAACCGATGATAATAGAATCGTCACGTGTGATAAGTTTAGCAGCCTCTCTGCCTATTCCCTGCTTCTCTTCGGGGAATAGCTTTTCTTTTTCGTTCACAGACCGGTTGCTTGCAAAGGGATTGATAACGATGGCTTTACCATGACTACGGTAAAGTTTACCCTCTTTTTCTAACTCCGTAAGGTCTTTTCTAATAGTAACGGATGAAACATCAAGAATTTCCGCTAAATCGGAAACCAAAACCGAGCCCTGCTTCAAGAGCTGTTCGAGAATTAACGACTGTCTATCTTCTTTCGTCATGCGGAATACGAACATTAAAATTCACAAATCATTGTCGACTAAAAACAGACCGAACGTATCGAAAATATCTCTCGTATAAAATGGCCGGTCTTATTTTTTTGCAAAGATAGTGCAAACCGATTGCAATCAAACATACTTGAAATTGCAGAGGCACCACCTATTTTATGCAAAGATAAGAGTTTTACAAACGAGAAATTACAAAACAAAACTATTTAACAATATATTAACACTATCGTAAACAGAAAATGGAAAAAGCAAATCTACACGTATCCTATATACTAATCAATCGATATGCATATCAGCAACAGACAGTATATATGCCTCCACTAAACACCCTATCTATATCGATAGGCATTGCAATAAGTTGACAGACTTCGCCTATTTTACACCGGCCATACAATATATTTGCACGAGGCATATCTCAATACGATACGAAAAATAAATATCCTTTTCAGGATATCCGGCACACATTTTCCACTACATTACTATCATATCATCATACTAAAAGCAACCATATCTCAATGATCATCAATAAATTAAAAAAACACAGACAAATGGCAGAATATATGCATCCTTTTAATTTTCTCTGTTTTTGAATAGTAAATCAACGTAAAATACAGAAACCACAAGAGTGTAAGCCCACTACATTTACGTTGCGAGGAAGCTCCTCTTTCTCTCATAACCTATGGAAAACAGGCTACAACATTCACCATTCAAATCTTCTTAGCAAATGGTATAAAAAGAACAGTAGCCTACAAACGAAAGAGAAAAGTAACAAGATTGAAGAAATATAGTTAAACTATATTAATAACAGAACTATATTTTCGAATTAATACTTATCTTTGTTGCAATCAAAACAAAATATGTTTCGAAAACAAAGTAAAATAATATAAACATCTTTCATTCCATAATAGAGAATTTGCTTCTAACCTTATACGACTATCGACAAGATCAAATGAACAAGGATATTAATAAACATTATGACGTTATCATTATAGGTGGTGGCATTACAGGTGCCGGTACAGCACGTGATTGTGCCCTAAGGGGCTTACGTGTTCTATTGGTAGAAAAGCTCGACTTCACCAATGGAGCCACAGGACGCAACCATGGTTTGTTGCACAGCGGTGCACGATATGCCGTGACAGACAAAGAATCGGCAACGGAATGTATTCGGGAAAACATGATATTACGCAAGATCGCGCGACATTGCATAGAAGAAACGGACGGTCTTTTCATAACCTTACCGGAAGACGACATCAGCTACCAAGCGACTTTTGTCAAAGCATGTACCGAAGCCGGCATCAAAGCCATCACTATTTCTCCCGAGGAAGCAAGAAGAATAGAGCCCGCTGTAAATCCCGATTTAATTGGCGCAGTAAGGGTTCCCGATGCCTCTGTAGATCCTTTTTTTCTTACAACAGCCAACATTCTTGATGCACGTCAGCACGGTGCAGAAGCCCTGACGTATCACGAGGTTACGGCTTTAATCATCGAAAACGGCAGAGCCGTTGGTGTAAAACTCCGTAACAACAGAACGGGAGAAGTATCTGAAAAACATGCAGAAGTAATCATCAACGCTGCCGGTATCTGGGGAAATCTTATTACCAACATGGCAGGGATACAGGTAAATATGTTTCCTGCTAAAGGTACATTGCTGATATTCGGCCATAGAGTTAACAACATGGTTATTAATCGATGCCGCAAACCTGCTAATGCAGATATATTGGTACCCGACGACACCGTATGCGTAATAGGTACGACAAGCGATCGGGTACCCATAGAGACCATTGATAATCTGCAAATAACGCCAGAAGAAGTAGACACACTGATAAAAGAAGGCGAAAAACTTGCCCCAAATCTCGCCACAACTCGAATACTCAGAGCCTATGCAGGGGTAAGACCATTGGTAGCAGCAGATAACGATCCGTCGGGAAGAAGTATCAGTCGGGGTATCGTATGCTTGGATCATGAAATACGAGACGGCCTTGCCGGTCTCATTACAATTACCGGCGGTAAGATGATGACTTACCGGCTGATGGCAGAAAAAGCTACCGACCTTGCCTGCAAAAAATTGGGCGTAACGAAAATATGTGAAACTGCTACCACGCCGTTACCCGGTTCCCAAGGATTGTCTTCACGCGAAAGTAGCAAAAAATACACCACGGCTCATAACGCTGCAAGCGGTCGCCAAGGGCATCTTGCTCAAGAGATAAGCGCCTCGAGTGATGAAGACAAAGCTCTTGTATGCGAATGCGAAGAGGTGAGCGTGGGAGAAGTAAAGTATGCAATGGATAAACTTCATGTACACAACCTTATAAATTTACGCCGTAGAACCCGAACAGGTATGGGAACATGCCAAAGCGAATTATGCGCATGTAGAGCCGCCGGAGTAATGTGCTCCGTAAGTAACAATCCGGATGAAACGTTGGCAGACTTGGGCAGCTTTGTCAACGAAAGATGGAAAGGCATGCGACCTGTTGCATGGGGAAGATCATTAGACGAGGCCCAACTTATGGCAACGATATACGAGGGATTATGCGGAATTGACGCTTTTGCAAATAGAAAAGAGATATCAAAATGAGATTTGACGTAATCATCATAGGAGGAGGACTGAGCGGTCTGACTGCCGGAATTGCTTTATCTAAAGCCGGCAAGAAGGTCGTTATTATTTCTGCGGGGCAGAACAGCCTGCATTTTCACTCGGGTTCTTTCGATTTATTGGGCTATACACCGAATGGTGAAATCGTTGATAAGCCATTAGACGGGATGCAGACATTGGGTGTAAATCACCCGTATGTCAAGATTGGAATAGACAACATTCCTCTATTGGCAGATAAGGCACAAGAATTGTTGACGGAAGCAGGCGTTAAAGTTATAGGAAACACAGAACAAAATCATTACCGGCTGACACCAGTAGGAGTAATGAAGCCCACATGGCTCACAGCTGAAGAGTTAGTAATATCGGAGACTTATAACCGACTACCGTGGAAAAAGGTAGACATTGTCAATATTAAGGGGTTCTTGGATTTCCCCACGGCATTCTTGGCAGCCGGCCTGAACAAATATGCAACGGAGTGTGAAATCAAGACTATCTCCACCAAGGTTACCGATAATGCACGCCGAAGTCCTACAGAGATGCGTGCAACGAATATTGCAAAACTCGTCTCCAATGATGAAGATATTGAGACAATCGCCCAACAATTAAACCTTATCGAAACCGACTCCGAACTGTTTATTCTGCCCGCAGTATTGGGATTCAATAACAGAGAAGCCATTGAGAAACTGCATTTATCGACAAAGAAACCACTCAAAATGGTTGCAACATTGCCCCCCTCGGTTTCAGGGGTGCGAGCCACAATCTTGCTGAAGAAATTATTTACCCGATACGGAGGAACCTATCTCCTTGGCAACACCGTAGTAAGCGGAAACATAGAGAATGATAAAATTGTCAGTATACAGACCGAAAAAATGCAAGACGAAGACTTTGAAGCAGAATATTTCATATTGAGCTCAGGCTCTTTCCTTAGTCATGGTCTATCGAGCAATTACCGCAGAATATACGAACCTGTATTCAATCTTGATGTTGATGCAGCCCTTTACAGAGCCGATTGGTCGAAAGAATACATCTTCGACTCACAACCTTACATGGAATTCGGAGTGAAGACAGACGCACAATTCCACGCAATGAAAGGAGGGAAAACTATAGATAACTTATACGCAACCGGTTCCGTGTTGAGTGGGCACAATAATCTAAAATTGGCCGACGGTACGGGCGTATCGCTTCTAACGGCACTGAAAGTCGCTGAAAATATATTAAAATAGCAGATATGGGAAATGGAATACAATTGAAAAATATCAGTGAGAACAACCTTGAGCAATGCCTCAAGTGTTCTATCTGTACGGCCTACTGTCCCGTATCGGCCATTACGCCGGAATATCCCGGCCCGAAGCATTCCGGTCCGGATCAGGAACGTTATCGACTAAAGAACCCTAAATTCTTTGATGAGGCTCTGAAATTGTGCCTCAACTGTAAAAGATGTGAAGTAGCATGCCCATCGGATGTGAGAATTGCGGATATCATTCAATCTGCACGAGGCAAATACAGTACACACATACCGAGTTTGCGCGACAGAGTATTGGCTAATACAGATTTTGTCGGTAGTATGGCCACAGTCTTTGCACCTATTATAAATACGACTTTAAGACTGTCGCCTGTCAAGGTTATCATGGACTCTACAATTGCCGTAGACAAACACAGGACATTTCCTGCGTATGCCTCTCAAAAGTTTGAAACATGGTTTAAAAAGGAAGCAACCCCACAGCAAAACAAGTTTACGAAGCATGTAAGTTATTTTCACGGCTGCTATGTAAACTATAATTACCCGCAATTGGGAAAAGATTTAGTTAAGATCATGAATGCTATAGGCTACGGAGTACACCTTTTAGAGAAAGAGAAATGCTGTGGTGTTGCTCTTATTGCGAATGGTTTATCTAAACAGGCAAAGCGACAAGGCAAAATAAATATTGCATCGATACGCAAATCTATCAAAGATCAAGGCCGTATCGTACTTACGACAAGTTCTACCTGCGCTTTTACCATGCGCGATGAATATGAACACGTTCTCGGTCTCGAAACCGCTGATGTGCGTGAAGGTATCACACTTGCCACCCGTTTCATTTATAAACTTATAGCAAGCGGAGAAGTAAAACTTGCCTTCAGATCGGATTTTAAGAAACGTGTAGCATATCATTCAGCCTGCCACATGGAAAAGTTAGGATGGATACCGTATAGCACACAGCTGTTAAGAATGATTCCGGGAATTGACTTTTTTATGCTGGATTCTCAATGTTGCGGTATTGCCGGAACCTACGGATTTAAGAAAGAAAATTACCAGCGTTCGCAAGAAATAGGCTCTTCTCTCTTCAAACAAATAAAGGAAGAAAATGTAGATGTTGTTTCAACCGATTGCGAAACGTGTAAATGGCAAATAGAAATGTCTGCAGGAGTAAAAGTAGAAAACCCTATTTCACTCTTGGCACAAGCCATAGATGTAGAAAAGACAAAAGAAATAAATTCGCAGAAAGGAGGAAAAATTAAATAAAAATATTTTGAAGACATTGACCTAATGTTTATATTTGCCTTAATCAAATATGATGCAGATCAAAACGGAAAATCTTAACACTAACCAAACTTTATTATCAAAAGAACGAAAATAAATATACCTTACGAATTTGTGCAGTATGCGTGTTAGGCACGATCTACCAAACCAACATATACGGCACTCTATTAACTAAAAACGATATGGAACAATACATTCTATCATTAGATCAAGGAACAAGCAGCTCAAGAGCTATTGTTTTTAATCATGAAGGCGAAATCTGCTCATCTGCACAAAGAGAATTTACACAATATTTCCCTCATTCCGGTTGGGTAGAACATAACCCTCACGAGATTTGGGCATCCCAAGCATCTGTTATAGCTGAGGCTATTTCCAAAATCGACATCAACGGTTTGAACATTGCCGGCATAGGTATTACCAATCAACGAGAAACAACTATTGTCTGGGATTCCGAAACAGAAGAGCCTGTTTACAATGCTATTGTTTGGCAAGATCGCCGTACATCTGAATATTGTGATCAATTGAAAGCCGAGGGCAAGATCGATTTTATCCGCAAAAAAACCGGATTGATCGTCGATGCATATTTTAGTGCAACGAAAATTAAATGGATACTGGACAATGTTCCCGGAGCACGTACCCGTGCTGAACAGGGAAAATTAATGTTCGGCACTGTAGATAGCTGGTTAATTTGGCGGCTTACTCGTGGCGAAATACACGTAACCGATGTAACGAATGCGAGTCGTACGATGCTCTTCAATATACATACTTTGGACTGGGATGACGAGTTGTTGCAATTATTCAACATACCTCGCTCGATGATGCCGGAAGTAAAATCTTGCAGTGAAGTTTACGGACATACAAAAACAACGCTATTTGCTCATAAAGTTCCTATTTCAGGAATTGCAGGCGACCAGCAGGCTGCCTTATTCGGTCAGATGTGTGTAGAACCCGGGAGCGTAAAAAACACTTACGGAACTGGCTGTTTCTTGGTTATGAATACAGGAGAAGAACCTGTAGAATCGAAGAATAATCTTCTTACCACTATAGCATGGAAAATTGGAAATAAAGTTACATATGCTCTTGAAGGTTCTATTTTTGTCGGTGGTTCTGTTGTACAATGGTTGCGAGACGGATTAGGCATTATCAAATCGTCTGATGAAATAGAGGCCCTTGCGTCTACTGTCACAGATTCCAACGGAGTCTACTTTGTACCTGCATTAACTGGTTTGGCTGCACCTTATTGGGATCAATACGCAAGAGGACTTATTTGTGGAATTAGCCGTGGAACTACTGCTGCACATATAGCAAGGGCTGCTTTGGACGGGATTGCTTTCCAAACATACGATATTGTAGAAGCTATGATGCGGGACACGGGTACAGCAATCAAAGAACTAAAGGTAGATGGCGGTGCGTCGCGTAACAATTTAATGATGCAATTCCAAGCAGACTTACTAAACACGGAAGTTATCCGTCCGAAGATTACAGAGACTACCGCGCTCGGTGCTGCATACTTGGCAGGACTCTCAGTAAACTACTGGAAAGATATTGATGAGATTCACCGGCAATGGAAAGTGGAACGGAAATTCTCATCGAACACAAATAATACAGAAGCTATTATGAAAGCAAAAATAAATTGGGCAGATGCTGTACGGAGAACATTAACTGAAGACAATCAACATTAATAATAATATTATGGATACGATTCTTTTTCACAACTGTGCTTTGGAACTCCTCGGTACGTTTATAATGATCCTGATTGGCGATGGAGTAGTAGCTTGTGTATCTTTAAATAAATCTAAAGGACAAGGAGCAGGATGGATAACCATTACCATAGCTTGGGGCCTTGCTGTTATGTGCGGAGTATTTATTGCACATAATTCAGGTGCTCATCTTAACCCTGCAGTCTCTGTAGGATTGGCTCTTGCAGGCATGTTTAAATGGGGATATGTTATCCCGTATATAATCGCACAACTGGTTGGAGCCTTTTTAGCTGCGATCACGGTCTACCTATTCTATAAAGATCACTTTGATATAACGGAAGATAAGATGACAAAACTAACTATCTTTTGTACCATGCCTGCAATCGCAGGTCATCAGAAGAGAAATCTCTTTTCCGAGATTGTGGGAACTTTTGTTCTTCTGTTGCTCATTATTGCTATAGCTCAAAATAATTATCCCGTCTCAACAGGTAATGCTTCAATGAACCTTGGTGGTATCGGTGCCTTTCCCGTATCTTACGTTATCATCGCAATCGGTATGAGTCTTGGGGGAACAACAGGATATGCTATAAATCCGGCACGCGACTTAGGCCCGCGCATTGCACATGCTTTTTTGCCCATTAAAGAAAAAGGTAGCAGTGGTTGGAACTACAGTTGGATACCTGTAGTAGGGCCTATTGTAGGTGCTTCATTGGCTGCATTTATCGGATTCATTTTCAATCTTTGCTCTTTCTTATGAGTTCAATCGTTTTCTAAACGAAAATAATATTCAACTAATGTTTAACTTAAAAAATCTGTTATGAGTAACTTAACATTAAAAAAATGGATGTCTTTGACATTCGTATTCCTGCTTGTAAGTTTGATGCAAGTATCTGCACAAACTTTTCAATATCAAAAAATTGCAGGATGGAGTGATGCTACTAACGCTAAATTAAAAGCATTCTTGGAATCTACCGTTCCTATGAATACACGTAAAGTTGCGGTGTTTGACTGTGACGGAACGTTATTCGGACAATGTCCTCATTATTTGGCAGATGAAGCACTTTATGATTATGCGAAACGTATGTATGCCGGAAAGAATGACAAAAAATCCAAAGAAAAGATGGAAATTGTGAACCAGCTTCTTCATGGAGATAATGTAGGGGTAGAATACGTACAAAATCGCATCAAATTCCTAAGTGGTATGACAACAGAAGAAATTCAACGCCTCGGTGATGATATGTTCCATCAGAAATACCAAAATAAATTCTATCCGCAGATGAAAGCACTACTTGCAAATCTGAAAAATTATGATTTTGAGCTCTGGATTGTATCTGCATCCCCCGAACTGCTTTACCAACGATTCTGTGAACAGCAATTAGGTTTTATGCCAGATCGTATTCTTGGTGTACGTTCATTGGTTACAGTTGATGGTGTAACCACCGATAAAATGGTATTCCCAGTTCCTCAGGATGAAGGTAAGGCTGAGGTTATCAATACGTTTATCAAAGCTCGTCCACTTTTTGCAGCAGGCAATAGTCGAGGTGATATGGAAATGATGAATACATCTGTCGGATTGAAACTAATGCTCAATCCAGATAACAAGAAAGCTGAAAAAGTTATGGGTGGAAAAACTGCAAAAGCTTATTGGGAATCTGATCCTAATTGTATCATCGAATACGTACGCGATGTTCCCGAAGGAAATCATAAGTATGTTTGTGATGAAGATGGTGTAAAAACTAATGCAGCCACCGACATTACAGATGCAGCTGTAGTAGTTTACTAATCGATATAGCGTCATGTCTATCTTTTGTAACATGACGCTAATTTAATTATCACCCAATTCTTACTTTTTAAATTCTCATTACAATGAAAAAGAATTTCTTTTCTTACATTTTGTTAGCGATAATATTATTTCCGCTTACATTATTTGCACAAAAGCAACGTTCACAACAGTTTAAAGATAATTACACACTAAAAGGAGTAGTTATCCTTAGCCGCCATAACATTCGTGCCCCATTATCAACCAAAGGCAGTCTACTTGAAACTATAACATCTCATGAGTGGAATCACTGGTCGGCGGGTGCAAGCCAGCTCACATCACGCGGAGGTGTACTTGAAACAATAAATGGTATCTATTTTCGGAAGTGGGCAGTAGACGCAGGACTTTTTCCAGAAAACTATGTACCCAACAGCGATGAAGTAAATATCTATGCCAACAGTATGCAGCGTTGCATAGCTACCGCTCACTATTTCACTACCGCTTTCTTTCCTGTTGCCAACGTTACAATAAACCACCGTTATTTACCCAGCAAAATGGATCCAGTGTTCTTTCCGAGACTTACAAAAGAAAGTGAATCTTTCAAAGCCGAAGCCATGAAGCAAATTGCAGCTATGGGAGGTAAAAAAGGTATTATAGGTATCAATGAGGGATTAAAGAAAGCTTATGCCATAACAGCAAATGTTCTTGATTTAAAAACATCTCCAGCCTGCAAAAGCGGAAAGATATGTGCATTCGACAACTATAATACAGAAATTATTCTCAAAAGAGGCGATGAGCCCCGAATGAAGGGATCATTGAAAGATGCGAATACATGTTCCGATGCTCTGATACTCCAGTATTATGAAGAGCCAGATGCAATGAAAGCAGCTTTCGGACACAACATCACTTTAGACGATTGGATACAGATTGCAAAGATCAAAGATGTTTATGGCGATGTGTTGTTCAGTGCACCTATTGTAGCCGTAAATGTAGCACATCCATTACTTACTTATATGTATGATGAGCTAAATTCAGAAAATCGTAAATTCACATTCCTTTGTGGACACGACTCTAACATTGCATCAGTACTAGCCGCCTTGGGAGTAGAGACATACGAGTTACCCAACTCAATAGAAAAGAAGACACCTATTGGTAGCAAAGTCGTTATCGAAAAATTCGTTGGAAAAGATGGTAAAGTCTACTGCGACGTCAATCTCGCTTATCAGTCTACCGATCAATTACGGGGTATTCGTATGCTTGACCTTAGCAATCCGCCCCAAATATTCCCGATTACTCTGAAAGGTTATACAAAAAATGCCGATGGGCTATATACTCTCGAAGATGTAAACACCTGCTTCATGAAAGCTATCCGTGCTTACGACAACATCAAAGATGAATAAAAAATAAAAATAAAGTAATTATGAAACGTTATATTTTAATGACAGCCTTTACTACCCTTATTGCAACGGGTACATGGGCCCAAGAACAGCTAAAAGTCAATGTTACCGGCAGAGCATTATTCGATGCTGCCACTTATACACAAAATGATGCCGCCAAGACACAAGACGGAGAAATGAACGAAGGCATTTCCGTACGCGATATTCGCATAGGTGTAAAAGGCACTTATGGCAAATGGTCTTTCCGAGGAGACGTAAGCTACACGAACAACGAAGTTTCTCTTAAAGACACGTATCTTCAATACAATTTCCAAAAAAATAATTTCCTGCGTGCAGGTCATTATACTGTACCATTCGGACTATCTTCATCTTACAGTTCAGCAAAGAAAGAATATATGGACGAACCAGAAGCAAATATCTTCCAGCCTGGTCGTCGTATCGGTTTGATGCATACAATATACAATAATCCGTTATGGTTCCAGTACGGGCTATTTGCCGATAACTCGGCTCTTACCAAAAGTACAAACAAAAGTGGTCCGCAAGGATATTCTTTAGCCGGCCGTTTTGTTTGGCGCCCAATCATGAAAGATGGATACGGTTTCCATGTAGGCTTTAGCGGTATGCATGTAAAAGCAGAGTCGAACAACGGTGCACATTCGCACATTGCCTATACGAAACGCTACCTCACTGCCGTCGATAAAACTACAGCGACAGCTATTGATATTACAGATGCACGTTGGGAAAATAAGTTCACGGCCGAGTTCCAAGGAATTTACCACAATTTCCAACTAAGCAGTCAATACTACTGGTCACATATCGCGCGTGATGCCGGTAACACGTACAACATAGACGGATTCTATGTTTCGGCACGTGGTATCATCATTAATCCTGCCGATTACTCCTATAATTTCGGCGGATCGGGTGTCGACAATCCTTACAATAAGAACTTAGAACTTGCACTCGGTTACGGTTATCTCGACCTACATGATGCAAAAGCCATTACAAATTCCTATATTGCCGGCATGCAGAATGCAGGTAGAATGTCAGACTTCACTGCAGGTCTCTCACTCTTTTGGAACAAATACGTTACTTTCCGTGTGAATTATCACTACATCCACGTCCGCAACAATGCTTTAGAGGCAAAAAATGTGAATGTAATTCAGGCACGTATCCAGTATATCTTCTAACAATAACTAACCATTAAACTAAAATGAAGTCGTGCTATTTTGATAGCACGACTTCATATATTTTCTAACAGTTCCGAGAAAACAAAGCCTCATTATTATTTATATACACATGCAAGAAGCAAATAAATATCATCGGATATCAATACTCTAAAACTGATTTTCTACAATATCGGTCAGCACATCTTTAATATCCAAACCGGCTGCATGCACCTGTTGCGGAATGAAGCTGGTGTGTGTCATGCCCGGAGTGGTATTGATTTCAAGCATATTTATCTTGTCGTTGCCGGCATCGTCTTTCGTAATAATATAATCAATCCGGATAATTCCGTTGCAATGGAGTATGTCGTATATCTTGCTTGTTTCCTCTGCAACTTTCTTAGCCGTTTCGGTCGAGATGCGTGCAGGCGTAATCTCTTGTACTTGTCCGTTATACTTGGCATCGTAATCAAAAAATTCGTTGGTCGTAACCACTTCGGTGGCAGGGAATACAACCGACTTTTTCTTGGTCTTATAGCAGCCTACGGAAATCTCTGTTCCCTCCATAAATGCTTCTATCATCACATCGTCACTCTCCATGAATGCCACTCTGAGCGCAGGAGCAAGCTGATCTGCGTTCTTTACCTTCGATACCCCGAAGCTCGATCCGTCGGCTGCAGGCTTTACAAAGCATGGCATGCCGATCGTCTTTTCTATATACTCTTCCGAATATTTGTCCTCTTCGCCACGGCGAAGCAGCAGACTCGGCGCCACATTGATGCCGAAACTGCGCAGATAGTTATTGAGCACGTATTTGTCGAAAGTCATGGCTTCCACCAACACGCCGCTCGTTGAGTATGGCAAATGTATGAGTTCAAAGTAACCCTGCATAATACCATTCTCGCCCGGAGTGCCATGTATGGTGATATAAGCATAATCGAAGATAACGGCTTTCCCGTCTTTTACAAACGAAAAATCATTCCTGTCTATCGACGCCACCTCACCGTTCTCGAAGTTCACGTGCCAGTCTACTCCTTTCACGTCTACGATATACACATTGTAGCGTTCCTTGTCGAAGAAGGAATAAAGTCCCTGTGCCGAACGCAACGACACGTCGTGTTCAGACGAATCACCGCCGCAAACAATCGCTATGTTTCTCTTTAATTTTTCCATACTTACCGTTATATTTATTTATTCCTCAAATGTATCTTTGGTAGTTCCGCTTATATAACCGCGCCACTTATCAACCAGCATCGACATGTCTGCCGGAAGTTCCGACGTGAAATCCATCTGCTTACCCGTAACCGGATGTGCAAAGCCCAGTGTCCGGGCATGAAGCGCCTGCCGACTGCACAGCTTAAAGCAATTCTGTATGAAAGCTCTGTAGGTTGAACTGCGCTGCCCGCGCAATATCTCCGTACCTCCGTAGCGCTCGTCACCGAAAAGCGGATGCCCTATATGCTTCATGTGAGCACGTATCTGATGTGTTCGACCTGTCTCAAGAATACACTCCACAAGGGTTACATACCCGAAGCGTTCGATCACCCGATAATGGGTAACGGCCGATTTTCCGATCTCCGAGTCGGGTGCAAATACTGTCATGCGCAGACGGTCTTTCGGATCACGGGCAATGTTTCCCTCGATACGCCCCTCGTCTTCCGTAAAGTTACCCCACACCAAGGCATTGTAACTGCGATGGGTGGTTTTGTTGAAGAACTGCAAGCCTAATTTGGTCTTGGCCATCGGTGTCTTCGCAATAACCAACAGCCCGCTCGTGTCCTTATCGATGCGGTGCACGAGCCCCACTTCCGGATCGTTCGGATCAAACGATTTCAAGTCCTTCAAGTGCCACGCTATAGCATTTACGAGCGTACCATGAAAGTTTCCCACTCCCGGGTGTACCACCAATCCCGCCGGTTTATTGATAACCATCAGCTCAGAGTCCTCGAATACGATGTCTAAAGGAATATCTTCCGCTTCTATCGTACTGTCGTGTCGCGGACGATCGAGCATTAGCGTGATCACATCCAGCGGGCGTACTTTGTAATTACTCTTCACCGGTCGGTCATTCACGTGCACAAAACCGGCATCAGCCGCCCTTTGAATACGGTTTCTACTCGAATGCTGAAGTTTCTCCGACATATATTTATCGATGCGCAAGGGCTCCTGTCCCTTATCTACCACCAACCGGAAGTGCTCGTAGAGCTGTTGCTCCTCGTCGTCTTCTAACTCTTCTATATCGTCTATATACTCAGCCATCGATCACCATCTGTCGTTTTATTTCTGGTTCGATTTCTTATCTGTTTTCTGTTCCTGCTCCTTTTCCCCTTTCTTACTCTCCGATGGAACCGTTGTAGGTTGCTCTTCCGTTCCCGTTATTTCTTGGAACTCATCTACATCGCCATTATCTTCTTCGAAATTAGAGTATGCAGGTCCCACATAATCCACATCCTCAGACGAATCTCGTTCGCCATTGCCGGCAAGAATAACCAACAAATCTTCAATCGATATTCTATCGCCCGTAGCCACATTCTTACCATGAACAAGAATTCCATATACCCAATCTCTTTCGCCCGGAATATATTTCGGTTCTCCCAATTTAAACCCCATAGCCGTAAGTTTTGCCATGGCTTCGCGCAACGAGCTGTTGTCTATCACGTCAGGGAGTGCAATGGTAGGCGAATGAGAGGCGTTGATCGTCAGATAAACAATGTGTCCCGACTTCACGTGTTCGCCTGCTCCGGGCGTCTGTGCAAGTACGGTTTTCGGCGGTAACGTTTTCACATACCCCGTATCTGTTACTACAACTTGAAGTCCGAGATTATCGAGTATTCGTTCCGCATCGCTCAATTGCTTATTCCTGATATCAGGTATTGCGATGGATTCTCCGTGATGCGTGTACAGTTTCAAGCCATATTTCAACCCCATGCACAACAATATTACAACCAAAGCCATGGCTGCAAGATTGCCCCAAAGGTACTTACTCTTGAATTTACCCACAAACTCCGAAGACTTCATTTCTGTTTATATTTGACATAAAGATAGTGCCGACCGAGTACAAAGAAGCCCGCTTCAATTTGCCGAGGTGCAGCCTATCTTCTGCAAAGATAGTGCAATTCACAGACAAGGCAAAAAAAATCGCATTTATTTTTACCGGCCCAACAACGGTACATACTATCAAAAATATTCCTCTTCCATCGTATCTGCATAAACGATTGTACGGGCCATCTCAACCTTACCATACAAAAAGCAGCAAAGAAACCTCGATTTCTTTGCTGCTTTTCCGTTGCCAAACCGGTTGACAACGAACCTCTATGAAATTATTTTCCGTGGTTTTCGTCGGAAACAGTTAATTTCTTACGGCCACGGGCACGGCGGGAAGCCAACACGCGTCGACCATTCTTCGTTGCCATTCTCTCGCGGAAGCCGTGCTTGTTCACTCTTCTTCTGTTGTGAGGCTGAAATGTTCTTTTCATCGTTTTCTATCTTTTTTATTGTTATTATTCGCACTTTTGGGTTGCAAAAGTACTTATATTTTTCGAAATAACAAAGAATTAAGCCACTTTTAGCCCTATTATTTAGGTTTTTTTCTATAAAAAGCGTAACTTTGCACCCGCAAATTACCTGTTGCATCAGATGATTATAATAACTCAAGATAAGCAAACAAAATGATTAATTCACAAGAAATTAAAATCGGAACTTGTATCCGTTTGGACGGTAAGATTTGGACTTGTATCGACTTTCAGCACGTTAAACCGGGCAAAGGTAATACCGTTATGCGCACTAAATTGAAAAACGTTGCCGACGGACGCGTATTGGAGCGTACCTTTCAGATAGGTTTCAAATTGGAAGATGTACGTGTTGAGCGTCGTCCATACCAGTATTTGTATCAAGATCCTACGGGTTATATCTTCATGAATCAGGAAACTTTCGAGCAAATACCTATCGCCAAAGAGGGCATAGAGGGCGTTGATTTCATGAAAGAAGGCGATGTTGTCGAGGTTGTTACCGATACCAGCGACGGCACGATACTATCTGCAGAGATGCCGGTAAAGACGGTTTTGCGCGTTACACATAGCGAACCGGGCATTAAGGGCGACACTGCAACCAACACAACCAAGCCTGCTACGCTCGAAACAGGCGTAGAAGTACGCGTTCCGTTGTTCATCAACGAGGGCGACCTCATACAGGTAGACACGCGCGACGGCTCGTATTTGCAGCGCGTCAAGGAGTAATAACCCTGCCAAACACAGGATGGAAAGACGGCAACACGCCGACTTTTCATCCTTATATTTTACCCCTGCCGACATTACATGTACTGTCTATCGCAATCGAACCATTGGTCTGCGCCCGACAGATGCACCGCCTGTCCGATATAGACGCGCAACCTATTTATACCATATACACAACCTGTCATCATGAAGTACAGCCTCATCATTCCCGTATTCAACCGTCCGAACGAAGTAGACGAACTGCTCGAGAGCCTCACCGTGCAAACTTATCGTAATTTCGAAGTCATTATCGTTGAAGATGGTTCATCGGTTACCAGCCTCGAAGTATGCAATAAATACGCCGACAAGCTCAATCTGAAGTATTTCTCCAAGCCCAATAGCGGCCCCGGACAGAGCCGTAATTACGGTGCAGAGCATGCCCAAGGCGAATACTTGATAGTTTTAGACAGCGATGTAGTGCTGCCCGAGGGTTACATGCAGGCGATAGACGACGAACTGACACGGCAACCGGCAGACGCATTCGGCGGTCCAGACCGTGCACATGCCTCGTTTACCGATACTCAAAAGGCCATCTCCTACTCCATGACATCATTTTTTACCACAGGAGGCATACGGGGCGGCAAGAAAAAACTCGACAAATTCTATCCGCGTTCGTTCAATATGGGCATCCGGCGCGATGTGTATATGCGCCTCGGAGGGTTCTCCAAGATGCGCTTCGGCGAAGACATAGACTTCTCCATTCGCATTTTCAAAGCACAATGTGCATGCCGTTTGTTCCCTAAAGCATGGGTTTGGCACAAACGTCGTACCGATTTTCATAAATTCTGGCGGCAGGTTTACAACAGCGGAATAGCCCGCATCAACCTTTACAAGAAGTATCCGGAAAGTTTAAAACTCGTTCATTTGCTGCCTATGGCATTCACTTTGGGCGTTACGGTGCTCGGTCTGCTGTTCCTGTGGGGCATTCCCATCGGCATTCTTTGCGGAAACTTCACCCTTTCTTTGCTGGCTCTTCTGCCGATACTTCTTTATATGCTGGTGATATGTATAGATTCTACGTGGCAAAACAAAAGTATCAAGGTGGGCCTGCTCAGCACCGTATCGGCCTTCATCCAACTGACTGGATACGGTTGCGGCTTCCTCTATGCATGGTGGAAACGCTGCGTGAGAAAGCAAGACGAGTTTCATGCGTTCGATAAAACATTCTATAAGTAGTTGCATATCGAACATTTCGAACCGACACAAATACGAAACAAAACCATGAAACTATCTATCAATCAGTGGGCGGAAGAGGATAGACCGCGCGAAAAGCTCGAACATATCGGTGCTGCCAACCTCACAAACGCCGAACTCCTTGCCATACTGATAGGCTCTGGTTCTACGAACGAGAGTGCCGTAGACCTGATGAAGCGTATTCTGAATGATTGTAAAAACAACCTGAACACGCTGGGTAAGATGACCGTTGCCGAACTGCAACGCTACAAGGGTATGGGACCGGCCAAGGCAATTACTGTACTTGCCGCCTGCGAACTGGGCAAGCGACGGGCACGCGAGAAAGCTGAAGAGCGACAAGACCTTGGCTCTGCCAAGGCCATCTACGATTATATGCACCCGTTCATGCAAGACCTTGATGTGGAAGAATCATGGATTTTGCTCATGAACCAGAACTTCAAACTCATCAAAAGTATGAAACTGTCGCACGGAGGCATCAGCGAAACGGTCGTCGATGTGCGTGTCATCATTCGCGAAGCCGTCCTTGCAAATGCTACGGTTCTTGCACTTTGCCACAATCATCCGAGCAACAATGCCCTTTCGAGTGCCGAAGACGACCGGCTGACACAGCGTGTCAAAAAGGCTTGCGACATCATGCGTATCTACTTTCTCGACCATCTGATCATCACAGATGGCAGTTTTTATTCTTACAGAGAGCGCGGCCGCCTCTGATCAACTGTTCTTGCGATAACTCCACACTGCCCAACCACCCGTCGCCAATGCGAAAACAAACAGCACGGACAGCTGATATACAATGCTCGAAAAGCCGCCTCCGCGCACGAAGACAGTACGCATGCCGTCGATAAAATAATGCATCGGGTTCACAATCGTGATGGTCTGAGCCCAGTCGGGCATGCTCCTTACAGGTGTATACAGCCCGCTAAGCAGCATAAGGCAGACAACTATGAACCACATAACGAACATTGCCTGTTGCATGTTGTTACTGTAATTAGAGATAACGAGCCCGATTGCACTGAATATAAGTGCAAATAAGATCGACAGGAGGTATATCCAGAACAGATGCCCCTCGCATGTAATGCCGTAAACAGCCCATGAAAGCACGATACATGCCGTCATTACAAACACTCCGATGATCCAATAAGGTATGAGTTTCGACAGTATAAACGTCCATTTGCTCACGGGCGTCACGTTTATCTGCTCGATAGTGCCCGCTTCTTTCTCGCCTACAATATTCAAAGCCGGCAGAAATCCGCACATTAACATCAGTACAATACCCATCAAGGCAGGTATCATAAACACTTTATAGTCTAATTTCTTATTATATAGATTTAGTGTCGAAATCTTCTTTTCCAACGCTCCGATGTTCGTATTTTGCGTTGTACTTACGATACTCGTCATGTACGAAGCACCTATGGCGCCCTTGGTTCCGTTCACGGCGTTAGCTGCAATGAGCACAGGTGCACTACGCTTGGCAACAATATTGCGCTCATAATCTTTCGGTATCACGGTAACGATGTCGGCATCGCCGCTTTCTATGTCTTCCAAACCTTCGTCGTACGTCCCTTTCTGCCCGTTGAAAAGGAAGTAATTGCTGTATTCTATATCGTGCAAAAGGCGCCTCGAAAAGGTGGAATGATCATTGTCTACCACCGTTACGCGGATATTCTTCACCTCCATATTCATCACCCAAGGCATCACACACATGATTACTATCGGATATATGAGTACGAGTTTCGGCAGAAAGGCATTGCGCCTGAACTGTATAAACTCTTTCTGTATGAGATATTTCAGTATCATCTATTCCAAACGTTTTTTGAATTTAACAACCGAAACGGTAAGAAGTATCACCGCCATACCCGTCAACACGCACAGTTCTTTCCACAATTCGTTCACGCCGACTCCCATAATCATCAGTTTTCGCAAGGCTGAAATATACCATCGGGCGGGAATGATGAGCGAGACGTATTGCAATATTTCGGGCATACTCTCTATGGGAAAGAGCATTCCTGATAACAAAACGATGGGCAACAGCAACCCCATAGCCGACATGAGCAGTGCAACCAATTGCGTAGAAGCAATGGAACTGATGAGCAATCCCAACGATAAAGCCAGCATAATATAAATGAACGAGACGAGAAATATGTAGAACAAACTGCCTTCGAGCGGCACGCCGAGAACGAAAAACGACAGCAGCAGTATCGATATGAGCACCACGATCGCCAGCAACAGATAGGGTACGGTCTTAGCAACCACAATCATGAACGGTCTTACAGGGCTCACCAGCAGCACCTCCATTGTGCCTCTTTCTTTTTCGCGCACAATGCTTATCGACGTCATCATGGCACAAATGAGCATCAAAAGCATGCCCATAATGCCGGGAACAAAGTTGTATGCGCTCTTCATCTGCGGGTTATAAAGCATTTTCGTGCTAACGGAAGCCGCCGCAGAACCGCCTCCCATCGCCTGCATGACAATCATCCGTGCGTAGTTGGCATACTGTTGAGCCATGTTAGGATCGGCAGCATCGACGATTATCTGCACGCCCGAACCGCCACGAAAGCGGTTGTCAGCGAAACCGTTTCTAAATACAATCGCCATATCCGCATGCTGATTGCGTATCATCTGCTCTGCCTGTGCCGCCGTGCCTGCCGTTGCAACGATGTTGAAGTATTCGGCTGCCCCCAGCTCATCCGCCACACGTTGCGTAAAGTGGTCCATCGTAGCCGTTACAATCACCGTTCTTACGTTCCTTACATCGGTGCTGATAGCGAAACCGAAGAGCAACATCATCACGACAGGCATGCCGAACAGTATCAACATCGTGCGCCTGTCGCGCAGGATATGTCTCGATTCTTTAATGATAAATGCTATAAATGTTTTCATCGTTAATCGCTTTTTCGGGTGGATTGTCGTGCCAGAAAGGTAAACACATGATCCATATCGGGCTGGCGGAACTCCGTTTTCAGCTCTTGGGGCGTGCCCATAGCCCGGATTTTTCCGTCGACCATAATCGATATGCGGTCGCAATATTCGGCTTCATCCATATAATGCGTAGTCACAAACACCGTAATTCCCTGCCTTGCGGCATCGTAAATCAACTCCCAGAACTGCCGTCTCGTGGCGGGATCCACACCGCCTGTCGGCTCATCGAGGAACACCACATCGGGACGATGGAATATGCTGACCGAGAAAGCCAGCTTCTGTTTCCAGCCCAAAGGCAGGCTCTTTACCACCGTGTCCTTATGTTCAGCGAAGTCAAGTCGTGCCAATAGCTCTTCCGTACGGCGTTTTATCACCTTTTCCTTCATGCCGTAAATGCCGCCGAAAAGGCGTATGTTTTCGCTCACCGTAAGGTCTTCGTACAACGAGAAGCGCTGACTCATGTAACCGATATGCCTTTTAATCTGCTCATATTGCGTTGCAATGTCGAACCCCGCTACGGTTCCGCGCCCTTCTGTGGGCTGGTTAAGGCCTGTAAGCATATGCATTGCGGTGGTTTTACCGGCACCATTCGCCCCGAGGAAGCCGAAAATCTCGCCTTGTTTTACCGAGAAAGAGATGTCATCCACGGCATGGAACGTGCCGAAAGCCTTCACCAAATGCTCCACTTCTATAACGTTTCCGGACTTATTCCGATGTTCTTCGTGCGCCAAAGGCGGCGGATTAAATACGTCGGCAAAGCGGTCGAGCACGTTATCTGCCGTGTCTATGCCCCGTATATGGCCATGATCGAGGTACGCAACGCGCTCGCATCGGCGTATTTCATCAAGGTAAGGCGTGGAAGCCATGATGGTTATGCCGCGTTCTTTCAGCATGGAGAGCATTTCCCAAAACTCTTTACGCGACACAGGATCGACACCTGTCGTCGGTTCATCGAGAAACAGCACGCTCGGACGGTGTACCAAAGCGCACGAAAGGGCGAGTTTCTGCTTCATACCTCCCGAAAGCGCTCCCGCTTTACGGTCTTTGAAAGGCTCTATCTGCGAGTAAATAGCCTTGATAGAGTCATAACCTTCTTCCACCGTAGTACCGAACAGCGTGGCGAAGAATACCAAATTCTCCTGCACGGAGAGGTCTTGATAGAGCGAAAAGTGGCCGGGCATGTAACCTACACGTTGGCGGATACCCTCCATTCCGGTCACGGTATCGAAACCGTCTACACTTGCCGTGCCAACTTCGGGCAACAACAAAGTAGTCAGAATGCGAAACATAGTAGTCTTACCGGCACCGTCGGGGCCGATCAGACCGAATACCTCGCCCCGCTTTACGCCGAAAGAAACATCGTCGAGTGCGGCAAGCGAACCGTAATGTTTCGATACATGATTTACTTCTATAGCGTTCCCGTCCATATCGATCATAGCTTTACTTCGCCATACATGCCTATCTTCAGATAACCATCATTGCGAATCGATATTTTTACAGCATACACCAAGTCGGCACGTTCATCATCTGTAAGGATGGTTTTCGGGGTAAATTCCGACTGCGAGGATATCCATGTAACGGTGCCGTCGTAGGTCTTCGTCCGACCTTTACCATAGTCGCTCATCACCTTTACGTGCTGTCCGATCTTCACGTTCTGCAACTGTTCCGACGTAACATAGGCGCGGAGGAACATCTGTTTGGTATCTGCAACCTTAAAAAGCGGTTTACCTATTGTTACAAATTCGCCATCTTCCACGTATTTCTCGAGCACACAACCCGTAACGGGCGACGAGATATGACACTTACGAAGTTGGTCTGCCAGCTCGCTCACCTGCGTATCGGTGGCATGCATCTGCCGGTCGAGGCTCTTATCGGTGGTCTGCAAGGTCGATATTTGTGCCTCCAGCTGCCGTTCCAACACATTTACGCTGCTCACGGCATCATCGAGTGTCTTGCGCGGAGCGGCTCCATCGCGCACCAATTCGGTATATCTACGCTGCTCGAGTCGTGCCTTTTCCAACTGTTGGCGCGTAGCTGCGACCTGTTTACGCATATCGGGTTTCTGACTTGCATATACCTCCTTAGCGGCTCCGAGCTGCCTGATACGCAGCGCAATCGGCACTGTATCTATCACGCCCACCTCATTTCCCGCAACAAGATCGGCACCCTCGGTCACATCGAAGCGCAACAGACGACCGCTCTGTTCTGCATATACTGTCGTTTCAGTGGCCTCAAAGGTGCCCGTGGCATCATACTTATTCTCATTATTTCCGCATGCACCGAGCACAAACGTAGCTGCGAGCCATGCTATACTTTTCAGTTTCATATCTTATAATTATTTGTTGACTGTATATTTCAGATCGTACAAGGCCTTCAGCATCTCTATCTCGTGCGACGAGCATTGTATCTTAGCCGCATTCTCCGCATTGATTTCTTTCACAAGGTCGTTCACATCGATGATACCGTGAGCCAGTTTAGCCTCGGCAGACTTACGTATCTGCGAACGCAAAGAGATAATCTGCTCGTCGTCGGTCATGAGTTTACGGTATCGGGAAATGGTCTCCTGTCCGCGTATCTGCTCCAGACGATTGTTGAAGAGAAATATGTCGCGGTTGTTTTCTGCCTGCTCTCGCTGCAACCGAACCTTCGCCTTATCGTTACGATGTGTATAAAGACTACCGATATTCCATGTAAGACGCGCCCCTATAAGTCCATTCAGCGTAAATTCACGGCTCATCATGTCGTGAAACATGTCGTACCCGGGATAACCGTAATAGCCGGATGCGAACACACTCAGCTTGGGCAAAAGGTTCGAAACAAGCAGTTTTTCCTGCGAAGAAGCAAGGCGCAACTGCGTTTCCACCAACTTCAATTCGGGGCGATCGTTGCCTTCGGGCATCACGGTGCTGGCAGGTTTCACCACTCCGTCGATATCTTTCCCGCAAAACGAAGACAACATGAGCAGATAACTGCGGCGCAACGACTGCAACGAGGTTTGCTGCTGACGGGCATTGAGCTGCTCGGCACGCACGTTGTTCAGGTCGCTTTCGGCCGCTACACCGCGGTTATACATGGCCGAAAGTTTCTTTTCAGACGACGAGAGCACCGTTTGAAGGTCGGCGTTCAGCCTAAGTTGTTCATCTAAAAGCAACACCCCGAAGTAGAGTTCGTTCACCCTACCGCGCACAGCATACATATCTACGTCTGTCTGGGCGCCTTGTACTTCGCCTTGGAGGCGCGCCACACTCTTTTGGTTGCGTATGGTACCACCGTCGAACAGCATCTGATTTACGTCTACACCTATCTTATATTGATCTTTCTTCAGCCCCTCAACGGTGTAACCGTTCTGTCTCATCATGCCGGCAAGGGCATCCGGCAGGGCTGCAACACGGTTCTGCAGCGTTACCTGTGCCGTGGCAGACACCTGAGGCAGCCACCCTTTGCCAAGATTGCTCACCGAATAGTCTACAGAGCGGGCAATCATATCGTACTTCTTTATTAGCGGATAGTTGGCTATAGCTGCCTTCTGACAGTTGTCGAGCGAGGTCTGCGCCTGTAATCCGGCGGCTGTAGCCACGAAAACCGCAATCATCATCGATCTTTTCATATACATTTGTCTCCATTTTATCATGCTGCAAAGATAGACCGAAATACCAAACAAAGCATTATCTTTAAGTAGCCGTTTATGTTCTTTTTGTACGGTAAATGCGAAAAATACACCGAAATATGAAAGTTTTCATTATCTTTACAACCTAAAACCAAGTATTTTATGGATAAAACAGCCCCCAAACGAATGACTTTCGAGCTATTTCGAGAGATTGTACACCAAGCAACCGATAAGACACCCTCGCGACTGTATTTCGGTAAAGACTACGCCATTGCGCTCGACATGGTACGTGCCGTGGCCAATATCTCCCAAAACGGAGAGCCGATGAGGATAGACGACATGCGCATAGGTATTATTACAAGCGGAGAGGCCGACGTTATTTTGAACCTGATACCGCACCATGTATCGGTGGGGACACTCGTGTTTATCGGCAGCGAAACCATCCTCCAAGTGAAGCGGAAGACAGATGATTTCAATCTCGAAGGCATTGCCATCACCGACGATCTGCTGAAAGTAATCATGCACGGCAGCATTCCGGCACCATTAGACCAACGCATTCAGGCATATACTTTCCGCCCCGATGAACAACAGCTGCGCCACTTCGACCGGCTGTTGCACCTTGCCTCCGACATCAGCAACAGCTATCAAGAAGAGTCGGCTATAGCATTAGACTTGCTAAGCGCCCTGTTTCATCTGTACGAACACATATACAAGAGTTGCCAGCACTACGGGGCAACAGAGAAATCGCGCGAGCGCGAGGTATTCGACCGGTTCATTTCGCTCGTCAACATTACCGCCGGAGAGGAGCGAAAACTGGCATATTACGCCGATAAACTGTACCTTTCGCAGCGTTATCTGGGCACTATTATCAATAAAGTGAGCGATGTAACGGCAAAAGAATGGATAGACCGCGCCGCTATAGCCAACATCAAGGTGCTGTTAAAGCATAGTAATCTGTCGATAAAACAGATTGCAGACCGTATGAGGTTTGCGAACGACAGCTTTTTCTGTAAGTATTTCAAGCGCTTGACGGGCATGACACCGGCACAATACCAACGGTTGTAAAAGCATATCCGCCTCAAACTATTGAAAACAGAAGCACAGTTCGGAGTGCTGCTTGCAACCTATTGCCTATAAACGCACTACGGCCATTTCCCCCAGACTACACACTTAACAGCCTTAGACGATATGTTTAAGAGGTTTAAACGGGCACCCTAACGAATATAAATCTCATTTCTGCCAGAAACAGTCAATACCTCTATTTCAGATAACCCCTTAAAGGAACATTGAAACACCTGTTCAGTTTTTTTACTACTTCGCCGTTCCGCCTCCGACAATGAGGATTCAGACAGGCCGAATACCTACGCTATAGTTATTAATCACTCACCACTAATTATTATTCCTCCATCCAAACAAACCTCCTTTCCAATACCTATTCTCGCTCTACAGGGGAGAATTAGAATGAAGTAAAGCACCGAAGAAACTGTTTCTTTCCTATATACTTCGGTAAAATTATCCACCTCTGTAGACTTTGCACAAGATTAATTTCGTATCTTTGTCGCAATAATAAAAATACAATAAATAAATGGATGGAGTAATACTCGCACTGCTTATTCCTTTTATCGGCACCACATTGGGCTCGGCATTCGTATTCTTTATGAAGAAACAGATGCCAGACAGGCTTCAAAAAACCTTGCTCGGATTTGCTTCGGGCATCATGGTAGCAGCCTCGGTATGGTCGCTTCTCATACCAAGCATGGATATGTGTTCACCCATGGGCAGGGCTCGAGTGCTGCCGGCCACACTGGGTTTCATGCTCGGCATAGGCTTCTTGCTGCTCATAGACTTCGTTACACCGCACTTACACCTTGGGAATGCCACCCCTGAAGGGCCAAAGACGCACCTCTCGCGTACCACTATGTTGATGCTTGCCGTAACAATTCACAACATTCCGGAGGGTATGGCGGTGGGCGTGGTGATAGCCGGAGCCATGCAAAGCGGACTGGGTATCTCTGCTGCAGCGGCCATGGCGATGTCGTTGGGCATAGCCATACAGAACGTACCGGAGGGGGCTATCATCTCTATGCCTATGAGGGCGGCGGGCAACAGCAGGCTGAAATCGTTCATCATCGGTTCGTTGAGCGGTGCCGTAGAGCCTATCGGCGGTGGCTTGGTGATTGCTCTTGCGGCCATAATGACGCCCACTCTGCCTTATATGCTATCGTTCGCAGCCGGTGCGATGTTCTATGTAGTGGTGGAAGAACTCATTCCTGAAGCGTCGGAAGGCAAGCATAGCAACCTCAGCACCATCGGTTTTGCCATCGGCTTCGTAGTGATGATGGTGCTCGATGTGGTGTTGAGCTAAAATAAAACGCCGTTTTCTTTGGAGAACAGCATAAATATGTTATCTTTGTGGAAAGGAGTTATCCCATAAATATAAGCCAAATTCAAATGACACAAGAAGAAAAAACAGCAATAGAAGAGCGTATCGCAGACGTTCTGCATACGGTTTATGATCCCGAGATACCGGTAAATATCTACGATCTCGGCATGATTTACAAGATTGACGTGCAGGAAAACGGCAACGTGGACTTGGATATGACGTTCACATCCCCGAGTTGTCCTGCGGCTGACTTCATACTCGAAGACGTGCGTTCGAAAGTAGAAAGCGTGGAAGGCGTTACGTCTGCCAACGTTAATCTTGTGTTCGAACCGGAATGGGACCAGAGCATGATGAGCGAAGAAGCGCGGGTGGAACTCGGTTTCGCATAGGCATTGCCAATTTTGAATGTCGACTTAGGGGCCATAAGTTATCGCCTCGCGACAGATTAATTCGTAATTCACAATTCATAGTTCATAATTCAACGATCGCAAAGCTACTTTTCAATATTCATAACTCTTAATCCCTAATTCTCCTAACTCCTAACTCAAAATTATGAAGAATATTTATTTTCTTTCGGATGCCCACTTAGGTTCTTGGGCCGTAGAGCACAGGCGCACGCAGGAAAGACGCTTGGTACGCTTCTTGGACAGTATAAAGGGGAAGGCTGCAGCTATCTATCTGCTCGGCGATATGTTCGACTTTTGGAACGAATACAGGTATGTTGTGCCGAAAGGATTTACGCGGTTTTTGGGCAAGATTAGCGAAATAACCGATATGGGCGTAGAGGTTCATTTCTTTACAGGTAATCATGATCTGTGGACTTACGGCTATCTGGAGGAAGAATGCGGGGTGATACTCCACCGTAAACCCGTCACAGTGGAGATTTATGATAAGGTTTTCTATCTTGCACATGGTGACGGTTTGGGCGATCCGGATAATAAATTCAAGTTCTTGCGTAAGGTTTTTCATAACCGAATCTGCCAACGTATGTTCAATGCCATACATCCCCGTTGGGGCATGTGGCTCGGTCTGAATTGGGCAAAGCACAGCAGATTGAAGCGTGCCGACGGCAAAGAAGTACCGTATTTGGGCGAAAATAGGGAATATCTGGTGCGTTATACGAAGGAATACATGAAGACTCATCGCGATATAGACTTCTTTATCTACGGACACCGCCACATAGAACTCGACTTGATGCTAAGCCGTAAGAGCCGTATACTGATACTCGGCGACTGGATTTGGCAGTTCACATACGCGGTATTCGACGGAGAACACATGTTCTTAGAACAATATATCGAGGGTGAAAGCAAGCCCTAATCTACTTTCTACTCCTTAACGAAAGCGGAAGAAGCAGTGTATCGAGCAAGAAAAGAGGGAAAATAAATTAAAAATATCCTCTGAACAAAGAGAATAAAAAGAGGCGATCCGGAACACGGACCGCCTCTTTTTTTGAATAAGGTGGACTATTTCTTAACCAAAGCCATGGTATCTCGGGCAATTACAATCTCCTCGTCGGTAGGCACCACGCATACTGTAACCTTGGAATCAGGCGCGGATATAATCGCTTCTTTGCCACGTACTTCGTTTGCATGGGCATCCATCTTCACTCCGATGAACTCTAAATCGGAGCAAGCTGCAAGACGTGTGCCGATTTGGTTTTCTCCTACGCCGGCCGTCCATACTATTATATCGACGCCACCCATGGCAGCCGCATAAGCTCCGATGTATTTCTTGATGCGATAGTTATACATATTAAGCGCCAAAATTGCACGCTCATTACCCTCTTTAGCGGCATCTTCGATCTCACGCATATCCGAAGAAATATGGGTAATTCCCAGAACTCCGCTCTCTTTATTTAGGAACTCAGCCATCTCTTGCGGCTGTTTGCCGAGTTTTTCCATCAGGTATGTCACCGCTGAAGGATCGATGTCGCCCGAACGAGAGCCCATCATAAGACCGGCAAGCGGGGTAAGTCCCATCGACGTATCTACGCACTTGCCGAACTTAACGGCAGAAACAGAAGCGCCGTTACCGATATGACAGGTAATTATGCGTTGTGTCTTTATGTCTCGACCAAGCATTTCACATACACGATGCGATACATATCGGTGACTTGTACCATGGAAACCGTAACGACGAACGTGGAAATTCTCGTATAATTCATAGGGTACAGCATAGAGATATGCATAGTCTGGCATGGTTGCATGGAACGCATTGTCGAACACGCACACTTGTGGAGTGCCGGGCATCAGGGCATCTACCGCACGAATACCGCGCAGATGTCCCGCATTGTGTACGGGAGCAAGGTCGCAAAGGCTTTCTATTCCCGCCTCTACTTGCTTATCCACGATGACACTCTTCTCATATAAATCGCCGCCTTGCACTACACGATGGCCCACTGCATCGATCTCTTCAAGGTCTTTAATGGCACCTATTTCAGGATCGAGCAGGCATTTGAACACGAAATTTACGCCCTCCTTATGGTCGGGCATGTCGTGCATAATGATCTTTTTCTCACCGCTCGGCAACGTTATTTTGATAAAAGCCTCGTCGAGTCCGATGCGTTCAACGCCGCCTTGTGCCAACACTGATTCGTCTTCCATATCATACAATTTGTATTTGATGGAAGAGCTACCACAGTTCAATACTAATATCTTCATATCTGTTTCTTTGAAATAAGGAATGATTACTTCTTTGCTTCTTGCGCTTGACAGGCTGTAATTGCCACCATATAATATATATCGTCGACACAACACCCGCGACTCAAATCGTTTACAGGGCGCGCTATTCCCTGAAGAATTGGCCCGATGGCAACGGCATTACCAAGGCGTTGCACCAATTTATAGCCGATATTGCCCACCTCGAGGTTAGGAACAACCAGCACATTGGCATTGCCTGCGATGGCACTTCCCGGGGCCTTCTTCTGCCCTACCGACGGAACAAGAGCGGCATCGGCCTGCAATTCACCGTCTATTTTCAGTTCCGGCGCCCGTTGCTTGGTCAGTCTGGTAGCCTCAACCACCTTATCTACCACCTCATGACTGGCACTCCCTTTGGTCGAGAAACTCAACATAGCCACGCGAGGCTCGGCAAATCCCGCCACGCACTGTGCCGTATGTGCCGTGCAGATAGCTATCTGAGAAAGCTGATCCGCATCGGGCATCGGTGTTACAGCTACGTCTCCCATAACAATGATGCCGTCTTCACCGTACTGTTTTGCCTCGGTTATCAGCAACATAGCACCGCTTACACAGGTGATACCCGGTGCGCATTTGATGATCTGAAGGGCAGGGCGCAGCGTCTCGCCCGTAGTACTAAGCGCACCGGATATCTGTCCATCAGCCCCTTCAGTCTTGATAATCATGCACCCGAGGTACAAAGGATTTTTCACAAGTTCACGAGCTTGTTCGATCGTCATGCCCTTCTTCTTGCGCAACTCAGCCAACAGAGCGGCGTAATCCTCGCTCTTGGGATTGTTCAAAGGATCGATAATAGTCGCCTTACCGATATTTTTAAGGTCCCAAGCCTCGGCAAGTTTATGAATTTCATTGGGGTTCCCGATAAGAATAATGTCTGCTATATCGTCGGCCAATGCACGGTCGGCAGCCTTCAAAGTGCGTTCTTCTGTTGCTTCGGGGAGTATAATGCGTTGCTTATCTGCTTTGGCCCGTGCAACTATTTGCTGTAATAAATCCATCGTTTGTTATATTATTGTATAATTATCTATAAAGAAGACAATTGTAATTCGTACCTTGCAAAAGTAACAAATTAAATCGACATCGTAATTGTTTATCCGATAAAAATTTATAATTTTGCCCATCTATCAAGGTTATACATACTATATGATAAAGTTTAAAGACCTATCTACGGCGGATAAAGATACCATACAAAGTTATACTTTGTACGGCGAAAGGCAAAATTGCGACCTTTCTTTCGCAAATCTCATCAGCTGGAAATTCCTCTACAGTACCCAGTTTGCCATCGTAGACAATTATCTTGTCTTCCGCTTTTATACCGGTCATCATCTTGCCTACATGATGCCAATACCGAAACCCACACGGGCCGAAGACGGCACACTTAGGGTTGTGCCCTGCGACGAATGCTCTGTAAACGTTATCAAAGCCATACGCAACGACTCTATTGCCATGGGGCATCCGTTCCTGATGATGGGTGTATGCAACTATATGACAGACCTTATCGAAGATGCATTCCCCGATACCTTCGAGATAAAGCCCGACAGAGATTATGCAGACTATATATATACCCGCGATAAACTGACGAATTTATCGGGTAAGAAGCTGCAAAGTAAGCGCAACCATATCAATAAATTCAAGACATTATACCCTAATTACGAATATAGAGCCCTTACTCAAGAGATGATTCCGGAATGTATAAGGCTCGAACAGCAATGGCGCAACAAGGCTCAAGACAACAGGAGTTTCGATCAGAGCATAGACTCGGAGCTGCGATCGATGACACGCGCTTTCCACAGATGGGACAGATTAGACCTGACGGGAGGCACAATATGGGTGGAAGGACAATTGATTGCTTTCACTTTCGGGTGCCCCATTAACCAATCAACTTTCGATGTATGCGTAGAAAAGGCCGACACAACCTACGAAGGAGCCTTTGCCATCATCAATCAAGAGTTTGTTAAACACCTGCCGGAGCAGTATTTTTACATCAACAGAGAGGAGGATATGGGCGAAGAGGGATTGCGTTATGCCAAGCTATCCTACAAACCCGACATTCTTTTAGAGAAGAACAACGTCACCGAGAAATATCCTTTGGCACAGTTCGAAGACCAGCAAAGGATAAAGAAAGAGACAAAACAACTGTGGAAGACGGTATTCAACGACTCGGAAGAGTTTATGGATATGTACTTCGAACGGGTATTCAAAAGCGAATACAACACCACTTGTCAGATAGAAGGCCGTGTGGTGGCGGCCCTGCAAACACTGCCTTACACGCTGCTTTACCACGGGCACGAGGTAAAGACAGCCTATATAAGCGGCGTAAGTGTAGAACCAGCACACAGAAAACAGGATGTCGGTAACAGTCTGATGCACCAAATGCACTTCGACATTTTCCATAAAGGCGTGGTATTTGCCTCGCTCATCCCTGCTGAGAAATGGCTCTACGACTGGTACGGCAAGTGCGGATATGCGCAAGAGATTACATGTACGCCGCCTATCGACGACGTTAAAGGCATGCCGTTTGCCCAATACGACCGATGGCAACGCCAAAAAGACTGCATACTTCTCCATACAGAAGAGCAATGGCAGACGGTTCAAGAAGATATCCGCATCGCCGGTGCCGATTACAAGCCCGCCACAATGTCCATAGAAGCCATGATCAGAGTGATAAATGCCGAGAAAGCATTGGCTCTTTATGCTCTGCAGCACCCGCAGGCGGCATGTTCTATCCGCATACAAGATGATGACGACATCCCGATGAACAATGCCTATTACCGATTGGCAGAAGGTAAAGTAACGAAAACCGATGAGCCCGACGAACTTGCCACGAAGATGGATATCCGCCAATTGGCATCTTTCATCTTCAAAGACGAGCATGCCGAAATGAACCTGATGCTCAACTAAGCATACATCTCCTTAGTAAGAATGCTCTCAAGTTCCTCGGCCGACAGGCGTAAACGGAACTCTCCCTTAATTGCAACGCTGATGCGTCCGGTCTCTTCAGACACCACGATAGCGATAGCATCAGAACTTTGCGATATTCCCATGGCTGCACGATGCCGCAAACCGAGTTCTTTAGGAATATCGAGATTATGAGATACGGGCAGAATACATCCCGCCGCCTCGATACGTTTTTTGGCTATAATTATGGCACCATCGTGAAGCGGTGAGTTTTTAAAGAATATATTCTCGATGAGGCGCTGGTTTATTTTGGCGTCAATCAGGTCGCCTGTGTCGACAATATCCTCGAGCGGAGCGCCACGTTCTATCACTATAAGCGCCCCAACCTTATTCTTTGCCATGCTCATACAGGCCATTACGATGGGCATAATGGTCTCCTTGTCCTCTAATTCCTCCTTTGTTTCGGAAGAAAAGAACCGAGTTAACGCCTTAAAACGTTGATGTGCGCCCAGTTGATAGAGAAACTTCCGTATTTCTTCTTGGAAGAGAATGATGAGTCCGATTACTCCAACGCTCACAAGTTTATCCATTATCGATCCTAAAAGGCGCATTTCGAGTATCTGACTTACGAAGAGCCACACCAATACGAATACCATAATACCGATAAAGACGTTGAGCGAGCGGCTCTCTTTCATCAGACGATAGATGTAATAGAGCATTAAAGCTACAAGAAAAATATCGATAACATCTTTTATTCCAAAATCAAAAGGCATATCGTTCTATTTTTAATCGTTGTAAAGTTTTAGAGGCAGTGCTGCCGGCCTACATATCTGCCGTCGACATTTTATAATACAAATTCACCGATTCTACAGCTTCTTTCACATCGTGTACGCGCAAAATGCCGGCCCCTTTCATCAAAGATATGGCATTAAGCACGGATGTACCGTTAAGAGACGTTGCAGGATCGCCGCCAAGAAGTTTATAAATCATGCTTTTGCGCGATATCCCAACAAGCACGGGCAACCCGAATATCTGCAGTCGGTCTATCTGCCGAAGCAATCGGTAATTCTGTTCGAGCGTTTTGCCGAAACCGAATCCGGGATCAAGAATGATATCCTTAACACCTAAATCGCGTAATCTTTGAACTTCATCCGCAAAGGATATCATCATTGTTTCGAGTGTTGGCTTCACCGACATCAAGATATAAGGCACCTGCAAGCGGGCTACAGTTTCGAACATATTACCATCTTCGTGGATCGGAGTATTCACAATACCCGTCAAGCCACCCTCCGAAACATCGTTGATGATATCGGCTCCCCACTCTTCTACGCACCGGCGTGCCACACATGGGCGGTAAGTGTCTACGGAAATTACGGCATCGGGTTGCTCCCTACGTACGATACGAAGCGCCTCGCACAACCTTTCGCTTTCCTCGGTCTCGGAAACTTCGACCGCTCCCGGGCGTGTGGAAAAGGCTCCCACATCGATCATAGCACCGCCATCGGCAATAATTTGGTTCGCTCTGTCGGCAATCTCCCGCTCCGTCTGCTTGCGACTACCCGCATAAAACGAGTCGGGCGTTACGTTCAGAATACCCATCACCAACGGCTTTTCAAAACTTATAAGCCGGCCGCGCACATTAATCGTGTAGTTCGTCATATCACTTTTCCGCGTTTCTTCGATAGGCAAAGATACGAAAAAAAAACAGTATATGCCGGTCTTTCGGATTAAATAACCTAAAAACAGGTTGCACTCGCCTGCGCGAGGTTTATCTTACGTAAAAGATACCCGCTGCACCGGTCAGCAACAGGTCGTCTATCCGATACTCATACATGGTACATCTGTCGGTGTTACACACACAAGATATCGTGCATAGACATTATACCTATGCCAAGAAAAAGAAATGTTCTGTAATGAAAAAATGCCGACATACCACACAAAAAGGCGGCATATCGGCAAAGCAATCAGGACTATAAAAAGAAATCCTCTCGCCAAAAAAGGGTGACGGCATTCACACGCAAACACCCTTCAGACGAGAGAGATTTAAAATAAATAACTGATGTCTTGATTTTATATATTTACAAAATGCAGGATTATCAGAGTTTTATCCACCTGTGTTCACAACGTTTATCAGCGCAAGAAGCCCGTATAACGCTGTCCGGCTATGCGGTATGTCTTGTTTGAAGTATCGTCGCTGAACTTCACTTCGAACACGATGCTGTCGTTGGGAGCTCCATGCAGATTGGTCGCAGCTCCTTTTAAGACCTTTCCGTTCGTAATAACGGCAGTAGCATCCGAATTATCAGAGGCGTTATAATCAGTGTCTACGCAGGAAAAAGCCATGTTCTGCAGGTCTACATTGACCTTCATTTTAAAGTTCCAAAAGTTCCCTTTGTCGTTTATCCACATCTCCGTGGTATTATTGGCAGCCGTATTATAGGTAATTAAAGTAAAGGTATCGGCCTCTTTTGTCAACACTGTTCCGCTTGCATCTATGGAATAGGCCGCCACATCCCACTGTCCGGCCATGTCGACAAGTTGAGTTGCTCCCGGATCAGTATCGGAATTATCGCAACTAACAATACAAAGAGAGAATACAAAAGCTGCGAAAAACGTCATTAAATATTTCTTGTTCATGATTTATCTATTTTTTAAGTATTACATGAAATTCCATTCCGGCATAAGGAGCCATGTAAGATATAACGCCTGTTTGCGGAGTATAGGTTCCACTGAAGCCGTCGTCGAGCGAGTCGCCCCAGCCGCTTAAGAAACTCGAAAGCGCCGTAAGCGAGTTATCGGCATTCAGACTGAAATAGCCGGTAAGGGCGTATGCCGCACCATATCCCGATCGCTGATCGTAGTATCCGCCAAGGAAATCGCTGATATGGAATACACCATCGGCGGCTTTACTTATCTCTATCTTGTAACCGCTATATGGAGTTTGTGTGCCCCTACGCAGACGATATGAGCCTTCTTGTAACACATAAGTGCCCGAAAGATCGGTAGTAATGGCGGAATTATACACAATTACCGTACGTGTTACCGACTTGCTGAAGCCGTCTGTATTTGCTGCAGAATAGGTAACCGGATAAACTCCGACCTTCGTAGCATCTACCTCGCCCTCCACTTTCACTTTATCAGTAACATCCGTCGTACCTTCTAAAGCCGTAAAACCGGGATCAGTGTAGCTGCTTCCCACAGATACGGTATAGACACTTCCTCCTTTCAGGTTTATCGTTACATAGTTGGTGATACGGGAGTCGGTATATTCATCGTCGCCACACGCACCTACAGAAAGCAGCACCAAGGCTGCAAGCACGCTATATAATATCTTTTTCATATTGCTATCTTGTTATTATGTTCGTTACTTCACATCCCACCATACTGGCTTATCGGCCGATATTGCTGCCGGAGTATTGGGATTGTACTGCGATGCATTGTAGGGGAAATACATACGTTTTACCAAAACACCTGCGCCAAGGGCATTGACTGCGGGCGAAATAAGTTCGCCTGCGGTATAAACAGAGGGATCTGTTTTAATCTCGGCTGCCGTAGCTGTAGAAACTTTCGGTACGTCCGTACGGCGCTGTTCGCTCCATGCTTCCATGTGATCCATGTAGAACAATGCCGCCCATTTCTGCATATATATCAGATTGAGCTTGTCGGTAACGGTACTGGCAGTAGACCATGCCACTGTTCCATTATACAAATCGGAGGCTCCTGTTAACCCTCTGGCCTCGAAATCGGCCTTTATAGCGTCCTCATAAGCCTGCTTTGCCGCCGCATCATTGCTGTTGAAACGTAGCTGCACCTCGGCAATAAGAAACTGAAGTTCGGCTTGCGTAAAGAAATAAACGGGCTTCGTGGCATAATAGTTCAACTCACTGACATCCTTATTTTTAATGTCATTGAACGCATATTTGGTAGCAGGAAGCGCACCGGCATACGATCCGGAAGCGGTAGCCTTGGCAAATCCGTAAGCCAAACGCTGGGTATCGCCGGTCTTAGTAAGATAGCTAACGATGGCATAGCCGGCACAATGGTTGGTTGTATTGAGATTTACCTTGTTTGTAGAGTACCAAGGATTGCGACGGTCGGCCTCATCTTTATAGTTATCGAACTTGAAATCACCCGTAAAAAACTCATTCTGCGCTACTAAAGCCTTAGCCTTGGCAGTATATTCGGAAGCATTAATACCGGCATCTATAAAACGTAAGTACATCCGAAGGCGCAATGCGTTGGCAAAACCCTTCCACTGGGCAAGGTTCTTGGCCGCAATCATGTCGGTACATGTAATGGTTTCGTCGGTTATCAGGCTTTCTACCGAATCCATCTCATTGAGTATACCCTCATAAACGCCTTGTCCGCCATCCCATTTTGGCGCTGTATTTCCATTACCCTTTAGGGCTTCCGTGTACGGAGTCTGGTCCCAATTATCTACAGCAAGCTGAAAACACAAAGCACGCAACGTGGTTGCCATAAATTTATCGGCACCTGTAGTGGCATTCGACTTCAATATATCTTCCAAATCCTCTAATGCTACGGCATATAACATGGCATAACTGCGGTCAAGAACAGCCGAAGACTGCGTGAACATATAACGAACTAAATCTTTATATTGCTCGGATTCCGGCATTTGGTCATAATATTGTACAAAGAAACCGGCAGGATTATACATGCCATCACCGATAACAGTTGCAATCGCATTCTGTGCCGATGGCATGACTAACGCAGGTGTTGCCGACAAAGGATGGTTCGGATCATCATTTATATCCAAACTACAACTGGTGAATACCGTCATTACGACAGCCATCGCATATAATAATATCTTTTTCATATATCCGAAATAACGTTAATTAAAATTTAACCTGAACATTGAAACCGAATTTCCTTGAAGACGGATTTGCAGAGAATTCGCCGAAATTACCCTTAATATCGTTACCGAAAGAACTGGTTTCAGGATCGATAAACGTATTATCCGATGGTGTCCAGCAAAGGAGATTTGAACCGAACAGCGACAACCTTACACTGGTAAGGAATGTGTTTGCAAGCCAACTTTTGGGAATATCCCATGACAAAGACACATTGCGAAGTTTGACAAATGATTTGCTGATCAGCCATGCACTGTTCATCTGATCGCCACCGGCATTCCAATAATCATCCATATCAGCTTGTGATATCGGCGTCGTATTCTCCACATAGGTCACATTCCCGCTGGCATCTGTCGACGCATTTACCGAGTTCGGCACGATGAAAGTGTGGCGTTGATTGTACGTAGTCTGTATCGCATTGCCCACGAAGTAGTTGATACTCTTCGTACGAGAGTACATCAAACCGCCCTGACGGATATCGAACACGAAACCGAACGATACATTCTTATAACGAAGATTCGTAGAAATACCTAAGGTGTACTTATTATTCATAGAACCTATAACCTCCTGCGACGACTTCGCAACAGGCAATCCGGTATTCGCATCCACCACGATATGCCCTTCTGGATCGCGTTCTGACACCTGTGCAAGGAACTGCCCAAGCTCCATTCCGGTAATTGCATACAAACTGGCTCCACCACTAATTCCTTCTATAGAGGACTTACCGCCAAGGCTTTCGGGCAGACTGATTACCTTACTTTTGTTTTTTGTAAAGTTAAAACTTGTCGTCCAATCGAAATCTTTCGTAACAATAGGCTTAACAGTCAGCAGTGCCTCGATGCCTTGGTTACGTATCTTACCTAAGTTCATATTCTGATATGTGTACCCTGTTGCGGGATCGGAAGCCAATTGGAATATCTGTTTATCGGAATTACGATTATAGTAATCCACATCAAGATTAATACGATTATTCAAGAAGGCGATATTTAAACCGACTTCGAACTCGGTGGTTATCTCCGGTTGCAAGGTGTTACTTCCCAAGACATTGCCTACAGAATACGCATTAACTCCATTCAACGGGAACTTTACTTCGCCCCATCCGGTGGCATTGGCCGTTGCTAAAGAGTAATAAGGATCTACCATATAGACGTCTGCATCATTACCTGTCTGGCCCCATGCCAAACGAACTTTTCCGAAACTGAACCAAGATTTCGTACTTTCATCGAACAGTTGAGAGAATAACCAGCTGCCTGTAACGCCCGGATAGAAGAAAGATCGGTTGGCTTTAGGTAATGTAGAAGACCAATCGTTACGCGCCATACCGGTAATAAATACCATATCTTTCCACGCAAAATCGACTTCTCCGTAAAGTCCATAGCTACGCTGACGGGTTGAATAGGTATTTGTAGTCGGCGTATCTGCCGAATTACTGAGGTTATACCAAGTAGGTATCGTGAGATTAGTTACCTGTGAATAGAGGTGATGATACTTGCGTTCCGAATAATTAAGACCTATCAAAGCCGTGAGATTGATATCTTTTGTAATGTTCTGATTATAGTTTACCATAAAATCTTGGTTAATCTCGCGGCGACGGGCAATCGTTTCATTCACCTCGCCTGTAGCCTTATTGAACACTCCCAACACATCATTAGGAGTTCCAGAGAATAGAACTTTCATATTCGGGGTGGCATAATGACGCTCGCTGTTGGTAGCATCAAGACCGATACGATAGGTAGCTTTGAAGTATTTCAGGAATTCGTAATCTAATTGGAACTTACCGAAAATCTTCTCAGCTTTATAAGTAGACTGATAATTCTTCAATACATAATAAGGATTAGTCACGCCATAAGGAGTGAAATAATACCCGGGTTGATTAAACGGATCGTCCAGATCGGCCAATTCCACAATACTGATATCGCGCGGCAACTGGTAAATATCGTTAATCATACTCAATCCCTGACCGGTGGTAGAGAACTTGTTATTCTGCGAAGAATAGTTGACCGAAGCTCCGAAAGTAAGATCCTTCACCTTACGAGTACCACGGAAAGAAAACGTGTACTTATCATAAATGTCTGCATTCGTAGGGAGAATGCCGTCTTCACTCGTCTGAGATAAAGAGAGAAAATACTCGCCCATCTCATTTGCATTATTGAGCGAAAGGCTGTTGTTATAACGCACACCGGTATCAAAGAAATCGCGTACATTATTTTTAATAGCCCTATACGACTTTAACTTCTGCGAATTATTATAGATTTGTCCATACAATTGCTGCGATCCATCGAAAGCTGGGCCCCATGAACCGTTCTCTATCTCGGTCTTTTCCGCATTCCAACCCATACCGAAATCATTCTGCATCTCCGGAAGACGACCGACCACAGACCATTGTACACCACCGTTATACTCAATACCAAGCCCCTTTTCGTGTCCTCGTCCGCTCTTAGTCGTAATCATAACAACTCCATTGGCGGCACGACTACCATAAAGAGCTGTCGCGGCAGCACCTTTCAAAATAGTCATACTTGCCACATCGTCGGGATTGACGGCACTGGCACCATTACCGAAATCGTATCCTGTGTTAAGTCCATCCGTACTTGTAACGGATCGGTTGTCCATAGGAACGCCATCAACCACGAACAATGGCTGGTTAGAACCCGATAAAGATGTGAAACCACGCACTACTATAGACTGAGAAGCACCCGGATCTCCCGCCGCTGCATTTACCTGTACGCCGGCTACCTGACCGGATATACTGCTGACAACATCTGCAGATCGCACCGCTGTAAGCTTATCACTCGACACCGTTGTGGCCGAATAACCGATGGCTTTCTCGGAACGTTTGATGCCTAAAGCCGTAACAACGACTTCATTCAGCGACTGATTATCCGGCTTAAGAACAACTTTCAGATTTGGTGCCACGGCCACCTCTTTGGGCACCATGCCCAAATAAGAAATGCGAAGTTTAGTGGCTCCTTGCGGAACAAGGAGTGAAAAACGTCCGTCGACATTCGTTGCCGTACCGGTCTTCGTACCGACAATTTGAACTGAAGCCCCTACAACGGGCGCTCCATCCTCTTGAGATACAACGGTACCTGTAACTTGTGTTTGCGCCATTACCGCTCCGAAATACGTAAAGAGGCAGACAAAAAGCATTGTTAATTTCCTTACCATAAAATCTCTCTCTTAATATTTTCACTTAAAATCATAAAATTTAACGGGTTCAAAGATAAGTATTATTTATCAAAAATGCAAGAAATAGTATAAAAATCTTCTAATTTAATATTATTTTTCCGCAATAAGTATCATTTTTGATAAAAATATGCAATAAAAATAAGATTTACGCTTATGTTATCAAGACTTAAATTCTTTCTTCTCAAGACATATATTTTGGTTTCTTTAAAAAAGATGCAACATTATTTAATTTATAGTATAAAAAGAAAATAAATTCAATTCATTTATCCGGAAAATGATTACTTTTGCACACATAAGTCAATATTTTAACCAAAACAAAAAGACTGAATGATGGAAATTTCCAAGTTGTACGAACTCTATCTGAAGCATCCCCAAATAACAACAGACTCGCGTATATGTCCCAAAGACTCCATATTTATCGCACTGAGAGGTGAGAATTTCGACGGCAACAAATTTGCCGAAACGGCATTAGAAAAGGGGTGTGCATATGCTATTGTGGATGAGCAGAAGTACCAAAAGCCCGATGACAGCCGCTATATTTTAGTAGATAACTGCCTAAAAACATATCAGCAACTTGCACGAGAACACAGGCGACGCTTCCACATCCCCATTATCGGCATCACCGGAACCAACGGGAAGACCACGACAAAGGAACTTGTATCGGCCGTACTTGGCAAAAAATACAACGTACTCCATACAGATGGCAACTTTAACAACGATGTGGGCGTGCCAAAGACGTTGTTCCGACTGTCAGAAAAACATCAGATTGCCGTCATTGAAATGGGTGCCAGTCACAGGGGGGATATCAAGACATTGGTAGAAATCGTAGAACCTGATTACGGTATCATTACCAATGTGGGCAAGGCACACTTGCAGGGATTCGGCTCATTCGAGGGAGTTATCCGTACTAAAGGAGAACTTTACGACTATTTACGTGCCAAACAAGGCAGTAATAAGGTCTTCATCAATGCCGACAATCCTTACCTGATGAACATCTCGCAAGGGCTTACTTTAATTAAATATGGTAAGAGAGACGACTGCGAACTGTCAGTAAAAGGCGAGGTAACCGGCTGTTCCCCGTTCCTCGACTTCCGTTGGTACAACACACAGGCCGGCCATTGGAACGAGGTGCATACCCGTATGATCGGCGCTTACAATATCGACAACATGCTCGCAGCGGCCTGTATAGGACTGCATTTCGGAATATCAGAAGCAGACATAGATGAGGCTTTAAGCAAATACACCCCGAGCAACAACCGTTCGCAACTGACCGTTACAAACGACAACAAACTGATTGTAGACGCCTACAATGCCAATCCGACAAGCATGCATGCCGCCATCGAGAACTTCAAAGCCATGCATGTTTCGCCGAAGGTAGCCATTTTGGGCGACATGCGCGAACTGGGTAACGCAAGTAAAGAGGAACATCAGCGCATTGCAGACGAGCTGAAAACTGCCGATTTCGACAATGTATGGCTCGTAGGCGAAGAGTTTTACAACACGAAGTCTGGCTTCCGAAAGTTCCACAACATAGAAGAAGTGAAAACAGCCCTACAAACCAACAAGCCTAAAGGCTGCTACATACTGATTAAAGGCAGCAACGGTCTTCATCTTTCGCAGCTTCCGGAACTGCTGTAAGCATCGGGCAAAAGGAGAATTTAAACAAACAACTCTATTCATAACCCCGCCTCGAAGAAGATAGGAGTACGTCGACGGCACGATATTTATAACCTATCGGCCACAAGCATATTACAAGTATTTTTCTTAAACCGTCTGTTTAACCGCTGTAAATGATTTATCTAACACGGTTAAATGGCACACCTGTCTATCCTATATCACCCTACTTACAAAATTACCGTTTATCGACAAACCATTTTCTCCCCGCACAGAAAGACTGTAAAATTACGCTTTTCCTCAATACTCCACATAGTGCGATAGGCGTTCGATGTCTGTCTGTGTGAAATCTTTGAGCAGTTTAAGATCGTTAAGACTCGTAAGCGGGCCCTTCAAACGGCGGTAATCGGCGATTGCTTTGGCCTGATAAAAACTGATATACGGGTGACGTTTCAATTGATTAAGCGTAAGTTTGTTCACATTCAGCTTACGGATAGCACCGCCAGACACTGTAAAATAAGCCAACGCCTCTTCGGGAAAGCCCTCTATCTCTTTCAGTTGATCCACACGATAGAAGCCTCCGAGCCGGTCGCGATACCATGCTATCTCGCGTGCATAGTATCTTCCTATGCCCGGAACCTTGCGAAGAGCAGCGGTATCTGCCGTGTTCAACGGCAATTTTTCATTGGCTTTCAGCTTTACGGGATACTGTATGGTATCGCGTTCCGGTATCCGTTCTTTGGCTGCAAGCAATGCAGCAGGCAGATAATCGGCACCGATATGGATATAAGGCTCCATGGCTTTGTACTGTTTTTGCGTAAGACCGTAAAGACGGGCAAAGTCTGTAGGGCGACGATACACCCCACCTGCCGCACGATATTTATAAATATTGCGTACCTGCCACGGTCTTAATCCCAGCTTGAGCAGTGCCGTACTGTCGGCTGTATTGGGATCGAAAGAGAACAGTTCTGCCTTCTGTCCGCCATCGATACGATAGGTAATGTGATCATGCTCATATTCTCCCGAAGACAGAGGGAGATGTGCCACCGTCAGACTGTCTTCACGAGTGAGTTCGGTGGTACGCTTATCGCCTCCGACATAAAAGAATAAGCCGGAAACTACTGTTACCGATACCAATAAGAATAGAATAACTTTACGGTCGGACTTGGTAAAATAGAAAAATTCTTTTAGGAACATGGCTATATATAATTAAGGTATAAGAAGATAGCAGACAGCATCTAACCGGTATGGCAAACACATCTGTTCCTGCAACACTGCTCAGATAACCCCGAACTGATGCAGGAATATCGCCGAAATGGCAATGGGGCAGATAAAGCGCACGGCAAACAAATAAACGCCGAACAGTGTGCTTCGAAGCGTTTGCCAATTGGTGAACTCGTCTTTTACCACCTGTTTAGGCACGAACCACCCAAGGAATATGCAAGTCAGCAGTCCGCCGACGGGAAGGAATATCTGCCCCGTAACAAAATCGAACAGTTCGAACAGCGGTTTTCCTCCTATCTGCAAGCAGTTCAGTTTGCCGAGAGAAAGGGAACAAAAAATACCTATAATGCAGGTAAACACAGTAACCAAGAGGGCTCCTTTCTTCCTTGTGATGTGGAATTCCTCATAAAAAAACGCCGTACTTACCTCGTGTAGCGATATCAAAGAGGTAAGCGCCGCCAACGAAAGCAAGGAGTAAAACATCAAGGCAACCACCCAACCAACGGCAGGCATACCTGCAAACGCCTGATTGAATACGTTGGGCAGTGTGATAAAGATAAGAGAAGGCCCGCTATCCGGATTTATACCCACGGAAAACGCAGCAGGGAATATCATCAGACCGGCAAGAATGGCCACCAAGGTATCGATGACAGCAACCTGAACAGCCGACTTCAGCAAATTCGTCTGCCGGCTGTAATAAGAAGCATAAGTACATATACAGCCCATGCCAATGCTGAGCGAATAGAACGATTGCCCCAGTGCACCGAGGAACACATTACTGTCGACCTTGGAAAACTGCGGTTTAAACAAGAAAGAGATACCTTTTTCTGCCTCCGGGAGCAGGCACGAAGCAACTACAATGACCAATAAAAGTACGAAAAGCGTAGGCATCAGCAGCTTCGAAGCCCGCTCTATGCCGCCGCGCACACCATGAATAATAACATAATGAGTAAGCAGCAACATCGCTACAGTCCAAAATATCGGACGTAAAGGGTTCTCTGAAAAACTTTGGAAATAATGTGTAATGAAATCAGGATTGCCTTTCAGCTCGCCCATTACCGAAGCATAAATATATTGCAGACACCAACCGGCAACCACGGCATAATAGCCTGTAATGAGAAAACCGGTAAGCACACCCATGTAGCCCACCCATTTCCACGGCGTACCATTGGCTAATTTAGCGTAAGCACGTGCCGTGTTCGAGGCTCCGTGGCGCCCGATAATAAACTCGGACACCATGCACGGAATGCCCAAAAGCAACACGCAGCCTATATATAAGAGTATGAAAACGGCGCCGCCATTCTGTCCTGTCATGTAAGGAAAGCGCCATACGTTGCCTAAACCTACTGCCGAACCCGCCGTGGCAAGTATGATACCGAGCTTAGTACCGAAGCTTCCTCTTTCTGTTTGCATGATAATATATCAATAGAATATCGGGTGCAAAAATATAAAAAATAATTCTATTTTATATACATACCACAACTAAATACGCAGTTATAGTACTAAACAAGAACCAAATGATATCGAAATCGCAGTTTTTCCTTACCGATATTCTTCCGGTAAGGTACCTTTCCAAAGATTGAAAGGATAACAAAGCAGGTGAGAATTATAAAAACGTCGGTCGCCGGTGACTTCTCTACCGATGAAATCGGGCTTTTCGTAAGACTCATCCTCACGCTCTAATTCTACTTCCGCTATGACAAGTCCCTCGTTGTCGCCGTAAAACTCATCGACTTCGAATACATGTTCGCCGCTTTTCACCAAATAACGTCGCTTGTCGATGACGCCTCCTTTACATAATTCCAATAAGTGTAAGGCTTCTTCGGGCGTAATTTCTTTTTCGAATTCGTAACGCGTTATACCGCCGTTTACGGATTTTCCCTTAATCGTCAGATAGGCCTTATCGTCACGCGTGCGCACTCTAACCGTGGCACCATCGGCAGCTATATAGCCCTGACGGATATGACTGCTCGAAAAGGCAGCATGTTTATATGCATCGCCCTTACGCACCAAGAACTTTCGCTCTATCTCCCATCCGCTCATTTACGTCAGCATAAAACAGATCATAAATACAACTGCAAGAATTACCAATACGCCAAAAATCCAATGAATCACTTTCTTGGCCTGCCGTTCTTGCTTGGCTTGACGGGCTGCACGATTGATTTTGCTCTTTTCACTCATAGCTCTATGATTTTAAAATTATAAAGGTTTTATTGATTTATTGCTCGTCATTAACGGGAAACTCCATAAGATAAGCCTTGATAAAATCGTCTATTTTACCGTTCATCACACCATCTACGTCCGATGTCTGGTAATTCGTGCGATGATCTTTCACGCGCCTGTCATCAAAAACGTAACTCCTTATCTGGCTTCCCCATTCTATCTTTTTCTTTCCGGCCTCTATTTTAGCCTGCTCTTCCAAGCGTTTTTTCATGGCACGATCGTAAAGTTGCGACTTTAGAAGTAACATTGCCTTGGCACGGTTCTTGGGTTGATCGCGGGTTTCGGTATTCTCTATCAGTATTTCTTCTTCCTCCCCCGTGTCCGGGTCCTGATACATATAGCGCAAACGCACACCGGATTCCACCTTATTAACGTTCTGTCCGCCAGCTCCACCCGACCTGAAAGTGTCCCAAGACACACGGGCCGGATCAACGAAAACCTCTATCGAATCGTCTACAAGCGGCGAAACGAACACACTGGCAAAGCTTGTCATGCGCTTACCTTGCGCATTGAATGGCGACACACGTACCAAACGATGCACGCCATTCTCGCTTTTAAGGAAGCCATAGGCATACTCTCCACCCTCTATTTCCATAGTAACGCTCTTGATACCTGCCTCATCTCCCTCCTGCAGATTGCTGATGGAAACCTTATAGCCGTGAGCTTCAGCCCAACGCATATACATACGCATAAGCATTTGAGCCCAGTCCTGACTCTCCGTCCCGCCTGCTCCACTGTTGATTTTCAGTACGCATTCCATCGGATCTTCCTGCTGACGGAGCATGTTCTTCAGCTCTAAATCTTCGATAGCTTTAATAGCTTTCGCATAATCAGCATCCACCTCTTCCTCACTGACCATATCATCATGATAGAAATCAAAGGCAAGTTGCAGCTCATCAGCATACTGACGTACCTCTTTATAGCCCTTGATCCACTTCTCAATACCCTTGACCAGTTTCATTTGTTCTTGCGCACGTTGCGGATCTTCCCAAAAATCAGGAGCCTGAGTTCGCAACTGTTCCTCTTCGAACTCTACCATCTTTCGGTCTATATCGAGATATCTGTGCAGGGCATCTGCACGTTCTAACACGTCTTTCAGCTGATCTGCTGTTATCATTCCTTATCTGTTTTCCTGAGAGAGCGGCAGCCTACTCTTCATACATTTTCTCTATTTCCTTATTAAAATTTTTATATATGACCGTTCGTTTGAGCTTTAGCGTATTTGTAAGCTCCCCCGATTCCATCGAAAAGTGGTGTGCAAGAAGCGTAAAGCGTTTGATTTGCTCGTAAGAAGCCAACGGCTGTTGCAACGTATCGATACGGGTTTTGATCATATCATAAACTTGTTGGTTCGCACAAAGGTCTTCACGTGTCTCGAAGGGGATACGATGTTCGCGCGCAAACTCCTCGAGTAACGGAAATTCAGGTACCACCAATGCCGACACGAACTTACGTCTATCTGCCACGACCGCAACCTGATCAATAAACTTATCTACCAAGAGCATGGCTTCCACCTGCTGCGGAGCGATGTATTTTCCGTTACTCGTCTTGAACAAATCTTTAATACGATCTTTCAAGAACAACTCTCCGTTCTTGATATACCCCGCATCTCCCGTATGAAAATAGCCGTCTTTATCGAATACTTTTAGGTTAACGGCATCACGATGATAATACCCGGGGGTGATGGTTGGGCCTTTCAGCAAGATTTCTCCGTTATCCGATATCTTCACTTCAACACCTTCAATAATCCTACCCACAGAGCCTACCGTAAACGGTTTGCCTGCATGATCGCACGACACTGTGGCCAAACTCTCGGTAAGGCCATAGCCTACGATCATATTCAGCCCGATGGAATGCACGAATTCTTCGATTTCGGGCGACACGGTAGCACCGGCGGTCGGGAATATATTGGGCTTTTCGAGTCCGAGCTGTTTACGGACAATGCTCAAAATAGACCTGTTCAACACCTTATATTCAAGCATCAAAGGCAACGGAGGACGCTTTCCTTTACTCAAATAGTCTATATTATGCCGCTTTCCAACGGCCAAAGCATGGTAGAAAAGTTTCTGTTGAACGCTGCCGGAACGGTCCATTCGGTCTTTTACAGCAATATAAACCTTCTCCCAGAAGCGCGGTACACTCGACATACTTGTAGGGTGTGTTTCCCGCATAGACTGTTGTATCTCCTTTGGATAGGTATTCACGATGAGCTGTGCACCCTCTGAAAGAGCAAGATACGACCAAGCCCGTTCGAATATATGGGTAAAAGGCAAGAAATTGATTACCCGATCTTTCTCGCTAACCGGCACACATTTATCGTTTGCATCGAGCCCTGCGCGGTATTGCCCATAGGTGAGAACCACTCCTTTGCTCTCTCCGGTGGTGCCACTCGTATAAAGTATGTTGCAAATATCTTTATCGTTAGCCTGACGATAGAGGTTTTCAACCTCGGCCTGCCGTGGAAAATTCTCGCCTAAAGCAATGAAATCTTCGAAATACAATGCGTTGGGATCGTGAGTACTGATACGTACACTCGGATCGAAAATAATAATACGTTCCAACGAGGAGCATAGTGCAAATATGCGATGTGCCTTATCATACTGTTCTTGTTCGCCCACAAAAAGGAAACGAACATTAGCATCATTCAAGACATATTGTATTTGTTGCTCGCTACTTGTGGCATAGAAAGGCACCGAGGCGGCCCTTATACCGTAGGCACCGAAGTCTGTATAAAGATACTGTATGCAGTTTTGCGAAAACACGGCAATATTCTCCTGCGGCTTGACGCCAAGGTTGAGCATGGCATTCGACACTTGTTTCACCCGAAGAGAGAACTGATTCCACGACACAGTCTTCCACTTAAGGCTTCCGAAGTTCCTGAACGTGATGGCATCACGCATACCATATTTCTTTGCCTGTTCATGAATGAGCACCGAAAGATGACATTTTGTCTGCATAAGTTTATCCTTTTATTGATGCAAAGATAAGCTAATTTGGCAGAAACACAAAATTACTGCTTTCTTTTTTTCGCTATTCTTGCGTTTATAAACGTATTTATAAAGAAGAACGGACGGGGGCCCTGCACATACCGATTTAACGGGAAAACAGCAATAAAAGTATCTTTTTGTTCTATTTTAAGCCCAAATTATAAAAATAGAACGAATTGTATTCTTTTAATTGGATTATATACTTATCTTTGTAACATGATGAAATATCAGGAATATACAGACGATGCAGTGGCACTGCTCAAGGCTCTTATAGCCACTCCGTCCGTCAGCCGGCAGGAAGAAAAGGCGGCAGAAGTGCTGGCGGAAGCTATCCGTAGTTACGGTTTCAGCCACAAACGCGAGGGCAACAACGTATGGATAACCGATCCGAACTTCGATACAATGCGCCCAACGCTGCTGCTCAATGCACATATAGATACGGTGAAACCGGTAAATTCGTGGACTCGAGAGCCGTTTGTCCCCACGATCGAAGGCGACAGGCTGTATGGTTTGGGCAGCAACGACTGCGGGGGAGGGCTGGTATCTTTACTTCAGACGTTCAGATTTTTGACATCCAAGCCCCAAAGATATAACGTTATTTACCTTGCTTCGGCCGAAGAAGAAGTATCAGGAATTAATGGTATCAGCCGTGTATTGCCTTTCGTGCCGCTTATAAGTACTGCCTTGGTGGGCGAACCCACAGGCATGCAACCGGCAGTTGCCGAAAAAGGACTGATGGTGCTCGATATTATCGCCCGCGGCAAGAGCGGCCATGCAGCACGGGGCGAAGGAGTGAATGCCATCTATGAGGCGCTCGAAGACCTTGAATGGCTGCACAGTTATCGCTTCAGCAAGGTTAGCGACTTCTTAGGGCTCACGCAGATGAACGTTACCATGATCAATGCGGGCACACAACACAACGTAGTACCCGATACATGCACTATGGTTGTAGACGTTAGAACCAACGAATGTTATACCAATCGAGAGGTGTACGAGATTATAAAGAGCCATCTGAAGAGCGAAGTCAGTGCACGTTCGCTCCGTTTAAGTCCGTCTTGCATCGACACACATCATCCGCTTATCCGCAAGGCAGTATCTATGGGCATGCAACCTTTCGGCTCTCCCACCCTCAGTGATCAGGCCTTAATGCCCTTCCCATCGTTTAAACTTGGTCCGGGCGAGTCGTCGAGGTCACATTCAGCTGACGAATATATCAAAATAAGCGAGATTTCGACGGCGATAGACACGTATATAAAACTACTCGACGGTGCCGAATTGTAAAGCTATCTGCCGCTTCTGTCTTTCACTTTTTGTCCACTCGTTCATAGCGTTTATAAGGAGTGGCTTCGATAAACAGTACACCTAACGCCAACAAGCTATAGGCCTACGTAGCATAAGCCATAGGTCTATCGAAGTATTTTAAACCAAACAAATATTTTATAAGGAGGATTTAAATAAACCAAATTCTTATAGTTCATATCTCGGAAATTATCACCTCTCTTTTTGTTTTCTCTGTTTAAATATTATTCCCCTTACAAAAAAGAGTGCAAAAGAAACTTTATTGCCCGAATATTGCATAAGAAAAAATAAAGAAAAGGAAACTGCTTCCGCCTGTTGCCCCCCTATTCCATTACCTTAAAGGATAAGAGCGGCAGAAGAAGTAAGTAGCTCTTCATCGCCCGAGCCATACTTCAGGATTCAGTTTAGCGGTTTCTCTGCGCAACTGAAACTGCAAGATGTTATCGGCACCCACGGCACCAAGCACCTGTCGGGTGGACACCTTTTGCCCACGACTGACGCTCACGGAGCGCAAGTTGCAGTATACAGAGATGTAAGCACCATGACGTACCATGACTACCATTGATCCGCTGTAGCCGAAAACGGCACTAACTTCGCCATCGTATATAGAACGTGCTTGGCATCCGGCGCCTCCCAAGATGTTAATTCCCTTATTGTCAAGCGTTACGTTTTTCAATCCTTCTACGTTATATTGCCCATAATGGCTCACTATACGGTAGCTTCCGGTGATCGGCATGGGCAGTCTGCCTCGGTTAGCCTCAAAACCTCCGCTCATCATACGGTCTGCCGAACTCATCCGTCGGGCATCTTCTACGTTTTTACGGGCCGCAGCTATCTCCTTTTTGTTACGGCTATCTTCTGCCGCGGCCTTACGTTCTACAGCTATACGTGCGGCCTCCGCTTCTCTTGCAGCTTGTGCAGTACGCTCACGACGAGCCTTATCATTGGCTTCATTTGCCGCACGTGCTTCCTCTTTCAACCGTGCCTCACGTGCTTTGGCCTCAGCTATTTTCCGTGCATTTTCACGGGCTTCGGCCTCTGCAGCAGCCTTACGGCGGGCCAATTCTTCGGCTTTACGCTTGGCAGCGGCGGCAGCTTCGGCCTTACGTTTGGCCTCCGCAATGGCACGGACACGGGCTTTTTCCACTTCTATAGCCACCAGCCGATCGATTTGAGCATTAAGGGCAGCATCTTTTTTCCGTTGCTCTGCAATAACTTTCTGTATCGTCTTCTGCTGCTTCTGCAACGTATTTACCACGTTTTGTTGTTCGGTTTGCTGTCCTTGAAGCGCAGTCCGTTCTTTTCGTCCTTGGTAAAGCAGATTATTCTTCTGCCCCTTTACGGCCTGCAATTGTCGGTGTTTGTCGGTAATTTGCGCCTGTTTATTCTTCACGATCTCGCCCTGTACCTTCTGATAAGCCGCATATTCTTTCACAAAACGTAACCTCCGATACATTTGGGCAAGGTCTTTAGCAGAGAAAACAAACATCAGTTTATCCTGTACCTGCTGATGACGTGCCATGTAGCGCATGGATTTCACGTAATTGGCCTTGCGCTCTTCAAGCTGTTGTTCGAGTGTTTTAAGTTGAGTTTTAAGTATGTTGATATTACCGTTTATATGGTGTATTTCTTCTTCAATGCCCTCAATACTCTTCTGTCGCTCACTGATTTCGGTATTAAGCAGCATGAGATTTTGCAGTCTTTTCTTCACATCGGCCTGATTGGCACGCAATGCTTGTTCCTGTTGTCTTATCTTTTTCTGTATTTGTAAGCGCTGGTTTTGCAATCCTCTGATAGATGCATTGCTGTAAACTGCGGCAGACTTTGTTTTTTTAGGCGTTGTTTTCTTTCGGACAACAGCTGTTTTACGCACAACGGTTCTCTTTGTCGTATGCCTTTTCTGGGCAGACAAAGTAAAGGTAAACAACAATATTGTCCCTATAACTACACTTCTTCTCATTTACATGTTCAATATTTTACCAAGCACATCCTTTGCCTCAACCCTTTTATATTTATATGAAACGGCAGAATGAGCATCCCATTTGGCATCCGTACTCACATCACTCATAGAGATACTTATACGGGCTTTCTGCGTTGTTTTAGTAGCATCGGTAGAGAATTGGAACACTTGTTTTGCGGGAAAGAGCTTTACTCCCACGCTTCGGAAGTCGGAATAAGCCCAGTTGAGCGTAGAATTTCCGTGCTCGGCACTGGTGTATGTTACCGTTGTCTCATTAATTCGACCGGTATTCCTATCGGCATTCCATTGATATTTCATATTGCCATTCTGCAATGTAACAGGTATATTATCCCCCGAGGAGGCCAATTGAGCACTGAAACTCTTTAAGTCCGACTCCGATACCTTTTGCTTTCCGGGCAATAACAGCTGGTTCCAAAAAAGGGCTTGCAGACTGTAGAAGGTAAGTCCGTTATTGCGCAAAAAGTCCAATTGATTATAATCTGCCTTGATATACTCCTTGTGCAAACGATCGATAACGAGTACATAATCGGGCGTAAACTCCAATCTTCCGATCTCGCTTCCAAGCAATGGTATGAATAACTGCAAACGAATTACCTCGTCTTTACGCATGTGAACAGAACCGGGCACGGTAATATCTTTGCCTGCAGCCTGCAAATTAAACGACATATTGCCTACGATATTCTTGACATATATCTGATTATCGGACACTTTCTGCACAAAAGTGAGCTGTTGAACAGCAGCAGACTGTGCAGAAGGCATACTTTTTTGCGTGCTGCTCTTAGGTGTCTGATCGACCAACACTCTCTTTGAAACGCATGAAACCATCAGCAATGCAATTACTGAAAAGAATAATATTTTCGTTATCTTCATCCTCATAATTCAATTATTTTTAGTCTATTTCTTCTTATTCTCTACGGGAATATACTTTTTCAGTTTGATTTTACGCTGCAAAAGAGCACTGTCTCCTCCTGCTTTCACGGCCTCCTGCCAATACTGTAGTGCCTGTCGGGTATCTCCGTTCATAGCATATATGTCGCCCGCATGCTCTATCACAACCGCGTTCTTTACCGAATCGGTATCGTTTTGTATGGCTTGATCGATGTATATTTTGGCTTCGGCGTAGCGCTGCTCCATAAAAAGAATCCATGCATACGTATCGAGGAACGTCGAATTCTTAGGCTCCGACTTAATCGTTTTATAACTCATTTGTTCGGCTTTCTGTAGGTTTTCGCCTTCTTCACTGAGGTAATATGCGTAGTTGTTCAAGCAATAAATGTTGTCAGATTTCCATTGGAGGCAACTATCATATGCAGCAAAGGCCTCTACACGATTACCCTTCTGGTGCAAGATATCGCCCATCATTGCATAAAAATCACTGGCTATATCGGGATCACTCTGCGAATTGATCTCACTTACCCCCCGCCTGAATGCATCGAGTGCGGCATCTGAGTCGCCTTTCTGGAAGTAAGACCACCCCATGAAGTAATAGAAAGCCATCTCTTCCGGATTGTATTGCATGCCCGGTTTGCACAGATAGATGATCTTATCCCAATCTTTTTTATCCAAATACGAACGGATAAGTTGCATTCGGGCACCGGCATTGTCGGGAGAGATATCAAGAACATGCTGCAAAGCGCTGTCGACCATTGCCTGCGGCATCTTCTTCAACGTCATATAAGCTGCCTTTAAAGTTGCGATATCCGCATTGTGAACGTCGGCTGCCATTACCCTATCGAAAAGTTTCAGTATCTGTGTACTATCGCTAACGGTCTGATCCTCGTTATTTTTAATAACCTCCTGTAAAAGCAACATCTTAGTTTGAGAAGGAGTTTTCTTGCTCAACAGTATGGCATCACGCAACGTCTGTGCTTGTTCTTTAGTACCTACAGTGTTGTAATAATCGTAAAGCGATGTCTGTGCATACGAGTTATCGGGCTCTTCCTTCAAAGCACTTATAAATATCTTATAAGCCTCTTTCTGCCTTTTATTCTGCATGAGCCAATTACCAAGCATAATCCTATAGTTCAAATCATTAGGATGTGTGTCCGATAAGTTCTTCAAAGTCTTGTACGCCGCCTTGCTGTCACCCATCATTTCGTACACTCTCATCTTCGACAGGGTAATCTCCTCGCTGGTTCCTTCGGCCTGTTCGATCCGATTGATTGTATTCAACATATCCGAATAAGATTTCTTTTGTTGATACAATTGTACAAGGATATTGAGCACATCGGTACGTTCATGGTTCGCTGCATAAAGCCTCTCATAAGATAAAATGGCACGGTCGTAATCGCCCATACTGATATAATATTGAGCTACACGCTCCTGATAAGTCTCGTTAGTCGAGTCTAAAGCGGCGGCTCTCTCTATATTCTGCAGGGCAAGAGTATCTTTCTTCAGTTCGGTAAGATACATGGCAAGCATATAATATGCCTCGGCTGCAGTAGAATCAATCTCAAGACAATGGTTGAGAAGATCGTATGCGGCATCGAAATGACCGGCATTTTGTTGACGCATAGCCTCAAGAAACAAGTAATCGTAACGTTTCCTGTCATTCGGAGAAAGACGATTTACATCCGATTTTTTATCGGCATATCTGCCGTTCTCAAAAGCAAAAGAAGGAACAATCGCCATTGTTAACACAAATGCGACCGTAAAGAATGCAGTATATTTGGAAAAAATGTTCAACGTTATAATCGGGTTTTATTTCTATTTCACTCCTGTATGGCCGTAACCGCCGGCACCTCGTTCTGTCTCATCAAGTTCTTTTACTACTTCTAAGTCTGCTTGCTCATGGCGAGAAATAATCATTTGAGCGATACGTTCGCCATCGTTTATCACAAAATCATCCTGCGAAAAATTGATAAGCAATACCATGATTTCACCACGATAATCGGCATCTATCGTTCCCGGAGTATTCAAAACGGTGATACCATACTTAAGAGCAAGACCGCTACGAGGCCGCACTTGAGCCTCGAAACCTGCGGGAAGAGCCATGTAAAGGCCTGTCGGAATGAGCCTGCGCTCCATGGGCCGGAGAATTATCGGTGCTTCGATATTGGCACGCAGGTCCATTCCGGCACTCAGAGAGGTGGCATACTCCGGCAGCGGATGGTGCCCCTTGTTGATCAATTTTATTCTCACCATAATAAAATAAATATGGTGCAAAAATAACGAATTATCGGCATATAACTCAATTTTTACTATAGAAATGAAACTATTTATCTAAAATTACATTACTTTTGCGATATGAATTGGCAGTTACTTATATCGAATAAGCGCCTTGGACAGGAAATACGTCACGCTGAAAGGCACGATGATCGCTCCGAATTCAAACGGGATTACGACCGATTAATCTTCTCTGCGCCTTTCAGACGAATGCAAAACAAGACGCAGGTGTTCCCTCTTCCGGGCTCAGTCTTTGTACACAACCGCCTCACCCATAGCCTTGAGGTGGCCTCTGTGGGCATGTCTTTAGGCAATGATGTGGCCCAAAAACTGATAAAAACGAAATATCCGGAGTTAAAAAACACACGGTTCGAGGAGATCGGAACTATCGTCAGCGCAGCATGTTTGGCACACGACATGGGAAATCCCCCATTCGGTCACAGCGGTGAAAAGGCCATCCAAACCTACTTTAGCGAGAGACGCGGCGCTTATCTCAAAGAGAAAGTGAGCGAAGACCTTTGGAACGACATCACTCATTTTGAAGGAAATGCCAACGCTTTCCGTCTTCTTACGCATCAATTCATAGGCAGAAGAACCGGTGGATTTGTCATGACGTACGCCACTCTTGCCAGTATAGTCAAATATCCCTTTGAATCCATACTTGCCGGAAGCCATGGAAAGTTCGGCTTCTTTGCCACAGAAAGAGACACATATCGCAAAATAGCCGATGAATTGGGCATAATTTGCAAGTCCAAACCTAACGAACCTTTGCGCTATGCCCGCCACCCGCTGGTCTTTTTGGTAGAAGCTGCCGACGATATATGCTACGAAATCATGGATATAGAAGACTCGCATAAGCTGAAAATTCTGTCGTTCCAAGAAACGGAGGACTTGCTTCTTGCTTTCTTCGACGACCAAACCAAGGAAGGTATCCTTAAGAGAATAAAGGAAGAGGGCGTAAGTGATGAAAATGAAAAGGTGGTATACATGCGTGCCTGTGTTATCGGAAAGCTCGAAAATGAATGCGTAAAAGTATTCGTAAACCACGAGGATGAAATTCTTAACGGCACCTTCGAAGACAGTCTAATCAAGCATATATCGCCGTTACAGCACGATGCCTACAAGCACTGCATCGAGGTCTCAAAACAAAAAATTTACCAAAGCAAACCGGTTCTTGATGTGGAATTAAGCGGTTACAAGATTATGGAAACACTGATGGATGCTCTTGTCGAAGCAGCTGTAATGCCGGAAAGGTTTCACTCCAAACAGTTGATAAACCGCTTTAGCAGTCAATACGACATCAAAAGCAATGACTTGGAAACCCGCATAATGGCGGTTATAGACTACATAAGCGGCATGACAGACATCTACGCACTCGACATCTATCAAAAAATCAACGGCATTTCGTTGCCTATAGTGTAATTTGGCAAGACGTCAAGAACTCCCTCGGACGAAGTACATACCGGCTCGTCGATGAACTTACGGCATTGTAATAGGTAACTGCATAATGGGTTTTATTGAAGATATTCCGCCATTCCATCGACAATCTTACTTTCTTCAATCTCCATACAACCGACACATCGGCCAACATAGTGTTTATATTATTACTCTCTTGCAGCTCGTTATAATAATGAACTGCCGACAAACTAATATCGATATTCGACAAAGTTTTCGTAAGTACAATGCTTTGACGACAATTTAAAAGTGCAGATATATCGGCATTATCTATTTGAGAACGGCTCCATGTAAAGCTACCCGAATAACTCAATGCACACCATTTTGGTGAAAACTCCATATCGGGTTGCAGGCTTACAACATGGGAATAATAACGCAATAAAGCCCTCGAAGACGATTGGTTCCCACTGCTATAATCGTAAGACACACCTAATTTCATTTTCGCATGTAATCTGAAGAACCCTTTGGATATAACGCCTTTTGCGCTAAATGTAGAAAACCGGTTGTTCAATCGGTACATATTATACCGATAGAAGCCGTTCCGTATCTGCAAATCGGTCAAGGTATTGCACCAAGAGCGTGATGCCGACACACTTACATTACCAAAAAGTTCATGCACAGGACGCTTGTAATAGTAGGCAACATAAGAACCTAATTGGCGCATTTGAGGAACAAAACCCTCGTTTCCGTATGTTGTACGATAGTCGGACCGGTATTCCGATAAGGCAAAATTGCCCGTTTCATCGATATTTTCATTATAATATGCAGAAATAAACCACTCACCATGATACCCTTTCTTAACATTCAAAGAAAGGTGGGGACGGAATAGAAAGGCGGAATAGCGCTGCCATGTCAACCTTTCATACGCCATACGCGACTGCAAAGACACTGTAACGTTTTCCCTACGATACTGCCACGAGGGCGTAAAATAAACAGCATATCGGGGATAATCGGCCACTACGGAAAGGTTCTCTGCCGCAAATCCCGCCATATATCGGTGGGTAATAAAGCGATGCCTGAATAACCAAGCGACATTATTATCCGTATGCCACAAGTTCGTATTAAATTTCTGTGAGAAATCATCAATAAAAAGACGCGAAACAGAATGATGATAATCCAAAACCGATTGTATGGAAAGAGAGCTTTTTTCGCCAACAATCATGCGGTAAAGCCGATTAGATACGTTGATCGACGGTACTTTCATGTGCTGCTGCAACATACCGTTTACGGTACTTTGCAGCCATGATAACGCATCCGACTTATTCATATTCGCCTGAAAAATATCGTTCCCATAAACCTTATCCGTATTCACTTTATATTCCAACTCTACATTCAAACGGTCTGTTTTTAGCAATAAATCCTCCATTTCATCGGTTTTTACCGGAGATGCACCTTCTAAATAATAGTTGGAAAAGTCCGTTGTTGTCTGCCTTACAACTTCGCGATAATATCCTGAAGAGATACGCCATTCAGTCCCATTCCTTACTTTCGAAGTTCTATTTATTTGGTATTTCTGTGAAGTGTTGAACCGAACACGCCCCGCATCTATCGGGGCCATGAGCGTTGGAACGGCCAACCACCGTGGCAAATCGGCAGACGCAACTTCGATATTCGATGCAGCCAACAGTCGTGCAGGTGCAAAAATATCAGCTCCGGTACGGTCGTAAACAAGGTTATACATCATCTGTTTTTTCTTTCCGATCTGCAAAATATTAGCTTCGCCGCCCATTCCGGTGGGTTCTCCTATACAAAGATAAGGCTTCAAGGTAGGCAAAAATTTGTTTCGAGCAGACTCTCTAAGTCCGATATTCAGGGCAATATCGTTTGTAAGAACCTTTCCCTGCAATGCTTTAATGGGCTGATCATGCTCGATGAATTGGGCTTTTTCTACATCTTTTCCTCGTAATGCATCGCTTATCTGATTATATCGTCCGCCCGAAAGGTCCAGTCCTTCAACGGTAAACCTACTGATTGTCTTTCCATTATAGCTGATCTGTCCCTCTTTATTTACCTCTACACCGGGCAATTTCTTCAAAACGTCTTTCAAAGAGTTATCACGTGCATCGGCAAAGCGCGTCAAGTCGTATGTAATCGTATCCTGAAGACCAGTTATACGCCCGGCATTCACCTGCACTTCTTTCAATGAGAAAGTCTCTTGTGCCAACTTTATTTTTATCCCATCCTTAGTCCCTGCAATCGCCATTCGCTTTTTCTTATAGCCGAGGAACGATGCCTGAAGCGTATCATCAGGCAGCAATATCTGCACCGGCAATCTAAAATTCCCCATTTCACCGGAACAGGTAAAAGAAACAGGCCTACGATTTCGATACAATACAATCGTTACACCTACCAGCGGTTCGTACCTAAGAGAGTCTTCAACCGTACCGTAAATTTCCGCTTGCCCATACATAGAGCCTACTTGCATAAAGGTAAAAAATAAAACAAGCAGTCGTTTCATCTTTCCAACAGATTATAAGGTTGATCCTTAGGATTAGGCAATGGATTGCCATTCCCGTCGGTTATGGTTACCTTCACATTAGGTTTTGTAGTAATATACCCGATGGGATCGGCATAATAACGTCTGCAAGTCTTCAAGAAATCGGCCCTTCCGATACGCTCATATCCGTTACCTATGTAAACAAGATTACGCTTCGTTACGTTTTGTTGCATGCCGATTGCCTCAAAAACGAACTGTCCTTCGCTATCAGAAGCTTTCAATATCATTCCCGGAAGGCCTTTCAATTTCCACGGCCCCTCATCTAAAGGAATATCGTCTGTATACCATGCTCTCCATCTTCGCCCACAGTAATCTGTTGTTGCCTTACGACAAGTATAGCCAAGCAATACGATAACGCTGTCTTCTTCAATATTCCAATGCGGGAAAACCACCTTTTCGGCATACGAAAACTTATCCATTCCTAGCTCATCGAGATACACATATTCGCCTTGCTCAGGGCAGTTACGGTACAATTGCCATACCACTTTCCCGTTTCCGAGGAAATTGTTCTCGCCTTGTTTCTTGCGTTCGGCATTGATAGAGTCGGTCTGGAACTGCGATAAACTCCAAAAACGCGACCTTTGATCGCCCACTTCGAGCAACATTTTGTCGTCTTTAAAGAAATAAGGACGGTGGTTCACATCCTCTACATAGCGGTAATTGTAAGTGAACATGAACGCTATTTTACCGCAATTCATACCCTGTTCGGGTTCTTTTATGGAACGGAAAGTAAACTGAGCGCGCATAGTAAGCGCCATACACATTAACAACACAATGAGAAAAGATTTCTTCATATCGAATTAGTTTATATGTTTATTATTGTTACAAAGATAGCCTATCGGCATTATGCGGTACTTATAAAGCTATTACACAAATATTCTAACAGCCATAATTCTATATTACTATTTTATTATTAACCTGCCGGGACATCGAAAAATAATTACCTTTGCGTTTAAATATGCTACATCTGTACAAAAAAGATACATCATCATGGATAAACGAATTAAAACAGTATGGGCGCTAAGCATACTCACCATGCTGTTTATCACATGCGGACAAGCATATTGGCTTTACAGTCAATATCAATTAAGCTATGCTGACAAACTGAACAGTCTGTACAAAGACTGCGAAGACATTATAGAACAAGAACAAAAAATACGGCAGGATGGAAGCTACAAACATCATCAAAAGCCGGCGAAAACGGACGTTAGAAAGCTTACAAAAAAATACGGGAAAAGGGTTGATAGCCTGATACGCATTTCGAATACGATAAAAATAAGCACCGACTCCAATACAATGAAAGGAACTGCACGATGTACTTTCAAGTTTGTGGAAACCGGTATGAGAAAACCGCGTATTATCGATATCCCCGGATTACGGCCCGAAGACGGAGTTACAATTGCCAACCTATATAACATAAGCAAATATAAATCGTTCCAAGCACATATCATAGATTCGTTGTTTAAAATAAAAGGATATGATGGAATCAATGATTTTAAGGTAATTAAAAGTAAGCACTTTTACAAAAATCCATATTATTTGGTTGCGGGAGGCCAGCAAAAAACAGTCCTTGTAAGCTATTCCTCTAACCCTATAAAGTATGAAAATATTGAGTTCAGAGTTACCGTTCCAATCAATTCCATTATCAAAAGTATGGCCTCACAACTGGCACTGAGCATTCTTTTCATATTCATTCTCGCTTTCTGTTTGGTATATCAAATCAAGACGATCATGATACAACAGCGCATCGACAAGATACGTCGTCAGTTCATGAAAAATATGATATTCGAAATGAAACAACCGTTACCGGAAGATGAGAGAACGAACAACGCGGTATACATCGGTAACATAACTTTCTTTTATTCGCAAAACGAGCTGCTTCATGGGCATGAAACGGTGATCATCACCAGCCGACAAGCGGAAATACTGCGCATGCTTGTCGATAATGCCAACAACATGGTGGCTCGAAAGAGTATATTGGAAGAGGTCTGGGGAGACGACTCTTATTCAAATTCCTTGGCACTCAACGTGCAGATTACCTACCTTCGCAGGGCCCTGAAAAGCGATACGTCGGTCATCATCGAAACGGTTATCGGGAAAGGATATATCCTGAAAGCAAACATACAAAAAGGCGTATCTTAAAGACACGCCTTTTATTGATGGAACAAACTATTTTTTCAATAGCTTAAATCTTCCGTCTTTTTTATATAAGAAGGGATACGTTCGAAGATTGCCTTGATACGCTTCGTATCGAACTTCGGCGTTCTGTCATAATAATAGATGCCGTTCTTCTCCTGTTCCACGTCTGTAAGCTGTGTATAGCAGAAACCTGTAACGTGCTTGCTTGCTTTCAATGCGTCCACTTCATCCTGCAATATCTTGTAAAATTCCTCCATGTTATCGATATTGCCACCATATCCCCACGAGCTGTTGCGCTCCGATTCTTTGATCCAAGGAAGCCCGCCGAACTCATCTACCATATAGGGCTGTCCCTCATAGTTCGCAAGGAAATGCCTGTCGCGTATATTGCGATAAGGCTCTTTACCATGCTCGAATGTGAGCTGTTCCATCAGTTTATGCGGATCGCGCTCATAGTTATGCACGCTCCATATATCGGTTTTCACGTGCGAATCGCCGCTTGCGTCGTTCACAGGTCGTGTGCCGTCTATCGCTTTAGTAATATTGTACACATCGTTCATCATACGTACATATACGCCAGAAGCGTTTGCGTCCCACGTTTCATTGACAGGCGTCCAAGTTACAAGTGATGGATGATTGCGATCGCGCACCACTATATCGGCCCATTCCGATATGAAATTGCGCACTGCCTCCTCGTTATTCACATTCAATCCCCAGCTTGCAGACTCGCCCCATGTTAGGTATCCCAGCTTATCAGCCCAATAGTAATAGCGCTCTTCGAACACCTTCTGGTGCAAACGTGCCCCATTAAAGCCGACAGCCTTAGCAAGTTCTATGTCTTTTCTTAATGCCTCGTCGGTCGGGGCAGTCCAAATACCGTCGGGATAATAGCCCTGATCGAGAACAAGACGCTGGTAATAAGGCTTATTGTTCAGATAAAAATAACCGTTGGCAACATGAACTTTGCGCATTCCGGCATAAGATTTCACCTCGTCGATGGCCTTCCCGCCCTTCATTACCTTATATGTAATATCGTAAAGGAATGGAGATTCCGGACTCCAAAGCTTCATATTCTTCACCGGAAGCACCACCACACCGTTATTGCTGCAGGGAACCGAAGCACTTGCAACGGCTTTCTTTCCGTCGTAGAGTGTTACGACGAGCTTGTTACCTGCATTTTCTCGATAAAACAGAGGATGGATAACGAGCTGCTTCTGATCTATGTCAGGCACGGCATAAACCGATTTAAGGCCCTCAGGAGTTACGGCTTCCATCCATACAGTCTGCCAAATACCCGTCACACGGGTGTACATACAGCCGTTAGAGTTAAGTTCTTTGGCTTGTTTACCGCCTGTCTGTTTGCCGTCTCTCAAGTTATCGTTCACACAAACCACAAGGTTATGCGACTTACCCGGTACTACGAACTTGGTTATATCGCAACTGAACGACGAACCGCTACCATAATGAGTCCCCACGTCTTTACCGTCTATGTAAATATGAGCCTCATAATCAACGGCACCGAAGTTAAGCATAATGCTCTTATTTCTCCATCCGGCAGGGATATCCAGCTTGCGTTGATACCATATCGTATTGATGAAATCGGTATATTTCACCCCCGAAAGGGAGCTCTCCGGACAGAATGGCACTGTTATGCTGCCATCGAAACCGGCCGCGTTCGGCCATCCTTTCTCCTTTCCGGTACGCCCGAAATCGAACGAATACGACCACTTTCCGTTCAAGTTTACCCATTCAGCACGCTCAAACTGCGGACGCGGATACTCTTCACGCGGTGTCTGTGCATTTAAATACTGGGCAAAAGCCAATGATAAACACACAGATAACAAAGATAATTTTACTTTTTCCATATAATTCTTATGTTGGTTATTAGTTTAATAGTCTATATGTTTCAAGCGGAAAGCGGCGTTCCGTTCCCCCCATTTGCAATCTGCAGCACCGCAAGTGCTTACTTTTCCTTGTAGATTACATTATTTACACCGCTGGTGATATGCAGTGCTTCGGGGTGTTCATCTATAAAACTGTCTATATGCCGCACCCGTTTTTCTTCGAGAATTTCATCTACTGCTATCAATATACCCGTCTCTTCTACATCTCCGAAACCATAATTGATGGCGGTACCGAAGAGTTTCATGGTCGGACTAAGGCCCATATAAGCGTTTACAAGGGGCGGTATATTGTAGCCCAACTTCCTTATTTCGGCATTCAATATACGGTAATCGTCCTTAAAATCGTCCTTACAAAAAAGCTCTTCCAACTCTTTAGGATCGGCATCTATTACTAACGGTTTCATCGGAACTATCAGATTGTCCTTATCATCGAAGTGTTTCTTGAGAAAATAAAGTATCATATCGCGCCCCCGACGGATATACGACGGATACATAGTTACCTTTCCGAAGAAATATTTGATATCGGGATTGATCACAGTCAGTGCTCCTAAGCCGTCCCAAAGGTTATCCAAAGCAAATATGCTTTTACTGTTCTTGCGCACGTTCTGGTATTCGAGCGAAACAAACGAACGGCCTAACTCCGCTGTATAGGGCATATACTCCTTTAAGAACTTGTTAGAAAAATGAAACATGTGGCTCGTAGCGAGCATAGGCTGCCCTTTCTCGTCGAGTTTCCAGTCGCTTCCGAGCATATAGCGATACCCTCCGATAATCTCTTTTGCCTCGGGATTCCACACGATAAGCTGCTTATAGCAATTATCGCCTGCATCGAATTCGTCGATATCCATGGCCTTTCCTGTTCCTCCGCCGGCATTCCGGAAAGCAATTTCGCGCAATCTACCGATCTCTTTCATTACGTTTGGAGAGTCATTACCCGTAATAATATAAATCTCGTTATGACTTTTGTTCGTCATACGCAATTGCTTTTCCGGAGTCAGCTCACTCTTAAGCAACTCCTTGTTTATCGGTTGAATAATCTCTTGTTCCATTCTTAATCTGAAAATTTATCAGATGAAATTCGACTGATTACGGGACTGAATTTCACTGAAACCGTATATTCTCTCAATTATTTGTTTACTTTACTTTTCATCGAAACACCTTCGGAAACTACAGTTTATACACCTCGTCTTCGACAAATTTCGCCCATTCCATCGGCGTTTTACTCTTGTCGAACGTTTGCCACGGTATTGGTTTACCGATAGACACACGGAATGTCTTGTGTACATTTCGATACATCTCGTCTACAAGGAAGATCATCGCCAAATTGAACTTTAGGTTAAGCGCCTTGCACATGTTGGCAATACGGTAAAACCTATCGGAATTCTGCCCTCCGAAATGGATGGGAACCACATCACGCCGAAACTCTACGCTTTTCGTTATAAAGGTTTTCTTCCAAGGTATATCGTGTATTTTGCCATTGATTTTACGGCTACACAAGCCTGCAGGGAACATCAACATGTGATTATTGCTCCGAAAACCGGCCTCAACCATAGCGGGGAAGTCGCGTCCTTGCTTGCCCGTTTTATTAATGGGGATACAAACAGGAGCCAAACCCGGCAGGTTCATCAGCAGATCATTGACCAAATAGCGAAACCGGCCATCATAACGACGCCCGATAATCGAGCCGAGCGCCACCCCGTCTGCACCTCCCAAAGGATGGTTGGAAACAAAAGTATAGAGCTTGCCATCATCCTTTGCGGGAAGATTTTCCATGCCCTCCACCTGTAAGGTCATATCCAAATAGCGCACACATTCCTCAAGCCATTCCGTTCCGGTCTTATTACGAGACTCCCAAAGATACAGGTTAACCTCGTCTTCATGTATGATTTTCTTTAGCCAAGATATAAGAAAACGGGGCACGAAACGCGCCTTATTCCCCATCTTGCTATGCAATATTTTATCTATATCGATTGTTTTCTCTTCTCTACCAATCATGGTTGATATAATACTAACAGTATGCAAAAATAACATAACTTTTTGGAAACGGCTACGTTTTTATAAAAAAATGTTCAAAAATGAATAAAATAAAGATGCATTTGGCATATTTTCCAGACCATAGGTAACGATTTGGCTACCGATAGGCAATGCCGACAATGCCTTTTACAGAATAGTTTTATTACGCAAACTGCACTCTTCATCGGAAACAGGCGCAACATATAACAGCGATAGACATGGCATCTATTGCCAACAGACGGTACAAATATAATGCTAAGATGGCATATATAGTTTAAAAAGAGTCCATTTCATCGGTAATTTTACAATATTTCCAACTGCCATAGGGCAACTTTCTTTGGCCATCTCTGCTATACTTTGCACCACCTCTACACTGCTCTTTGCACCTCCGGAAAGTACTTACGTCTCCTCTGTTCGGAACACCTGTTTATTGGTTAAAAATAACAAAAAAGAGATACATAGTACATTTTTGTGGAGAAAAGTGGGGGAATGTGGAGAAAATTATGTAATTTTGGCAACAATAACATTATTAAAGATGTACGTATGAGATTTCTCGGACACATAGAAGCCAAGGCAGATACGAAAGGAAGGGTATTCCTTCCGGCGGCTTTCCGCAAGGTTCTACAAGCATCGGGCGAAGAAAGTCTTGTCATGAGAAAGGATGTATTCCAGCCCTGTTTGGTCATCTATCCCGAAAATGTATGGAATGTACAGATGGATAACCTGCGCTCTCGCCTTTCAAGATGGAACGCCGACCACCAGCAAATATTCCGCCAATTCGTTTCAGATGTAGAATTACTCACTTTAGACGGTAACGGGCGCTTTCTTATACCCAAGCGTTATATGAAGATGGCGCACATCTCGCAAGCAATCAAACTGATAGGTATGGGCGATACCATCGAAATATGGAGTAACGACAATGGCGACGAACCCTTTATGGAACCCGATGTGTTCGGCAAAGCTCTACAGGATATCATGAACACACCGAGCAACGATATCCCAAACAAGACCGAATGCCGATGATAAAAGTTATAGATACCTACCACATACCCGTACTTTTAAAAGAGAGTATCGACGGTCTGAACATACAATCCGAAGGCGTTTACGTAGACGTAACATTCGGTGGAGGCGGACATTCGCGCGAGATATTACGCAGATTAGGTAAAAACGGACGGCTATATAGCTTCGATCAAGATGCCGATGCAGAACAAAATATAGTGGCCGACAGTCGCTTTACGTTCGTAAGAAGCAACTTCCGTTACTTGAAAAACTGGATGCGTTATTACAAAATAGACCATATAGACGGGCTACTTGCCGATTTAGGAGTATCAAGTCATCACTTCGACGACGAAAGCCGCGGGTTCTCGTTCCGTTTCAATGCCCCTTTAGACATGCGAATGAATAAACGTGCCGGCACCACAGCTGCCGATATCGTGAACAAATACGACGAAGAAACGCTAGCAAACGTATTCTATCTCTACGGTGAACTGAAAAACTCGCGTCGCATTGCAGCCGCTATCGTAAAAGCAAGAGCCACGCACGAAATAGGTACCACCCGCGAATTTATCGATGCCATAGAACCTCTATTCAAACGAGAACGCGAAAAAAAAGACATGGCAAAGCTGTTTCAGGCACTCAGAATAGAGGTAAATCACGAGATGAGGGCACTGGAAGAAATGCTGGAAGGCGCATCCGAATGTCTCGGAACGGGTGGCAGGCTGTCTATCATTACTTATCATTCGCTCGAAGACCGCATGGTAAAGAACATGATGAAGACAGGTAACGTCGAAGGAAAACTGCATCAAGACTTCTATGGGCACATAGAAACACCGTTCGCTCTTATTAACAGCAAGGTTATCACACCTTCTCACGAGGAGCAGGAACAAAATCCACGAAGCCGAAGTGCCAAACTTAGAATTGCCGAAAAGAAATGAGTAAAGATAAAGATATAGAAAACAGCCGGTCCAAACTAACCATCGAGAACGCTCCGGATACCGAAAGAACCGAGCAAGAGGCAGAAACTACGGAACAAAGAAGGCCCGAAGAAGAGGCGCCGACACTAAAAGAAATCATCAGAGAACAAGCCACTGAAGACGAACTTCCGCTGTCGAAGAACTTCACTTTGCGCAAGATATTGGGCGGAGATATACTGACTACCTCTACCATGCGCCGCCAAATATGGGTGTTCATGCTGATTACATTCTTTATGATTGTCTATATTTCGAACCGTTACAGCTGTCAGCAAGACCTGATAGAGATAGACAATCTGCAGAAAGAACTGCAAGATGCCAAATATAGAGCTTTGTCGAGTAATAGCCAACTGACGGAAAAAAGCCGCGAAAGCCATGTACTTGAATTGCTCAAAAGCAACAAAGACAGTGTACTTAAAATAGCCAATCAGCCGCCATACATCATAAACGTACCTGATAAATGAGTAAGTTCGACCATAAAAAAATAATGCCTCGCTACAGTGCCATCGCCATTATGATGACGCTGATTGCCGCTGCCGTGGTAGTAAAAGCCGCTTATGTGATGACTGCCAAGCGCTCTTACTGGCTACAGGTGGCCAATCGCGTGAAAAAAGACAGTGTGAGCGTGAAACCTACACGAGGCAATATTCTGAGCTGCGACGGGCAACTAATGGCAAGTTCTTTACCTGAATTCAAGATGTTTATGGACTTTCAAGCCTTACATAACGCCGAGAACGATTCGCTATGGAGTACAAAAATAGACTCTATATGCCTATGCTTGCACCAGATTTTCCCTGATAGATCGGTATCGGCTTTCAAGTCTAAACTCGAAGAAGGGCACCGCAAGATGAGCCGTCATTGGGCTATATGGGATAAGCGCGTGGATTATAACACTTATACGGAGGTTAAAAAACTGCCCGTTTTTAACTTGGCACCTTATAAAAGCGGCTTCCATGTGGAAGAATATAATGCTCGCCAACGCCCCTATGGCTCACTGGCAGGGCGCACGGTAGGCGAGATGTTCGGTGCAAAAGATACGGCACGTTGCGGTCTTGAACTATCATACGATTCCATACTACGCGGAAAGAATGGCATCGTACACCGTCGCAAAACGCTCAACAAGTATCTTAACATCATGGACACACCACCTATCGACGGTGCTGATATAGTAACAACCATCGACGTGAGCATGCAAGATCTTGCGGAACGTTCACTTCTTAACGAACTTAGAGAGATCAACGGAAATGTCGGCGTGGCCATTGTAATGGAAGTATCCACAGGCGACGTAAAGGCTATCGTTAACATGGAAAAGTGCGTAGATGGCGAATATCGCGAAATAAAGAACCATGCTATCAGCGATTTGCTTGAACCCGGATCGGTTTTTAAAACTGCTTCAATCATGGTGGCTTTAGATGATGGTGTAGTCGATACCACCTATCGTGTGGAGACAGGCAGCGGAGTATGGCCGATGTACGGCAGAGATATGAAAGATCATAATTGGAGACGTGGCGGATACGGACTGCTTACGCTGCCACAAACACTGATGTATAGTTCGAATGTAGGTATAAGTCGCATCATAGACGACCACTATCGAAACGATCCGGAAAGGTTCGTTCGTGGCATTTACCGTACCGGTATTGCCGACAACCTGCGCATTCCGTTGGTAGGATCTTCCCCTGCTCACATACGTATGCCTAAGAAGAATGCACGAGGACAATACGTAAATTGGAGCAAAACCGCCCTACCTTGGATGAGTATAGGGTATGAAACACAGGTTCCGCCGCTATCTACACTTACTTTCTACAATGCCATTGCCAATAACGGACGAATGATGCGCCCGCGCTTTGTAAAAGAAGTAATAAAAAACGGAGAAGTGATTATGAATTTTCCTCCGCAGGTAATGCGTGCTCACATCTGTAAAGATAAAACCGTACACGAAATGCAAACCATTTTGGAACATGTGGTTAGTCAGGGATTGGGCAAAAAAGCAGGCTCGCCATCATTTAAGGTAGCCGGAAAAACAGGTACGGCACAAATATCACAGGGGGTTGGCGGATATAAAATAGGACAAACGAACTACCTTCTCAGCTTTGCCGGCTTCTTCCCTGCAAACGCTCCCCGTTACAGTTGCATCGTATGTATACAGAAATCAGGACTCCCTGCTTCGGGAGGTGGAATGAGCGGTGTAGTATTTCATCATATTGCTGAAGGTATTATGGCACAAGACTTGAAACTCGATGTGAAAGATGCTCGCGACTCATTATCGATACTCGTTCCGGAAGTAAAGAACGGCAATATACTTGCAGCTGACTATGTTCTGAACCACTTAGGCATTAACTCCAATGCCGGCTGGAACGGTTCGTATGCCGACGGTAATCCTGTTTGGGGACGGGTAGAGAGGTGTAACAACAAGACATTATTACTAAAACGCAGCAAGAACTATGGCAGCAGATATGTGCCGAATGTTATCGGTATGGGAGCAAGAGATGCCGTTTTTATGCTTGAGAGTCATAAACTGAAAGTGAGAATCACAGGAAGAGGCAAGGTTGTAAAGCAAAGTCTCGAGCCCGGCCATAGGATAATAAAAGGCGAAAAGTGTCAAATTACATTGGAATAATAACACAACAAATAATATGAAACTAAATGAGTTGTTGAAAAATATCAAACCTGTTGCCGTTATCGGCGAACAGAGTATTGACATAAAAGGAGTGAATATCGATTCCCGAAAAATAGCAGAAGGGCATCTTTTCATTGCCATGAAAGGAACGCAGGTAGACGGCCATCGGTTCATACCGAAAGCTATCGAACAGGGCGCAGGAGCCATATTATGCGAAGATATGCCCGAAATGAAGGTTGAAGGCGTAACATATGTCAAAGTAGAATCTACAGAAGATACCGCCGGTAAGGTGGCAACTCTCTTTTACGGTGATCCTTCTAAGAAACTTAAACTCGTAGGGGTAACGGGAACTAACGGTAAAACGACAGTCGCCACCTTATTATATAATATGTTTCGGAAGATGGGATATAGGTGCGGATTGCTATCTACAGTATGTAATTATATAGAAGATGAAGCCATACCTGCCGATCATACCACCCCTGATCCCATAGAATTGAACGAACTGCTCGGCAGGATGGTCGACACAGGTTGCGAGTATGCATTCATGGAATGCTCTTCACATGCCATTGCACAGAAACGTATTAGCGGCTTGAAATTTACGGGTGGCGTATTTACCAACCTCACCCGTGACCACTTGGACTACCACAAAACGTTCGAAAACTATCGTAATGCCAAGAAAGCATTCTTCGATGAATTGCCTAAAGGGGCCTTTGCAATCACGAATGCCGATGATAAAAACGGCATGATAATGGTACAGAATACCAAGGCCACCATTAAAACATATTCCACAAGAAGTGCTGCCGACTTCAAAGCACGTATATTGGAATGCCATTTCGAAGGTATGTATTTGGACATAGATGGCCATGAAGTAGGAGTACAGTTTATAGGTAAGTTCAATGTAAGTAACTTGCTCGCCGTATATGGTGCCGCCCGAATGCTCGGAAAACAGCCTGAAGATATCCTTCTTGTAATGAGTATGCTGCACAGTGTAAGCGGTAGACTTGAACCAATACATAGTCCTGAAGGCTATACAGCAATCGTTGATTATGCTCATACGCCGGATGCACTTGAGAATGTACTTAAAGCTATCCACGAAGTATTGAATGGTAAAGGGAAGTTAATTACTGTATGTGGGGCCGGTGGAAATAGGGATAAAGGCAAACGCCCGCTGATGGCACAGGAAGCAGTTAAACAAAGTGATAAGGTCATTATAACCAGCGATAACCCTCGTTTTGAAGAACCACAAGACATAATCAACGATATGCTCGATGGCTTAAACGCACAACAACTCAAGAAAGTTATCAGTATCGTAGACCGTAAAGAGGCCATCCGCACGGCATGTATGATGGCTCAAAAAGGCGATGTAATACTCGTTGCCGGAAAAGGGCACGAAACCTATCAGGAAATCAAAGGGGTAAAACACCACTTTGATGATAAGGAAATATTAAACAACATTTTCGGCAATTAAAAATATACAGACATGTTATACTATCTTTTCAGGTTCTTGGAACAGTATGGTATCAGCGGTTCTCACCTATGGGGGTACATTTCTTTCCGCGCATTACTGGCACTGATCTTGGCTCTTACCATATCTGCGTGGTTCGGAGAGCACTTTATAAAATATCTGAAGAGTAAACAGATAACCGAAACACAACGCGATGCAAGCATCGATCCGTTCGGTGTAAATAAAATAGGTGTACCTTCAATGGGAGGTATCATCATCATTGTTGCAATTCTCATACCGGTGCTATTGCTCGGAAGACTACGCAATATCTACCTGATATTGATGATTATTACAACCATATGGCTGGGATTTCTCGGCGGTATGGACGATTTTATCAAGATTTTCCGCAGAAACAAAGAAGGCTTAAAAGGAAAATATAAAATCATAGGACAGCTTAGTATCGGGCTTATTGTAGGCCTTGTACTGTGGGCATCACCCGATGTAAAGGTAAATGAGAACCTTGCTATTGAACGACAGGGGCAAGAAACAGTGGTGAAACATCGCACAGAAGCGCGGAAATCACTAAAGACTACCATCCCTTTTGTAAAGGGGCATAACCTCGATTACTCACGGGTAATGTCGTTTTGCGGTAAATATAAGACTGCTGCAGGATGGTTTTTGTTCGTTATCATGACCATATTAGTGGTGACAGCCGTATCGAACGGAGCCAATCTAAATGACGGTATGGACGGTATGTGTGCCGGTAACTCGGCCATCATAGGGGTTGCAATAGGCATACTTGCTTATGTAAGTTCACACATACAGTATGCCGCTTATCTCAATATTATGTATATTCCGGGCTCAGAAGAGCTTGTGGTCTTCATGTGTGCCTTTATCGGAGCCCTTATCGGTTTCCTCTGGTACAACGCCTACCCCGCTCAAGTATTCATGGGCGATACCGGTTCGCTGACCATAGGCGGCATTATCGGCGTTTCGGCAATTATCATTCATAAAGAATTGCTATTGCCTATACTCTGTGGAATATTCTTTGTAGAAAGTTTAAGTGTTATTCTGCAAGTGTGGTTTTATAAAATCGGTAAGCGTAAAGGCATCAAACAACGCATCTTCAAGCGTACTCCGATCCACGATAACTTCCGCACTCAAGACAGTCAGCTCGATCCCGATTGCAGTTATCTTATCAGAATACCCCACTCAGCTAAGCACGAAGCAAAGATCACCATACGCTTCTGGATCATCACCATCATTCTTGCAGCGCTCACAATCATTACTTTAAAGATCAGGTAAAAGATAATATGAAGAAAATAGTTATATTGGGAGCCGGCGAAAGTGGTGCCGGTGCAGCCGTATTAGCAAAGAAAAAAGGATTCGAAGTTTTCGTTTCCGACACGTCTATCATCAAGGACAAATACAAGAAACAGCTCGATGAACACGCCATAGAATGGGAAGAAGGCAGGCATACAGAATACAAGATACTGGATGCAGATGAGGTCATAAAGAGCCCGGGCATACCCAAAGAGGCACCGATAGTCCAGAAACTGATGGCGCAAGGCACCCATATCATCAGCGAAATTGAGTTTGCCGGAAGGTACACTCATGCCAAAATGATATGTATAACGGGAAGCAACGGGAAAACCACAACAACATCATTAATCTATCATATTTTCAAGACGGCAGGATATGATGTCGGACTTGCCGGAAACATAGGCAGAAGTCTCGCTTTGCAGGTAGCCGAAGAACCACACGAGTATTACATTATCGAGCTAAGCAGTTTTCAGCTCGATAACATGTACAAATTCCATGCTAATATCGCAATTTTACTGAACATCACACCCGATCATCTCGACAGATACGAATATTGCATGCAACATTACGTAGATGCCAAGATGCGTATCATTCAAAATCAAACAAAACAAGACAGTTTCATCTATTGGAATGATGATCCCATCATCAAGCATGAACTCGAAAAATATGATATCCACGCTGTGAAATGCCCGTTTTCAGAACTGAAAGAAAAGGGCTCTATCGGATATATTGAGGAAGGACAATACAAGATAGAGAAGCCGACACCTTTCAATATGGAGCAAGAAGAGCTCTCGCTTACGGGCAAACATAACATATACAATTCGCTGGCAGCCGGCATAGCTTCGAATATATCCGGTATCAAAAAGGATATCATCCGCAAGAGTTTGAGCGATTTCCCCGGAGTGGAACATCGTTTGGAGAAGGTTTGTAAAGTCGGTGGTGTGCAGTACATCAACGATTCAAAAGCAACAAACGTAGATGCCTGTTGGTACGCATTGGAGAGCATGAAGACTCCAACCATTCTCATTCTCGGCGGAAAGGATAAAGGGAACGACTACAGCTCTATTAAAGAACTTGTCAGAAAGAAATGTGTAGGACTGGTATATCTTGGGGCCGACAATACGAAACTGCACCAAAATTTTGATAGTTTAGGCATACCTGTACGCGATACACACTCGATGGAAGACTGCGTAAAGGCCTGTTACGACATGGCAAAGCCCGGCGATACCGTACTATTAAGTCCTTGTTGTGCAAGTTTCGACTTATTTAAAAACATGGAAGATCGAGGAAATCAGTTTAAAAACTTAGTCAGGAACCTATGATGAACAAAACGCTTGGCAACATTTTTAAAGGCGACAAAGTGGTATGGATGATATTCTTCTTCCTATGTATCATCAGCATCGTAGAGGTTTTTTCCGCATCTTCATCGCTGACATATAAAGGAGGCAATTACTGGGCACCGGTAATCAAGCATATCAGCATACTATTCATAGGCATTTTCTTCATGGTGGTTACACTGAATATCGAGTGCAAATACTTCAAGATTACCACACTTTTTCTGATTATTTTCTCAATAGTCACACTCATTTGGGTAATCCTTGCAGGACAATCAACCAACGGGGCACAGCGATGGATAAGTATATTGGGACTGCAGTTTCAGCCATCAGAAATTGCCAAAGGCACCGTGGTTCTCGCCACTGCCCAGATACTCAGTGCCATGCAGACAGAAAAAGGAGCCGACAAAAATGCCTTCAAATACATACTTATCGTATGCTTGTTCACCGTTCCATTGATTATGCTTGAGAATTTATCTACGGCAATACTCCTCTGTGTCGTTATCTTTTTCATGATGTTAATCGGAAGAGTACCGGCAAGACAATTAGGAAAACTTCTCGGTATAGTGATGCTGTGTATCGTCCTCATCTTCACACTTATCATGACATTCGGAACCGACAAGTCGCAAGAAGACACCAATAAAGTTATGACCGAGCAGGTAGTACCGAAAACAAAAGAGGATACCGGTGCTTGGGAAAAGGTGTTCCATCGTGCCGACACATGGAAATCGCGCATCAATAAATTCGTGAATGGCAAGGAAATATCGCCCAATGAAATAGACCTCGATAAAGATGCACAGGTGGCACACGCCAATATTGCCATTGCTTCGTCGAGCGTTATCGGCAAAGGACCGGGCAATTCAGTGGAACGCGATTTCCTGTCTCAAGCTTTTTCCGATTTTATATATGCCATCATCATAGAAGAAATGGGTATCTTAGGCGCATTCTTCGTGGCACTGCTTTACATCATCCTGCTCTTTCGTACAGGGAGGATAGCCAACAGATGCGAGAATAATTTCCCCGCATTTCTTGCAATGGGACTCGCTTTGCTGCTCGTAACGCAGGCACTGTTCAACATGTGCGTAGCCGTAGGATTGGCCCCCGTAACCGGCCAGCCGTTGCCTTTAGTAAGCAAAGGCGGAACATCTACCATCATTAATTGCATATATGTCGGAGCAATACTTAGCGTCAGTCGTACTGCCAAGAAAAAAACAGAGGCGGAAAACGAAAAAACAACCGCCCAAACATTGGCAACTGTCTGAAGATAAAGATATAGAATAATTAAAGGATAAAAGTTACCGAATAAGGAAATTTTTGATTAATTTTGCCATTAAATATTGCATCTATTTATGAATAAAGAGTTAAGAGTTATCATCAGCGGCGGCGGAACGGGAGGACACATCTTTCCTGCAATATCAATAGCCAATGCCATCAGGGCAAAACACCCCGACGCGAAAATACTCTTTGTAGGCGCTTTAGGACGCATGGAGATGGAGCGCGTGCCCAAAGCCGGATACGAAATCAAAGGACTTCCTATATGCGGATTTGACAGAAAACATTTGTTTAAAAACATCATTGTACTGTTCAAAATATGGAAAAGCCAACGTATGGCCAAGAAAATCGTCAGGAATTTCAAACCTATGGTTGCCGTCGGTGTAGGCGGCTATGCCAGCGGACCTACGCTAAACGTATGTGCCGAGAAAGGTATTCCTTGCCTCATTCAGGAACAAAATTCGTATGCGGGCATAACGAACAGGCTGCTTGCTAAAAAAGCTACAAAGATATGCGTTGCCTATGAAGGCATGGAACGCTTCTTCCCTGCAGAGAAAATCATCATGACAGGTAACCCCGTAAGGCAGAATGTGCTCGATATATCGGTAACAAAAGAAGAAGCAAGACGCTCATTCGGACTCGATCCCGACAAGAAAACCATTCTGTTCCTTGGCGGAAGTTTAGGGGCAAGAACTATAAACGAAAGCATTTCGCAACATCTCGACCTTGTTAGAGACAGCGATGTACAATTTATTTGGCAAACCGGAAAATATTATTACACCGCCATCTGCGAACAATTAAAGCATCAACCGGAAATTCCACAACTGAAAGTAACCGACTTTATCAGCGATATGGGAGCAGCCTACAAAGCGGCAGACTTGGTAATAAGCCGCGCAGGAGCAAGCTCTATCAGCGAATTTTGCCTCATCGGAAAGCCGGCGATACTTGTTCCAAGCCCGAATGTCGCAGAAGATCATCAAACTAAGAATGCCATGGCATTGGTTAATAAAGATGCTGCAATTTACGTAAAAGACGCAGAGGCCGAACAAACTTTATTGCCATTGGCCATAAAGACGGTAAAAGACGATGCCAAACTCGAAGACCTCAACAAACACATCCTTAAATTAGGATTGAATAATTCTGCCGATGTAATCGCAACAGAAGTAATGAATATCGCAAATAGATAATGGAACTAAAAGAGATAAAAGCAGTATATTTCATCGGTGCCGGCGGCATCGGCATGAGCGCTATCGCACGTTATTTCATTCATAAGGGCATTGTAGTGGCCGGATATGATAAGACTTCCTCCAATTTAACCCGTCAATTGGAAAAAGAGGGCATGCTCCTACATTACGAAGAGAGTGTGGACGAAATTCCTCATGCATGCCGCGATAAGAAGAGTTGCCTCGTAATTTATACGCCAGCCATACCTTCCGAACATCAAGAATTGCAGTATTTCAAAGACAATGGCTTCGAAATAGAGAAACGTGCACAAGTACTCGGCAGACTTACACGTACCCACAAAGGACTTTGCTTTGCAGGTACTCACGGCAAAACCACCACTTCTACGATGTGTGCCCATATCATGCACCAGAGTCATTTAGACTGCAATGCATTCTTGGGCGGTATTTCCAAGAACTACGGAACCAATTATATTTTGTCGGATACCAGCGACTTCGTAGTGATAGAGGCAGACGAATTCGATCGTAGTTTCCATTGGTTGCGTCCTTGGATGAGTGTTATTACCTCGACAGATCCCGACCATCTTGATATTTACGGTACCAAAGAAGCCTATTTGGAGAGTTTCCGACACTATACAACCCTGATACAAAAGGGCGGTGCACTGATTATCCATCGTGATTTGGAGATGAAACAAAACGTGCAAGAGGGCGTAAAGGTGTACGACTATAGCCTGCACGAAGGTGATTTCCATGCCGAAAATATTGTGATAGAGAATGGTGAAATCACATTCGACTTTATCTCTCCGATCGAAAATATCAAAGACATACGGCTGGGGCAACCTATCCCTATCAATATCGAAAACGGCATTGCAGCCATGGCAATGGCACAACTCAACGGCTGTACATCAGAGGAATTGAGGTATGGAATGAAGACTTATCATGGCGTGGAACGGCGCTTCGACTTTAAAATCAAGACCGACAAGTTGGTCTTCTTATCAGATTATGCCCATCATCCCAAAGAGATTTATCAGAGTGCAAAGAGCATCCGTGAACTGTACAAGGACCGAAAAATCACGGCAATCTTCCAACCGCACCTCTTCACAAGGACACGTGACTTCTATAAAGAGTTCGCCGAAGCACTCAGTCAATTAGATGAAGTAATCCTATGCGATATTTATCCCGCTCGCGAACAGCCGATTTCCGGCGTTACAAGTAAGCTCATCTACGACAATCTGAAAGAAGGAGTAGAAAAGAGCATGATACATAAAGAAGACGTCATCCCGCTGATAAAACAACGCAACTTCGATGTTCTTGTGATATTGGGGGCAGGCGACCTCGATAACTATGTACCGCAAATAACCAAGATACTTGAAAGTAAGTGAGAATAAACTGGAAAAAGACTTTTATTATTACACTTGATTTCGTTATTGGCATCTATCTTGTGTTGGCTTTCACGGCGTTTAACAAACCCGATGAAACGGCTAAAGTATGTACAGAAGTAAGCATTAATATCGCTGATGAGGCCACCAACGGGTTCATCAACACCCAAGAAATCAAAAATCGATTAAAAGCTAATCGACTTTATCCGTTGGAAAAACCTATGCGATATGTAGATGCAAGGAAGATAGAAGAAACCTTGAAGAGAAGTCCTTTTGTAAAAACGGCGGAATGTTTTAAGACTGTAGACGGGCATGTCAATATCAGTGTCACCCAACGTATGCCCACAATCAGAATTAAGGCATGGAATGGAGATGACTATTATATAGACGATAAGAACTGTATTATGCCCAATTCCCACTACACGAGCGATATGATCATCGCTACCGGAATGATTTCGCGATGGTTCGCAACCCAATATATATCATGGCTTGGCAAGGCACTTATGAATGATGACCTTTGGAGAAATCAAATCGAACAAATCAATGTATTGCCCGATCAAGGTATAGAATTGATCCCTCGCGTAGGCGATCATATCATCTATATAGGACAGTTGCCGGAAACCAAGAATAAAAACGAAAGAGAGAAAAGTATCACCAATTTCATAAACAAGAAGTTGGAAAGGCTGGAAAACTTCTATAAATACGGGCTTTCTCAAGCCGGCTGGAATAAATACTCATACATCAATCTGGAATTTGACAATCAGATTATTTGCAAAAAACGAACATTAGATAGATAAAGAATAACGTATGGCAATGGAATTTATAGTAGCTATTGAACTGGGATCATCAAAGATTACCGGTATTGCAGGAAAGAAAAACTTAGACGGCAGTATATCTGTACTTGCTGTTGTCAAGGAAGATTCCACCTCATGCATACGCAAAGGTGTAGTGTACAACATAGACAAAACGGTACAATGTCTGGGTAATATCATCAATAAACTGGAGACTGCGCTCAAAACAAAGATAGCTCATGTCTACGTAGGTGTAGGAGGACAGAGCATACGAAGTATCAAGAATGTAATTGTAAAAGACTTGGCAACAGAGACAATCGTTACCCAAGAGATGATTAATGAGCTCATGGATGCGAATCGAAGCATGACTTATCCTGAACAAGAAATACTCGATGCAGCCACACAAGAATACAAGGTAGATGCGCAATATCAAATAGATCCTGTTGGTATACAGTGCACCCGTTTGGAGGGGAACTTCCTTAATATCCTGTGGCGTAGGGCATTTTACCGCAATCTTAATAAGTGCTTCGATCAGGCGGGCATAGCTATTGCCGAAATGTATTTAGCGCCATTGGCACTTGCCGACAGCGTATTGACTGAAGCGGAGAAACGTTCGGGGTGCGTATTGGTAGACCTCGGCGCCGACACTACCACCGTTTCGGTATATCATAAGAATATCCTTCGTCACCTTGCCGTTATCCCATTGGGCGGAAACAATATCACCAAAGACATCGCCACACTGCAAATAGACGAGCAAGATGCTGAAAAGATGAAACTCGATTATGGCTGCGCATACACCGATAATAACGATATAGACAACACATTGCAATTGCCTATCGATCAAGACCGCAGCATAGAAAGCCGCAAATTCATAGAGATAGTGGAAGGAAGATTGGAAGAAATCATTGAAAATGTATGGTTCCAAGTGCCCAATGAGTTTGCAGACAAGCTGCTCGGAGGTATCGTTCTCACTGGTGGCGGCTCCAATCTGAAAGAAATAGAAAGGGCATTCCGCAACCATACACATATCGAAAAAATCAGAACGGCGAAGTTTGTAACGCAGACCATCAATTCATCAAATCCTGAAATAACGGCTCAAGACGGCACCATGAATACCATCCTCGGTCTTTTAGCCAAAGGAGATATGAATTGTGCAGGCGACGAAATCACCAACGACTTATTCCGTACAGGCGAACAAAAGCCTGTTTCCACCACCGCCGACCTGCACAAAGAGCCGCGCCCGATGACGGCAACGCTCGGCACGGGTGTAGTACAAACCGAAGCTGAAAAGATGAAGGCAGAGGAAGAGGCACGCCGTAAAAAGGAAGAAGAGGAAGAAGAGCAACGCCGTATAGCAGAAGAAGAGGCACGCCGAGAAGCCCAAATAAAAAAAGAAAACAGTAGCATGCACAAACTTATGAAGAGCGTAAAGAACTTTATGAGGAAGATTACAGAAGAGGAAGAATAACTTCCTCCGCCTATCGAGCAACCGCCTCAATCGAAACAAACATAGTTCGAAATACTCCATACTACTCAACAGAATATTATTAACGAACCATTTTAGACCAAATACATTATGCCTGACAAAGATAATAACAAACCCTCCATTCTGGATTTCGGAGAACCGGAAAAGGAAAACAGCATCATTAAAGTAATCGGTGTCGGTGGTGGTGGTGGCAATGCAGTGAACCACATGTACCGCGAAGGCATTCATGATGTAAGTTTTGTATTATGCAATACCGATAATCAAGCCCTCAACGATTCCCCCGTACCCGTGCATTTACAATTGGGAAAAGAGGGACTCGGCGCCGGTAACAAACCTGCTAAAGCCCGCGAGGCAGCCGAAGAAAGCATCGAAGATGTACGCAAAATGCTGAGCGACGGCACCAAAATGGCATTCATTACAGCCGGCATGGGCGGCGGCACCGGCACAGGTGCAGCCCCTGTCATTGCAAAAGTCAGCAAAGAACTCGGCATCCTAACCGTAGGAATTGTAACAATTCCCTTCCGTTTCGAGGGCGATCGTAAAATCGATCAGGCACTCGATGGTGTGGAAGAGATGTCGAAGCATGTCGATGCTTTATTGGTAATCAACAACGAACGCTTACGGGAAATCTATCCGGAGCTTACGGTTCTCGATGCTTTCGGCAAAGCCGACGACACACTGAGCATAGCCGCAAAGAGCATAGCCGAGATTATTACTAACCACGGACTTATCAATCTCGACTTCAATGATGTAAAAACAGTGCTCAAAGATGGCGGAGTAGCTATCATGAGTACGGGGTATGGCGAAGGTGAAGGGCGTGTAAGAAAAGCTATAGACGATGCTTTAAACTCGCCGCTTCTCAATGATAACGACATATTCAATTCGAAAAAAATTCTTCTAAGCATCAATTTCTGCAACGAGAAGAACGATAAATCGGGCCTGATGATGGAAGAAATGAACGATGTTAACGACTTCATGGCCAAATTCGGCAGCGATTTTGAAATCAAATGGGGTATTGCCATCGATCCCGAATTGGGCAAACGCGTCAAGGTAACTATTCTTGCAACAGGTTTCGGAATTGAGAATGTAGACGGTATGAACTCGCATCTTGGTCGAAAGCATACCCAAGAAGAGGCAAACCGTATAGCAGAAGAAGAGGAAAAAGCGGCCGAACGGCAGGATCGTCGCAATCGTTATTACGGCAAAGACAGTAACAATACGCAGTATAAACGGCGCCCCCACATCTTTTTGTTCCGTCCCGAAGACCTCGACAATGAAGATATAATCCTCGCAGTAGAGAATACTCCCACCTACAAGCGTACCCGACAGATGCTCGAAGAGATACGCAATCAAGCTGCAAGAAACGGGAATTCCGAAAATAAAGACAGCGGAGAACCTATACAGGGAGTCATCTCTTTTGCATAAAAACAATAAAACATTTACAACGGCAAAAATCGATAAACATCCTGCCGATACATTCTAAAAACAAAAAGAAAATGGCATTATTCGATCAAATAAGCGAAGACATCAAGTCAGCCATGAAGGCTCACGACAAAGTTCGGTTAGAAACGCTCCGAAACATCAAGAAAGTATTCCTCGAAGCCAAGACAGCTCCGGGCGCTAACGACACATTGGAAGACGCCGATGCGCTGAAGATAATTCAGAAACTCGCCAAACAAGGTAGGGAAACCGCACAGACCTATAAGAATAACAACCGCGAAGATCTTGCAACAGAAGAACTGGCTCAGGTAAACATATTAGAGGAATACTTGCCCAAAGCACTTTCTGCGGAAGAGATAGAGCAGGCAGTGAAAGCCATCATTGCCGATACCGGTGCACAAAGCATGAAGGATATGGGCAAGGTAATGGGTATGGCTTCCAAACAAATGGCAGGCAAAGCCGACGGTCGGATGATATCTGAAATCGTCAAAAAATTACTGTCTTAAATCGATATACAGCCATACCGGCAAGATGGAGACACCATTCGTGTCTCCATTTTTATTATCCTTTTAAATCAAAGGATTGCAAATACCGATAGCAGAGTTGGCTTAAAAAGCGAATACTGCACAGCGGTTTACCGCATTTTTTGCAAAAATTGTATAAGAATACGCACTAAAAACAGTATTTTTGTATCGGTTATGGACGTAACAAAACTACGATATTTCATACTTGCCTGTCTGTTTTTACTGGCAGGCAGCCACACTGTAGCGCAAGAATTCGATACGCATTGGATTGCTTACCCCACGGTAGACAGCACATCGCAGATATGGTTTCGCCGCACATATACTACCCGTGAACGCCCCGTACAAGCCACAATCAGCATCAAGACTACCGGAAGGTTCGAATTATTCGTGAACGAACGCAATATAAGTACCGATGTTCTTACGCCTTACCGTGAAGAAATGTCAGACAACAGCATAACTACCGAGTACGATATCACGCGCTTTCTCTGCTCCGGCAACAATACCATAGCCGTGTGGTATTCGCCCTCTTACCCGCATATCAACCCCAGACAGCTATCCGTAACATACAGCGGAAAGACGAAAGATGGCAGACGCTTCGCCCACGTGTCCGACGAAAGTTGGTTATGCCACAAAGCCAATCGCCGGCTACTGCCTGCAGGCGGAGAACTTTTAGACAACACTTGCTACCCGCTGAAGTGGAATTCGGAAGACATAGATGCAGCATGCTGGCTCAGTGCCATAAGCATTCCCAACACTCATCAAGAAGAAACAAAGGTTTACAAAGGCTGCTATCCGGCATACAAAGTGAACCGCATACGCCATCAGAACTACTTCGATACCGAAGGAGACAGCACACTTTACGAATTCGGAACAGCCTTCCGCGGCTGGATAAGAGTAACTTTGCGCAATGCAAAAGTAGGCGAGAACATCGATATAGGAGGCATGAAATACGTCTGTAACGGCAAAATGGACGAACAGGCCTATCGCAAATTCACATTGCCCGAATGCCGCCGTATCATCGTATATGGCGATAACCGCTTCAGCAGAGAACAGATACAGGAGATAGAAGCCATCGAAATAGTGCCTTATACCCACGATGCCTTTTCTTTTTAAATCCTCTTATCACCGCTCATTCTCTTATCTCTTTCCCCCACCTTGCACAGGCAGTTACCACAGACATACCCTCTACCGGCATTACCCCTGCTAAGCAAGTTTGTCAGACATATCGTTTACGCGACATAGATTATCACTCTTTTTCCATGAATTACAAACTATTTCAAAGATTTTTCGTATTTTTGTAACCAAAATACACAAGAAATGAACAGAAAACCTATCAACGAAATAACTATCGAAACGGTAAAAAGGATCACCCATGCCAGCTGTATAGACAACGATTTGGTAATATTCGACAACTTTGCCGAGATACCCTTACCCAACGAACCGCGACGTATGAATTGTTTACTCTTGGCGCTCTGTCGGAACGGAAGTGCGCGGTACACCGTGGATACCGAAGAACAAACCGTGAAACCCAACGATATAATCATTATAAGTGAGGGGCAAGTGGTCGATAACTATATGCTCAGTGGCGACTGCAACGGTATAGGATATCTCATTTCTTATAAATTTTTCAACGAAATCATCAAGGGCATCCACGAATTGTCGTCGCTTTTTCTGTTCTCAAGAAGCCATCCGGTATGCACACTTCATGCAGATGAGACCGAAACACTTATCACCTACTTCAACATGATTAAGGAACGGGTGAACGATACCGACCATCATTTCAGGAAAGAAACGGTACAATCGTTGTTTACTACGATGATCTATGACATCAGCAACGCCATCTACCGTATACAGAATATAAAAGATAAGAAGCAAACACGTGCGGAAACCATCTTTAGAGACTTTATCAAACTGGTTGAACAGAACTTCCGACGGGAACGACGTGTGGGATGGTACGGCCTTCAATTAGGTATTACGCCCAAATACCTATCGGAAACAATCAAGCAGATTAGTCGTCGTACGCCCAACGAATGGATAGATAATTACGTTACCTTAGAGATAAGAGTACAACTAAAGAATTCAACAAAAAATATCAAAGAAATTGCCCAAGACATGAATTTCCCGAACCAAAGTTTTTTAGGTAAATATTTTAAGGAACATGTGGGGACTTCTCCATCGGAGTACAGGAGGAGCTAAATGGAAAAAGAGTGCCCTCAGTCGCCCTCTTATAAAAAGATGGACCACACTTATTGCAACGTTTTAACGTGAGAAGGGTAAAAAATAAAATGGCAAATGGCTAGTTTTAAAAAGAGATTTTATCACAGTTCATCGCTCTTCACTCCTCACTCTTCCCTCATCATTTCCCCTATTCTCTCCTTCTTCGGAGGGGGAGGGAGAGGTTTCAATACCCAATTCTCTCGCCGCTTGGCATAGCTCTTGATACCATTCTTTGCCGAAACGACGAATTAAAGGGGCTTTCAGAAACTTGTAGACAGGCAGGTTCAATTCGTTTCCTTTCCGTACTGCACTGCTACAGATCTCCCACCTATGATAGTTGATGCCTATAAGATCGTTCGAAAAACGCTTCTCGCGAATGGGGTACAACGCACAGGAAATGGGTTTACAGAATTTGGTTTTACCGGCTCTATGGGCACGTTCCAAGGCACAGAGGCACATTCCGCCTTCGTAACAAGTAAAAACACAGTCTTTTCCATTTACGATGCTGGTAACAAGGTCGCCGTCCCTATCGGCATAAGCCACGCCCTGCATGTCGATTACCGACTGCGCCGAAGCCGACAGTTCGCTCCACACATGATCTAAAGAGGCTTCAATTTCTCCGATTTCATCGAGGGTAACAGGCGCACCGGCATCGCCTTCAATGCAGCAAGCTCCCTTGCATACATCAAGATCGCAGCAGAATTTCTGGGTAAGAATATCAGGCGAAACCAGCACGTTTCCCACCTGTAGAATATGAAGTTCGCGTTCCTGCATGAGGCTTTACCATTTGATAGGCTCGATACCCTGCTGTTGCAGATAGGCATTACAGCGCGAAAAATGGTGATTGCCAAACCATCCGCCACGATTGGCCGACAGAGGAGAAGGGTGCACAGACTGTAGAATAAGGTGCTTGGAGGCATCGATAAGCGATGCTTTGCTGCGGGCATAACCGCCCCAAAGTATGAAAACAAGATGTTCGCGATCGGCATTCAGCGCCTTTATAGCCGCATCGGTGAACTCTTCCCAACCCTTTCGCTGATGGCTGCCTGCCATATGTGCCCGCACCGTAAGCGTGGCATTGAGCAACAACACGCCCTGTTCGGCCCAGCGGGTAAGGTTGCCTGTGGCAGGTATAGGCGTACCGAGGTCTTGCTTGATCTCCGTAAAAATATTGACAAGCGATGGCGGAAAGGGGATACCATCGTTTACCGAGAAGCTCAGACCGTGCGCCTGTCCGAGTTCGTGGTAGGGATCTTGACCGATAATGACCACCTTTACCTTGTCGAACGGACAAAGATTAAAGGCGTTGAAGATGAATTTTCCGGGCGGAAAACATTGATATTGCATGTATTCTTCGCGAACGAAGCGTGTTAGGTCGATGAAATACTGCTTATCGAACTCGGTACCAATATGCTGTTTCCAACTTTCTTCTATTTTAACATTCATATAAATACGGATATTTTCGTTCCAAATGCTATCGTTGCAAAGATACGATATTATCGCCGATTGGCAAAGCATAAAGACAGAAAACAGTACGGGAAGCATGGATAGCAAAGCAGGCTATCCCGAATAGGATAGCCTGCAAAGAGTTTTGACAATATGTAAAACGCCTGATATCGTTACTTGCTCACCTTCTTGCCATTTACGACATAGATGCCTCGAGGAAGGGAATTCATATCATAACCTGCAAAACGACCGTCGACAGTATAAATTTTTTGGTTCTTTTTTCCGGCAACAGACTCGATATGCTTTATCGCCGTGGTAGTTGTCCATGCATCATCTTTGTCGAGCGTTACGGTATAATCGCCGTTCTTTACATGCAAAACAGCGCTATTGACCATGCCTTCAGGGCGGCGAACCAAGCGCCAATCGCTGTCACGGGCAGTCTTCGAAGCAGGATAGACACGGTAGTCGCCATCGCTCAACGACTCCGGTAAGGTTACTACGCCGGCAAGTTGAACATTTATCAAATGCCCGTTGGCAATGTTGTTTACGGCAGCTTCTTTCAAAACCTGCTTCTTGCCATTGCCGTCTAAGATAATGGCAACAGTGCCGGAAAAAGGCTCTCCGCAAAGATTGTATAAGTTCTTGGTGAATACGGACACCATCTTTTTGGTGAGATGCCTTGCATCGAACGCTTCTTCTGCTATTATATGCGATTGATACTCTCCCGTCTTTTCGGGCGAAATGTAAATCAGCATGTCTTGTCCTTCGCTGAATTGAAAGCCTGTAGGGTTCAATAAAGCAATATCGTAGTAATCGTTTCCACCATCGGCACCCCATCCCCAGTTCACATGTATCAGTCCGTTTGCATCGTAACCGTCGAGCACAAAGGCATGTCCTCCTTGCGTTGCATCGGCACCGGCATAGTAAATGGGGCGATCATTGTTCAGTTCCGTATAAATCAGTTTCATCCATTCCGAAACAGAATAGAAAGCCCTATTCAACAAATCGATGTTCTCATTATAAGTAAAATAGTTGATCATACCCGTTCGTGCCTCCGATGAATAGGCGCCGCTACCGTTGGGTGTGTATTGCATGTCTACGGCAACACCGCAGTGGAGCATCAATGTTGAAACGGCGGTTGCCTGCGTCTGCGTATAATTTCCCCTTACGTAATTGTCCAACATATTGTCCCAATCATAAGTGGCAGCCCCGAAATCGGCACTTAATATGCGTCCATCGCCCGTTGTGGGGGTGAAACTATACTGATGAGAACCTTTTCCATGCACAGGATAACGGTGATAATACATTATCTGCGACAAGGCCGTAGCCACGCAACCTGTAGGATATGCCGCACCGCTTGCCGTGGTAGGGCACTGCGAGTTATAAGGAGCATCTTGGTTCCATGTGCTCTTCAACAGCGGTGCAACGGTCTGTTTGAAGTTCCCTTGCGGAATGACGGGTGCCTTGCGGGCATTACCTTCGGCTATCATGGCAGCCATCGATTTGGCTGCGGTGCGTACAAACCAAGCCAAACCTCCATTGCCTTGCAAGTCGAATTTGCTGTCCGAATAGCCTATAACGGCCGGAAAAGCATCGTCGTTGGCAATGATGGCGAAACCGCCACCTGCATATCCGAAGACCGAGAGCATCTTTTCGGCATGTAGTTCCTGTATTCCGTCATCGGTGCCCCATGTTCCTTTCGCACTTGCAGGATGTTGAATAACGGCCACTGCTGCCGAAAGTTTCGCCGAACGGGTGCGTTCTGTTGCCTGTACAACTGCCGCGAGCCCAATTAATACCAAAGAAATAAAAATTTTCTTCATAACATTTACAATTTTAAGAAGCACTCTGCAAGTCAATTACTTACTTATCTTTCCGTAACAATGCCCTGCAAAACCGCCGATTGTTGATGTAAGAAAAAACCGGATCAGGATGTTCCGATCCGGCTTATATAATATAATTGTCGTTGATTAATCGGTAAACACGATTGTTTCGTTTTTTGTTCCAAAAGAACCAACCCCGGGAACCATAAACGCTACTTTCAGTGTAGCGGTTTTCGAGGCGGTATCATAAGTACCTGCAACACCCGAACCTTCGACGCCTTCTGCCGTAACTTTAGCGTCACCCTTGGCATTCCCGATCATGTAAACCGTTCCGTATCTGGGATGGTTGAATGCTCGCTGTCCGCTAATAACCACCGAATTATCTTTGTTAATTGTAAACGTGATGTCATAATCCCAACCATCTTTAGAAGCGGGAATAAGATAAGTATATTCACCGGTTTTATAGATCGGAGTATCGAACTGGGTTCCCAACAATGTCGAAACATACGTTCCCTCATACTTCTGATAACGTGTAACCACGTATGTAAGACCGGTCGGTCCGTATTCATAGGCGTCATCGCTTGCTACAGAGATAACGACAGTATCTGTAGAAGCCTCTGCTATATTGAAACTAACAGATACTGTTTTCGTTTTTTCTCCTGCATTGAAAGTTACTTCCGCAGGTACTTGAAACTTCGTATTCGACGAAGTAAGATGCACGGTACCGGCCTGTGCAGAGTCGGAACGAACCACTTTGACATTGAAAGTCTGGTCTGCAGTAGGCAAAAAACCTAAGACCGTAGAACCCTCTGCATTGATGTATGCGTTACCTTTAGACGCTGCAGCCGGAGCGTATTCGTATTCATCGGTGCAAGATGCTGCACCTATCGAAATGAAAGCACCGGCCAATGCCATATAAATATATTTAGAAATCTTTTTCATTTTGGCTTTTTTAAAAGTTACTTCATACTATGGAATGGGCTGATATTTATCAGAAGGGTTCGGATTGTTATAACCTACAACAGCCTGATTATTATTCGTTTCGTTACGCACAAGAACAATATTCATCCATGCAGGGCGACCGTTCGTATTGAAACGGCACAACTCATAGAAGTTATTTCCTTGATATGAACGGGTAACCGAGTAGTTCAGACGTTTGATATCGTAGAACGACTGACCTTCGCCCCATAGCTCTACACGTTTCTGGAATACAACTTCTTCGATAACCTCATCCTGTGTACTTGCCGATGTGGTATAACTCGGATCGCGATAAGTCTTCATGAACGTCTCGAGCAATTGCTTGCCGGTTGCTGCATTTTGGTGTGCGGCAGCTTCGGCTTCTATGAAATACATCTCCTCCACACGCATAATCGGATAGCAAGTGGCTGCAGCAACTGATGATTCTCTGTCGTTTCCACTACCCGGACGGAACTTCACAGAAGCATAAGTAGGAAGTTGTTGCTTGTAAGTTGAACTCAAGAAAGAAACCTTATCGGCCAATGTAGAACCGGTAGGAGCTTTCCATTCGAGCTTACGCCAATCGGTATCACTGATACGATCGTATACGGCTCTGCCTATCATACTATAAACTCCTCCACCACCGGCATAGCCGAAGCTCGTTTCATTAGAGGCAAATGAAGTCCAATTGATGATTCCCGTTCTTACGCTTATATCATCGGAAGTTTGCTTAGCACCCCACATCCAAGGATCGTTTACATTGAAACCCGTTGTAGTATTCAATGCCTGCTCCTGCGTCATGGGCGACAATTTGCTTGCATCGATAGCCTTACGCGCATATTCTTGGGCATGAGGATAGTCTTCTATCCACATATAGAAGCGTGCTTTCAACCCCAATACACATGCCGAGTCGGGCAGGATCTTTCCCGAAGTATCGGTTAATTTACCGATATATTGCTCGGCTTTATTCAAATCGCTAAGGATAAACTCTTTCATCTGGTCGCGTGTAGCACGCGGGGTGTTACGGGCATCTTGCTCGGAAGTTTGGTCCGTTACGATAGGAACGGTAAGGTTGGTTACCGTATTACCCACTTCATTCTTGCCATCAGTAAACTTATCGTTCGGCAAGAACTCGTACATACGCGCCAAATCCAAATAACACAACGCCCTAAACGCATAACCGGCACCGAGATAGCCCAACTGTTCGGAGGTTGCACTTTCCGGATTTACGCCGCCAATCAAGTTGTTTGCGGCAAGTACAAAACCATAATAATAGTTCCAAATAAACTGTACACTTCGATACTCCGTGCCCAAATAAGTGTTCTTCTCATACTGATCGAACTGGTCATAATTACTTTCAACAATGGCCATGTCGGCAGTCATCACATCACGTATATGCATTATAGCACCATATCCGAATGAATAATGCACGTCCCGATCCCATATATGATTGAAATATGCGGGCAATGCATTCGCCAAAGCCCTCGTAGCAGAAGGCGAACGTTCTATCTGCTTCGTCGTAGCAGTACCGTTCATAGGCTCGGTCTCATCGATACAACTCACAAGAGACAGTATCCCCAAACCGAGAAATGCCACACCTAATATCGATTGATTTATCTTTTTCATAAACATCATCTTTTTTTAAAAACACCTTAGAATGTAACTGTTATACCGCCTGATACCGTACGAATAGGAGAGTAATATTCATTGGATACGGATCCTGAAATACTCTGGCGGGGATCGAGTCCCTGACGTTTCGACCACAGCCATAGGTTATCTCCCACAGCATACACACGCACCTTTGCGATACCCAGCGTTCGTATCCATCTCTTAGGCAGTGTATATCCGATCGTTACGTTCTGCAAATTCAAGTAAGAAGCGCTTGTCAAGAAACGGTCACTGCGTGCCGTCATGAACTTGTCATTGAATTGTAAACGGGGTATATTAGAACCCTTATTATCTGCGCTCCATGCATTCAATATATCTGCATGCAATGCATGACCGCGTTCGAGGTTCATCGAGCTGGCATAGTCACCGTCGTAAACCTGTCCACCTAGCTGGTAGGTAAAGTCTACAGAAAAGTCGAGTCCTTTCCACGCTAATGATGTACCGAAACCGCCATAAGCATCGGGAAGAGCCGTACCGCACAGATACATGGTCGCATCCGAGGTTGTATTGGTTGTTTCCCGACCGGATAGGGTTCGATTACCATTGGCATCTGTCTTATACACATCTTTATAATAAAGCGCCTCGCCAGTATTTTGGTCTACACCGGCATACTTGTACATATAATATGTATAGATAGGAAGTTTCTCTCCATAGAAGTAATTGCCATTAGTATATCCGCGTTTACCTTCTATAGTAAGCGTCTTATTCTGATCTGCAAGCCGTGTAATCCTGTTTCTATATGAAGTTAGGTTCATACGAGCAGACCACACAAGATCTTTCGTACGGAGTATATCGCCGTTAAGTTCAACTTCTACACCTGTATTCCGCATATCTCCGATGTTAGCATAGTAACCTGTCCAACCGAAAGAAGGTGGAAGTGTGAACCAAGCAAGCATATCATTGGTCTGACGACTAAAGAAAACAATGCTACCCGTTAGGCGCTGACGGAAGAACGAGAATTCAAAACCGGTATTAAACATACCCTGTTTTTCCCAAGAAATTTTAGTATTTCCTTTTCTTCGAGGCAGCAGAGAAATATTTCCGGCAGAAGGAGTAATCGTATAAGTATTGATATAATTGAAAGCACCGATAGCATCGTTACCTTGCTCACCGTAAGAGGCTTTGAACTTCAACTCGTCTACCCATGGTGCGTTGAACCACTTTTCTTTAGAGATAATCCATGCTCCTCCGAGCGACCAGAAGTTTCCCCAACGGCATGAAGGATCAAAATACGAGGAAGCATCACGGCGGAAAGAAAACTCACCGAAATACTTATCGCCATAGCTATAGTGTGCTCTACCGAACCAACCTTCCGTATTGTAATCCGTCTTTCCCGACGAAGCACCTTGCGTAATAGCCGCGCCATCGAGCTCCGGATAATCATTAGAGAACATATTACTCTTATTGCCAGACAGAGAATACACCCTTGTACGGTAATATTCATGACCAACCATCGCCTCTACATCGTGCTGTCCGAACACATGATGCCAATTGAGCAACTGCTGATAGTTATAAGACCATCTGCGTCCATGGCCCACTACGGCAATCCCCTTAGAACTTGCATACTGCCCGAACCAAGGATTCGTCGTATGGTTCTTACGGTACTCATCCAAATATACACTATTGGTAGAAGAGAACCTGAAGTCTTTCAGGAAACGTATCTCCATGGTTCCGACGCCATTGAAAGTATTCCCTTCATTGTAACGCAGGTTTACTTGCGCGTCCGACAACGGATTTGCCTGCGACAAATAAGGGCGTTGAGCACCGTTGATCTTGCCGTCTCCATAATCATAAAGGCGGATGCCTGACTCCTGATGCCACATAATATTACCTTGCCCGTCGCGAATATACAGCGGATAGATCGGCGCCACTTTCGTTAAAGAGAACATATTAGCAGAGCTACCGGCTGAGCCGTCATTGGCAATAGAGTTTTGCGTATAGTGCGCATAGTTCATGTTGGCACCCACTTTCAGCCAAGGTTTAATCTGATAATCACCTTTCAGACGAGCTGTAAAGCGCTTATAATCCGAATTCTTGGTAATACCTTCGAGGTCCAGATAATTGGCAGAAGCGTAAAAAGTAGACTTCTCCGTGCTACCATTAGCCGTTACAGAGTACTCCTGACGCAGACTATGCTTGTAAGTAGCCTTGGTCCAATCATCCGGATAGAGCATATACTGGTTTCCATTATAAGAAATTACATTACCCAATGTAGCTTTCGGGTTGAGTTTCCCATTAGAGCCGATCATATATTCGCCCTGCGGAACATTATATACATTATATCCCAAGCCGAAACCATCGTTTGCTGTAAGGTGCTGATTAGCAAATTCCATTGCCTGAGTATCTGAATACTTACGAGTACCTTTGGCATAGTTATACAAACCTCTGTACCATGTTTCGTAGTAACCCGCGGGATCATTGATATATTCATAGTCGGGAATAGCGCGCGAATTGACACCCCATTTAGCATCGACCGTTATATACGAATGGTCGGTACGCCCGTTCTTCGTTGTTATCATTATAACACCATTAGCACCGCGAGCACCGTAGAGTGCTGCCGAAGCCGCATCTTTCAACACCGTGATATTCTCGATATCCTGCGGATTAATAGTGTTCAAATCGCCATCGAAGGGAGAACCGTCGACTACATACAACGGGGTTCTACCACTATTAATAGAACTTATACCACGAATATAGAGATTGGAGGTACCTCCGGGCTGGCCTGAAGCCTGCGACATCTGGATACCCGACACCTTACCCTTCAACGCCTCTACAGGACTGGTAACCTGTACTTTGCTGATATCATCAGACTTTACAACAGCAGCAGAACCGGTAAAAGCCGACTTCTTTTGTGTACCGTAAGCCACAACCATCACCTCGTCGAGAGTTCTGTCGTCCGGTTCGAGTACGATTTTCATCGTTGGCTTGACCGTAAGCGTTTGTGTTTGCATGCCAATATAAGAAACCGAAATCTTGGCACCGGCAGCGACAGTCAGCGTAAACTCACCATTCAGATTGGTGGCCGCTCCAGTATTCGTGCCAACAACCTTAACAGATGCACCGATAACCGGTTCCCCGTCCTCCGAAGAAACTACGGTTCCGGTAACACGCATCTGCGCCAATGCCACTCCTACACTTAAGAAGAGGCACGCAAGAATCATTGTTAGTCTTTTTTCCATAAAAATCTCTCTCTTAAAAATTAATATATTTGTAAATTATCTATCTTTCGAAATACTGTTTTATATCATTTTCATACTGTTTCAACAAATTTTCTCTAATATCATTGGAAGTTTCATTATTCTTACTTACAATCTATTACTATTTTACCCGTTTCTCCAAACGAGACGAAACTATTTCCATCACAAATATGGATATTTGCAAAAATAGTATAATTTTGTTATATCAACAAATAAAATTATTAAACAGACGAAGAATTAAACATTTATTAACGAAGTGCTATAAATATGCGATGCACAAAGCCCGATTGATAAATATAGGAGTATTTTCGAGATATTGCTTCCGAACTGTAAGTTATACCTGTGATCTGCTATCGATTTAGATAGATAAAAGATAAGGGATGAATGATGAGCGATATAAGTGTTCGAACATGCGGTAAACAACACGAAAAAAGGAGATAAACAGACCATAATCTGTTCATCTCCCTATGGTTTATAAACGCAGATAGGTATCGTTATCAACAAACTACCCTATCTTTTTCTTCTCTGAGTATTATTCGACAGAGATTTGTCTGCCTACATTTTGAACGGATTGTTCCAACTTCGGCAACTCTACAGTAAGTACGCCGTCGTTTACTTTGGCAGAGATTTTATCTTTATCTACATCGTCGGGCAGCAGCAGAGTTTGCTCATACTTAGAATAGCTGAACTCCCTACGCAGATAATGAGCCTTTTTATTCTCATCTTTATTTTCCTGCTTCTGTTCCATCTTTATGGTAAGATTGCCTTCATCATTGATGTTTACGGTAAAATCATCTTTCTTCAATCCGGGTGCGGCCAACTCTACAACGTAGCTTTTATCGTGTTCTATCACGTTAATAGCAGGCGCAGTAGCATTTGCACGTGGCATAAAATCTGTGTTAAAGAAATCGTCGAATACACTCGGCAACCATGAATTTCTGTGCATAATCGGTAACATAATCATTCCTCCAGTTTTATTTAAAATCCTTTTATTTAATGTTCTCGGACTCTTTTCGAATCCACTGATAACATTACAACAAGCATACCAAAGGAATAATCATGCCAAATTGTCACAACGCGAAGACATTTTGTCCTATTCGCAACATATAGGTATCGGCAATTTAAATACAATCGGAACACAGTACTTTACCTTGACAGGTTTACCGGATAGTATTCCGGGGTTCCATCGGGGCATATTTTTCACCGCACGGAGAGCCTCTTTGTTCAACAAAGGATGCACGGATCGGGCGACACATGGTTTCGTTACCCATCCTTTCTTATCTATCACAAACGAAATAATCACCTTTCCCTGAATGCCGTCTTCTATACATTTCTCAGGATAATCCACGTTCTCTCTCAAATATTGCAGCAATGCTTGAGAACCACCCACAAACTCCGGCATTTGTTCAACGGGGCTAAAACAAACAGACCGGTCACGCACAGACTGCCCGTCAACACCCCCTACGACTGCCATCATCAATAATACTGCCCACAATCTCTTCATATTATTATTTACATTCTAAAGGAACATTCGTAAAACGAAAGTGCAATGGCATGTGTTCGTACGACGAAAACGAACCACATACGCATTGCACTTTGCAGATTTGAGTATTGGTTTCGGGAGCAAAGATAAAGGAAAAAGGCATCCTTGTCAACACCCTATTTACGATTGACACAACACACAACACCTAAATAATTAATTATCAAAATATTAACAAACAAAAGGCAGGTCCACCTGACATATTTCCTACCACAAACATACCTGTCATCTATCCTCAACAGATACGGCATCTATACCATACAGACCGTATATCTACCCCCGAAAGAAGTCTATTTAAGACCAACAGGCCGAATATCTGATGAAAACAGAGACTTTTATTTGCATTTTTAAGATTTTGATGTATCTTTGCATAAGATAGGTCTCGCCTCAACAATTTCAAGCAAACTTGTTTGTATTCGGCTTGCACTATCTTTGCATAACACGAGGTTGCACTTAAACGAACGAATGAGAAAAACCTTTTACTTCGCCCTTTCAATTCTATTGCTATGCAGCGGTTGTACGCTTTTCGGTAACCGTTCATCGGCCGAAGATGCCGAAACGATGGCCCGAAAATACCTCGACAGCGCCGTTATCTACATAGACCGTAAGGATTATCACCCCGCCATGTTGCAATTAAAAGAGGCCGAAAAGCTGCTTCCACAGCTGAACGACACAAAAACATGCTACCGCATTTGCCAATATATAGGTTGGATAAACGAGAATAACGGTGCCGGCGAGCTTGCTCTGCACTACCAGCGGCTGGCCTTGAAGTATGCCCGAGCATACGGAAAGCCCGAATATGTGGTGGATGTTCTTATCAATCAGGCCAACACTTTCTTCGATATGAACCTGCCGGACAGCGCTCTGAAGGCAAACAACGAGGCCGCCAAGTTTTATAAACAGTCCGACAAAAGCCAACAGTCGGTTATTCAGAAAAACATAGCCTATTACGACATGCTGCACGACTCGCTCGGCCAAGCCGAACAGCATGCTTATCGAGCCGTAATGTTAGCGCAAGACTCGTCGGCTATAGGCAATGCCATGTCGCTCTTGTGCCAAATATATCTCAGGCAAAACAAAGATGAAAAGGCGCAAATGCTTATGAGTATCATGCCCCAAAACGGCAGTGCAACACTCGAATACAACCGACTTCTTATTCGCAGCGGGCTTGCCGAACGCACCGGCAACTACCGTTTAGCACTGGAAGACATGAAGAAACTCAAAGCTCTCAACGACTCTTTGAACGCCGAACAGAAGCATCTCGACATTGTGAAAATACAAAATCAATACGATAAAGAGGTGATGCAGCGCGAAAAGGCCGAACAAAAATTCGGGTTCTCGGTAGCCATCATCGGGCTTCTGCTTATCATCTTCGGGCTCACTTACTGGTATTTTCGCCGCACGCAACAACTGTACAAGCGTTATCACGACCGCATTTCTGCTATAAAGGACGAAATGACAGCCCAACTGACAGCCCGAAATATCACCATCGAAGAGATGAAGCAGGCCGCAGACACCAAACTCATGGAGATAGAAAAGCTGAAGAAGAGGCTGCCTGCACAGCTGACCACGGGCACCGACTACGACTCTATATCGCAAACGAAGCTCGGCATCGATGTGCTTTACAGTATACTCCACGATGAGAACATCAGCCAGTTCGGAAAGAAAGAACAGGTGGCTGTTACAAACATCATGCGTGTTATCGACACCCGTTTGGCCGAAATCATTGCCAATCCGGCCTATGCACTTACACCAAAAGAAACGTTTTTCTGTATTATGGAGCGAAACGGCAAAGACGATCGGCACAAAGCGCAGTCGTTCTGCTGCTCTGAACAAGCCATACGTTCTACCAAGAGCCGGCTCGGGAAGAAGCTCGATTTAAGTCTTCTGTAATGCCTGCCACCCCCATGTGCAGCCAGCGGCAAGAACATCCCCATCACACATTATAAATATACATAACGAACAATGCACTTAAAGGGTGTATATATTATTGTTACATGTGCACTCTAAGCACATTATTCTTAAGGCCTGCCTGCACAAAACTTCATAATCTGAAAGAATAAACCGGCAATCAGACATTCACAGGTACACGATGTTCCGCCGACTACTTTGCGCTTAACAAGAACTCTGCAGCATATCTGCCCATCACGGCATACCCCTCTGCATTGGGATGAAGCCAATCGCTCTGCCATTCTTTGCGCAACGAACGGCGGTCTTCTGTGCTTCTCATCAGCTCATCAAAGTCGAGTATTCCGTCGAATTCCTTCGAGTTACGTATCCATTCGTTTACTATCTGCCGCCCTTCTTCATGGTCTTCCGTAAAATATGCACTGCCTTTCATCGGCATAATCGTACCGCCGTATATTTTCAGATGGTGCTCATGCGCCTTTCGTATCATAATGGCATACTGTTCGATCAGGCGACGTGCCGTGTTTTTGGCGTCCTTACTCGTGCCCAAATCGTTGATGCCTTCGAAAACAATCACCTCTTTTATCCCACATTGCTGCAATATATCTCGGTCGAATCGCTCCATAGCAGGAGCACCGAGCCCCACGGTCAGCACACGATTATCGCCTATGCCGAGGTTCAACACTCCCCTGCCATGCCCTTTGCGATACAACTCTTCCGACATTACATCGGGCCATCTGTCCTGCCGGTTCGTAGTACTGTTCTTGCCATCGGTAATAGAATTGCCGATAATAGCCACGGCATCGGCATTCACATTATATACGTCTATCGCCGAAATATTGAACCAGTGGTCTTCACGGAAGGCCTTCTCAAAATCGGTGCGTGGACCGGAATTGCCTTTCAGAATATAGGAAGTGGTACGCGATCCCATGTGTACAGTGGGCTCTTTCGGCGCTATTTTGTAGTTAATGGTAACGGCTATGCGCTGCAAAGGCTTCAGATGAAAGCGCAATGGATCGGAGACAACTGTTTTCCGCGGTTCTATCGTTACGCGTTGATGCCCACCGAAACGCAGATATTCCGTAGTTTTAGGCTCTATGGCAAACGAGTCTGCAGATGCGGAGATATATACCGAACGTATTTCTACAGGCTCGGTGCTATATTCGTTCGACAGGTGCAAGCGCACAACATCGCCTCCTATCGAAATTTTAACAACCTGACGAACCGAACGATTGGTCATTTCGTTGTTGAAAGGCATATACGATTTTACCACCGGCTGCGGTGCACAAGCCCACGTGCCTACCCAATGATCGTAAATATTTTCGCCATTCGGATGCAATGGCTCTTGCGCCCGTATACCCAAGGAGCATAGCAGTAACAAGATACAAACAATTTTCTTCATCCCTACATGCTTTTAAAACCATGCAAAGATAATTACAAAAATCGGTATATCCCGGTCTTATTCGTATGAAAAACCTGCGAATTGGTATCATTACTTGTTCTATGTTCATTTTTTAACCAATACACCTTATTATATAGAATATTTTACTTATATTTGCAGCCAATATTTTGTATTTAGCACAAACCATGTCGACATGAGAAAAATATGTTTATTGTTCGTATCCATAATGTTCGCCTTATCGGTAACAGCTCAGCAACATCCGTTATGGATGCGCTACAGTTCTATCTCTCCGGACGGCACTACGATTGCTTTCTCCTATAAAGGTGATATTTTTACGATACCCGTTCAGGGCGGTAATGCACGACAACTTACATCGAATGCTGCCTATGAATCTTACCCGATATGGAATCCCGACGGGGAACGCATCGCATTCGTATCTACCCGAGAAGGCAGTTACGATATCTACGTAATGAGCAAAAATGGCGGCGAACCCAAACGACTAACTACCGACAGCGGTAATGAAATACCGATGACATGGCGCGATAACGAACACATTTTATTCGAAACAACCGGCATGCCTACGGCAAAATCTATCTATTTTGCTTCGAGCCAGTTCCCACAGGTGTACGAAACGGATGTGAAAGGAAGCCGCCCACGCTTGGTATCTGCCGTGACAATGGAGAGCATGAGCATCAACAAAAATGGCGACATACTCTATCATGATAAGAAAGGCTATGAAGATGAGCTCCGCAAACATCATCGTTCGCCCATTACACGTGATATATGGCTGAACAAGAATGGCAAGTTTACCAAGCTGACCGCATTCAACGGCGAAGATAGAAATCCCGTTTGGGCGGCCGATGGGCAGTCTTTTTATTACCTAAGCGAGGAAGACGGCACATTCAACGTGTATCGCAGAAATGTGGAAAGTGCCAATAAAACGCAGCTGACTCGCTTTAAAGACAATCCGGTACGCTACCTTACCGCCGCTGAAAATGGTACATTGTGTTTCTGTTACGATGGTGAAATATACACGCTTCGCGAAGGAGGCGAGCCAACAAAGGTAAATATCAACATTACCGCCGATAAGAACGATGCCGACCTGATACGTCAGATAAAGACCAACGGAGCTACCGAAATCAAAGTATCGCCCTCTGGTAAAGAAATAGCTTTTGTTTTGCACGGCGATGTGTATGTTACGTCAATAGACTACCGCACAACCAAGCAGATTACCGATACTCCCGAACAGGAACGTAGCATTGATTTTGCTCCCGACGGGCGTAGTATCGCGTATGCTTCGGAACGCAACGGATTGTGGCAGATTTATCAAACAACGATTAAGAACAAAGGCGAAAAACAGTTTACCTATGCCACCGATTTGGAAGAGACACAGCTCGTAAAGTCGGACTCTACCTCTTTTCAGCCGTTATACAGTCCGGATGGCAAGAGTATAGCTTTCCTTGAAAACCGCAACACCCTGCGTGCAGTCGACTTGAAAAGCAAAAACGTACGTACTTTAATGGACGGCAAATACAACTACTCCTATTCCGATGGCGACGTATGGTGCACATGGAGCCCGGACAGCAGGTGGCTCTTGGCAAGCTATATCGGCTACGGCGGATGGAACAATAAGGATATTGCGCTGGTAAGTGCTTCGGGTAACGGCGAAATACACAACCTTACCGAGAGCGGATACAACGATGGAAACGGCAAATGGGTGCTCGGAGGCAAGGCAATGATATTCGAAAGCGACCGTGCAGGGTACAGAAGTCATGGCAGTTGGGGATCGGAAAGCGACATGTATATTATGTTCTTCGACCTCGATGCTTACGAACGCTTCAAGATGTCGAAAGAAGAAAAGACTCTTTACGATGAAACTAAGAAAGAAGAGGCTGCCGCCAAGGAGCAAAAGACTGTAGACGTAACGGTGAAAAAGAAACCGAAGAAAGAAGAAATATTGAAGTTCGACCTTGATAACTGCCGCGACCGAGTGCTCCGACTGACGGTAAATTCGTCGAGACTCGGTGATGCTTTGCTCAGTCCGGGGGGCGATACGTTGTATTATCAGGCCGCTTTCGAAGGGGGATACGACCTTTGGAAGCACGATCTAAAGGAAAACAAAACCGAAATTGTGATGAAGAATGTGGGAAGGGGCGACCTTCTTGCCGATAAAAACTTTAAGAATATCTATCTTTGTACAGGCAATTCCATAAAACAGATAGACATTTCGAAAGGTTCATCCAAAAACATCGACTTCGAAGCACGTTTCAACTATCGGCCGTATCAGGAACGCGAATATCTCTTCGGCCATATTTGGCAACAGGTAAAGGATAAATTCTACAAACCCGATTTGCACGGTATAGATTGGGAAAGTTGCAAGAAGACTTACGCCAAGTTCCTGCCTTATATCAACAATAATTACGACTTTCGAGACATGCTTAGCGAGATGCTCGGCGAATTGAATGCCTCTCACACCGGTGCCCGCTATTATCCGAATGGGACGAACCTGAATACTGCCGCGTTGGGATTGTTCTTCGATCCTGCATACATGGGCGACGGACTGAAAGTGGAAGAAGTTATCAAGCGCGGACCTTTTGCCGTTAAGAACACCGGAGTAGATGCCGGATGCGTAATAGAAAAGATAGATGGTGAGAAAATACTTGCCGGAAAGGATTATAACTACATACTCGACGGTAAAGCAGGCAAACCGCTCCGTATTACTGTTTTCAACCCCTCAACGAAAAAACGCTTCGATGTAACGGTGAAGGCCATTAGCAAAAGCGCTCAACAAGAACTGTTGTACAAAAGATGGGTAGACCGCAACCGCCGGATTGTGGATAGTCTGTCGCACGGAAAGCTGGCTTATGTGCATGTTAAAGCGATGAACAGTGAAAGTTATCGTACTGTATTCAGCGAACTGCTAAGCGATAAGAACCGCCGGAAAGATGCTGTTATCGTGGATGAACGCCATAACGGAGGTGGCTGGTTACACGATGATTTGTGCACGCTCTTAAGCGGTAAGCAATATCAGAGCTTCGTTCCGAACGGTAAATATATAGGTTATGATCCATGGAACAAATGGGTGAAACCTTCTTGTGTTATGATCTGCGAAGACGATTACAGCAACGGGCACGGTTTCCCCTTTATATATAAGGAGCTCGGTATCGGCAAATTGATAGGCACCCCCGTTGCCGGAACGATGACAGCTGTATGGTGGGAGACGCTTATGGATAACAGCATGGTATTCGGCATACCGCAGGTAGGCTGTCGGGATATGCGTGGCAATTTCGGCGAAAATAACCAACTCGATCCTGACATTGAAGTTTATAACACACCGGAAGACTATCTTAACGGTAACGATGAACAGCTAAAGCGCGCCGTAGAAGTGATGATGAAAAAATAAGGACACCAATTAAAATAACTACCGTAGAGAAATAACGTCCTTACAAACTGCCTGTACGATCCATTTTCTCAGCTGACGAACAAGTTGATTGGCCATGTATACGCCTACCAATGGCTTCAAAATGTTCAAGCTATTTGCAAACTTATTGATACTATATCAGAGAATAAACTCTTTCGTCCACACCAAAGAATATAGGCAGATGGAGCTATCCAAATGACTGTATGGAAGGTTTACAAGTTTATCCACATTGATACTGTCGCTCCTTTCTGTATATTTAAAATGAAGATAAGAAAATGGAAGAAAGCAATGATGGAATAATTATGGATAAGAGAAGAGAGAGAAACAGATTTTATACACAATGCCATTGTCGACTTTGCAAAACATGCAATTTGCTTACAAGAAACAACCGCTTTCGAAAGTTGTTTTAAATACTTTCGAAAGCGGTTGGATATTTTCTGATATTTCCTTTAATATAAAGATACCGAATTAAGCATCAATATTTGCATAAGTAGCATTCTGCTCGATAAATTCGCGGCGTGGTTCAACATCGTCACCCATAAGCATGGAGAATATCTCGTCTGCCTCAGCGGCATTTTCGATATTTACTTGCTTCAACAAACGCGACTTCGGGTCCATTGTAGTCTCCCATAACTGGTCGGGGTTCATCTCACCAAGACCTTTATAGCGCTGTGTATGGATGCTCTTTGCATCCTCATCCCCGTTTGCATACTTATCAAAAAATGCTTGACGCTGCTGTTCGGTATAACAATATTCGCTTACCTTATTCTTATAAGAGCACTTGTAGAGCGGCGGATTGGCAATATAAAGATGCCCATCTTCGATAACTTTCGGCATGAAACGATAGAACAATGTCATGATCAGTGTATCGATATGCGAACCATCGACGTCGGCATCGGTCATGATGATAATCTTATCGTAGCGTAGTTTGTCGATATTCGCCTCACGATCGTCTTCTCCTTCTACGCCGAAACGCACTCCGATGCTCTGAATGATATTCATTACCGACTCCGCTTCGAACACTCTATGCCACTGCACCTTCTCTACGTTCAAAATCTTTCCGCGCAACGGCAAAATTGCCTGTGTATATCTGTCGCGTCCTTGCTTGGCAGAACCACCGGCAGAGTCGCCCTCAACGAGGAATATCTCACAGTCTTTAGGATCTTTGTTGGAACAGTCAGCCAACTTGCCGGGCAGTCCTCCTCCCGACATGAAGTTCTTACGCTGCACACTTTCACGAGCCTTTCGGGCGGCAATACGTGCTGTTGCTGCAAGAACTACCTTTTCACAAATCTTTTTTGCCTCAGCAGGGTGCTCTTCAAGATAATTGGTCAAGGCCTCTCCCACCGCCTGTTGCACCGCTCCGGACACCTCGCTATTGCCTAACTTAGTCTTCGTCTGTCCCTCGAACTGGGGCTCGGCAACTTTGATGGAGATTACAGCCGTAAGTCCTTCACGGAAGTCTTCGCCAGCAATCTCTATCTTGGCTTTCTCGATTTGTTTCGAAATAACGGGATCGTTATCGGCATATGCTTTCAACACACGAGTAAGTGCTGTACGGAAACCCGAAAGATGAGTTCCTCCCTCTATGGTATTTATATTGTTTACATATGAATGTATATTCTCGGAGTAATCCGTATTATACATAATAGCGACTTCGATTGGAATTCCTTGCTTCTCGGTTTTCAGATAAATAACATCGTCGAAAAGATGGGTACGGTGCCGGTCTACGTAACGCACGAACTCTTTCAATCCATCCTTAGCATGGAAGACTTCCACGCGTGGTTTTCCCTCTTCATTGGCACGCAAGTCGGTCAGCGTAATCTTAATACCTGCATTCAAATAAGCAAGCTCACGCATACGGCGGGCAATGATATCCCACTGATAATGGGTTGTTGTAAAGATTGTCTTATCTGGCCAAAACTGTTGACGCGTACCGCGCTCGTCTGTCGTGCCCATTACTTTAACGGGATACAGCGCTTTCCCCTTTTCGTACTCCTGCTGATATATTTTGCCATCGCGAAACACTTGCGAAAGCATATGCGATGAAAGTGCATTCACACAACTCACACCTACACCATGAAGACCACCACTGACCTTGTAAGAGCCTTTATCGAACTTACCACCGGCGTGAAGAACCGTCATAACAACTTCGAGTGCCGACTTGTGCAATTTCTTATGCTCATCAACGGGAATACCACGACCATTGTCCTGAACCGTTATCGACTCATCTTCGTTGATCGTTACCTCAATGTCGGTACAATATCCGGCCATGGCTTCATCAATAGAGTTATCTACGGTTTCGTTCACCAAATGATGAAGGCCTTTCTCACTGATATCGCCAATATACATTGCAGGGCGTTTACGCACCGCCTCAAGTCCTTCAAGTACTTGGATATTGGAGGCCGAATAATTATTCTCGTTGTTTTGAATATCTGCCATTTTCTTTACTATATATTTCTTGCAAAGATAATAAAAAAAGAACATATAACGAAATAATTTGTTACTAAAAATGCGTAAAACAAAATGAAACCCTATCACTTCCTGTCATCTTTATACGCACTCGGAAAATTATTCGCATTTCGTATTTCCGTTCAGTTCCTCATCACACTTGTCTACCATTCTGCAATAGCAGTTTTCATAAATATCGAAGAAGAAAAAAACACTACAATAATTCTGCACAAATGACAAAAGGTCGCACTCCTACTGGAGTACGACCTTCGTACTAATTATACCAAGTTGGAAATTATACCAACTTATTAATATGCAGAGCTAAACTCGACTTTAAGTTAGCGGCTTTGTTCTTATGAATAATATTGGTCTTAGCCAATTTGTCCAACATTTTCTGAACTTCGGGATAAAACTTTACTGCTTCTTCCTTATTAGTCATCGCGCGCAATTTACGAACAGCATTACGCATAGTCTTTGCATAATATTTATTGTGCAAAGTCTTAACTTTATCCTGACGGATTCTTTTAAGTGATGATTTGTGATTTGCCATCTTTAAATTCTTCTTATATTTTATGTAGTCCCTAGCAGAGTCGAACTGCTCTTTAGAGAATGAAAATCTCTCGTCCTAACCGATAGACGAAGGGACCATGCGATTTTATTTGCGGGTGCAAAGTTAGATGTTTTTTCTTTACCTGCCAAATTTTATCAAATAAATCTTTATTATATCGCCGTTTTTTTATATTTTCGCTTTAAAATTATTCTTCATGCTTATAAAAACCAAAGCTATAGTATTCCATTTGCTGAAATTCGGCGACGCCCAACTGATCGTAGACCTATTTACAGAAGCTTGTGGTCGCGTATCTTTCATTCAACAGATATCCAAAAATCCGAAAGCAAAAATAAAAAAACAATTCTTCCAACCATTGACGATACTCGATATAGAATTCGACTTCAGACAGAACGCCAAACTTCAGCGACTTAAAAATGCAAGAATAGAGACTCCCTTTTCCAACATCCCAGTCGATCCTTATAAGCTAACGATATTGCTTTTTCTTGCTGATTTTCTGAATTACAGTACTCGAAGCGAGCAACAGAACGAGCCTTTATTCCGATATATCGAGGCAAGTATTAAGTGGCTCGATGCCTCACAAGGCAACATTGCCAACTTCCACCTTGTCTTCATGATGAGACTTTCGAAGTTTATCGGCTTCTTTCCAAATCTCGACAATCACAACCATAATATCTATTTCGATCTGAGGAATGCATGTTTTACCGCTTCAGCACCGCTTCACCCCGACTTTCTTCACCCTGAAGAGGCTGCACGCATCCACACTCTTACTCGTATGAATTATGAATCCATGCACTTGTTCAAAATGACGCGAGAACAGAGAAACCGCTGTGCCGAAATTATTCTCTCTTATTACAGTCTCCACATTCCAAACTTTCCCGAACTCAAATCGTTCCATGTATTAAAAGAGTTATTCAGCGCATAATACCGTGACAGCATGACGAAAAAGATATTGTCAGTGTCATACCGTTGCCTTATATTTCATACCTTTACAAGTATGCTTGCTTTTCGGTCCGTTGATATTGACAAGTATTCTATCGAAATTCGGGGTTTACAAACGACACTGAATTTCGGCAGACAGTATTTTTATGGCATTTTTCTCTGTAGAGCGGCAGAATTTATTTCTTCATGTATTCCAAAAACTGATACAGTCCTTGGCGCACAGAGCGCAGTCCGAATTGCTCTGTATGGACATCTTCGAGCTTCATCCACATACATTCGGCGGCATCATCGGCAGCCTTTAGTTTCGACGTATCAGCCACCTCGCAGAGATAAAACATATCGAGTGTAGGAATATCTATCTCGCTATAGCGGTATTTATTGGGCAAACTGAACAGATACTTCGTACTTGTAACCTCAAGACCAGTCTCTTCTTCCACCTCTCTTCTTATGCCTTCCTCGCTTGTTTCGCCCACATCGGCAAAACCACCGGGCAGATCATACGTGCCTTTTGCAGGCTCATTCTTCCGTAGTTCTACAAGAAGTTCCCCCTTATCGTTCAATATAAAGGCCGCACATGCAGCACTTGGATTAAGAAAGAACTCAAAACCGCAGTTATCACACTTCTTGCTTTTCTCGGTAGAGGCATTGAAATGATGACTTCCACATGCCGGACAATACTTAAATTTCTCCAATAAATGCATAACAAGTATTCACTTTTATGATGACAAAGATAATGCAAATTATCGTAAAAAAGTACAATAATTTGAAATAATCATACAATTAAGCTGAATTTAAATAAAAGTATAAGAAACAAAAGCCGAATAAAATGAAACAACAGACTGTTATTTTAAGCAAATCAGGAGGTATATGTAAACAAGACAGGAGTGCAGTTTATCGAAGATACACATACGGTGTATTTTGGTTGCGCCAAAACTCCATTAAATATATCTCACAACAAGAAAGGAACGGAAAACTCGCTTTAATTTATTAAACAAGCCGGTCTTCTCCCAACATTTTGCACAAAGAAAAACAACTTTTTATTCGAATATACAAAAAATAATGTATCTTTGCATAAAATAAACCGCACCTCAACAAATAGAAGCAGGCTTCTTTGTGTTCGGTTTGCACTGTCTTTGTTATTAAAATAACCAATAAACAATCAAAATATCGACATGAAATTATCAAGACCATTTACTATTCTTAGCTTATTGATGCTGGCGCTTACCACTGGTGCACAGAATACTTTCGAGCTGAATTTATGGAGCGGAAAAGCCCCATACGATACAGGTTTCGGTGCCGATACGGCTAAAGTGAAAGTGTTCTTGCCCGATGTAAAGAAGTCAACAGGGCGTGCTGTGGTCATTTGCCCGGGCGGAGGATACGAAGGTCTTGCCATGATACACGAAGGAACCGATTGGTCTTCCTTCTTTAATAATATGGGAATAGCCGCAATAGTGCTCAAGTATCGGCTGCCGCATGGCATACCTATGGCTCCTGTCAGCGATGCCGAACAAGCCATTAAATTAGTAAGAAAAAACGCAGCCGCATGGCATATCGATGCAAACAATATCGGTATCATGGGATTTTCTGCCGGCGGACACCTCGCATCTACCATAGCTACCCACAGTACAGGCGATGCAAAGCCCAATTTTCAGATACTTTTTTATCCGGTAATTACCATGCAACCGGGCTTTACACATCAGGGATCGCACGACAATTTACTCGGGAAAGAGGCTCAAAAGAAGGATGAACGCAACTATAGCAACGACATGCAGGTGACACGTAGCACTCCGAGAGCTTTCATAGTTCTATCTGATGACGATCATGTAGTGCAACCTGCCAACGGCGTAAACTATTATATGGAGCTTTACAAGCACGATGTACCGGCATCGCTGCATGTGTATCCCTCCGGTGGACATGGATATGGCATGAATAGTTCGTTCAAGTATCACATCGAAATGCTACTTGAACTGAAATCATGGCTGCAAAGTTTCTGACAAAGACGTAAAAACTATAATCTATCAAAACATAAACAAAAGTAATAAATTCTATGACTCGAAAAATCTGTACCGTTCTTATCGCGTGCCTGATAAGTTCTCACAATCTGCTTGCAGATAATTGGTTGGCACGCATTAGCGACAATACATACGTGTCGCAGTTATCTATACCGGGCACACATGATGCTTCTACCGGCGAAGGGTTTACCCCCCTCGTTGCACTTCTGGGCAACCTATATGCCCTAACACAGGATAAAACGCTCGCCGAACAATGGGACTGCGGCGTTCGGGCATTCGATCTTCGACCGGCAGTACATACACGTTTTGGCAAAATTAAGGGTTTGCATATCTTTCATGGCATCATGCAAACGAAAATAAAATTTACCGATGCCATCGATATTTTGCGCGAGAAACTTGCAAAGAACCCTACGGAATTTGCTATTGTCATTATGCGTCACGAAAACGATGCCGACAAAAACCATCCCCAATGGGGCAATATGATGAGAGAAATTCTTACTTCCGATGCCTATAAAGGGCTGTTTGCCGACTATAAACCTGACCTCACCGTGGGCAATCTGCGCGGAAAAATCCTCGTATTGAGCCGCGATACGTATAATTCGGTGCCCATCGGAGGCTACGTTACGGGCTGGAGTCATGCAGCAGACTTCCCAAGTCAGGGCAGAGCAAGTATCTCAGGGGCGTCGTCTTCGGGCTCTCTTTATGTGCAAGACTTTTATGACACCTCTGCAAACGGTGCGTTGGAAACCAAGGTGCAAGCCATTATAACGATGCTCGACTTCTCTACTGCTCGCAATACAGATAACGGAAAGCAGGCTCCATGGGTAATCAATCATACATCAGGCTATTCGCTTATGCAGAATATATTTGGAAATACCGTCTCTTTATCCGATGGATATCGCCATAATGCATCGGTTACAAACAAAACAGTGATTGATTATTTCGCCAATAGAAACCACACCGGGCCCGCCGGAATGGTAATGATGGACTACGCAGGCGTCGATGTATCGGGCAAATACAAAGTGTCTGGACTAAATGTTATCAATACCTTAATTGAAAATAATTTCCGTTTTAAGATGATGGAAGCCGTAATAAACGGGATCGAAGAATTGGTATATCCCAATCAAAATATCACGGTTTCATCGGAAGGTTTGGTCTCTGCGCAAGGCAAAATTGTTGTCTACGCTACCGATGGCACCACTGTTGCAAGCGGAATAAATACGGTTAAGATCGATCGCAAGGGCATCTATATCATACGTGCTGCCGGAGCAATCAAGAAAGTTGTTATTCCTTAGCCAGTTTTACGCATAACCCCGACTTGATGGGAATGGTTTCCAACTGTGCCGAGTGCTTGCTTATTTCCAGTTTCACCATACATGCAGCGGTGTTCAGCGGTTTGTTTTGGTCTAATATGAAGTTACCTATGCTGTAATAAATCGTATGGTTCTTATAGATTTCTATAGTCTGTAAGGTGTGTGTATGGTGGCATATCATGCAGTCGGCACCGGCATCTATGATGCGTCGGGCATCTATCTTTTGCTGTAAAGCGGGAGAAGTGAAGACCGACAGCTACACCGAAATACGCCTGACACCATGCCGTATTATCAGCTAAAACAGACGGAGTAGACCTGTCGTTTGCCATAATCGAAAAGTGCCGATACATATCCTGACTCAATTGCATGAGCATAGCATGGAATTTGTTTTCCTCGATCTCGCGTAACACTGAGTCGAAATAAAGATGGAAAAGCTGTAAATAAAGATCGGTAGTTACAAAACTTGGGAAGTTACTATAGTCGTTCTTTTCGTACACATGGAACAGCTGAAGCCCGTTAGACGGTACGATTGCGAAGCCTTTTTCGCCCAAAGCGGCCTTTAATTTGGGATCGAAACGCTCCACCTGATATGGGTTTATCAGGTTTCTCATATTCACAGAACCGTCTTCTCTTATATTTCCATCATTTCTAACGAGTTCATCTTCGCGTTCTTGAATGCGATTAATAAACTGCAACTCTTCCTTTGTACAATGAATAAGAGCCTCGTTATAAATTCCTTCTTTATCAAAAAAGCCCCAAACTTCACGGTCTTTAGGTTCGAAACGTTTCCACATCAACGACTCGTACCACGATGTTTGTGAGAACAAACTGCGCAGGTCGGCTTCCATAAACACATAACCTTGCCGCGTAGCAAAGGAATTACGTAGCACACGGAGCTCGCTCATAGTGAGCTTAGACAAGTCCATATTAAGATCAATAGGCTTGTTAAGTTTCTCTACATCGATATGTCCGTTACCGGAAATGATAATACTTTTCTTTTGTGCCCAAACGCTGTATGCCGCGAAGAGCAATAAGATAATAGTAATTAATTTCCTCGTAGTTTTTAACGATTAAATATTTTAACTGCTTTGTTACGTCCGACTTCTTTACACAAGAAACGTTCGAACGACAGACCAAACGATAACCAACTGTACTCGGCCACCACATATTTGCCGTCTACAGTGGTCTCCAAACTGCGCACTTTGCCATCCGTAAAACGAAAATCCTGTAGTATTCCGCCCAATTTAGAACCCATCCAAAGCGGACGGACATAGCCTCGTTTGTTCTTAAAAATAAACAATCGGTGCCCCATATCTTTATAAAAACGCGTACGTTTGACAACTCCAACTATAGCATCTATACTGCCATCGCCGTTTACATCGCCCGTACAAAACCGATAGACGGGGTATGGAAGGCGCCATTCATCAGGGGTAGAATCGGTGGTCAATACAAGTATGTACAAACTGTCGGTCTTTTTCTCAAGACAGAACTGCTGTGCATGGCAGGTACTTCCCATAAGAATAAGAGGTATGAATGACAGTAACCGTTTGCGGTACATGGTTTTTCCCAAATTAAACCATCCGTTTATCGAGCTTACATGTATAGAACATCATCGACAAATATACGAAATAAAGACAATAAACCGGTACTCTATCTTCTATATTTTATCGAAAAACGAAAACGCAACGTACAGACTGTTTCGTTCATGCACTGCGTTTGCCATAAAAAGATCCTTATTTTAGCCGCCTCGCGAGAGCAATGCCTTGATATCGGCATCTATGTCTTTGATCTGCACATCGCGCTTATATACCACGCCATCGCGCCCAAGAAGATAGAAAGTAGGTAGCTGTTGTACGTTATAACTTATAAGATACCGGCTGTTAACACCGTTTTCATCGCGCACGCTCACCCATGGCAGCGCCGCTGTCTGTGTCTTCCAGAAGTGTTCATCGGGATCTATAGACACCTGATATATCTCAAATCCGGCCGCATGATATTTGTTGTATAGGTCGCGCAACATCATAATACGCTTGGTAGAGCCCTCGCCCGAAAACAGATGAAAGTCGAGGAACACCACTTTCCCCTTCAGGTCGGTGAGCTTGCGAGTAACTCCTTTATTGTCTTGCAGTACGATATCGAGCACGCCGCTGGTATTTATTTTAGAAGCATCCAGCGTCTGTGCCATCTTATTACGTATAATGCGTACATCTTTCATGCCCTCTATGGCAATGTTGTGCAGGTTCTTTCCGCGCTCTGCATCGGGATAATACGTGTCCCAACTGGTAGCAACGGCAGCAAAAGCCTTAATGTCTTCCGCACTACTACGCGGGTTGAATATCAGCGAAACGGTATTTCCAAGCCTCACAGTCTGGAACAATGCGAAGTATGCATAGGCTTTCATCGGCTCTTTATAGATATAATTCATCTTCACGTTCGCCTTATATGCCTGCATTATCCTGTCTATACTATCGTTCATGGCATCTACTCCAAGGTCGGGATTTTGCGCTATTGCGTTGATTTGTCCTTGCAACCGCATTTGCAACAGTGCCAGTTCTTTGATTTTGGAGCAGTCTTCCGATCCGCTTATCTCATACTGGTAAGCCATCGAAGGATAAGCTGCTTTTACGGTAATTGTCTCTGTAGAGTCGACAGATATATTGATTATCTGGTCTGCAATGCGCAAACGATAGAATTCCGGCGCCTCCCCGGCATCGCTCTTAAATAGGAATGTGCCGTCTGCATCGAGTTTTACCGAGTCTACAACTACCGGACCATTCAGACTCATGTTCTCAAAATAGAGCGTAGAATCCTTGGCATCTGCAATCGTACCGCCCACCTGAAACTTACGGCTGTTGCAAGAACTTACAGTTATTGCGGCCAGTACGATGGCTACAATAGAAAAGAAATTGGAAATTTTCATGCTTGTTGCATTTTCGAGTTATATGTGCAAAAATACTGTAAATAGCTGAGAAGACAAAATAAAACCGTGTTTTTGTTGCATACATGCATTGTGTTGCAGAACCGCACAGTACGAAGCGGAGCATAAACCGCACGTTCTACGCTCCGCTCCCGATAGTTGTTCCTGTACAGCTCGGTACGAGTATCAATACGTTACCTTAATATATTTCACCCCATGTGTAGGTATGAAGTAGGTTGTTTGTGCCGGATTCAGATCTTTCTGCCGCCATAAATCTCTCACGGTTTTCTGTTGTTTTATGCCCATTTCATCGAAGTATTTCGCGAAATCCACTCTCCTGTCGTCGGTTCCCACATTGAATATGCCTACTGCATGGCTGCCATCGTTTAAAGGTTTTGCCCATATTTGAATGTCGCCATCTACGACTACGCGCCTTGCCTGCTTGCCCAAAACGTCTTGGTTTATGGCATTAACCTCGTTATTGCAAAGAAGATTTAGCGTAAAATTGTCTATCTGACTGATGTCGCAGCCTATTAACATGTTGGCAGACAGTAGAGTCCACAGGCTTATGTGTGTGTACTGTTCGTCGGGAGTAAGGCGTGTATCGCGCAAATTCGCACTCCATCCCACCTTTCCAACTATCAACATATCGGGATCGTTCCAATGTCCGGGGCCGGCATATGGATAAAGTTCCGCCTGTTGTACGAACCCAATGTCGTACAACGACTCCCATGTATCGGTGATATCTCCCGTTGTTCGCCACGAATTAGCATCCACTGCGTGGCCCCATTCCCATACTTTAGCCATGCCATATTGGCAAAGACTGTAGAATATATCGCGAGGCATGAGGCGTAGATAGCGCTCCATCTTCAGGTAGGGGCGTACATAAGCAGCCGTGCTATGATCCTTTTCCGCATCGAACACGCGGGAATAGCCGCACCAGTCGTACTTAAGATAATCCACACCCCAACTGTTATACGTTCGTGCATCGAGTTCTTCGTGGTCTAAAGAGCCCAAATAGCCGCCGCAGGTACGGTCTCCGGGAGAAGAATATATACCGAACTTCAGCCCGTTACCATGCAACCATCTGCCCAATCCGGCCATATCGGGGAATTTCTCGTTCACTGCAATGGTGCCATCCGTATTGCGTTGCGGCGCTTCCCATGCATCATCTACATTGATATAGGCATATCCGTAATCGGTAAGTCCCTTGTCTATCATCGCTTGAGCGGAAGACATCACCTTTTCCTGCGACACACTAAGGCCCCAGCAGTTCCAACTATTCCACCCCATCGGTGGAGTCAGCGCTATTTTGTCGCCCACACAAATGGTGAATTTGCGCTCATCGGCACCTTTGCTGTTCTCGGCCACGAGCGTCATTTCGTACTCCCCGCCGGCTTTCAGCGTACCGCTGATAATGCCATGTTCGGCATCGAGCGCAAGTCCTTCGGGCAGATTGCGCACCGAGAATACCATAGGACGCTCGCCGGATGCAGGAATACGGTAGATTACAGGCGACTCCGGTCGTACTCCGAAGCGCTCTGCACTGTTTATACGCGGTGCAGCCGGCGCTTTCGGAGTAAGGATATATTTCGGCGTATAACTGCGTACAGCCTCCTTACCCGTAGCGTCATCACGATACACAGCTTTCATACGCAGCAAACGGTCAGTATCATAAGCCATGACATACGTTTTATTCGTATTTCCTTTCAAGGCTACCTTATGAGTAACTGTAGCCAAGATAGCACCGCTTTCCGGATCGAACAGCGTCAATGTGAGCACTCCCTTTTGCTGCTGTTTGAAAGCATTGTCCAAACGGCACTGGCACATCATGCCTCTTTTAGCCTTGGTCTCAGAGAAATTTATGCCCATTCCATCGATCAAATCCGGTACTTTCAATATTATCGGACCGCCATACATGCCGCCTTGTCCGCCGCCATTGTACACTCTTACGGCCAACACGTTTTCCTTACCCCAATGTACAAACGGACTTTGTGCGCCTACCTCGTAACGGCGTTCCTCTTCCCAAGCGCCAACATATCCTCCCGTTTGCTCCGGCATACGGCCGGTAGAGCCTATGAAATGCCCGTTCAGATAAGCCTCGTCCGCATCGTCTATCTTACCGAGATACAACTGCAACACCTTTTTAAGCGTCGATTTTTCGAGCATGGCCGACGGCAAAACAAACTTTACTCGGTACCAACTGTAGCTGTCGGGCTTATCGATAATATTCCTGTTTGCCGAACCTTGTACATCCACCTCGTTCCAATTACTGTCGTTGAAATCGGGATTTTTCCATTCAGGGTTATCGCCTTCGTGGATTTTCAGCCGGCTGAACGACAACTGTTGTGCCCATGTGCCGACCGAAGCCATGAGCAATAATGCGATAAATAATGTTTTTTTCATGATGTAAATAATATATTTAGATTTCACATACAAAGCCTTTTCATCGGCAAAACCGCAGACAACACCTATCAACAGGCACCCCACAAGGTTCACAATCATGGTGCCTACGGGAAATATCGTGGCTGCATGTTCTTGCAAGAACCGCGATACAACGAAGCGCAACACCGCACCTAAGGCTCCTCCAAATGCCACATAAAGTATGCTTTTGGGCACCATCACGTTGCAAAGATAGTAAAAAAAACGAAACAGTGCATATTTCTGTCTCGGATAGATGATACATATATGTCCTACAGACACACCGTCTATGCACCTTATGGGATATATCTGTCTCGCATAAAAGTGCCATTTATCCGAAACATTTGCTACGAATATCGGAAAAACGTCGTATCTTTGTAACCGTAAACCGCCATTTAAAACATTATAAAACATAAACGCATGAGAAACAAAATTGCATTCCTATTACTTGTCTGCGTGCTGTCTGTGCGGGCACAAGTAAGGTTACAACCGCTGTTCACCGACAACATGGTGCTGCAACAGCAGGCATCGGTGCCCGTTTGGGGCGAAACAAAGTCTGGAAAAATCGTTAAAGTAACTCCCTCGTGGAACCGTAAAACCTACGTTACCAAGGCCGACAAGCAGGGCAAATGGCAGGTAATAATAGAAACACCCGCGGCAGGCGGCCCCTACGACATACGTATTACAGACGGAAAACCCATAGACCTAAAAAACGTATTGATAGGCGAAGTGTGGCTTTGTTCGGGGCAATCGAACATGGAGATGCCCATTGAAGGATGGGGAAAGGTTATGAATTACAAAGACGAAGAGCAGGAAGCGCAGCAACATCCCAATATCCGACTGCTGCAACTCGATAAAGTTACCGCCGCTAAGCCCGCCGAACACTTCTCGGCAGTGGCCCGCGGATGGCAGGTATGCAATGCGAACAGCATTAAAGAATTTTCGTCTACGGCTTATTTCTTCGGCAGAGAACTGGAGAAATATTGCCATGTACCCATCGGACTTATACAGAGTTGCTGGGGCGGAACGCCTATCGAAGCATGGACGAGCGGCAGAGCACTTGCCACACACCCCGACTATAAGGAGCGAATGACCGACGTTTTCGCCCATTCCACCGAGACTTCGGCAGCAACGCCCGTTAAGGGTAATGAACCTACGGCACTCTTCAACGCCATGATCAACCCGCTTGTACCTTTTACGATTAAAGGAGTTATTTGGTATCAAGGGGAATATAATGCCGGTAGGGCTTACCAATACCGATCGTTGTTGCCACTGATGATCAACGATTGGCGCACGAGATGGGGCTATAGTTTCCCGTTCTACATTGCACAGCTGGCCAATTATATGGATACGAAAGCCGAGCCTGCGCCCTCCGAATGGGCCGAATTGCGCGAGGCTCAGCTGCGTGCATTGAACGTGGAGAATACGGGTATGGCAGTTCTTATCGATATAGGCGATGCGAAAGACATACATCCGAAGAACAAACAAGAGGCAGGCAGGCGTCTTGCATTGCCGGCAAGGGCGCTTATATATGGCGAGCAAATTGCTTACTCGGGCCCCATATACCGCTCATACCGTATGGAGGGAAATAAAATTCGTATTTTCTTCGACCATGCAGACGGCGGTCTGAAAGCAGCAGACGGTGCGCTCAAAGGTTTCAGCATAGCCGGTGTAGACCGAGTGTTCCACTGGGCAACAGCCGTAATCGACGGTAATAACGTAGTTGTAACATGTCCCGATGTAGCATTTCCCGTGGCTGTACGCTACGCATGGGCCGATAATCCCGTGTGTAACCTGCAGAACAAAGCAGGATTGCCGGCATCTCCGTTCCGCACAGACGATTGGCCCGGCATTACTTACAACCGCAAATAAATGCGACGAGAGCTTCGGTCGGCGCCATCGGAACGGACATAAAACAAGAATGCCTTTCAGGCCTGCAATCCGTCTGAAAGGCATCCGTATTTAAGAGGCGTCGGCCCTATCAATATTTAATGATCTTGGCAGTACTTTTGCCTGCGTGGTTTTTCACTGTTACCACATACATTCCTTCGGGCACATCATAGCAGTCAACAACGATACGGCCCTTGCCTTTTCCCGTTTTAACTATCTCCCCGCTAAGACCGGTGATACTCCAAGCGAAGCCTTTTGTACCGTTTTCGCCGATCGTAAAGTCGTTTTTCACCATTCGCGGCGAAATTGTAATGTCTCCGTTCAGTGCACTTTCGCCTTCTATCTCATCGATAGCAGTAGTCGAAAATACCGGTTTGTCTTCCTCGGCCGAAGGCTGATTGTTCTTTATATATGGCCATCCGTCGTCTCCCCAGTACACTTTATCGAGGAAAACCTGCCTGCCCAGCCCCGGATTTTCCTTGGTATAACCGTGGTACAAAACCCAATACTGGCCATTGTCATCCTGTATAAACTCGGAATTATGCCCGGGTCCCGCCACTACATCATTGCCATTCAGGAACCAACTGAAGTTATAACCGTTCAAAATGTTATCGCCATCTTTATCCAGATAGGGCCCGAAAAGGTCTTTCGAGCGCGTCATAACCACCTCATAAGTACTTTCTGCACCATTACAACACGTACCGCGAGAGCCGAAGAGATAATAATAATCGCCGTGTTTGATAATGTATGTCGCCTCTATAGACCATCCCGCGATCTGTTTCTTTACCGCTCCGTCTTTTACAGAGAGGCCGTCTTCGGAAAGTTCAATGCCGTAAATGCCGCGGAAACTCCCCCAGAAAAGATACTTATGCCCGCCATCTTCTATATAAAAAGGATCGATACTGTTCAGCACTCCAATATCTTTACTGATGAAAAGTTTACCATGATCCGTAAACGGGCCTTCGGGCTTGTCGGCATAAGCCACACCTATACCGCAGGTTTCAAGCCCTCCCCAGACAGACATAGAGTAATACATTACGTATTTCCCATTAATGTAATTGATGTCGGGTGCCCATATACCGCCGCCGGGAACCATAGATGGGCGCGTTGCATCGGTAAATGCCGTGCCTACATATAACCAACGAACCAAGTTCCTCGACTTGAAAATCGGCGTATTGCGTATATCTTCTGTACCATAAAGATAGAAATAACCGTCTTGGCCCCTTATAACAGTAGGATCAGGAACACTTCTTTTAATCACCGGATTGTTGTACTTCGTTGTTGCAGCATACGTTGTACCACAGACAAGCAGGGCAAATAACAACACTTTAATTCTATTCATACAATAATATTGTTTAGTTTAATAATCCACAGTTTAGTAAAATAGCAACGGTATTAAGTGTTGACAAAGGTACTTATTATATATAAAAGCATCGCTTTTTTAACCATAAAAAGATGTTAAAACGGCATTAAATCCACATTTCAATCCCCGAAAAATAATGATAGTCTAAATAAACGGAAGCCTTGGCAATCAATAAAAATTATCGTAACTTTGCGTTGTGATGAAACGATTGTTATCTTGTATTTGCGCAAGAAAGAGTCTGTGTCCGCCCATAATCGTACTTGCAATTGCCGCAGCCTTACTGGGTGCATGGAGAAGTTGGCGGTTTTCGGGCCGGCAGATGGTGCAGTCGACAGTAATTGTCGAACGGTCTTTGTGGTACGAAATTGCCGTCAACGGCCGCCCAATGCTCTATTTCAGCGACGAAAAAGGCGATTCCGTGCTCGACAGGCTATCGGTTCATCGCGACTCTTCGGTTACACTATGGCGATCGACAGGTTTCTGGATAGACCGTTGGTGGCTCTTTCCGTCGTGCAAGGGAAGAGTCATAACAACATTCGCCGGTGCAGAGAAAAAGGTGATAACCGATATCCGTCGGCAATTGAGCCATGAAAAAACAAGGCTAAAACGACTTCTAAAAGGCTTACGCCTGCAGGATGCCGAGCTTAGATACTTCCTGCGTGCCCACGGGGTACAGGATGAAGGCTACGCAATGGTAGCAAATTTCGAAGTCGGGATTGCCTCCAAGCTGCGCGATACCCGTCGCCTTGCGACTTTGATCGATAGCATCGATACCGCAAAATGTACCCTCTCGTTGCACCACAAGCGCCTTTTCAAGGTCTTCTACCGTAATGACAATGGTCGTATTCAGCAACAAATATGCAAAGAAAAGAGTATATCTGCCGATGGAAAACTATATCTTTTGCAAACACAGGACAAAGAAACACCCGCGGGAGTGAGTCCTCTCAGATGGCTTCCATGGCATGCCAACGACGACGGGAAGGTACTTGTAACAGGCTTCGGCGGCCTTCAAGAGCCGTTATTTGCCACCTATTCTACTCATGCAACCATTATTCCGGCCGATAAAACGGGGAATGCATGCGACATATCCCCCATACTTGCCGGCGACGGATCGCCTGTTTTCACCGCACACGGATGGTTCATGGGCTGCCTGCTCGGCGGAAATGTCGTTGACAGAACCACCCTTTCCGATCTTTTCAACAACCAAAAACGACCATGAAAAGAACGTTTTATTTTCTTCGTCTACTGCCTGTAGCATTGTTCTTCTGTGCCTGCAACGAAATAGAACATCCCCAACAGACCATCGTTAAAGCCGGCGCATACTGCTATCAGGGCGGGTATTCCAACGGTAAATACAACGGCTACGGCCGATTGAAGTACAAAGACAGCGTGATATACGAGGGAGAATGGAAAGACGGATTGCGATACGGGCACGGTATATGTACCGACCGTGAAGGACATCGCATTGTGGGAACATGGCAAGCCGATACGCTTATCGGCGGTATAAGGACAGACAGCGCAGGTATCTACCGCGGAGATTTCGAACGAAACTGCACGGCATCGGGCACAGGAACCTACACTGCATTCGATGGAGAGTACTACGAAGGTCATTGGAAAGACAACATGCGCACGGGTTTCGGCTTTTCTGTTGCCCCCGGAGCCTACCTGCGTTTGGGCGAGTGGTACCATAATATATATAAAGGTGAACGGTTGGAGTACACTACAGAGCGCATCTATGGCATCGACATATCGCGTTTTCAGCACGAAAAAGGCCGTAAACGTTTCACAATCCGTTGGGATAATATCCGTATAACCCACTTAGGAACCATCAGTAACAAACGCGTAAATGGCACTGTCGACTATCCTGTCAGCTTTTGTTATATCAAATCGACCGAAGGTATTACCGTTAAAAACCGATATTACCATGCGGATTACGCCGCTGCACGGCACAAAAACATTCGTTGCGGGGCTTATCATTTCTTCTCAACCACATCGGATGCCGCTGCTCAAGCCCGTTTCTTCCTGAAAAATTCGCGGTTTCTTGCAGGCGATCTCCCACCGGTTTTAGACGTTGAACCGTCGCCCCGACAAATTCGAAAGATGGGTGGAACGGCGGTACTCTTTACTTCTGTGCGCACTTGGTTGCGTATCGTAAGGCGTCATACGGGCGTTCGTCCCGTTCTTTATATCAGTCAAAGTTTCGTAAACAAGCATCTTCCCGAAGCTCCCGATATCATCCGCGACTACAATATATGGATTGCACGCTACGGAGAATATAAGCCCAACGTGCATCTGGTGTACTGGCAGCTGTGCCCCGACGGACGAGTGAGCGGCATACACGGCGAAGTCGATATCAGCGTATTCAACGGATATCACAGTCGTTTCAACGAGTTTCTGCAAACAGAGTGTATCGGTTCGGGAAACAGAACCACGGAAACAAAGAATTAAAAATAACGTTTTTACAAGAAAGAAAATTATTCTGTTCTTTTTATATTTCCGCTCTTCAAATGCTCCATGTATGGAAATATTATATTATCTTCGCCTTGTATAACCAACAAACATCCGTATATGAAACGATTATTTCTTGCAATAACATTCGTTGCCTTAGCAACCGGCACGCTCAATGCGCAGCAGGAATGGTTCGACAAGTACAAGAAACTGCTGAACGACGGCGATACTATCGCGCTGAAAGACTGCATCTACCAGTGGGAGAAGGCCGAACCGAATTCGCCGGACGTTATTGCCGCGTGGTACAACTATTATGTGAAACGCGCAATGGAAGAAGTTCTAAGTCTGTCGACCGTTAAGCCTGCCGACGGGGAACAATATCTGGAATTGCAGAATGATACCACGAAAAATGTTGTCGGCTACCTGTCTGGGCAAACCGAATATAACGACAAACTCATGCAAATAGCCTATGCAAAAATAGATGAGGGCATAAGGAAGTATCCCGACCGCATAGACTTGCCTTTCGGAAAGGTACACATGTTGCTGAAACAAGGGCTGTATGACGACGCTCTAAGTCAACTTAGCAAAGTTATAGAGCACTCGAAAACGAATCGTAACCAATGGTTATGGACGCTGAACAAACCCTTTGCCGACGGTAAAGAGTTCCTTATAGACACGATGCAAGACTATTTTAACCAGTTACTCGATATAAACGACAACAAACCGGCATACGAATTGAACGAAATAGTGTTGGCTGCATACCCTGAAGACATCCGTCTCAGATCTAACAAAGCCTCTCTTTTAGCCATGAAGGGCAATTATGCGGAAGCGTTGCCCCTGTTTGCTTCCATCCATAAAGACGCTCCCGAAGACGATATCGTTGCCTTTAATCTTGCGATATGCTACGAAAAGACGGGCGATAAGAAGAATGCCATCGCGAATTACCAAGCCCTTGCAAACAGTAAAAACGCAGACATTGCCACCTCTGCCCGGCAGGCTTTGCACAGCTTGAAAGGCAAATAAAGAGCGCAATGTTTATCTCGTTCTATGGTTATAAAACCTCCCTTATTTTGCAAGGCATATCATACGGCAAAGACAGTTGTCCCATCTAAAATGCTTAGATGGCATATCTGAGCACTTTACATTGCCCGTCTGTCCGCCTTAGATAGGCACTCACGGGAATTCATTTGCAATATGTCTATCACCAAAGAATTATAGACGTCAAATCAAGAGGCTACTTATTTTCTTTTTATCCTCCTTCTACAGGGATAAGTTAGAAAGGGTATATCTGTTCTGTTTTCTCTTATTATTTTGCCTACTCCCTGCCTTAACGAGCTATGATTGGATGAGTTTATAACCGAAACCGCGCACATTAACGATGCGAAGACTATTATCCTTGGCCAATTTATGGCGTAGCTTGGTGATGAATACCTGCAGACTGCGGGTGTTGAAAAAGCTGTCATCACCCCACAGATCGAGCAATATGTCGCGTGTAAGTACCATCTCGTTGCACTTTTCGATAAGCCTACGCAGGATTTCCGCCTCGCGATGCGATAATTCCTCTACCGTATCTTCATATTGCAGACACTGCGAAACAGGGTTGAATGCATATTTTCCGATCTCCACCCACCCGCTCTTATGCCGTTGCATGCCATCGCTAACGGCGGCTCTTCCCAATAAAGCCCTGATACGCACTATAAGTTCCTGCATTCCGAAGGGCTTCTTCAAGTAATCGTTGGCCCCTAATTCGAAGCCATGCACAACATCATTGACCGCCGAACGGGCTGTAAGGAAGAGCACCGGCGTATGTTTATCGATACGCCGCAGACGGTGTACCATCTCGAAACCATCCATACGCGGCATCATTACATCGGCCACAACCACGTCGGGATGCACCTCTGCGAACCGCCGAAGCCCCTCTTGTCCGTCGCAGGCTACGGCAATATCGAAGCCTTGCGCATTGAGCGTGTCTCTTATGATCATCGCCAACGTCTGCTCATCCTCTACTAAAAGTACGCTGATCCTATCCATTGAAATGTAAATTAAATACGGTTCCCTGCCCTACCTTACTCTCCACGTCGACACGTCCGCCGAACTTATCCATCATACTTTTTACGTAATACAGTCCGAGACCGTAGCCCTTCACGTTATGCAGGTTACCATCGGGCACTCTATAGAACCTGTCGAAAACATATTTCTGCTTATCCTGCGGTATGCCGATGCCATGATCGGCAACGGAAATCGTACTTCCCGTGCACCGTATCTCCACCATAGCTTTGCCGCGTGAATACTTAACGGCGTTGTCGACCAGATTGCTTATCACATGAAAAAGATGCTGCCGGTCGGCACGTACCGTCATATCGGGAGGCTCCACTACGACGGTTATCTCCGCTTCGCGGTCTGCCTTCAGCTGCTGTTGGCGCACTACGGCATCGACAAGCGGCTTTACAGGCACGTCAGTCACATCGAGTTTCATCGTTCTACGGCGCTCCATACTCATCGAGAGTATCTGTTCAACCAAATTAGTTAGTCGTTCTAACTGTTCTTTACACACCTTCAGATACTCTTGCATGCGGCGAGGATCGGTCGCAGCCCCGAAATTCAGCAGGGCATCATTGGCTGCATAAGCCACAGAGATGGGCGTCTTGAGCTCGTGTGTCATATTGTTTGTGAAGTCTGTCTTCATTTCATCGAGCGTACGTTGGCGCAGAATAGTACGCATAAGGTAGTAGAACGAGAAGCCGAGAATAAGCATAATGAAGAGCGAAGTAGCAAGAATACCCGCCATCTGCCGGAGCACTACCCGCTGTATTGGGGGCAGTTGCAACAGATATGTGCGATGGCTGTTCAGGTCGGTTGCATAGCGATAGGTCTCCATCTTACCTTTAATACCCGTTCCGATGGCCGCTACAGTATCGGTATAAGTATAAGACGAGTCGGGCGTGCTGCCGCTTTCGAGATACAACAACCTGTGGGCAGCGGTTATGCCCAAATCATTCAGGTGCTTTGTAAGCTGACTGTCGAAGTACTTTGCATCGGGATCGCTCATCACATCCAAGCCCGAATGCAGCCCCCGTTGTAGGTAGTTGAGCAATTCCTCCATATTGTTACGGTCTTTAAGCATGGTGGAAAAGTCTTGATTAACGTTCAGTGCAGACACTTGGGAGTCGGGACTATTCACGGTGGTGTGCTCGTTCCCGTCGTCTATAACAATCACTTTGTTGCCTTTTTCCGACATTTTCTTCACCACATTCATATACTCTTTCGGCTTTTGGCCCTTGATATATGTAGCCCCGAATACCATGCTGCTGTTGGCGGAACTGCCGGCCGAGAACTCTATAGTGCCATGCTGTCCGTTGTTATCGGCCCGAAGAGCCTTCACACGATGCATCATTTCCTCGTAATCACTCATATGAATAGCCTCGTTGATGCTGCGTTTCATAGAGCTGTACATGGTATTATAGAGGTTTACAAGCCAGTAAGTCTGGTACAGAAAGATAGCCGTAAGCGATACAACCACCAAGACCGACATGTATTTAAGAGGTATCTTCATGCTGCAAAGATAGTTTTTTCAGGCGGAGAACGGATAAAACGATAAGACTAAATAACACTTCTGTTAAGACTTGGTAAGCACTTTTGCTTGCACAAAAAGCCGTAAGAACTTATCTTTGCCCAATAAATACCGGAAACAATGAAAGCATTCGTCACAATTATCTGTATGTTGTTCGCATCGTTGAATGTCCGTGCGCAAAGCGATTCTGCACGGATCGACAGCATTATACATACGCTGCCCGACGTGATGGTGAAGGGTGAACGCCCCGTAGTCAAGGTAAACGGAGCCGCTCTGATGTACGACTTGCAGCGACTTATAGGCAGCAAACAAGTGGATAACGCCTACGATGCCCTGAAAGAACTGCCCGGTGTGAGCGAACAGAACGGCAGCATCACACTGTCGGGCATGCCGGTCAGCATCGTTATCGACGGCAAAGTAACCACTCTGACGGCCGAACAACTGGGCGCACTGCTACGGAGTATGCCCACAAGCCGTATCGCCAATGCCGAAGTGATGTACAATGCACCGGCACGATACCAGCTGCGCGGGGCGGTTATCAATATCAACCTGCACCACGAAAAAGGCGAAACGCCACGTTTACAGGGAGAAACAAACCTTGCATGGAACCAAGAACACCACGCTCGTTTCGCCGAACGTTTGAGCTTAACCTACGCTTCGAAGCGGTTATCCATGGATTTCATGTACCGATACAACCACGGATCGCAGTACTACACCACCGAAGAAACGGCTCAACACTCGCAAAACGGCGGAAACGTTTATAACATACGTTCGCGCGAAACGGCCCTTCATAGGGAACGAGGGCACGACTACAGGCTCGGTATAGACTGCAATATCGGCGATAAACATAGCGTGAGTTTCGTTTACACGGGCAACTACGAGACGAATCATGCCCGACAGAACGTAAACGGAGATATCACCTCCGACTTCAACATCGACTTTACGCACCGGTTGCACAACCTGTGTATGGACTACAAAACGCCGTTCGGCTTGAACGCAGGCACCGAATACACCTATTACAAGACGCCCGAAACACAGCTACTCCACAGCACTATGCCCACGGGAAGCCTCGACTACCGTGTGGAAAATACACAGAAAATAAGCCGATGGAAGGTGTTTGTCGCACAAGAACACCGGCTGCATGGCGGATGGAACATCAACTACGGTGCCATATACACCGCGAGTAGCGACCATAGCACGCAATATTACACGAATACAGCAACCACTTCGGGTGCGACACCTGCCGATGAAACGGTGAAACAACGCGAAGATAACGTGAATATATACGTGGGAACGAGCAAACAGTTCGCAGAGAAACTGTCGGCAGAGGTATCGCTTGCCACCGAATATTACCATTCCTCGGCATGGCACCAATGGAACCTGTACCCCACGTTCAACCTTTCTTATAAGCCTACAGAGGCCCATTTGCTGCAGTTGAGCATGAGTAGCGACAAGAAATTCCCGCCTTATTGGACGATCAGCAACTTCATTACCTACGGTCATGGGGGCTATAACGAGGTGACAGGCAACCCGCTTTTAAAGCCTTCGAACGACTATCAGCTGCAATTGGTGTATATCCTGAAGGGCAAATACCAGCTGGTTACGTGGTACAACTACCACAAAGACTACTTTGTACAGACGCCTTATCAGCGACAAGACCGGCTCGCTGTACAATACAAATATCTGAACTTCGACTTCAACAGGCAGGCAGGAGTGCAGCTGTCGGTACCGTTTGCGCTCGGTTCGTGGTACAACACGCGCATAAATCTTATCGGCGTGTTGATGCAACAGAAAGCATCCGACTTCTACGACATACCTTTCAACCGCCACATTGCGTTCTGCATGGCGCGCATGAACAATACTTTCATGATTGCCAAACAGCCCGACCTAACGCTCACACTCGACGGGATGATACGCACAAAAGCCATACAGGCCACTTACGACCTGCCTGCTTCGGGTAACTTGGATGCCTCTCTGGTGTACAAATTTGCACGGAAACGCGCCATCGTTAAATTATTCTGTAACGATTTGTTCGAGACTTCATCAATCGATCCCCGTATCGATTACGCCCATCAACATATGAGAATGGACTTCTCCTGTTACCGCACATTCGGCATATCGCTTACCTATCGCTTCGGCGGATACCGCGAGAAGAGGCGCGAAGAGGTGGATACATCGCGCTTCAAGCAATAATCCGGCAAAAACAGACAGGCTCTGTAACACCGATAGACAGGCTATATAAGCCGATTAGGCGGGTAGGCTATCGACGATAGACGAACGGTGTAAACGAGACAAAACGGCACATCTGTCTACGATAGAATGGTAAGAAAACAGAATAACAAATAAGTTCTATGCAGGGAAAGACATCTGCCTACCCACATAGAACTTATTTGTTATTCGTTGAATTTGTGCTAACAGTGTGTTGAGAGAAGCCTATTTCTCGGCATCGGCCGATGGAGGTGCGGCCGACTTATCGGCTCCCCACGCTTTATTGGGATGCCTGCCCATCTGCAAAACAAGTACTCCTCCGTTCTTTATATCGTCATGGCTGAACCACGGTTTATTCCATGTTTGTCCATTGAGCACAGCACTTTGAACGTATTTATTCTCGTCGGAGCAGTCGTTGGCTATAATTTCGAACACCTTACCATTGCCGAGCGTCACCTTTACATGCTTGAAAAGCGGGCTGCCGATATTATATGCAGGAAAGCCGGGGGTTACGGGATAGAAGCCTATCGACGAGAACACGACGAACGAGGTAAGCCCTCCACCGTCTTCATCTCCGGGTATTCCCATCACATCATTGCGGAACCATGTCTTCAAGAGCTGCCGAATACGCTTTTGAGTCTTCCAAGGTGCGCCGGCATAGTTGTATAAATAAGGAATATGCAATGCCGGTTCGTTGGCCATAGTGAACTGCCCGATGTTACCCGTCTGGTCGGGCAGCTGGGTATAGAACTCGCGTTTACCGCGCCCCATCGGCTCTGCAAAGGTCTGATCGAGGTTCTTCAAGAACTGTTCTCTGCCGCCCATAAGGTTGATAAGGTCGGCAACATTGTGCTGTACATCCCATCGGTACGTCCATCCGTTGTTCTCATCGTAGGTGTCTCTTACCCCTACACCGCCGGAAAAGCGGTAATCGAACGGCTCTAAGAAGTTGCCCTCCTTGTCTTTGGGATGGAAGAAACCGGTCTTGGAATTAAATACATGGCGGTAATTACGGCCAAGTTGTGCATATAGATCGGCCTCTTTCTTCTTTCCCATGTACGATGCAATGCGCGAAAGGCACCATTCATCGTACGCAGTTCCTAAAGATACGGCGATCGGTTGGCGTTTCTCGAAGCCCGAAACATTGGGATCGGTCTCCTTCTCTCCCTCACGCAAAGCGGGTATATAGCCGTGTTTCTTGTAGAATTCGTCTATCCATCCGGCCTTATTACCCGACCACGGGGCGAGTGTTTTTTCTTCTATGCCCTTTCGGCAATATTCATAAGCCCGCTTGGCATCTACTTTAAGTCCCTTATAAAGGGCATCTGCCACCATTGCCACGCCGTGATTGGCGTTCATTCTGCGCGAGTCGCCGGTGATTTCAGGGAAAGTCGGCATCCATTTCGTACCCATCTGTTCGGCCATGCGCAGGTATGATTCGATGATATCTTCCTCTTTTTTCGGTTGAATTAATGCCCGCAAAGGATGCGCTGCACGGTAGGTATCCCAAATCCAGTCATCGGTATAGAACGGTATTCCACCATCCTCGTGCACTTTTCCATCATAAGCACTGTAATAACGCCCGTCTTCACTCAGACATACAGGGCGTTCGAAAGTGCGGTAATATGAGGTATAAAGAACGGTTTTCTCGTCTTCTGTTCCGCCTTCCACGGTAATTTCCGAGAGCGTTTTATTCCATTCAGCACGCCCTTTTGCGGCAAGTGCGTCTATATCGTAACCGTTCTGTTCGCGGTAAAGGTTTTTCTTGGCCTGCTCGGTACTGATGAAAGACACGCCGTAACGCAGGTGTACACGCTCTGTCCCGTCGGTAAATCGCAGCACGGCGCACGAGTTATTGCCGCTGGCTGAAGTCTGCGACGTTTTCAGAGCGCCGTTATCGAGAATACCGAAGGCAAGAGGAGTTTCCTCAGTTTCGGCATATATATAAACTTTCGTATTGCCATATATCTCCTGATAACCGCTCACGATGTTCTTATCCACCTTGATAGCGCCCTTTTGTGAGTTGATTATCACATATACAGGCTTGCTCTTCTGGAAATAAAGCTCATAGGCAGCACTCTGATGTGCCACTGCAAAGCGGGCTCTCATCGTATTATCGTCCAATTCGATGTCGAAAGAATAAGGCGTAATGCGCTCATGATCGTAATTCATTGTTACCACCGGAACGAGCTTATTGCCCTGATAAGGACTGATACTGAACGCTGATCGCTCGCGATGGTTGGTAACAATCACAGGCAATCCGTTGACATATTCGGTAGTATAGTCGGCACGTGCAGGGTAAATACGCAACATACTGTTGGGAAGTTGCACGGTTGCAAACGTCGGAACCAGTAGGTGGCTGATGTTTCCGATGTAGGGATTCACATAGTCTACGGGCTCTTTCGTCTGGGCTTGTACCACGCTTGTTACGGACAACAGCGACAAGAACGCCGTCAAAATTAAACGTATCGGCTTCATACTCATTAAAGATTTTCTGTTTATTCTGATTTTTAAAAGGTTGTATACATATGGGTAAAGGCTGCAAAAGCAGAAAGTTATCAAAATTGTTTGATATTGCTGAGGCGCTTTCTATTTTCGGCAAAGATAGTAAAAAGTATCGATATCGTTCTATTCTTTTAATGTATGCTAACAAAAAATCCCCGTTCCGATAATGTTTCGGAACGGGGATATGATTAATATTCGTTAGTTTCGTGGTTAATCGATATCGTTTCCGTGGTCCAAAGAATCATTGAAATCTTTCGGTTCATCGTTCATCGACGGATCACGATATTCATCATCACGCTGCCCGAAGCTATTGTTTCGATGCTCGAAACGGCGCGGCTGACGGTCTCCTCCACGACGATCATTGTCGCGATAGTCACCGTTTCCGTCGCGTCGGGGGCGCCTTTCATTGCCATTCTCACGGCGCGGACGGCGCTCACGCTCTACATATCCTTCGGGTTTCGGCATAAGCACACGGTGCGAGAGCTTATACTTACCGGTCTTAGGATCGATCTCCATCAGTTTAACCTGTATCTTATCGCCCTCTTTGATGCCCGCTTCTTCAACAGTTTCAAGGCGCTTCCAGTCAATTTCACTAATGTGGAGAAGTCCGTCTTTACCCGGCATAATTTCGACAAAACAGCCATAAGGCATCACCGAACGCACCGTTCCTTCGTACACTTCGCCTACTTCTGGCACAGCTACAATAGACTTTATTTTGGCCAAAGCGGCATCGATAGCGTCTTTATCGGGAGCACTTACCTGTACTTTTCCTACCCCATCGACCTCGTCGATAGTAATAGTAGCGCCGGTATCTTCCTGCATTTGCTGGATAATTTTGCCACCCGGGCCTATTACAGCACCGATAAATTCTTTCGGGATCTCGAATGCAACGATGCGAGGTACCTGAGGTTTCAACTCTGCACGCGGTTCCGAAATGGTTTCTATCATCTTTCCGAGGATGTGTTCACGGCCGGCTTTCGCCTGCATCAGTGCTTTTTCGAGGATTTCGAAACTCAATCCATCGCACTTGATATCCATCTGTGTGGCTGTCAAACCGTCTTTTGTGCCCGTTGTTTTGAAGTCCATATCGCCCAAGTGATCCTCATCACCGAGGATATCGCTAAGCACTGCGTACTTCTCTTCGCCCGGATTCTTAATCAATCCCATAGCAATACCGCTGACAGGCTTCGCCATCGGCACGCCTGCATCCATCAAAGCGAGAGTGCCGGCGCATACTGTAGCCATAGAAGAAGAACCGTTGCTCTCTAATATCTGACTTACCAAACGCACCGTATAGGGGAAATCAGCAGGGATTTGTCCCTTAAGTCCGCGCCATGCCAAATGCCCATGTCCGATTTCTCTACGGCCGACACCGCGCTGAGCCTTAGCTTCTCCCGTTGAAAACGGCGGGAAGTTGTAATGCAACAAGAAACGTTGATAACCTTTCTCCAGTACATCATCCACAAGTTTCTCGTCCATTTTCGTGCCGAGTGTACATGTAGAAAGCGACATTGTTTCGCCACGTTGGAAGATTGCACTGCCGTGAGGCATCGGCAAAGCGCTCACTTCGCACCAGATAGGACGTATCTCATCGGTCTTTCGACCATCGAGACGTTTGCCCTCATCAAGCACACAACGGCGCATAGCATCACGCATTACATCTTCATAATAGCGTGTTGCTTCGGCATGTTTCTCCTCCAATTCATCGGCAGAGAGGTTCTCTGCATATGCCGCATCGTATTTCTCGAGGAAATCGGTAATGAGTTTATCGAAAGCATCCTGACGAGCATGCTTATCAAGAGCCTGCTTAGTAATATCGTATGCGGGCTGGTAAAGCTCCTTATTGATTTGCTCGCGCAGTTCTTCATCGTTCACCTCGTGGCAATACTCGCGCTTTACGTCGGTGCCAAGTTCTTTAGAAAGTTCCGTTTGAAGGTCGCACATCGGCTTGATGGCATCGGCTGCGACTTTCAAAGCATCAATAAGATCCTGCTCTGAAACTTCATTCATCTCGCCTTCCACCATCATGATATTATCCTTGGTTGCACCAACCATAATGTCCATATCGGCTTCTTTCATTTGTTGGAAAGTCGGATCGACTACATATTCGCCATTGATACGAGCGATACGTACCTCGGATATCGGACCATCAAATGGGATATCGGAGCACGCCATAGCCGCCGAAGCGGCAAATCCGGCCAAGGCATCGGGCTGATCTACGCCGTCTGCCGAAAGTAGCATTACCTGTACGTAGACTTCGGCATGGAAGTTTGAAGGAAAAAGCGGACGAAGTGCGCGGTCTACAAGACGCGAAGTAAGGATTTCACTATCGCTTGCTTTCCCCTCACGCTTGGTAAATCCGCCCGGAAAACGCCCTGCTGCGCTATACTGTTCGCGATAATCAACTTGCAAAGGCATAAAATCTGTTCCGGGAACTGCATCCTTTGCTGCACAAACAGTTGCCAATAACACTGTGTTGCCCATGCGGAGTACCGCAGCACCATCAGCCTGTTTTGCAACTTTCCCGGTCTCAATGCTGATGGTTCTGCCATCAGGCAATTGAACTGTTTTCGTAATTACGTTCATCTAAAAAATTAAAACTTTATTGTTTTGACTAACATCTTAAAATAATAAGTTGCGCAAAGATACCTAATTTCAAATTAATAAAAGAATAAAAATCGAATAATTTAGTTTTTTTATTTACCGACGTAACTCGCGGAAAGTACGAGAGATACCCCTATAACAAGTTACGACCGATGCTGTTCAGAGCATGCTCATAATCTCGTCCACCGAGCTTGCAACACGAATATAATCCGTATAATTCCCGCGTATCATGCCGCGTTGTCGCAAGTCTTCCAGCAAAAGAATCAGACCGCCCCAAAAGCCTTTCATATTATAAAGTATCACCTTTTTATGATGATACCCGATAGTATGCGAAGCCACCACGGTAAATATCTCATCCAAAGTGCCGATGCCGCCCGGGAGAGCTATTGCCACATCGCACTTAGACAGCATGATTTCCTTCCGATCACTCAAGTTATCGCAAAGAATATCCACGTCTACATAGTCGGAAAGTCGCCCATATTTCTCAATCATCGACGGTATTACACCGATAGTTCTGCCACCTGCATCATGCATAGCCTTGGTAACACATTCCATCAGTCCCATGTTGCATCCGCCGAAAACTATACTGTGCCCCTCTTTGGCCAGCCGTTTCCCCAGCTCTTCCGTCAACTTGAAATATTCGGCATCGATATTGTTATTTGCCGAACAGAATATAGCTATCGTCATTATTTCTTCAATTCTCCATAAACAGTTGCCACGTCAAACAGCAGAACAACTGCCGGAGCGAAGGTATAAAAACTTTTCTTTCATACCATAGAGATGCCTTCTTTTTTTCCAACCATTAAGTAATTATAACTAAAAAACAACAATGCAATCCATTTATTTTCACTATCTTTGCACCCGTTCAAACACAAATGTTGCCGTTATTTGGTGGGGGCAATGGAGGTTTGAACAGGTTTTAATTTATTAATTTTAGTTTGAAAACATTTGAAGAATTGGGCGTTAGCGAAGAGATTCGCCGCGCCATCACCGAATTGGGGTTCGAAACTCCGATGCCGGTTCAGCAAGAAGTAATTCCTTATTTATTGGGTAACGGTAACGATGTAGTAGCTCTCGCACAGACGGGAACAGGGAAGACCGCCGCTTATGGCATTCCCATTCTGCAGAAGATAGACACATCAAAGAAAGAAACACAGGCACTTGTATTAAGCCCTACGCGCGAGCTCTGTTTACAGATTGCCGATGATCTGAACGATTTCAGCAAGTATGTCAATGGTCTGCATGTGGTTGCGGTGTACGGAGGCACATCTATCGAGGCGCAAATCCGCACGATTAAGCGCGGTGTACAAATCATCGTGGCCACTCCGGGGCGCCTGATAGACCTGATGCACCGTGGAGTCGCCAAACTCGACTCGGTAGCCAATGTAGTATTGGACGAGGCTGACGAGATGCTGAACATGGGCTTTTCCGAAAGCATCAACGAGATATTCGAGGGCATACCGCAAGATCGGAACACGCTACTCTTCTCGGCTACCATGAGTAAAGAGATCGAAAAGATTGCACAGAACTACCTTCACGATGCAAAAGAGATAGTGGTCGGTAGCCGTAACGAGGGTGCAGAGAGCGTGAACCATATATATTATATGGTGAATGCCAAGGACAAATACCTTGCTTTGAAGCGCATTGTAGACTATTATCCGCATATTTTCGCCATTATATTCTGCCGTACCAAGCGCGAAACACAGGAGATCGCCGACAAATTGATACACGACGGATACAACGCAGAAGCACTGCATGGCGACCTTAGCCAGCAACAACGCGACCTCACGATGCAGAAATTCCGCCAACACATGACGCAGTTTCTCGTGGCAACCGATGTGGCTGCGCGCGGTCTCGACGTAGAAGACCTGACACATGTTATCAATTACGGACTGCCGGACGATATAGAAAGCTATACACACCGCAGCGGACGTACCGGACGGGCGGGCAAAAAAGGAACGTCGATCTCTATCATTCATACGCGTGAACGTTCTAAAATGCGTGCTATAGAGAAAGTGATAGGCAAGCAATTCGTAGAGGGCGTTATGCCTACAGCTAAGGAGATATGCACCAAGCAGCTCTATAAAACGATGGACGAGATACTGAAAATCGACGTTAACGAGGAGGAAATAGCACCGTTCATGGCAGACATAAACCGACATTTCGAATATATCGATAAGGAAGATATCATCAAAAAGATCGTGAGTTTGGAGTTCGGAAAGTTCTTAGCCTATTATGCCGATGCCCCTGAAATAAAGAAACCCTCGACCAAGAAAGGCGGTGAAAGGGCGACAAAAGGCGAAAGACGGGGCACACGCGGTTCGCGTTCGCACAAAGCAGAGGCAGGATACCGCCGGTTGTTCATCAACCTTGGCAAGGCAGACGGCTTTTATCCGGGCGAAATTATGCAATTCGTCAACAAGAATATGCGCGGCCGACAAGAGATAGGGCATATAGACCTGCTCAGCAAATTCTCGTATATCGAGGTTCCCGAAGCCGATGCAAACAAGGTGATGCGGGCACTCAGCGGCACCACTTACAAGGGCCGTGAAGTGCGGTGCAACGATGCAGACGAGAAAGGGCGCGGTGCTGCTGCGGGCAGAGGGCGCAAACGCAATGATGACAAGGGCGGTTTCGAAAAGTTCGAAAAGCCGTCTAAGCGCAACAGTTCGCGCAGCCGTCGCAGAGAGGAGTTCCAAGAAAGTGGCAAAAAGGACGATTGGAAGCAGTTCTTCCGCCATGACAACACGGAATTGAAAGGCGAGGAACCCGACTTTTCCGAAGAAGGTTGGGCACGCAGGCATCCCAAGAAGAAGTAACAAGAAGCACGTTTTATTAAAACAACCGAAACACATGGATTGCGCATTGCCCGTCCATGTGTTTTTCGTATATACCGCCTGCTCTCTACAGATATACGGTCTGTCGATGACAGGTATACCATCTAAGGCAGACAGATGGGCAATATAAGGGGCTTAGAGGGAGCATCTGCCGGACACAGATGCAACATCTGTCTGTTCTATGTACAAATCCTTTTATTTATCGGCATTGCGAGACAGACCGCCCACCACATCGTTATTGTCGATCGTTTTCTCGGTTTTCTTCACCTGTCCTTTCAGTTTACCGATGCGATACGATACGCTGAGAGATACTGTTGCTCCCGGGAGATACGAACAGTTCAACCCTGTATAGTCGCCCTGCGTGGTAAACGTTCGGTAACGAATGCGGTTGCCATCAAGCACATCCGATGCAATCAACCTTACCGTAAGGCGATCCTCTTTGAGGAAAGAGCGCTGCAAACTGACGCCATGATAGCGGTATCCGTCGTTATAACCATACACCCCGCTAACTTGATGTCCCAATATTCCACCCGCATACACGCCAAGCTGTAGCCCCAATGGCAATTTCTGTGAAAGATTGGCATACATTTCATCGTACCATTTATGCATGGTAAGGCCCTCGTTCGGGTTATTGTTATACAGATAGTTCAGCGAACTGTTGAGCATCAGCGTGGTGGTTTTCGTTGCTTGCCAGCGGGTGTAGAACGAAAGAGCGGCCCTCCGGTAACGCAAAATGTTGCCGTATGTGTAATACACAACATCGTCTTTGGCGAACCTCATGGAGGAGATACGGTTGTCGGCAAACTCGTAAAAGGGGTTCAGGTGCCACGTTATCTTTGGGCCGATATGCATAAAAGTGACGCCGAAAGAGGTGTTTCGCGAACTTGAAAGGTCGCTGTTGCCATACGATACATAGGTGGGAGTGCTGATAACCGCCGGATTAAGATAAGATATACCCGGGCGGTTGATGCTCGTGGCATAGCTTACTTTCAGACTGTTAGCCGCACTTATGCGGTACGTAATGCTGGCCGAAGGCACCCAGTCGTTCAAATGACGGTGAAAATCCGTACCCGTGCCATCGGGATAACGGGCATCTAAATAACTGTATTCGTAGCGCAAGCCTGCACGAGCCGACCATTTGTCTTTAGTAAACATATACGACAGATAGGCTGCAGCTACCTGCGTGTTGTGGTCGAAACGCCGGTCGACGTTATTGGCAGTGCCGTTGTAGGCAAGCATCGTATGGCTCTTGTTCAGTCGGCATATGTACTTAGTCCCCATCTCTATCTTATGAAACTTAGAGATAGGTCGCACGTAGTCGGTCTGCAACGTGTGTTCGTAGAATCTTTCCCTACTGTTTTGTGCATATCCGCTATAACTCACCGGCATGTTGATCATATCGCTGTAGGCGGTATTCGAGTTTGTTGTTTGCTTCGTGGTGGAGAGCATGTAAGAGAAAGTGAACACTTCGTCTTTAAGATGTGTACGGTGTTCGTAGTCGAAGCGGCCGTTCCAATTGGCAAAGCTGTAACCCGGAGAACGGTAATCGCTTGCATATCTATAAAGCAGACGGCCGTCTGCGCCGGTCATCGATGTGTTTGAAGTGCGGTTCAGATCGAAAGTGTAACCGTAACCGTCGGTAGACAGCGTCATCAGGTTGAGCGAATCGATGTCGTAGCTGGCCATAATGCTTGCAAAATGTACATTGCCTGCGTTCGTTCCTTGCGAGTTTACGGCAAGCGTATTGCCCGTATTCTTGAATTGTTGCGTGTTTTCGGACTCGCTTCGTGTCTGTTCTTTACTCTGTCGGGAGAAAGTGTAATCCACCGACACCACGAGTTTGCCGATCTGGGCAGCAAGATATGTGCTTGCCATAGCGCCTTTCCGTGAGGAACTTCTTGCCGTAACAGTAGCGGTAACACCTTTGACTTGACTGTTTTCTTTCATCACAATGTTGAGTATGACTGTAGCTCCTTCGGCATCGTATTTGGCACCCGGCTCGGTAATTACCTCTATGCGTTTGATCATGTTGGCAGGTATAGCTTTCAAAACCTCCTTGGGGTTGGTAGACAGACTGGCATCCGGATGACCGTTCTTATAGATTTTAAAGGTGCTGCTTCCCTTTACGGTGATGTTGTCTTGCCCGTCTACCGACACCAAAGGCACCTTGCGCAGCATTTCCATCACGGTTACGGTTGCGGCATCGGGATCCTTTTCTACAGCATAAGACAACTTGTCGGCCTCTTGTTTAATGAGTTGTTGTTGAGAAATCACTTCGACTTCGCCCAATGTTTTTACTTCGCTCTTCAAGATGATGTTGCCCATAACGGTGCTGTCGCACGCCACTACTTTAGTTTGATAGCCCACACACGAGATTTTGAGGAACTTTGCACCGGCGGTTTTCGATATGCGAAACGCTCCTCGCACATCGGTCTTTGCGCCTAAAACGAACGAAGAATCGGCACGAAGCAGCGATACGTTGGCAAAAGACACGGGGGATAACTTCTCATTTACCACCGTTCCGGTGATGTTTTGAGCCCATATACACGTTACAAGGAGCAACATCATGGAAAGCAAAAAGAGTTTTTTCATTAAATTCTTGTTTACTATATGAGACATAGATGGAACCGATATTATTTCAAAAAAGAAGAAACATTATTTTCATGAAGTCGACATACGGCCCTTAGTAAATGTACTCGGTTTTTACAGGGTACTACTATATAAACACCCGAAAGATTGTTTTGTGACATTCAGTCATGCATTTTTTTACAACAAAGCGATTTTATCGGAGTTTTCTCAGGTGTTTCTATTTGCCACCGGTCTATCATGCGAAACAAACGCGCAATGTGGGTTTGATAACTTTCCGGGTAATAGAGAGCATATACATGCCACAGTGTATCTTTCAATATATGCTTTTCGTGGTATCTGTACCCCTCGTACAGGCGGCCGGAAATAATGAAAGAACCGCCGTGCAGGCGTAATTTATCGGCCTTTTTCCGTTGGGCCACACGTTTTGCATAGGTTCTCGCACTCACTCCTTCGACGGGTTTGGCTACATGATATTCGAGCACTATGTTCGCCCAATCGGCCCGATAACAGAACTGCACACAGCCTGCGCAGTCGATCAGCGAGTCGGGTTGAACGGTAAAGAAACTCGGATATTGTACACTGAAGTCGAAATCATCGTTGTCATAAGTAAGCAAATATGCTCTCTTAAGGCGCTCTTCAAACCTCACTTCGGGAGGTCTGTCGTCTATACACGGGCAAAGCGTATCTACAAAAAACGCTGCCAGAATAAAGAAAACAAACAGAATGAGAAGTCGACGCATAACGTTTACTAATAAAAAATTTATTTGCAAAGTTAGCGAAATAATATGCTATTATCTGCAAATAAATGCCGACATTTGTCTGACATTGTATGTCGGGCAATACCTTCTTGTAATTTCAATGGGTATATTCATACATAACATGCCTGACATTATAATGTCTTGCCTCATATATATGAATAAGAAATCGTTCGTTCTGTACCAATCTGCGCGTTTTCACCCTAATTATTTTGGCTTTTAAAATAAATCGTTTATATTTGCAGAAGCAGTGTTTTGTAATGGGAGCAGTATTCGTTATAAGGGGTATATTAATCTATATCTATGCTTTCTATCATAATCCGCCGCACCTACATGTAAGAAGCGGTGACGGCGAATTTACCATAACCCTCTCGGATAGAGCCATAGAAGGCGATGCAAAGCCAAGGGCTGTTAAGATCGTCAATGACTTTATCGACCGAAACATGGACGAAATTATGAGAATATGAGATAAAGCTCAACGTGGTGAACGAATAGAAAAAATAAAGAGATAGAATATGCTGAAAGTAACAGAAGTAGAATATTTGGGAGGCTATACGCTCCTCTGCTCATTCAATAACGGGGAAACAAAGAAAGTAGACTTGGAACCTTTGTTGCGTTTTCCGATGTTTGAAGAGCTTAAAGACAAAAAGAAATTCGAACAGTTCGGGTTAGATCATACTATATTTTGGTACAACGGCGCCGATATCGCACCGGAATATCTCTACGAACATGGCACGGATTTTCAAGAAGGCATGGCTTCCGATATACCTCCCCAAGACTACGATGCCCGATAAACGGCATAACAGCAAAGGCAAGTTTGCGTCTCCAAGCGGATTGCAAACTTGCCTTTGCTGTTTTATTGCGTGCGAATGTGTATCTTATTTCGCGTCGATTTCTTTCAAAAGCCTGTCGGCATGCCCCCATTTATCCATCATGAAGAGCACATAGCGAATATCTACGCCGATGCAACGTGCAAGACGTTTGTCGAAATTAATATCGCTCGAAAGGCTGTCCCAGTTACCATCAAAGGCCAAACCTATTAGGTTTCCGTATCCATCGAACATGGGAGAACCGCTGTTTCCGCCCGTAATGTCGTTGTTGGTAAGAAAACATAGCTGCATCTTACCACTCGTCTTGTCCTGATAAGGACCGAAATCTTTAGCCGATAACAGCTTTTTCATGATCGGTTCAGCTTGATATTCATAGATTTCATTGCCCCTATTCATCTTTTCGACAATACTTTCAGCGGTAGTATAATAGCCGGACGGTTTACCTCCGAGGCTGAAACCGCCCACTTGTCCGTAACTCAAACGCATGGTAAAGTTGGCATCCGAGTAATGCGGAAAGTCTTCTTCCATGCGCAGTTTGGCTGCACAAAGATATTTTTCCTGCTCATTAATGCTGTCGGACACACTGTTAAGCACCTCTGCATGCTCGCTCATGAAGTCGAGCAGGTCGAGACTATACTGCACGCCCGGATCTTTTTTGTAGCTTTTCTTGTTGATGTAAATGCGCTCACCGCTCTTCATGAGGAAAGAATTTTCATAAAGAAAGTCCACGAACTTGGCATAATCGTCGCCGAATTTAATTTCGATGTCCTTGTAGAATGCCGGTAAATCCTTTGCCGCAACATGCTCCTTGTAGTTCTTGAGCAAGGTTGCAAGTACCTCTTTGTCAAGAGATGCATCCCATTCATCGCTATTGTCTTTGAAAACGATGTACTGTTTTTTAGGCTTATCTTTCGGACCTTCCACCGGTACCTGCAACAACTTCATGGCACGGGTGGTAAACTCGTTGGTACGAATGAACGTTTCACGCCAGTACATATAGGTGCGCAATGCGTCGAAACGCTTGTTGTAAAGCCGCTGCATCTTATTGAAATCGAGCTTACCTCTCAAAAAACCGGTCTTATCCTGCCATTCCCGTATACGCCGTTCGTACTCCTGTTTTTGGTTGATGATGCCTATAGAGTCGATACATTTGTTCATACCGATGGAATTCTTCCAGTAATTGGCGCTTTGAGCATACTTCGAGTCGTACTTGATACGCACTGCTTCATCGGCACGCATATGCTTTTGCATCACTGCCTGCTTCACTCCGCGCACTTGGGCACGCGGTGTGTTCTCGGCATCTCGCATTTCACGGATGCCATACGATGAAAGATAGCGGCTCGTAGAGCCCGGATAACCCATCGTCATGGCGAAATCGCCGTCTTTGTAACCCTGCATACTCACCTTAGCCCAATGCTTCGGATGATACGGAACGTTGTCCTTGCTGTACGAGGCAGGCCCGTTAGTCTTGGGATTTGCGTAAATACGGAACACAGAGAAGTCGCATGTCTGGCGCGGCCACATCCAGTTATCGGTCTCTCCGCCAAACTTACCCATCGATTTTGGTACGGCAAAAACCAGTCTGAGGTCGGTAAAGTCCTGATAGGTGGTGGCATAATACTTGTTACCTTCGTAAAAAGCGCCGATATCCACATGAAGTGTCGAGTCTATACGCTTCACCGAATCGGTCAACAGGCGCTGCAGAGAATCGATAAGCACCTCCTTTTGAGCTTTCGTTTTATAGTCGAAACCCATTCGTTGCAAGCGTGGAGTGACGTCTTTTTGATCGATCATGAACGACACGAACATATTCTTATTGGGCAATTCTTCCTCATAACTCTTGGCACAGAAGCCGTTCAGCATGTAATCATGTTCCACTGTGGAATGACTTCTGATAGCTTCAAACCCGCAATGATGGTTGGTGAACACCAGTCCGTCGGGCGAAACGACCACTCCGGAGCAATATCCAGAGAAGTTAACCACTGCATTTTTTATGGCATTCTGCCCATAATAAAGATCGTTGTAAGGCAGCTGAAAGCCTTCGGCCCGCATCTGTTCATACACGGCCTGTGGCAGATTGTAGAGCGTCCACATACCTTCGTCGGCTTTTAACGATGAAGGTACAAGCAGAAAAAATGTCATCAACAACGGTAAAAGAATTTTCTTCATACTTTTATTTAATTGTTATTTATTATTCAACAAAACTGTCTCATCGTCCTAAACTACACGGACTTTCTTGTCATCAATCAGTTTCATCGCCTCTTTCTTTGTCATATAATTATCGGTATTAGCATTTTATTTCCCGAAATACTTACCCACTACGGGCAGAGTTTTCAGCGGGAAGTCTTTTTTGACCATGTATGCGAGGAAGATAAGCACCAGCAATGTGTTGACCGGCAGCGATGCCCATGTGGGGAGAACTGCATTGGAAACGATAATACCGGCGAACAATATCAATGTCAAAAGCAGGTAAATACCAATCTCTTTCAATGGATATTTAATGGGATAATAGCGCTGTCCGACGAAATAGGATGTAAGCATGGAAACCCCGTAAGCGGCAAATCCCGCCCATGCACATGCCATGTAGCTGAAACGGGGAATAAGCAAAACATCGGTAAGAATAAGCACTATGCAGCCTAACCCCGAGAAATAAGCCCCCCAAATGGTCCTATCGGTAAGTTTGTACCAAAAAGAAAGATTGAAATACACGCCGAACATAATCTCTGCCCCCATCACAATGGGCACTACTTTCAGCCCTTCCCAATAGTCGGGAGCTACGACAAACCGCAATATATCCATGTATGCCATGACCAAGAGGAATGCCAAAAACGTGAAAATCAGGTAATATTTCATCACTTTAGCATAGGCCTCCTTGTTGTTTTTGTCCTTCGTCTTGCCGAAGACAAACGGTTCGTAAGCGTAACGGAATGCCTGTGTGATCATTACCATTATCATCGCGATCTTGATGCAGCTGCCATAAATACCGAGTTGTATATTGCCTTCGTGACTCGATCCGCTGAAGAAGTACGGAAAAAGGATGGGCGAAGCGCTCTGATTAAGCTGTCCTGCCAAGCCCAGAATGAGCATCGGCCATGTATAGCCAAGCATTTTTTTGCAAATATCCTTACTGAACCCGAACCTTATACCACTCATTTCTTTCCAAAGCATGAGCAAGGTAGCCAGCGAACATATCAAATTTATATAAAACACGAACGCCACATTCAAATGAAATTCGCTGTCGTAAATTCCGAAAAGATTTATCTTCAGTGCCGGAAGAACAATCAGATAGAGAATATTAAGCACAATGTTCATGCCGATATTGATTATCTTGAGCATTGCAAACTTAACGGGGCGATGCTCATATCTAAGGTAATCGAACATGATAGCCGTCCATGCGTCGACAGCAATGCACACGCCCATCGTACCCACAAATTCGGGATGGTCTCCATACCCCATCACTGTGGAAATGGGATGAAGGAATATCAATACAGATACGGCAAACACCAAAGCCACAAATCCCACCATCCTGAGCGTGGTGGAATACACTTTCTGTGCATCCATACCGGGCTTGTTGGCAAAACGGAAGAATGTTGTTTCCATGCCATACGTCAGAATGATGAGCAATATGGCTATATAACTATAAATATTGGTAATAATTCCATACTGTCCGCCCTCGGCAGCAAACTTGAACGTTTGTATCGGAACAAGCAGATAGTTTACGAACTTTCCCGCGATACTGCTCAATCCATAAATGGCAGTATCTTTTGCCAATGACTTTAAATTCCCCATACTTTTTATTTTTTCTACCTTCCTACCTCTTTACCTTTCCTAAAAGAACATGTATGCAATGGCTATTGCAGCGACCGTACCCGCAAGATCAGCAAGCAAACCGCACGCAACTGCGTGGCGTGTGTACTTGATACTTACGCTGCCGAAGTACACGGCAAGGATATAAAATGTAGTATCTGTAGAGCCTTGGAAGATACAACTCAGCCGACCGACAAACGAATCGGCGCCGTAAGTCGTCATAGCATCGATCATCATACCACGTGAACCCGAACCCGAAAGAGGTTTCATAAGAGCAGTAGGCAGTGCCCCTACGAAGTCTGTATTGCCGCCGCAGGCATTTACAACCCATGCCACGCCGTCGACAAGCATTTCCATAGCGCCCGAAGCACGAAAAACTGCGATGCCTACAAGTATGGCCACAAGGTAGGGAATGATGCGCACGGCAGTAGTAAAGCCGTCTTTCGCACCTTCTATAAACGCCTCGTACACATTAATCTTCTTCCTTACGCCGGCAAGAATAAAAGCCGTTATAATCGTCATGAGCAAGATGTTGGCCACACTGGTACTCACCACGTTCATCGTATCTTTATCCAACTGTCCGAACCCATAGATAATCAACGCCACCACGGCGAGCATTCCACCGAGTGTAGAGAGCATCACTCGGTTCAATAGATTGATTTTCTGATAAATCGAAGTAATGATAATACCGGCCAAGGTTGAGAAAAAAGTAGCGAGAAGTATAGGGATAAACACATCTGTAGGCTGCGCCGCATGCAGTTGGGCCCTATATACCATGATGCTGATAGGGATGAGTGTCAGCCCCGAAGTATTCAACACAAGAAACATAATCATAGGGTTGGTGGCCGTATCTTTCTTGGGATTCAGCTCTTGGAGCTGCTCCATAGCCTTTAACCCCAACGGTGTAGCGGCATTATCCAGCCCGAGCATGTTGGCTGCAATGTTCATAAAGATGCTTCCGGTTACGGGATGTCCTTTCGGAATGTCGGGAAAAAGCCTCGAAAACACAGGGCTCAACAGGCGTGCCATAGCATTCACAATGCCGCCTTTCTCGCCTATTTTCATAACACCGAGCCAGAATGCCAGCACTCCGGTAAGCCCCAAAGAGATTTCGAATGCCGTTTTAGAAGACTCAAATACAGAATTCATCATGGCCGGAAACACCGTTGTGTCGCCCATAACGGTCAGTTTCACCAAAGCAATCACGAAGGCTATAATGAAAAAAGCTATCCAAATGTAATTGAGTACCATTGTTCTGCAAAAGTAAAACTTTTTATTCGTTATGCAAAGAGATGCATAAAAATATTCATTCCTTGTAGGTTTTTGTGTATTACACCGCTCATGTATCGCAATTAAACGAAACTCCTATCATAATTAAATAGTGCAAATAATCTTCATCATCTATCGCCTTGTGCTATATACGATTTACATACGGCAGTTTTTCGCATCGCTTTTTTCATCATATTACTATCATACCATTATGCTGAAATCGGTTGTACTTTATTGATATATAGCATTTTATATGGCAGATAACAGATAACATTAAAACTGTATATTCTTATTTTTTTATTCTTTATACGCCTGATTATCGAAATTGTTTTCTTTGTATGTATTATTTGCTTATCGCCTCTTATTCCTTAAAAAAGTTGAAATTTTTACTATATAATAAGGTGAAAGCGAAAGTTTTGTTTATTTTTGCGCCCTAAATAAATGTACATTACGAAGCTATGCAAGAGAATTTAGTAATTGTAGAGAGTCCCGCCAAGGCTAAAACCATAGAAAAATTCTTGGGTAAAGACTACAAAGTGATGTCCTCGTACGGGCACATCCGTGATCTTAAAAAGAAAGAACTAAGCATCGACACCAAGACGCTTGAACCGGATTACGAGATACCTGAGGAGAAAAAGAAACTTGTAAATGAGCTTAAAAAGAATGCCAAAAGCGCCCGAAAGATATGGCTTGCCTCCGATGAAGACCGCGAGGGTGAAGCTATTTCGTGGCACCTGTGCGAGGTACTCGGATTGGATGAGGAGAAAACAAGCCGCATCGTATTCCACGAAATTACCAAGCCGGCCATCCTCGAAGCCATACAAAAGCCCCGCCATCTTAACATGAATCTCGTGAATGCACAGCAGGCACGCCGTGTACTCGACCGCATTGTGGGCTTTAAACTGTCGCCGGTGCTTTGGCGAAAGGTAAAGCCGGCACTCTCGGCCGGACGTGTACAAAGCGTAGCCGTAAGACTTATCGTGGAAAGAGAGAGAGAGATACAGGCTTTCAAGACCGAATCGTACTATCGGGTGAATGGTATATTTGCGATAACCAATGCAGATGGTTCCGCTTCAGAGGTAAAAGCCGAGCTCGATAAGCGCTTTCGTAGCCACGAGGAGGCCGTTGCATTCCTCGAAAAGTGCAAAGATGCGCAGTTTACTATAGCATCTATCGCTAAAAAACCGCTAAAACGTATGCCGGCACCGCCCTTTACAACGTCTACACTCCAACAAGAAGCCGCCCGCAAACTTGGCTTCACGGTTTCGCAGACCATGATGGTAGCACAGCATCTTTACGAGAACGGTCGTATTACTTATATGCGTACCGACAGCGTAAACCTGTCTTCGTTAGCATTGAACACAAGCAAGGAAGAGATTACACGGCTTTATGGCGCCGAATATAGCCATCCCCGTAACTATCATACCCGCGCAAAAGGGGCGCAAGAGGCACACGAAGCTATCCGTCCTACCTATATGAGCGAGACTTCGATAGAAGGAACAGCACAGGAACGTCGCCTCTATGAACTTATTTGGAAGCGTACGGCAGCCTCGCAGATGACCGATGCAGAGATCGAGAAGACTACGGTTACCATCGATGTGAGCGGCGCCGACGAGAAGTTTATTGCCAATGGAGAGGTGACGGTGTTCGACGGTTTCTTGAAAGTATACCGCGAATCGACCGACGAAGATGATAATAATCCGCAAGACGACTTTAGTCATATGTTGCCTAAACTGACAAAAGGCGATTGCCTCAACCGCCGTGAAATCATTTCAACCCAACGCTTTTCACAAGGTCCTATACGCTATACCGAAGCCAGTTTGGTACATAAATTGGAAGAACTCGGTATAGGCCGTCCGTCTACATATGCTCCTACGATCAGCACTATCCAACAAAGAGAATATGTACAGAAAGGCGACAAGAAAGGCGAGGAGCGTGCTTATACTATTGATTCGCTCAAAGGAACAAAGATAACCACGCGCAACAAAAAGGAAATGGCGGGCAATGAAAAGGGAAAACTCTTGCCTACGGATATAGGAACCGTGGTGAACGACTTTCTTATAAAGAACTTTCCGGAGATTATGGACTATAATTTTACGGCGAATGTAGAGGAAAAATTCGACCGTATAGCCGAAGGCAAAACCGAATGGAAGGCCATGATGAAGAGCTTCGATAAAGATTTCGAGCCTGTTGTAGATAAGGTGATGAACTCGCGTAGCGAGCATAAAGCGGGCGAACGTCTGCTTGGCACCGATCCCGCAAGCGGCAAACCCGTGTTCGTGAAGATAGGCAGATTCGGGCCGGTGGTACAGATTGGCTCGGCTGATGATAATGATAAGCCACGCTTCTCGCAACTCCCATCTGATAAAAGTATGGAATCCATAACGCTCGAAGAGGCGTTGGAATTGTTTAAACTGCCCCGTACCATAGGCGAATTTGAGGGAACTCCTGTTGTTATCGGTGCCGGTCGGTTCGGCCCTTATATACTCCATAATAAGAAATATGTATCGCTTCCGAAACACGAAGATCCCTTAAGCGTGGGCTATGAAACGGCAGTAGCGCTGATAGAGGAAAAACGTAAGCAGGAAAAGGCACGTCACATCAAGACTTTCAACGAGGATACGAAGATGGAAGTGCTCAATGGTCGCTATGGCCCATATATCGCCTACAACGGACAGAATTATCGTTTGCCGAAAGCATTGCATGCCAAAGCGGACGAACTTACTTACGAACAATGTAAAGAAATCGTAGACACAACATTGGTAAAGGCACCGAAACGCAAATGAAGAGAATAATCATCATTGGCTATATGGGCTCGGGTAAGACGACTGTAGGCAGGGCATTGGCCAAGGAGTTAAACCTAACGTTCTATGATCTTGATTGGTATATCGAGAGCAGAATGCGCAAAACGGTGAAACAACTTTTCGATGAAATGGGCGAAGAGGGCTTCAGAAAGATAGAACATAATATGCTCCATGAAGTCGCGGAGTTCGAAGACACGGTAATAAGTTGCGGAGGCGGTACACCTTGTTTCTTCGATAATATGGACTACATGAATCGTCAAGGCGAGACGGTTTACCTTAAGGCTACGCCTGAAGTGCTGTATGGTCATCTGAAGATGGGCAAGACGGTGCGCCCTCTTTTGCTCGACAAGACAGGCGAAGAAGTGCAGGAGTTCATAAAAGAACAGCTCGCAAGGCGCGAAAACCATTATGCTAAGGCAAAACATACGCTCGATGTTAACCTCATGGATAACTACGAAAAGATCAAACTTTCGGTAAGTGGGGTTAAAGAGTTACTCAGATTATAATAATAGAACTTGTAATTTTTTATTTCTTTTATCACCATTATGAAAAAATGGACTATCGAAGATTCAAAGGAACTCTACAATATAAACGGTTGGGGAACCTCGTATTTCGGCATCAACGATAAAGGCGATGTCTACGTTTCTCCCTGTAAAAACGATGTACAAATAGATTTACGCGAGGTTATGGACGAGCTTTCGCTGCGCGATGTTACTCCTCCGGTGTTGCTTCGTTTTCCTGATATCCTCGATAATCGTATCGAGAAAACATCAAGCTGTTTCCAAAGAGCTAAAGAAGAATATGGTTTTAAGGGCGAAAACTTTATCATCTACCCCATTAAGGTAAACCAAATGCAACCTGTGGTAGAGGAGATTATCTCTCACGGACGCAAGTTCAATCTCGGCCTTGAAGCCGGTTCGAAGCCCGAATTGCACGCTGTAATTGCCGTACAGTGCCAAAGCGATTCGCTTATTATCTGCAACGGATACAAGGATCAGAGCTACATAGAATTAGCACTGTTGGCACAGAAGATGGGTAAACGGATTTTTATCGTGGTTGAAAAGCTCAACGAACTGGATATCATTGCCAAAGCGTCGAAGAAACTCAATGTAAAACCCAATCTCGGCATACGTATTAAACTGGCATCGAGCGGTTCGGGAAAATGGGAAGACAGCGGAGGCGATGCCTCTAAATTCGGCTTGACGAGTTCGGAATTGCTCGAGGCATTGCACATACTTGATGAGAAAGGACTGCACGACTCACTGAAATTGATCCATTTCCACATAGGAAGTCAGATTACAAAGATACGCCGTATCCAGACCGCACTGCGCGAAGCGGCCCAATTCTATACCAATTTACATAAGATGGGATACGATGTCGACTTCGTTGATTGTGGCGGAGGATTGGGTGTAGACTATGACGGAACCCGCTCGTCGCATAGCGAAAGTTCTGTCAACTACTCCATTCAGGAGTATGTAAACGACTGTATATACACCTTTGTAGATGCTGCCGATAAGAACGGAATAAGCCATCCTAACATCATTACCGAAAGTGGAAGGTCGTTGGCTGCCCATCATAGCGTGCTTGTAATCGATGTGTTGGAGACCGCTTCGTTGCCGGAAATGCCGGAAGAGTTCGAAGCAAAAGAGACAGACCATCAATTGGTGAAAGATTTGTATGAGATATGGGACAACTTGAACCCGCGCTCGATGATGGAAGACTGGCATGATGCAGAGCAAATACGTGAAGAAGCGCTTGATCTTTTTAGCCATGGACTGGTGGATTTGAAGACAAGAGCAGAGATAGAGAGTATGTATTGGAGCGTTTGTCATGAGATCAACAGCCTCGCGAAGTCGATGAAACATGTGCCGGATGAACTGAAAAACCTCGACAAACTGCTTGCCGACAAGTATTTCTGTAACTTCTCGCTCTTCCAATCCCTGCCTGACAGTTGGGCAATAGATCAGCTTTTCCCCATCGTACCGGTACAGCGACTCGATGAACGTCCTACACGTAACGCCACTTTACAGGATATTACGTGCGACAGCGACGGCAAGATAAGTAACTTCGTGACCAATCGAAATGTGTCACATGTATTGCCTTTGCATACTTTACGGCGCAACGAACCTTACTATTTGGGTGTTTTTTTGGTAGGAGCATATCAGGAAATCCTCGGTGATATGCACAATCTCTTCGGAGATACCAATGCTGTTCATATCTCGGTGAAAGACGGTAAGTATCATGTAGACCAGATATTCGACGGCGAAACTGTAGAAGAAGTGCTCGATTACGTACAGTATAATCCTAAAAAATTAGTGCGCCAACTCGAGATTTGGGTAACCAAGAGTGTGAAACAAGGTAAGATTTCACTCGAAGAAGGTAAGGAATTTCTTTCTAATTACCGTTCCGGACTTTACGGATACACGTATCTGGAGTGAGAAATTTTGTTCTCCTATTTTCTCCATAGTGACAGTATGAAACAAAAAATTACGATTGTTAAGGTCGGCGGTGCAGTTGTAGAAGATGAACAGCAATTGGCACCGTTGCTGAAAGATTTTGCTGCCATCGTTGGGAAAAAGGTTCTTGTCCATGGCGGAGGACGCAGTGCAACGAAGATAGCCGCAATGCTGGGTATCGAAAGTCGTATGGTGAACGGGCGACGCATTACCGATAAAGCGATGCTCGATGTGGCGACTATGGTTTACGGAGGATTGATCAACAAGAAAATTGTCGCCGGTTTACAAGCGCAAGGTGTCAATGCATTGGGACTGTCGGGTGCGGATATGAATGTAATTCTGTCGCACAAGCGTCCTTTAAAGGACGGAATAGATTTCGGATACGTAGGGGATATAGACTTTGTAAACGGCAATTCGCTGCGAAAGATTATCGAAGAAGGCATCGTTCCTGTACTTTTACCGCTCACACACGATGGAAACGGCAACATTCTAAATACCAATGCAGACACCATTGCAGCAGAAACAGCCAAGGCATTGGCACCTTTTTTCGATGTTAGACTTATTTACTGTTTTGAGAAAAAGGGCGTTTTGGCAAGTAATAACGATGATGATGTCATTCCAGTTATCACGCACGACGACTTTATTCATTATGTAAACAGCGGCGTGATAGCCGGTGGAATGATACCGAAACTTGAAAATGCATTTGCTGCCATTGCTGCCGGTGTGACTGAAGTTATTATTACGCATTCAACGAGTATAGATGGTATGCACGGCACAACAATACGTTAATAAGGTTTAAATTTAGGAAGATCGTATTATAATCTGTAACTTTCATATCGTACAATCGTCATTTACTTAGAGAGAAGATGAAAAATATCAGTTTCCGTAACGATGTGTTGCCGCTGAAGAATATCCTTTATCGGCTCGCTCTACGCATAACTCTCAACAGCGCAGAGGCGGAAGACATCGTACAAGATACACTGATAAAGGTTTGGAACAAGCGAGATGGGTGGAACGAAATAGAGTCTATAGAAGCTTTCAGCCTGACGATATGTCGCAATCTTGCATTGGATCGTATCAAAAGAATGGGTAATCAAAATGATTCTTTGGACGAAACAAATCTTGAAAAAGTCGATTTTTCATCGGATCCTTACGAAGATACCATTCATAAAGATAGGATGGAATTGGTACGAAAGCTCGTAAACGGGCTTCCGGAGAAGCAAAGAAGTTGCATGCAACTGCGAGATTTCGAAGGAAAGTCCTATAAGGAAATCGCCGAGATACTGGATATTTCGGAAGAACAGGTAAAAGTAAACATCTTCAGAGCACGGCAATCGGTCAAAGAAAAGTTTCAAAAACTCGACAATTATGGACTATAAATACATCAAACAACTATTGGAACGCTATTGGAAGTGCGAAACCTCTCTCGAAGAAGAGGAAATTCTTCGTACATTCTTTAGCCAAAAGGATATTCCTTCAGATATGTTGGAATATCGCGATTTGTTCGTCTTTGCTCAGCAAGAGCATAAGAACGATGATTGCTTGGGTGATGATTTCGATGAAAAGATATTGGCAGTGATCGAAGAACCGGCACCAGTAAAAGCCCGTACAATTACCATGGCACAACGCTTGATGCCACTTTTCAAGGCTGCAGCCGTTGTGGCCATCATCCTTACATTAGGCAATGCCATGCAGGTTCCGTTCAATTCAGCGCCAACAGCGTCGGGGAATGTCTCCGAATACGGCAAGACACAACACGGCGCATCAGTAGCTATGAGCGATTCGGCGGTGATAGATACCCTGCATCACAGCAGTATCGAGGCATCGGAGGCTACATCGACAGCCATTTTAAAGTAGATATATTTCTATGCTTTCTCTATAAATCATGTTTAGTAAAACAACAATGAAACTGTGAAGTTTCACATTCTCTCAAATTTTTCATAACATACTAACGTAAGAAAAAGGCTGTTCATCGTTATGATGGATAGCCTTTCTTTTTTTGATGACATAATCGTTTATTTATGTAATACGATTTCTGAATTGTTGCGGACTGACGCCTGTAGGAAATTTAAAATAACGGCAAAAGAAAGAATCATCATTGAAATGATACTGCCAAGCAATTTCTTTAATACGGTCTTTTCCGGTACGCAGCAGTAATTTCAGTTGCATAATCACGTAATGATTGATAACAGTCTTAGGGGTATGTCCGGTTTTTAACTTTACAATTTGTCCAAGATACCTCGTAGAAACATGTATTCCACAATCTCTGCCACTACCCTTTTATTACCTTGGCAGCGGTCTGTTCGGCTACGGAATGCGCTACCATATGGCCGATAATATGATGCGTCATCTGTCGTACACGCCTATGCAGAGCATGATGGTCAGCGTAAAACAGATGTTCGGCTACGTATGTTTAGACGGTTGTGTGTTCTTTCTGTTGTTGCTGCTTTGCGATGTTACAGCCGGTGCGCAGCACGCTCAAGAAGATACCTTACTGGAATTATGTGGGGCGTATATTGTGCAAAGATGTTTTGAGCCGTGTCAAGTAGGCGCTTCATACAATGAAACATACCGGTAAGTTATTGCTTATAACTTACCGGTATGTTTTGTTTAAGACGGATATCTTTATGATTTGAGACCGGCAGGCAGGATATCTGCAGCTGTTACGGACGCTTCAGACGCTGGGAAAGTTGCAGGAGCGAAGGCAGCAGAATGCACAGACTGCATAGCAACCCCATAACCATCATGCGCTCACTGCCGTGGAATAAGTCTATCAGTTTGCCGTCGTTCAGCTGTGGCATTAAGTGGAAAAGCAGATAGGCTACCGTATTGTTCACCCAATGCAGCACCACTCCCGGTACGATACTACCCGTGCGGTAATACATCCACCCGAGAATAAGACCGATGAACACGGCATGCGGAAGCTGCGCCACATTGCCGTGAAAGGCTCCGAAGACAAGAGCAGAAATCACGATCGGCATCCAATGCTGCCGTGGACTAAACATGTCGAGCAGTTTGCGCAGCACTGCACCGCGGAAAACCATCTCTTCTGCAATAGGCGCCAATATGCCTATGGCGGCATAGCCCCACGGTTCTTTCAGAATAGCCGAGAACATTTGTTCCATACTTCGGGGCATCTGCAGGTCCATCTGCTCCTGTATCCATTCGGAAGGCAGTATGGTCCCGATCGACAGAAGCACCACCCAAATGAGCGTTACCCACGGTTTCGACTTGATATAAGCCCGAGAAAAGGGCGACCATTTACGCCATGCGAACAAACCGATCGTAACGATACTGCCCAATGCTGATACCACAACGAGCTGTTTGCTGCCCATTCCGATGTCGCCGGATTGCAACTTTTGCAAAATCAAATGCACATCGAAACCGCCCGAAAACATAGAAACAAAAACTACGAGATACGTGGTTACCAACTGTATGAGGAAGAAAACCATGAGGAAAATAACAATGTCGATAATACTAAGCGTTCTTTTATTCATCTCTGCCTTGATCTTTTTCAAATTGTTCTACAACCATCTTTCGGTCGTGTTGTAACTGTTTCATGAGGTCTTGCGGACTGTCGAACTTCTGTTCTTCGCGTATACGGTGCATGAACGATACCGAAAGAGTCTTGCCATACAGGTCGTCGCTAAAGTTCAGGATATGTGTTTCCAAGGTGATGTCGGTACCGTTGAACGTGGGACGCATGCCGATATTCATCATTGCAGGCAGCGTTGCGATAGATTGTTCCAAGCGAGCCTTTACGGCATACACGCCGTTTGCCGGTATTAGTTGACCGTAATGCGAAGTATCGAGGTTGGCTGTGGGGAAACCGATTTTACGCCCTTCCTGCACTCCGGGAACCACCTTTCCGCTGATGGTGTAGGGATATCCCAAGCAAAGTGCAGCCATTTCAACCTCTCCTTGGTGCAGAAATGTGCGGATAACCGACGAACTGACGTTGACACCATGCAACATGAAAGCCGGATGACGTATGACTTCTATGCCGAGTTCGTTACCATATCTCGCGTAATCCTCGAAACCTTCCGAGCGATTGTGCCCGAAACGATTGTCGTAACCGATGACAAGTTTCCGCACATCGAGCCGGTCTCGCAGTATTTTCTCCATAAAATCGCGTGCCGACAAAGCCGCCATATCCTTGTCGAAGTTCAGCACTATCGTCTCGTCTACCTTCGTTTTAGCCAATTGAATGAGTTTCCCGTCGAGCGTGGTCAGCAGTTCCGGCACATATTCGCTATGCAAAATCTGGCGCGGATGGCACGAGAAAGTGATGACGGCAGATACCATTTGTGCAGTTGCGGCTTCCGCCTTTACGCGTTCTATCAAATATTGATGACCGCGATGCACACCATCGAAAAAGCCTATCGTAGCCACGCGGGGTGTCTGCAGCGGCTGGTTGTCGAGACTGAACCTAATTGTTTTCATATTTGTTCTTACTTCAAAATGGCGAGCCAATCATGGCCCGATGTTTCAAGAAGCGTACTGATGCTCTGCTGTTCGGCTGCTACGCAGTTCTCTTTCGTATCGTCTACAAAGAGCGTTTCCTCTGCCTTGATACCCGATAAGCGCAATACTTCGGCGAAGATTTCGGCAGACGGTTTGACCAAATGCATCTCATAAGAGAGAAATGTGTGTTCGAAATAGTCGTCGGTGCCATATCCTCGGTATGGGAAAAAATCGTTCTTGCACTTCTCCCAGTGCATGATATTGGTGTTGCTCAATAGGAACAGTCGGTGATTTTTACGCAGTTCGAGCAATCGTTGTTTCTTCTCGTCGGCGATACCTGTGAGCAGTTCGTTCCACGCCCATATTACTTCGTCATCGGAGGCTGTGCATTTGGCGAGCTTGCGTGCCTCGTTGCAGAACTCCGCCTGCGTCATATAACCCAATTCGGTGCCGAGGAAAAGGTCTTCCGTGCGGTGCTCTTCAACATAAAAAGCTATGTCGTGCGCACCAATTTTCTTAAAAGCATCGATACACCTTTGGCTGTCTAATCCCGTCAGAACGCCGCCCAGATCGAAGATAATGTTCTCGATATGCTTGTTATTATACTCCATTGTCGGTTTTATTATTTTGCTTTGTTATCTCTTATTCTTTTGAAAAATCGCCACAGTTCGCCCGCCCACAGCACCAAAGATGTGGCCGCAATGATTTGCAACCATTCGGACAACGACAACGGAGACGTGCGGAACATCTTTCCGCCGAACGTAACGATGAGCCATTGTCCGCACAATATAATTGCCAGAACGAGCAACAAGCCGCGGTCGGCATACAACCGATGGAAAGCGGAATGATGAGATTCCAGCGTTTTGGCGTTGAACAAGTTCCAGAATTGCAGCATGACAAATGCAGTAAAAAATATGGTAAGTTCGTGTATCTGCATGCCTGCGGCTTGCCGTTCGCCGCAGATGAGCAGGCCGAGAAGCAGCAGGAAGAACAGCAGACCTGTGGTAATGATGGCTGTGGCTATAGATTTGTTGATGATAAAATCGGACTGTTTGCGCGGTTTATCGTGCATTACCTCGCGCGAGGGAGGCAGTGAAGCCAAAGCCATTGCAGCAAATGTATCCATAATAAGGTTCACCCAAAGTATTTGGGGCACGGTAAGAGGCATCTCGGTACCTATGAGCGAGCCGCCCAAAACGAGCAACAACGCCGATAGGTTGATAACCAGTTGGAAATAAAGGAAACGCTGAATGTTCTTATACAGCGATCGGCCCCACATAACAGCCTTGGCTATCGAGCTGAAAGAGTCGTCGGTCAAGGTCATATCGGAGGCTTCTTTTGCCACACTTGTACCCGATCCGAGCGACAGACCTACGTGTGCATAGTGCAAGGCGGGGGCATCGTTGGTACCGTCACCCGTAACTGCCACCACTTCGCCGCGCTTCTGCAGCATCTCTACGAGCCGTTGTTTGTCGGTAGGGCGCGCACGCGCCATCACTTTAATGGCCTTTGCCCGCTCATAGGCCTCATTGTCGGAGAGGGCAGCCCATTCCGGTCCCGTGATTAGGGCATGGCTATAATCCCGACAGACAGCAGATGTATCGGCGGTAGATGTATGGCCTGCCGAACTTGTTTGTGCTACCTGTTCCTGCTCGTCGATACTTCCTATCTGCTTGGCTATCTCTAATGCTGTGGCTAAGGTATCGCCTGTAACGATCTTTATCTCTATTCCGGCTTCCTTACATTGCCTTACCGCCGCCGGCACATCCTCGCGAATGGGATCGTTGATGGACGTAATGGCCTGTAAAGTAAAACGGGGTAGCGGTGATGTACGGTCGATGAAAAGCGAGCGTAGCGGCATCTCGGCAGCTTGTCCGTTGCGTCTAACGTAGGCAAATGCCAGTGTTCGCATGGCTTTCTGCTGATAAGAACGCAGCTTTTCCTGTATCATACGTTGCCTGTCTGTAGGAATTTCGCAAAACGAGAGTACGATTTCGGGAGCCCCTTTGACGAAAATATAATCTTTTGTTGCCGTAGCCATGAACTTGAGTTCGGTAGAGAAAGGCAATTGTTCTGTTATCTCGGCGGCACTGCGCAGCGCTTTATAGTCTTTACCCTTACGTTGTAACCACAACAAGAGGGCAGCCTCTGTGGGGTTCCCGATACTCTCGTCGCCGTTGAGCTCGGCGGTAGTGTTGAGTGCAAGCGCATTGTACAGTAAGTCGGTGTTCTCCTCGTCGGTTACGAACATTTCGTTTACCTGCATTTTATTTTGCGTCAGTGTGCCCGTTTTGTCCGTACAAATCACCGTAACGGCCCCCATAGTTTCGCAAGCATGTAGCTTTCGCACGAGATTATTGCTCTTCAACATGCGTCGCATGTTAAGTGCAAGAGAGAGAGTGACGGCCATCGGCAAGCCTTCGGGTACCACCATGACGATCAATGTTACCGACATCATGAAATAATTGAGCACCGTTTCCGCCATCTTCAGATAGTTGTCGCTCTGCCAAACTGCGCTGTTGGTAAGTATATCGTGCCCGAGAAAGACGATAAAAGCCACAACCGCCACCGTTGTTCCTACCTTCGATATGACCTTGGCCAAGCGGTCGAGCTGCATGTCGAGCGGAGTTTTTACGTCTGTCTGTTCGGTAGATTTGCGTGCCACCTTGCCTATTTCGGTCTTATCCCCCACGGCTGTTACGCGGAAAATGCCTCTTCCGTTCATCACCATCGACGATCTGAGCAACATGTCAGCGGGGTATGTGACTTCGTTATCGTTCTGTTGAGAATGCTTGTCGACCGCAACGGCCTTGTTGCAGATGGGTTCTCCCGTGAGTGAAGACTCATTGATCTGCAGGTCGGTGGCACTGATAAGCGTGCCGTCGGCCGGTATTTCATCGCCAACCTCTATGAGTACGATGTCTCCCACGACCACCTGTCGGCGCGGGATTTCGATGATGTTGCCGTCACGCCGTACCTTTACCGGCTGTTCTTCATCCAAAGTATTGAGTACTTCGAACTTTTTGGCGGCGTCTCTTTCGAAATAAAATCCTACTGTTGTGGCAAAGAAAATGGCGAGGAAGATACCGATGGTTTCGACGAACTCATTTTCTATGAATGCTAAAACCAACGAAACAAGGGCTGCAACAAGCAGTATTCGAATGATAGGATCACGGTATTTTTCTAAATAAAGTTTCCAAATGGAAACCTTCTTGGGCGGTGTAAGAACGTTTTCCCCATGCTGTAGCCTACTTTCCACTATCTGTTTGGCAGTCAGTCCTTTTGTTTCGTCAATGCTTGAGGTACGGTTCTCATCCATCATTCTCATAAAATTTTGATGCAAAGTTATCGAAAATCAATGTAAAAATTGCAGAAATTTGGAAGATTAACGTAATTCACAATGATTATTCGGACATACAAATGCTGAAATTATATAGCTTTGTACAAAGAATATGACATAGAAATTTGAAACCTGCCTTATGATATTGAACAATAAACCCGACACTTCATTTAGAGATGTAACATAAGTTCAACAAGTAAGATGGCAAAAGAATATACTACTCCCACAAGCTATGTTACCGCTAAAGGAGAGACGGTTAATGTTGCAGCTCCTTAATTATGTTATAGACGACATGCCACTTAGTGCTTCTCAAATAGGAAGTGTTAATGCGAGCAAGCTATCGACATCAACCTATGGTACGCAGAAAGGAGACGGAGTAAGTTTCTATGGAACGCTTGTAAAGCAGAATAATGGTAATAACGGTTGGGCAGCAGAAAGCTCCTATGTGTTTACTTCTGATGGCAATTTAACTCGTCTTCATACATCTCATCCCATCTATGGTTTCCGTTGCTGGATTGTTGATAACTCTTCTACTTCATCTGGTAGTGCTAAAAGTTTTATGGAACTCATTAATATTAATGATGGAGGAGTAACGTCTATTAACCATATAGCTGATATGAAAAACCATCGTAATACAGATAAGGTTTACAATCTTTCAGGCCAATGTATAGGCACTTATGACCAGATAGATCGGTTACCTCGCGGTTTATATATTGTGAATGGAAAGAAATATGTGCTGAAATAAAAAGGGGAGAGATAATTATGAAAAGAATATATGAATGGGCGTTGCCGAGTAGTGAACATATACAGATTGAGCAGCAACTACTTGTTATGTCGTGGGAAGTAAAAGGTGAAGGAGGACAAGGCAGAACTCCTGTTGTTGATGAAAATCCTGATAATCCGATCGATGATAAAAGTTTTGCTAAACCGTATCATATTTCTTCTTGGGATAAATGGTATGAGGAATAAAAGGCAGAATGCCAAATAGCGATGATTAGTTTTTTGCTTCTTGCAACTTTTTAATTTATATACGTGGAACTATAGATAGTTATTGATTCCACGTATTTTCATTATAATTACTACTTTTTGTGTTTGGACAATACGGCAAACATAATAACTTTTTTAGAAAATATTTGGTTATTTCCACGAAAGACGTTACCTTTGCATCCGCTAACATGTATTGTCAGTAAAAACGGACTTGTAGCTCAGTTGGTTAGAGCAACAGACTCATAATCTGGAGGTCCCTGGTTCAAGCCCAGGCTGGTCCACGATTGACAATCAAGCACTTACAAAGTTTTTGTAGGTGCTTTTTCTTTTGCTGGTGACCTTCAAGTGACCTTTTTGAAGAAAACGGCTCTGTACCTGCAATATTACTGAATTACATTAAATCATATGGAACAACAATCTAACAATACAATGAAAATATTCAGTTCTCCAAAAGCCATTTGAAGAAAACTTACGTAAAGAAAGGTATTTCTCAAGGTAGTAGCTCAACATATCCAATATTTTTTTGTAAATTTGCGAGGGACAATCGTTTAAAATATGTCTGAGCCTATAGATATACTCGAAAACAAATTACTGCAAGATGAGCCGGGGCTACTCGAAGTGCTCCTGTTCGACCATACCACCCGGAAGAATATCTTTTGGGCAACAGACAGCTATGCCGACTATGGCAAGGGCTATGAATGGCATGCCCCGATTACAATAGAAGCAATAACCGGGAGCCATGGCAATGTCATCATGCCACGTACCATGAAGAGCCGCGATGAGCAGTTGCGCCGTTCCCGCCAAATGGCTGAGGTGTTTACGCCGTTGTGGCTCGTCAGAAAAATGAATCATGTCGCTGACGAGGAATGGGATAGCCACCGACAGGGGCAAAACGAAGGCATAGAAGCATGGCAGGACTACGTGCTTACCACCCGACTGGAGATTACCTGCGGGGAAGCGCCGTTCCTTACTTCGCGCTACGACACGGTTACGGGCGATCCTATTCCCATTGCCGAGCGGGCAGGCATGCTCGACCGCAAGCTACGTATGGTCAATGAGAACTGTGCAGAGAGCGAATGGACGCACTGGGCACTCTTAGCTTTGGGTAGTGTGTATGGCTATGAGTGGCAAGGTGACAATCTGCTCCTTGCGCGCGAATCCCTGCTTGCCACCTTCAATGATTATCACGAACAGCGTTTTGGCACACAAGCTGATAAAGCAACGATATTCAAAGCTGCAGAGATTATCTCATGGAACATCTGGCAGATGGACGGACTGAAAGGTATTGTACCCGACTCCTGCCATGATGAACACCAAACCGAGGAAGACCTCTTCGGCAATACCACCACTACTACCACCCCTTGCCCGGGCTGCAGCAAGAACGACATCTTGCTACATAATGGCTTGCGCTGCCATCTTCGCCGCTGGATTCCGTCCGATGCCGACATGCCCGACCACTTTGATTGCCTATACCTCGACTTTATAACCAAGAAATATAAAATTCATCATAAAATCAAATGGCTTATGAAATTCGATTTTGTAATTGGAAATCCACCGTATCAAGAAGAAACCGTGGGAACATCAGATAAGCCTGTCTATAACTATTTTATGGATAGCGCATACCAAGTTTCTCCTAAAGTTCTACTCATTACGCCTGCACGATTTCTTTTCAATGCAGGTAAGACTCCCTCAAGTTGGAATAAAAAGATGCTTGCTGACAAACACCTTACGGTTTCCGATTACTATCAAGTGAGTAGTGAGGTGTTCAGTAACACCGATATCAAAGGTGGTGTAGCTATTACTTACCATGATGAAGCAAAAGATTTTGGATCTATTGATGTCTTTACAAATTATCCGGAACTAAACTCCATATACCATAAAGTTGCACCTGCTGTAAAGGAACAATCACTGTGTGATTTATTCTATACTCAAAACAAATTTAAATTAGACATACTTTATAAGGATTACCCCCAATATAAAAATATAATAGGAAGCGATGGAAAAGAAAGAAGATTAACGGCTTCCATCCTTTATCAATTAGATTTATTCAAGGAGACCAAGGACAATGACAAATGCGTAGCAATTATAGGAGTCATCAACAACAAACGAGTCCGTCGGTATATTGACATAAAATTCTTAGACTTAAGTAAAACAAACTTAAGAAAATGGAAAGTACTTGTACCAAAGTCTAACGGCTCTGGAGCATTAGGAGAGGTATTATCTACGCCGTTAATCGGCGAGCCGTTAATCGGCTATACACAAACGTTCCTTGGAATTGGCGCATTTGAAAATGAGGACGAAGCAAAAGCTGCATATAAATATGTTACAAGTAAGTTTGCTCGAACAATGTTGGGTATATTAAAGATAACACAAGACAATCCGCCAGAGAAATGGAAGTATGTTCCTCTCCAAGACTTCACTTCTTCTTCTGATATTGATTGGAGCAGGAGCGTACACGAGATAGACCTGCAACTCTACGACAAATACGGACTGACAGCCGAGGAACGCAACTTTATTGAGACCCATGTAAAGGAGATGGACTAATGAAAACACCGCATATACAAACCACCCGTGTGGCTATACCACAGATTTATGCCTACACCACGCCAGAGATAGCCCGTCACAATGGTTGGGTGAAGATAGGCTATACTGAACAGAAACATGTAGAAGATCGCATTAAGCAGCAATGCCACACGGCAAACATTGCATGGATATTGGAATGGCATGGCAATGCGGTCTACGAAGGGTCTCATGAGGCCTTTCACGACAAAACGTTCCATGCCTACTTGGGTAAGCTGGGCTATGAACAGCAGCCGGATACCGAATGGTTTCGCATTGGTACCAATGAGTCTCGAAACCACTTTTATGATTTCCGTGCCAACCGTGGCATTATTGAGGGTAAACCCATACAACAATATCAACTCCGCGACAGTCAGGAGCAGGCTGTAAGCAACACGGTTGAGAGCTTCACTCATCGTCCGCAGACCGAATTCCTTTGGAATGCCAAGCCCCGCTTTGGCAAGACACTGGCTGTCTACGACCTTTGCCTGCGCATGAAGTTCAAGAATGTGCTGGTGGTTACCAACCGTCCTGCCATTGCCGACTCATGGTATAATGACTATCTGCGGTTTGTGGGGCAAGAACGCTATCTCTTTGTCAGCCGTGTGTCTGCACTCCTTGAGCGGAAAGATATGCCTTGCCTCACCCGCAAGCAATATCTGGAATACATCAAACAGCCCGACAGGGTAAAGAATTGTATAGAGTTTATCAGCTTGCAAGACTTGAAAGGCTCGCTTTATTTTGGCGGTAGCCACGATAAACTGGAAGAAGTTGCACGATTGGAATGGGACTTGCTGGTTATCGACGAGGCTCACGAGGGAGTAGATACGTATAAGACCGATGTAGCCTTCGACCAAATTAAGCGCAAGCACACCCTTCACCTCAGTGGTACGCCCTTCAAAGCGTTGGCAAACGAGAAGTTCCCGCAGGACGCTATCTTCAACTGGACCTACGCTGATGAGTGTAAGGCTAAAGCCGAATGGGACGAAAGCCGTGGCAATAATCCTTACGACGAGATGCCCCGCCTCAACATGTACACCTACCGCATGAGCGACATCGTCACGGAAAAGGTGCGTGAGGGTGTGGAGATTGATGGCGACACAGAAGCCTATGCTTTCGACCTGAACGAGTTTTTCAGAGTAGAACGCGGGCGGTTCGTACACGATGATGCAGTAGACAAGTGGATCGATGCTTTGAGTCGTCAGCAATGCTACCCCTTCTCAACACCCGAATTGCGCAAAGAGCTGCGCCATACTTTCTGGTTGCTCAACCGCGTGGACGCTGCAAAGAAACTGGCAGAGAAGCTGAGAGACACACAACGGCACCCGGAGTTTGTCGATATAGAGATCGTTGTTGCCGCAGGCGACGGAAAAACCGACAATGATGAAATCATAGAGGACGAGAGTTCGCTCAACCGTGTGCGTAAAGCGATTGCGGAACACCCACAAGGAACGATAACCCTCTCTGTGGGGCAGCTCACTACGGGCGTAACCATTCCTGAATGGACTGCAGTGTTGATACTGAGCAACATGAAAAGTCCAGCCCAGTACATGCAGGCGGCATTCCGTGCGCAGACACCCTACCTGTATATGGATGCTAACGGGGTCTACCATCGCAAGGAGAACGCGTATATCTTCGACTTCGACCCGGCAAGAACATTGACCAACTATGAAGAGATGGCAAACGGACTTTCTGCTGACACGGCTTCGGGCAACGGCGACAGCGACACACGAAAGCAACATATCCGTGAACTGCTGAACTTCTTCCCCGTGATTGGTGAAGACGAAGACGGTGAAATGATGCCGCTCGATGCCGAGCAAGTGATGCTCATTCCGCGCAAGATTCGCTCCAAGGAAGTGGTACGCAACGGCTTCATGAGCAATTTCCTCTTTGCCAACATTACCAGTATTTACGCTTGTTCGTCGGGCATCATCAACATTATCAATCAATTTGACTCTGTAAAAGCACCCAAGAACAACGAGGTGAATGCTGACGAGGTAGAGGAACTTGCACACAATATGGACGAGGAGGGCAACGCACAACCCAACTCTGAAAAGGTAACAGCACTGAAAGAAAATCTGTTCGGCAATAAAATCTATGGTGAACCCAAAGAGGAACTGGATAATTTTATCGCTGAAAGCATACAAAAATACAGTCAGGCTAAAGAGCATCAGGGGAAGAGTGCCGAGGAACAAATGATTGACAAGGTGAGCAGTCATCTTACAACCGTTCTATTCTCTGCTGCCGAGAAAGGAGCAGAAGAGGCACAGGAGGACAAACTCACGAAACGTAATCAAGGTGTGGCGTCTATCCGTATCAAGAAAGCGATAAATGAACAGTTGGGTTCTCATTGCTATCAGGCTTCTATTGAAAAGAAAAAGATTGACCATCAGTGTGAATTGGATTGTCAAGGCAAGACTACCCAACAGCAAAAAGACATCAAGCAAGGGGCAGAAGAGCAGAAGCGGGCGATTGACAATAACCTTACTAAGACCATTCAAGAAAAGACAAAGGACTTATTGGATAAAGGTTCAGAGATTATCGCCGACACTTACGAGCAACAACGCATCGACAAAAAGAAAGGCTACACGGACGAACTCATTCGCGACCACTTGCGCGGTTTCTCGCGTACCATCCCCTCATTCCTTATGGGTTATGGCGACGAAGAAACAACATTGCAGAACTTCGACAGCAATGTTCCCGACGAGGTATTCTTAGAGGTGACAAGCGTGACCAAAGAGCAGTTTCACCTGTTGCGCGATGGGGGTGACTATATCAACGAAGAGACGGGCAAGACGGAACACAGTCCGGGGCATTTCTTCGACGAAGTGGTGTTCAATGACTCTGTGCGAGAGTTTATGGCATTGCGCAAACGCCTTGCCAACTATTTTGATCCAAAGATTCAGGAAGATATCTTCAACTATATTCCGCCCCAGAAGACCAATCAGATCTTTACACCGAAAAAGACTGTGAAGCAGATGGTTGACTTATTGGAACAGGAGAACCCCGGCTGTTTCGATGATCCCGACAAGACTTTTGCCGACCTCTATATGAAGTCGGGACAATATATCACGGAGATTGTGAAACGCCTTTATAACAGTGAGGGACTTCGCCGTGCCTACCCCGACTCAGAAGCACGACTTCGCCACATCTTCAAGCATCAAATCTACGGTTTGGCACCAACCGAGTGCATCTACCGTATTGCCCTACGCTATATCCTTGGATTTGATGATACCATTCATATCCCTGCTTCGGAGCATCACCTGCGACAGGCAGATAGCCTTCGGGCTGCAAAGAACGGAACGATGGAGGAATTTTTGGATCAAGTCTTTAAGGACTGAAGTATAAAAAAAGTAGAATATCTTTAAGTTAAGCCGTGAAATATTAAAATGTAAAATCGGGAAGGGATGAGAATCATAAGAAAAAGGTCATCCCTGAAGATGACCTGAAACAGGGATTCCAATGATTGATAAAATTGTCCCGATCCGTACCCGGTTTTTCCGTTTCCGTTTGTCACAGTTTTTCTACTATCGGTACACTTTTAACTTATAGCTTGGAGTTTGCTTTCTTCACCCTCCACATTGGCATGTATAACTAACTGTTCCCTACAGCAGTGCAAATATAAAAAATAACAATGAAATTAAAAAGGAAAAAGTCAAGAAAAGTGGATTTATCCTGCAAGAAGCTTAATAGATTCCCATCTTTTGTATTTGATGATAAGAATATTGTCAGCATAAACTTGTCTGATAATAATATTCAAGAAATACCAGCAAATATTGGGGTGCTGAAGAAATTAAGGTATCTCAATCTTGAAAACAATAAAATTCAAGAACTGCATAATGGTGTTACGAAGCTACAGTCAATAAAAACTATTAATTTGAAAGGTAATCCAATAAAGCAACTTCCTGACTTCATAAAGGAAAAAATCCATGCAAATATTCTAATAGACGATAATAATAGTCTATCAAGAATAGACGCTGAAAATGAAAAACTACTGAAAGAGATTCAGGAAGAAATTCATGACATAAACAGCCATAAAACAACATTTGAACCAATAAAGGTTGTCCCAAGTCTTAATGATCTAACATTTATAAGAAGCAAAGATCGAAAGGCTAAGGAGCTTAAATCATGTGCTTTGTTTATTGATATTAGAGATTCCGTAAAAAAGAATCAGGAATTTTGCATTCAAGCCTTAGCAAATATTTATTCTTCTTTTATTTATGGTGTATTGAAGTGTGCTATGACTTGTCATGGCCATGTAAGAAATATCATTGGAGATAGAGTTATGGTTGTTTTTGACAAGAAAGACTGTTGTAATCACGCTCTGAACTGTGCTAATCTAATTATGCATTTTATCTGTGATATTATGCAAAAAAGATCACCCGATGAAGACTTTGATTGTGGTATTGGCATCCATTACGGAACAATGAATATTATTAAAGTTGGACTCACTCTTCAAGGTGAAGAAAATAAGGAATATCAAAATATGGTATGGATGGGTGAGCCTGCGAATCTTGCTTCACGATTAACAGATAAAGCAGGGAAGGATTCTATTCCCCATATTTTAATATCTGAAGCGATCTTTAAAAGGGCAAAGAAATCATTGATAAAGGATTTCACTCCTACTTCCAAGTCCAATTTCTGCGATGTGGAATTCAAGGTATATGGCAAAAAATAATTCATACAACAAACATTATACTATGGATATAATTAGAATCGTCTATTTAGCAGTATGTTGCTGTATTCTCTATATAAAGATTAAAAAGAATCCTTCCGTCCAAGTAAAAGAACAAGATAACATTAAAGAAGGAGATACCAGCCAAGAACCTTCTTGTGAATCATCTCATCTAAATAGTGGGAAAGAAGATAATATGCGTGACAAAGAAGACTTAAAATATACCTTAGAGACGGTAAACTCTTGGGTAAACAATTGTGATCAAAAAACCAACATTCTCCTTTCAATAATGGGAATGGCTATCACAATCTTGTTGTCTAGTTACTTTGTCATAAAGCTAAGGCAAATAATATTTGCGCCTTTCATTCAATATTGGACAGGAAAGGAGACTAATATGGAATTCTCTTTTGGAAATTTTTGTGTGTTTATTTTACTTCTGTTAGCTGTTTCTTTTCTTATAAAATCTTGCTACTATCTCTTTAAGACGATTGGTGCCAATATTGATTATGCAGCGATGTATAATACAAATCCTCAATTACCAGAACAGTCACACCTTTTCTTCAACACTATCTCCCGAATGAGCTACAGACAGTTTCAAGATGACAACATTGATATCAAAGAGGATCTAAAGGCACAGATCTATGTAAATTCTAAGATAGCGACGAACAAATTTGAGAATTACAAACGAGGCATGTTTTGGCTTAAAGTTCTACTAATACCTACAGTAATGCTATTTATTTCTATAATGATTATGTAATTGAATATAATATGGAAGCCACGAATAAACAATATAATTTTCAGCGTTCAATAGAACGTATTGATGCAATCTTATCAGAAAATGATTCTCATTTTGAAGAAAAAGATTCTATTCCCAGTCGGTCAGATTTGACATTTACAAATGGATTCTATGTCAATTGTACGGCACTTTTTGTCGATATTATTGATAGTAGTTTACTTACAACAAAACAAAAAAGACCTGTTCTTGCAAAAATCTATAGAAGCTTTATCTCAGAGATGGTTGCCCTTATGAATGGGCATGACTCATGTAGGGAGGTAAATATTAATGGTGATTGTGTATGGTGTGTTTGCGATACACCATACAAAGACAATATAGATGGCGTATTCTCACTCGCAGCCCAAGTATATAGCTTAGTTGATATCCTGAATTATAAATTAGACAAAAAAGGATACCAAACATATCAGGTTGGGGTAGGTATAGATTATGGAAGAGCCCTAATGATTAAAGCTGGTCACTTAGGTTCTACGATCAATGATGTTGTTTGGATGGGTGATGTCGTAAACCAAGCATGCCATTTATGTGAAAAGTCAAATAGTAGCTTCAATGACAAAAGGATTTTCCTGTCAAACGTCATATATAATAATTTAAACGAGGACAATAAGAAACTCTGTTCCAAAGACTATGGTAGAGATATTTATCAAGCAAATATTATTAATATAGAAATGAATGAGTGGCTAAAACAGCAAAAATAAGTTAAACAGAAGTACAGATTAAATGATGGTACTCTGCATAAGGCCAATTTTGATGCAGAGTATCAAATTTCTATTACCTATCTCCTGAACCTCTGTCCATTTATTATCTTCTCATGCTGCTTCTGTTTTTGACTTTCCGTATACCAGTCAAAGTTATCAACCACATTCTTGATTTCCGCCTTTCCTTTCTGATGCTCAAATAAGTTGAGAAAGGGACGGGTGAGGAGAGCCAGAATGGTGGCACCATTATGCCTATCGCTTGATTCTTTAGTAAGATATTCGTTGATGGCTGTAGCCTGAGTAAAGGTAAAACGCTGTGATTTGGTGTCATGGGCAAACTCTATGACAGCATTGATGGCATTTTGACAAATAACCGTGAAACCTTTTAGGAAATCTGTTAGCCCACCCCTCATTGCAGCGATAATGTTATCACGTTGCTGCAATTCTTTCTTGAAACTTTCTTCCCGGTTCTTTGCTTTTGTAAGCAAACCTTTGTAAATGCACTCTTACTTATTATATTCAGCAAGCCAAAAATCAGCACGTTCCCGCTCTTTCATTATCTCCTTTTTATAGGGAACAGTCAAGTTCTCCACCTGCTGAGCAATGACTTGAGGGATTGCTGCCAATTTCTTCTTCATCTCTATATTTTCTGCTTCAAGCAGTGCATACTTGCCCTTCCCTGCAATATGAGTCAGCCCCGACAGAATAGCACTTCCATTCTCCCGATTGGCTTTCTCCTGCTTGTCGTGGATTTCCTTGTTCAATCTTTCACAATCAAGGGATTTCTGTTCGTGTTCCTTTGCTAACTTCTCCGTTTGCTTCTTCGCATCTTCCAGCTCTCGCTTCTGTTTGGCAACGATGTAATCGTTTCTTTCCAGATGCTGCTTGCCTGTTTCCAGTTTAGAAACGCCACGCTCCATTTCCAATGCTTCCGCTGCCAAATCCTGAATGAGACTGATGTCCTCATTGTCCAGTTTGTAGGACTTACCCGTATCATGGTTCATCCAATCCCAAATGATATGGGCATGATAATTGGATTTCCATGTAGAAGCATCGCTTGGATCCGTGCAATGCCCCTCGTCTCGATGAATATGTATTTGTATGGCTGTAATACCAAAACGCTTCTGGCAAAGGTTGGCAAAAAGTTTCAGTTGTTCCATCGTGGTATCTTCCTTGCAGATCACTACGCCCTCGCGCAAAGGCGTGCATCCGGCAATTTTCGTCACCTTGCCTGTTTTCTTGTTTACCCGTTCCCGTTCCTTGGTCTGCATGGCTCTGCCCGTCTTTTCCTTGACCAGTCTGCCGATGGCATCGTAATACTGCTGCAAGGTCATTTGTCCCTGCAAGTCAGATGTCCACGATTGGTTCTGTGGCATCAGATCCTTTCTGATATAAAGTTTCTCCGCATTGATATGGTCGAGATACACTTTTGTTCTTTGGTTATGTGCTTCACTTTGTCCGATATTGCAGGGCTTGATGTGTACGGATGTCATTTGTGTCATAATACTTTCTGTTTGATAATTTTAAGGTTTTTCTTTTCACGGATTTTTAGGGGAAGTGCCCTACTGGAAAAGCCACTCAACTTTGACCCTTTTGGCCAAACAAAATTTGCCCATCTTGGGTACCGTATATTTGACCCTTGTAAAGTCCTTGTGCAGGGGTCAATTTTATTTTACCCCTTTAGATACTTTGGTTTTTCTTTGCCTTTAACTTACGCATGCTTTCACCGTATAATTCTATGGTACGCGCCGTATGGATGATGCGGTCAAGAATGGCATCGGCTATTGTCGGATCGCCTACCATGTC
>NZ_LT160619.1:0-138135 GCF_900065875.1 Prevotella phocaeensis | reverse complement strand
GTAACTTTGGATAGAATAGCGACAATCCTTTATACAAGGGCACCTTGTGCGATTGGCTGATTTTGGGGTAACGATTTGGCAACCGTTCCATTTGCTGTGTACTGCTTTGTTTTGCTTGCAAAGAACTCTTTATCTCCGACAAAGATAATGATTATTCCCGAACAATTCTACTCTTTGCTTTATTTTTTCAAGGCAAGGAAAAAATTATTCCCCTGCCGATTTCAAGAAGTAGAAACACGATGTTGTGAAGAAATTGCGGATATATGGAATTGCCCCTATCACGGCGTACAGCCTTCGGGGACGCAGGTGGAATTTCACCTCGTAATGCGGATTGATGAAATAGAAAGTCCTGTCAATGGCTTCAAAGCCTTCCTTTCTCATCGTCCTCTCAAACAACTCTATCGGGCATTTGGTCTTCTTGATGTTCAACAGTTCTCTGACGCATCCCTCGTCTTCCTTCCGAGCCCTCAATATCCGCTCATACAATCTCGTCGGAAGCAGGTGAAAGAAAGGCAGGTGCGAGAGGAAGCGGCTTCGGCATATCTGCTGATGCCCACCGAAAGGCATCTGCCAAGCAGGAAAGGACATGAAAATTACCCCCCGGGTTTTTAACAACTGTTTACACTTGTGCATAAATTCCTCCTTGTCGTCGATATGCTCTATCACATCATGGCAGACAATCAGGTCGAACTGATGCCTGAGTTCCTTCAACAGGAACACATCGGAGGCGATGAAACGCCCTTTTGCTCCGTTCTCTTGGAAAAACTTCCTTGCGTCCCTTATCCGTCCCTCTGCCATATCCACGCCCACTACATCGCAGCCCATGCGTGAGAAAGGCAGGAGGTTTCCACCGTCCCCGCAGCCTATCTCCAACACTTTCGTGCCTTTCCCTACCTGCCTGTACCGCTTGATGTAAGGAATGAAATACTTCTCGCTTGTGGTTGCGAGTTCGTTGAAATACTGTCTTCGGTTAAGTTGTCTTGACTGCATCTTATTTTAGGGGTGTTATGGTTTCAACGACAAAGGTAGCAATAATCATGGAATAAGACCGCATGTTTCATTCGTTACCATGAAAAATACCTATAAATGATTATATGGCAATGCGATATGGACGAGTGCAACCCAAAGTTTCCGCTCTTTCGTTTGCGGAATGGCGGGAAAATTCGTATATTTGCGAGGTACGACTAAAAAAGATGTAAATATGGCACACCGTAAAGCTTGTTTTGTTTTATTGTTCTTGGCATTCCTGCTGGCATGCGCGTCCTGTTCCAATCCCCAAGACGAGGACAGGAAATCTTCTTTTCAATTGGATAAACCTTATAGGGAAATCATGCAAGGCTCTACGCTCCGTGTGTTCATCACGAGTGGCAGTGGAGACTTGCAGATAAGCAATTCCAATGCGTTTAAGGACTATGCTAGAATTGCCTATGCGAGAACTCCCGAACAGGCAGGGCATGTAGGTGTTCTTTCAATCCAAGCCCTGCAAGTGGGAGAATTTCAGGTCTCACTGACCGACAACCTCACAAAGGAAAGACAGCAACTGACCGTTAAAGTCCTCCCGCCTTATCTGTTACTGGAAATTCACGAAGGCTCAGACCCTGTATGGTCAATAGGAAGCGGAGTTTCGGGACTTTTCCTTGTCCAGAACGCAGCGCATTCTTTTTATCTGTGCCGTTACAAGCCCACTCTCTATCGGTATGTCAGTCCTGCCGTTCTCTCGGGCGTATATGAGATTGTCATGAAAGACGGCGTTCCGACGAACTTGCGCCTGCAAAGCAAGAAACAGGGAATTGTCCGTGATTTCACCTTGACAGGGAAAAACAAGAAAGAGGCTTTGGAAAAACTCGGGAGATTAGGCAGGCTCGGACTTCTTCCGAATGAAGAGAAATTCATCTGTCCCGTCTTTCTTGACGAACACGACATGGAAGAGCATATCATGGCGGAAATGACTTATAAGGAAGCAACCTTGCCTGAGAAAGTCATGGAGTGAGATGCAGGAAAGGAAGTGGAGCATGCGGAGGCACGGTTACAGCCTCACTCCCTTGCTCCTGTTCTCTTGGGAGGAATGGACGGACAAATGTCTGAATTTCTCCCACTGCTCCTTAAACCAACGGGCAATCGGCACTCTGTCCACGAGCAGGTCGAGTACGGTCTTGCCATCCCTTTCCTCCCTGCCCACCTGCAAGCGTGCCTTCTCAACGGCGAACGAACGCCTGTACTCATCAGAATGCAGTTTCCCCGTAACAACGAGTACTTTGCCTTGCAGGAGTTCGTCCGTGTGTCTCTCTGACAATCCGACCGAACGGCAAAGCCTTTCAATACGGAAAAACTCGGCAAGCATGGGAAACCATTCCTTTGCCTTGTCGATGATGCGCCTGAGATTGCCGATTTCACGCTGATGCTGCTCCGATGCCCGCAACCGCTCGGCGACGTGGCTTTCCTTCATTTTCTGCATATCCGTGCGCATCTGTCCGATGCTCTCTTTCAGTTCCGCCACCTCACCATGCAACTGCCTGTTCTCGCTTTCAAGCCTGCTCACTTTATTACCGCCCAACAGGGAGTTGATGCCGTTGAGTGCTGCTGTGGCGGTCTTGGTAGCTGAGTTTTTCAGTTCCACCGTTTTTTTCTCCGCCTTGATGCGTGCGAGTTCCATTTTGGCTTGCTCCGCCTCCTCGATGATGCACCGTGCTTCCGCCTCCCTTGCCAGCAGGTTGGCGATGTTCTCCTGTATGTCCTCGCCCTGCGTGATGAGATTGCGGTAATACTCATGCGTGGAGAGGTGCTTGGCTGTCGAGCCCCTGACACCCCTTTTCAGCTCGTACTTCGCCATGTGTTCGGCGTAGGTGTCCTGATACCTGATGAGGTTGGCACGGCTCATCACCTCGTCTGCGCAGAGGCGTGGGGCTGTCGCTTTCGTCCTGTACCTGCGCTTTGCCTTCTCTTCCTTTTTCTGCTTCCTGCGCTCACCCTGCACTATCGGCACTACGGTGGCATGGATGTGCGGTGTTTCCTCGTCCATGTGCAGGACTGCCGACACGAGGTTGTCCGCCCCGTAGGTCTCTCTCAGCCACGCCACGCTGTCGTCGCACCACTCTCCGAGCCTCCTTTCGTTTTCCATTCGTTCCATATCCTCGTGCGTTCCGCTCAGCACGATGCGGATTGCCTGTACTTGGTTCTTCCCTATCTTGCGTTTCAGCCCTGCCGTGTCAAGGCGGTGGCGTATGGCAGCCGTGCGGTTGCACACACCGTCGGGAAACCTGATTAACTCACGGTTGAGGTGCGTTCTCGTAGGGTCTATGTTCTTCGGCACGATGGTGCGCTCGATGTGAGCCGACATTCCGCTGTCGGCTCCCTTTGCCTTTTCCAAATGCAATACGCAATATCCCATATCCTTTTGTCTTTTTTAGATGTTGTCATTATCTTGTTTTCGTTGCCTTGATGTCCTTAGATACGGTCGGTGGACAATCGTTGAAAGGAGGAAAGACTTCCTTTCGGCTTGCTCGTTTCTTTATGCCGACAGGCTCGGCAGGGGTGTCCAGAGGGGTGCAACCCCGTTGGCTTATTGGGAGATTTTCAGCGGACACGGAGTGAAGCGTGAGGAAAATCCCCTAATAAGCTACGGTATTTTCTCTTTTGAAAATATCCTTCCCGTGCTTACCACGTGGGCATTTGCCCCTGCCACTTCTTTCCCTTATAACCTGAAGTCCCCACGGTTTCTCCATCGGTGCTGCCGATTGGACTTGTTTCTCCGAAGGCATACTTGGACTGCACCCGAATATCTGAATACCCTGCATGCTTGGAAATACAGAATGCACGGCTTGCCGTGACTGCCTTTTTCTGTTGCTTATATCAGCGTGTCTTGCCTGTTCCGTTTCAGCCTGTAATGCCACTGCCGTTTCCCACCGAAGTCGGAGTGATGAAAATTCTGATGAATTGATGAATGTCGTTCCAATAATCTGGAAATCAACATAATATGCTTTCATCATGCCCTCATCAAGCCGCTTGTCAAAGTGGAGTTTCATCATTTCCGATTCCTCTATCCCTGCATTTCCTCCAACTGCTTCCTGCCGATGGTGTAAAAACGCCCCGTGCGCCTAATCTCCGTATATGGGCGCATGTTGTCATAGCTCGGCTGGCAGGTCGTATAGGTGAGCGTGTTTTCGGCAGGAGTGAGTTTCCATATATCCTGCACGATACGCCTTACCTGCGTCCTGTCCGTCCTGCAGCCTGCGCAGTTCAGCAGAAGGAGCATGTCGTTGATGCAGAAAGAGAAAGCGGACGCTTTCATGCAGTCCATGACTTCAAGGCAGGTTTCCGCCATCTCCACCTCCGTCCTGTTACGGTTGCTCCGTATAATCCTGCTCAGGGCTTGCGTGTGGATGAGTTCGGGACTGAACCACATGCGGCTCTCTTTCTTCGTGGAGAGCGTGCGGTGCTGGAGAAAATAGAGGAAGGCGGGTATTTCCTCCTTTACCCTTTGCAGGAAGTCCGTGTCGTCCTTTTCTATCCTCCCCACCTTCCTCACCCAATAGCGTGTCTCTCCTGTGTCGATTATGACGGGTAGACGTTCGTTGTTGGAGCATAGTACGAACTTGGCGAAGAATGAAATCTCATCCCTGTCCTTGCCCTTCGCCTCCACCTTGTAGGAAAGGGTGGTGCTGAGGTTCTTGAGCCGCTCGCTGTCCTCCCTGCGGTCGAGAAGCACCTCGTCCACGAGGATGAGCAGTTTCCCTGCCCAGTCCGAGTTGAACTGACTTCGGAAGTCCTCGTTGGTGTTGAAGGTTACATTGCCCCCGAAGAGGGCTTTGAGGAAGTTGAGGAACGTGCTCTTGCCCGTGTTGCGCTCCTCTGATACGAGCAGCAGGATGGGCAGTTTCTCTATGGGCTGCAGGTAGAGTAGTTGCAGGTAGTCCATGCCAAGTTCGTACTGCTCCCCGAAGATGTGCCTTGCCAATGCCTCGATATGGGGAAACACACCTTGCTTCGGATGATGCCCCGTCGGCTCGTAGAGGTTGAGGAAACTGCCTACTACGGGCTGATAGTTCACATGGTCGGGGACGGTGCAAAAACCGTCATACTTCGGGACGGTCGCCAGATAGTCCCTGCCGTAGTCCTGACGGAGCGTCTCGTTGTTCCACACGATGCGCTTCCTTACAAAACCGCCTCCGACAAGAGGCATGTCTGCAAGTTTGTAGAGCGTTGTGCCCACACGGACGAAAGCCCCGTCCTTTTTTCTTTTTTCGGGCATATCTTCCAGCAGCCCGTCATTGTTTTTCTTATCCATTTCTTTCTTGCTTAAATGGTTGATATATAGCATCGTGCAAAGTTACGGACATCGTTCGGAAAACTACTTGTGAAGAATGGCGCGGAACGGTGAAAGAAAAACGGAATGGAATAAAAACAGGGGAAAGCAGGGAGGTGCGGAGCAATAATTGAGGGGAACAGGAGGATAATTTTGCAGGATTTGTCGAGGGTTGCTGAAAAAGGGAAAATGCCTTTTTCTTTCATCGTTCGCAAGCGTCTGATGATATGTTGATGAACTTGCAATCGCTTGATATTCAATCATATTATATCAATATTCATCAATTCATCAAAATAAAAGAAGTTGTGTTCGGTATGTTTTTCTTTTCTCGGCAGTCCTATACGACTCGTCCCTAACTGTTATCCCTGCCCTTCAACCACCCAAAAAGAAAAAGGTTTATTTCCCCCATCGACACAAGGGGATAAACCTCTATAAACCTCTGTCAAGGCGTTTCAGCAGGGACTGCCTGCCCGTGCAGGAAGGAGCATGACAAACCTTTCGTGCCGTTCGTTCAGCATTGCGATGACATGCTCCCAAAGCCTTTTTGCCCTTTGCGACCTGATACGGAACGCAAGGGCTATGACCATTTCAAGGCTGTACGCATCAAGCCAGCGACCCTCCGCCACCCTGATGTTCCTCTCTGCCGTGCAGGGGTGCAGCAGTCCATCCCTGTATATCTTCTTGACCAGCGTGTGGATGGTATGTCCGAACACGCCAAACAGGTCGGCAATCTCAAACTCGCCCATCCATATTTCGCCGTTGGGTATGACGATGTTCCCGTGCTCGTCTATCGTGATTATTCGACGGGCATTGCTGCTTATGTCTTTCCCTTTCATTGTCATGCCATCTTAATATTGCCAAATGAGGCGTTGAGCTTGCTGCCGAGCATGGAGAGGTCGGTGTCGAGTTTCTCGGTGGTTATCTTCGCATAGAGTTGTGTGGTTACGATGTTCGTGTGTCCGAGTACACGGCTCACGCTCTCAATCGGCATGCCCTTGCTCAGAGCCAATGTCGCAAAGCCGTGCCTTGCGCAATGGAAGGAGATGTCCTTTGTTATCCCGCACTCGCTGATGACTTTTTTGAGCTTCTTGCAGACCGTCCAGTAGTTGATGTCCCCGAATATGGAGTTGTCCTTCTGGAACGGTCGGTATCTGTCGATGATTTGCAAGGGTATATCGAGCAGTTTCACTTGGTACGGCACCTGTGTCTTGTGCCTTTTTGCAAGTATCCACTTCTCGCCGTTCACCTCCACAATCTCATCGGTGGTGAGTTCCTTCAAGTCCACGAAGGAAAGGGCGGTGAAGGAGGCGAAGACAAACAAATCACGCACGAAGGCGGAATGGCTGTCCTTGAACTCGTGCGAAACCAGTGTCTTCAACTCGTCCTCCGTGAGGAACGCACGCTCCTTCGTGTTCGGGCTGATATGAAACTGCGCGAACGGGTTTCTCGGTATCTTGCCGTTGAAGTGCGCACGCATCACCACGCCTTTGAGCCACATGCAGTTTATCCATATCGTGGCGTTCCTGTTTCCTTTCACCGTGCTGAGGTACACGGCGAAGTCCCTGATGAAGTCGGGGGTGAGTTCCAGCATCGACATGTCGCTGCGGTTGTACTTGTGGCGGATAAACCTCGCCGTGTTGTTCCTCGCCCTGAGCATCACCTTGTATGTTCCCATGCTCCTGTCCTTACCCACACGCTTGAACAGAGAGGCGCAGTCCCTGTCGAACGCTTTCATCAGGGTGTCGTACTCGCTGCCCAGCCCCTGATAGGCGTTGCGCACCATCTCCGCCGTGACGAACGCCTCACGGTCGGAAAGACGCTGATAGTGCTTGATGATTTGCGCCTTGATGTTGTCGAGCGAGAGGTTGGTGGCGATGGCTTCCCTGCTCTTGCCTTTCGCCCTGTTGCCTTTCACATCCCACAACTCCTTTGGGATGGTGCGCTTGCAGCTGAACTGAGCCACCGTGCCGTTGATTGTAACCCGTCCCATGATGGGGACGATGCCGTCTTTCTCCTTGCTGCCGTTCACATAGAACAGCACCTTGAATGTGCTTCTTGCCATTGTCTTTTCTTTTTGGTTGCAAAATTAAACATGAAAGAGCCTAACCCTGCTATGCAAAATATAGAGCAATAGAGCAACAGCAACGGATGCACGGAAAACCGCTGTTTTTCTCCTCTTTAGCGGAGGTAATTATCCTGCTTTCGGGTAACGATTTGAAAACATTTCTGTTTCAATAATCCGCATTTTCCTGCCTCGTGGCAGGTGGCGGATTTGCTGCGATTTACACCGTATAGCCCTAATAATCAAGCCGAATTGCGTTAAACTTCCGATTTCCTGCAAATATTACAGCGATTTTGTGTATTTTTGCCGTATGAAAGTCTATTTTTACCACACGCAAGATATACAATATATCCTGAAAAGGATGGAAAAAGGGGAATTCCCGCCGCATTTCCTGTATGGTGCAACGAAATTAGAGCGCCACGGTATCGGTGTTGTGTGGCATCGGTCGAGGCTCGGAATGGCGCGTTGGCACATGATGATCTATAATCTATGGCAGATACTTATGCGGCGCGAGCATTTCGATGCCATATATGCCACGCATTACAGAGGAATAGAACCGCTCATATTTCTGCGTGCGTTGGGCCTGTACCGTAAACCTATCGTTATTTGGCATCATCAGCCCGTCGTACATTCGCAATCGATATGGCGCGAATTTTTAGGAAAGTTTTTCTATAAAGGTATCGATGAGATGTTTTTCTTCTCGCGGAAATTGATAGAAGACTCACTGAAAGTCGGTAAAGTGCGGCCCGAACGTATGCATCTGGGGCATTGGGGAGCCGATTTAGGTTTCTACGACCGCATTCTTGCACGGCATGAAAAACGCAAAGGTTTTATCTCGACAGGCAAGGAAATGCGCGATATGAAAACGCTTGTTCGGGCTTTCAATGCCGCTTATACGACAGAGGCGCTGCTGGATATATATATAGGTAGGAAAAACGGAGAGGTGGATTACGAGACGTTGTTCCGCTCTATGGAGATACGAGACAATGTGCACATTCATTATCCCCAAGGCCTGTTGCCCTACGAACTGGCACTTGAAGTAAACCGAGCCGCATGTGTTGTGGTCTGTTGTATGGAGACCAAATACACCGTGGGGTTAACAACAGTCGTAGAAGCCATAGCATTAGGACTGCCTGTCATATGCAGTCGTAATCCGCAAATGCCCGTAAATCTTGAAGCAGAGGGATGCGGTATCTCTGTTGCATATGGCGATGAAGAAGGATGGCGGAAAGCTATAACTTACATACAAGAACACCCCGAGGAGGCTCGCAAGATGGGGCAACGAGGCAGAACGCTTGCCGAACGGGAGTTCAATGATGAACGTTGCGCCGACGAAGTGGCTGCCTTGTTGAAAGAGGTCATAGCTCGTTAGAGATCATCTTCCAATGCCGTGCTTTTTGCGTAAGCCGTACTCTTGGCTTCGAAGAAGTCTGTTTTTACCATATTGGCATTGGAGTACTGCGATACCCACTTCATGTTTTCCGGTTCTTGGATATTTTCGTCGTAGAGATACCCGAAGCCTAAACTGTGCCAACGTAGGTTCCCCAAGTAATGAATGTAATCGGAAACCATCTTGGTATTCAGTCCCGGCACCTCGTCACCGATGACATATTGCCCCCATGCTATTTCCTGACGCACGCCTTCGCGCATCATTTCTTCATATACTTTTACCTTTTCGGGCGTAAACATCTCGGGTTCTTCTTTCTTCAGTTCCTGCAATATGTTGCGAAACAGCCATAAGTGCGTGTTTTCATCACGATTGATATAACGGATTTCTTGTGCAGATCCCGACATTTTACCGTTGCGGCTAAGGTTGTAAAAGAACATGAAACCGCTGTAAAAGTATATGCCTTCGAGAATAAAATTGGCTACACAAGTCTTCATGAGCGAGAATTTGTCGCGTTTCTCATGGAATTCGTTGTAACAATCCCCTATGAATGTGTTGCGTCGGAGCAGGTGTTCGTCGGTTTTCCATTGATAAAGAATGTCGTTACGTTCCTCGGGACTGCATATCGTATCGAGCATGTAGCTGTAACTCTGGCTATGTACACACTCTTGAAACGCTTGAATATGGAGGCATAGGTTTACTTCGTTGGCCGTAATGTATTCGCTTATAGTAGGGAGATTGTTGCTTTGCAGCGAGTCGAGAAATACAAGAAAGCTTAGAATTTTGTCGTATGCAGCGCGCTCGGCTTTATCGAGTCGCGGATAATCTTTGGTATCCTGTGCAAGGTTGATTTCCTCCGGAATCCAGAAATTGTTCATGGCTTGCCGGTACCAGTCGCTTGCCCAAGGGTAACGCATGTTGTTGAAATCGTTTAAATTGGTGGTATTTCCGCCGATCATTCGGCGCAGACGTAAGTCGGTATCTCCCTCCGGATTGAAGAGAGCATTACGTTTTAGTTCGTTATTACACATAATAATATATAGTTATATGGTTTAAAATATCGGTGAATTTATTCTTTCATGATGCGCAACTTTCGCATTCTTCTACCTCTAACGACTTGCTGCGTACATAATACAGTGTCTTTACGCCGCTCTTCCATGCCAAGAGATACAGATCGAGAACCTGTCTCATGGTGTAGTCGTTAGTAATATAAAGGTTGACACTTTGCGACTGATCGAGATGTTTCTGCCGTATGCCGGCAGCCCGTATACTCCATTTTTGATCGATAAGATAGGCCCCTTTATATGCCCAATACGTCTTGTCGGATAAGTTAGGAGCAACACGTGGAAGCATTGCTCCTTTTTTCTCTTCGAGGAAAAAGCGCTTCATCACAGGATCGACACCTGCAGTTGTTCCCGCTATGATACTTGTGCTGCTGGTAGGGGCGATAGCCAAAAGATAAGCATTGCGCATACCTTGCGCTGCTTTTCGGGCAATCTGTTGCCACTCTTTCGACATATATCCCCGTTTGGTGAAGTATTTACCGGTCTTCCAATCGCTTCCGTCGAAGTAAGTATATGCTCCTTTCTCTGCTGCGAGGTCGGCACTGGCCTCGATGGCGGCACGGTTGATGCGTTCGAACACTTGGTCCATAAATTCGAGATGGCGTTCGCTTTCCCACTTGATGCCACGCACGGCGAGTGCATGATGATAGCCGCTCACCCCCAAACCGATGCTGCGATAGCGATGGTTGGTAATGCGGGCGTAATGAAGCGGATAGAAATTGAGGTCTATTACATTGTCGAGGGCGCGTACAACAGTAGATACAATGTCCTTCATTTTACTTTCATCTTCCAACGGAAGGTGCCCTAATGACAGACTGGCCAAATTACAAACCACGAAATCGCCCGGTTTTGCTGCTCTTACAACAACGGTATCACCTTCTTCTGTACGTATTTCGTTAGCTACGGTTTCTATCTCCGACATGTTTTGAGCGATCTCCGTACAGAGATTAGAGCAATATATCATGCCGCGATGAGCATTTGGATTAGTACGGTTTACGATATCTCGATTAAAGGTAAACGGCGTACCTGTCTCTACTGCCGAGCGCAATACGAGGCGTACGATATCCTTTATACTCATCACACGACGCGAAATACGCAGGTCGTCTACACATTCTCGGTATCGTTTTTCCCACTCCTCGCCATAATAGTCTTCGAGACTGTACCCTTTTACTGATATGATTTCGTTAGGACAGAACATGCACCACTGCTGATTGATGTCTTCTTCGGCCATTCTCCAGAATAGATCTGGATAGCATACAGCGGGAAAGATATCGTGCGCTTTCATACGGTCGTCGCCGTTATTCGTACGAAGTTGCAGAAATTCAGGTAGGTCCTTGTGCCATACATCCAAGTAGACAGCCGCCGCACCTTGACGCATACCCAGCTGATCTACGGCAACTGCCGTGTCGTTAACTAACTTCATCCAGCGTATTACGCCCCCTGCAGCTCCCTTAAAGCCCCGTATCTTTCCCCCTGCAGCCCGCACTTTGCCGAAATATAAGCCCATCCCGCCGCCGAATTTGCTCACTTGAGCGAAGTTATCAAGGCTTCGGAAGATGCCTTCTAAGCTATCCGGCACGGTATCGATGAAGCAACTCGACAACTGATGAAACGGTTTACGGGCGTTAGATAGGGTAGGCGTGGCCATTGTAACCTGTAACAGGCTTAACATGTCGTAGAATTTTCTTACCCATACCATACGCTCGTGGCGTTCGTTCATGGCAAGATGAAGTGCAATACCGAGAAACATCTCCTGTACACTCTCGATAGGTCGGTGCGAATAGGTGCGTATAAGATAACGTTTGATAAGGAGATCGATGCCCGAATAGTTAAGCAGATTGTTGCGTTCGGGTACGATAAAAGCAGCAGCCTCGGTAATTTCTTCCTCCGAATAGGCCTTGAGAATATAGTCGCCGTACAGTTTTTCATCGGTAAGATAGCGCAGCTTTTCGTATAGAGAATGTATGCCTTCGGTTTCTTCGAAAGTACTGATATCTTTATTCAGCTGGTATGAGGCTAGACGGGCTGCAATAAATTCCCAATTGGGAGCCTCTGCGGTGGTCATTTCCACAGCGGCTTTGATGAGTGCCGATAGTTTATTATCCTCGTTCATGCCCGCCCTGCTGAAGCTATTGAACTTTTCTGATAATGCAGAAATGCCGTATTCGTTGCCGTAGAAGTCGTTTGCAATACCTTTCAATATCCCTGCGATGGCGGTATCTCCTATTTCTTCTGCAATTGCATTGAGCGCTTTACGCTGTTCAGTACGTTTCCAACGGAAGAGAATGTAACTTTTGGCTTCGTTATAGAACCCTTTTTCCATGAGTTTACGCTCCACTTCGTCTTGTATGCTCTCCACATTGCGTTTGTCGGCATGGGTGTTAATCACGTTTTCTACTGCGGCCACTATGGCATAAAGTTCCGTGTCGGCCACAGAATTGCCTGTGCTGATGAAGCTTTTACGAATGGCTGTGGCGATTTTCTCTTTATCGTAGTGTTCCACAGAACCATTCCTCTTGGTAATTTCCATGAGAAATATGAATATATTTAATAGAATATGATTTTCGTACTGCCCGCTAACCCACGAGCGAAAGCAGCCTTTGATGAATGGCAGGTATTCTGACTTACTCCTGTATGTTCCTGCCTTCCCACATATCTTCTTTGTGTGTTGTTGTGATATGCAGTGGCGTTCCTTGTGTTGGAATATACATAAAGAGCTTCACAGCAGCGGGACTGTCGGGGATTTACACCCCGTTCTCTTTTAATTGCGGCGTAAGATACCGACTCTCGCAAACCAATTCAGGAACAAAGATAAGTAATTTTGTTCGACGGGGAAAATATTTTTGTAGTTTTTACAATAATGAAATGTAGCTTATAAACATATCTTTTATTTGCCTTATTCCTATTAAATAAAGAGTGTACACCTAATTTGTATTGACCGTACAGTATGGTTGTACAAAATATACCTTATCGTAGAATGAAGAATAAATGTGGTCTTCGAAGGTGTGAAGTATGTAAGGCTTTTTATATTCAATCCTATTCTCCGATCGATTAGGTCTGACAAAGAATACGAGTAAATCATGGAATAATTGCCGGTGAAAGGTATCAACAGTATAAGAATATCGCGGCATGACAGGCATGTGCAGATATTGGTGAAAGATACAAACCTAACATCTGAGTTGCGTAATAAAAATTCTTTCTACGAACATTGATCCGAGGATGTAGCCCGTTTCTTACATTTTGTACAACATATCAGGGTATAAAACAGTTCGTTGTTAGGAAATGTTATCCATATAACACGGTAGTTTAACGACGTTAAAATGGTTAATTATTTATAAAATTGGTTTTAAGCGTATCTTATACAGTACTCTAATCTGAAAAATATACGTACTTTTGCAGACCGATTATTTTCGGGGATGAACTTAGAGTCCCCTGTGCGGACGTGTTAATAGCAGCACTTTTGGCCGAGTGTTGCGGTTAGGGAATCGCTCGTACAAGTATAAGATTAAAAACGTTTTTTAGTAGTAAATTTAAATTTTAAAATGAACACTTTAAGTTTCAAAACCATTTCTGCTAACAAAGAAACGGTAAAGAAGGAGTGGGTGGTTATCGATGCTACCGACCAGATTGTAGGTCGTCTCTGCTCTAAAGTTGCCAAGTTGCTTCGCGGAAAGTACAAACCGAACTTCACACCCCACGTAGATTGTGGAGACAACGTAATCATTATCAATGCCGCTAAGGTGAGATTTACCGGCAAAAAAGAAACAGATAAGGTTTATACCCATTATACTGGTTACCCCGGTGGGCAGCGTTTCGATACACCGGAAGAACTTCGTAAGACCAAGAATGGTGTAGAGAAGATACTTCGTCATGCCGTTAAAGGTATGTTACCCAAAGGTCCTCTCGGTCGTTCTTTGGTAGATAATCTGTATGTGTTTGAAGGCACAGAGCACAATAAAGCGGCTCAGAAGCCGAAAACAATCGATATTAACCAGTATAAATAAATCGTAGAAATGGAAGTAATAAATGCAATTGGTCGCCGTAAGAGTGCTATAGCTCGTGTTTACCTTTCGGAAGGTACAGGTAAGATCACTATCAATAAAAGAGATTTAGAAACGTTCTTCCCGTCTGCCATCCTGCAGTATGTGGTGAAACAACCACTGCAACTTCTCGATGTAGAGGGAAAATATGATATCAAGGCTAACCTTGACGGTGGCGGATTTACCGGTCAGAGTCAGGCTTTACGCCTCGCTATTGCTCGCGCCCTCGTAAAAGTAAATGCGGAAGACAAGAAGAATTTGAAAGATCACGGTTTCCTCACACGCGACTCTCGTGCCGTTGAACGTAAGAAACCGGGCCGTCCTAAAGCTCGTCGTCGCTTCCAGTTCAGTAAGCGTTAATACGATCGAAGATTTACAATCGATAGCGGTAGGGATGAAATTTTTATCCCCATTACCGATTGTAGATGCCCGATTTTACTGAACAGTTTAGTATCTAAACCTGCCGGACTCGTTTGGCGTTAATCTCGTCAGTATGATTACCTGCGGGCTGATTCTAAAAAGAATTCAAAAAGAAAGTAAACATTAAACAAGAAAAAAGACAATGTCAAGAACAAATTTTGACCAATTACTGCAGGCAGGATGCCATTTCGGACACCTTCGCCGCAAGTGGAATCCCGCCATGGCTCCTTATATATTTATGGAGCGTAATGGTATTCATATCATCGATCTGAACAAAACCGTGGCTAAGGTAGACGAGGCAGCGGAGGCATTAAAGCAGATTGCCAAGTCTGGAAAGAAGATATTGTTCGTCGCTACTAAAAAACAAGCTAAGGATATCGTGGCCGATAAGGCTGCTTCTGTTAACATGCCATACGTGATTGAACGCTGGCCGGGCGGTATGCTCACCAACTTTCCCACAATTCGTAAGGCAGTCAAAAAAATGACGAACATTGATAAACTGATGAGTGATGGTACGTTTGCCAACCTTTCAAAGCGCGAATTGCTTCAGATTACACGTCAACGTGCTAAGTTGGAGAAGAACCTTGGTTCTATTGCGGATCTTACCCGTTTGCCTTCGGCGCTGTTCGTAGTGGACGTTATGAAAGAGGCTATCGCTGTTAAGGAGGCTAATCGTTTGGGTATTCCGGTATTTGCAATGGTAGATACCAATTCCGATCCTAACAATATCGACTTTGTTATTCCCGCAAACGACGATGCTAAAGATAGCGTAGATGCTATTCTTACCGCTTGTTGTCAGGCAATTGCGGAAGGTCTTGAAGAACGTAAAGTGGAGAAAGCCGACGAAAAAGCAGCTTCAGAACAGGCTGAAGAAGTTGCTGATACTAAACCAAAACGTGCTCGTAAAGCTCGTAAAGACAAGGAAGATGCTCCAGAAACAGAAGCTAAGACCGAAGTTAAAGCGGAGGACGAGGCCGAAGTAAAGACAGAAGCTGTAGAGGACGAAGCTCCTGCTGCAGAATAATATAAGTATAGAATAGGGATTATGAGACAGCGATTAGTGGTTTCATCAATCGTTTGTCTGTAATCCCTGTTTTTATTTTCTATCAAATAATCAATTTTAAACAATAAAAAGGAAGATACATTATGGCTGTTTCAATCGCTGAAATACAGAAACTCCGTAAGCTTACAGGTGCCGGTTTGGCAGACTGCAAGAAAGCACTTACCGAGGCTGATGGTAATATAGAAAAGGCAATCGAACTCGTTCGTGAACGCGGATTGGCTATTGCAGCAAAGCGTTCCGACCGTGAGACTTCGAACGGTTGTGTACTTGTAGACTACAAGAATGGCTTTGGTGCAATGATTGCATTGAAGTGTGAAACCGATTTTGTGGCTAACGGTGCGGATTACATCAAACTTACACAAGACATACTCGATGCAGCTCTCGCCGTTAAGGCTAAGAGTCTTGACGAAGTAAAGGAACTTACGCTTGCCGATGGCACCAAGGTTGCCGACGCTGTAAAGCTTCGTTCGGGCATTACAGGTGAGAAGATGGAGCTCGATGGGTACAATTATCTTGAGGGAGATAATATCTATTGTTACAATCATATGAACCGCAACATGCTCTGTACCTTGGTTCAACTCTCTGCTCCTGCTGAAGAACAGGGGCATCAAGTGGCCATGCAAGTTGCAGCAATGAACCCTGTAGCTCTGGATGAGGCGTCTGTTCCTGCTAAAGTAAAGGAGGAAGAATTTGCCGTTGCGGTACAGAAAACGAAAGAAGAACAGATAGAGAAAGCCGTTGCGGCTGCCATCAAGAAGGCCGGATACAACGCTTATATTGCGGAAAGCGAGGAACATCTTGAAGAAGGAATCCGCAAAGGAAACATTACGGAGGCCGATGCAGAAGCCATCCGCACGCTGAAGAAAGAGACTGCAGAGCAAAAGTCTGCCAATCTTCCCGAACAAATGATCCAGAATATCGCCAACGGTCGTATGGCTAAGTTCTACAAGGAGAACTGTTTGGTGAACCAAGAATTTATCGGAGATTCTAAACTTACCGTTTCCGAGTATCTGAAACAAGCCGGCAAGGATCTTACTGTAATCGCTTTCAAGCGCTTTACGTTGCGTGCTGAATAATCCTTTATGGGGAGATATAAAATACAAGCGGGCATGTCGAAACATCGGCATGCCCGCTTTTTTATTTAATTGTATTCTTCCTCTTTATACCCGAAACTTATCATTAATAGAGTTGATAAGTCAGCAATAGATATTGTAGTCGAGCGATATCGGGATATTGTAATCCAAGTTCAATAACGTCGTTTTCAATTTGTCAGGTTCGTATGTCCTTCTAATTTTTTTGCTTTATATTGAACGGGGAGTGTGTTAATCTATTTTGTAGGCAGTTTTTAGCGTGATGCTGGCTACCTTTTCTTTGCTCGAGGTGTTGAATGTTCCGCCCCAACTGTATTCCTCGTCACTGTTCAGACCTACGATTTGAAAGACGCCCATCGATGATGAAATGAGCTTACCTACCGATGCATCGCTGCCTTTAGCGATGATCTGTGCGCGTTCATAGGCATTGGCGCTCGCCTTTTCAAGCATCTCCATCTTCAGTTCATTCAGCTTGGTATAGTAATAGAGAGGTGAACTGCTACTGAAGGAGATGCCTTGATTGTAGAGTTCAGAGATATTTTGATAAACCTTTTCTACCGTATCGATGTCTTTCGAACTTACCGTGAATGTCTGCGATGCCGAATATCCATTGCTGACAGTAAGATAATGTTTTGTTTTTGCATCGTATATTTCTTTAGTAAGTTCCGTAAGATCGACGCTGTTTGTCGATATGCATGTGTCGGCAATTCCGCTGCTTGTTAGGAATTTGCGCATGATTTTTGCCACCCGCTTATATTCGTTGAAAGCAGTATTACGGTCTTTCCCGTTAGCACTAATCGATATGTCCCACACGATTAGATCACTGGTAATTTGTTTTTCGGCCAAGCCAGTAACATGGATTTTCGCTTTTTCTTCTCTGAAATTCGTTACTCCTTTGGCGAGCAGCCATGCACTGATGATGACTACGATACCTGCAAATGCAATAGCAATAGCTTTGTTCTTGTTCATGATTGTTATGGTTTTAAGTTGTTGAATTTATGTGAATAAAAGGCTTCCTGCGGCATTATCGGCCGAACAGGCGGTCCCAAAAACTTTGTTCTTTACGGTAAAAAGGTTTCACGCCATCAATTGCTTTACGCCCGAAATCGTCGTTATAAGGAACCATATCTAAATATTTGCCGTCGAGATAAGGGGAGCCTGCATCACCTATTCCTTTGAATATCGACGAACGTTCGCCCTTGAAGCGCACGACAATCAGGTAGGAGTCTCCACTCGCTCGGCTTAGCCATTGCAACCAAAGCGCTTTGATACGCGGATCGGTCTTGGCGTATTCGGCCATGGCATCGACCAGTTTGTGCGGATAGTCCTTGGGTGTACCTATAAGCACTTCTTCATTTTCCTGCACGGTGTGCTGCGTATGTCCGGTTAGTTTCAGTTCTTTCATCTCTTTCCATCGGGCAATCATTTTTCGATCGATGGGATAATTGTCGCTGAAAGGATTGATGACAACACCCTCGGCATCGCCGTCGAGCACCAGCGAAGCGTAGTCGTCGAAACTCAATATCTGTGCTTTTACGTGCTTACCCTGCAAATGTTCCCACTTCCACAACTCTTCCCAATCGATGAAGATAGGGAAGAAAGGCTTTTTGTCAAGGCCTACCATAAGGTATGAGATATGGGTTCCGGCGGGTATCGCCACATGGTTTCCCTCAGTTCTTTCGGGTTCTTTAGACATCTCTATTACCGACAGAAAGTGCGCATTCATAACAAATTCCTCGGCAATAGCCTCCATAATGCCGCACGTGCTGTCGTTGACACTTCCGCCAGCATTGCGGAACTCGGCAAACAGTTCTTTAAGTTTGGGGTTCTCAAGAGGGGTGTTGACGTCGATCTCCATATCGTTTGATTTGGCATTACTTTCTGCAAATGTCGACAAAATATTCGGAACATGCAAACATTCCCTATGATAAATAAACGAAAAACGTTTGGGGGAGCATTCGCTCTCGTTGCATGCAGACACAATATATTCCGTATTCGCACGTTTTTCTTACGTTATGCAATGGACCGATCGCATCCGACAAGTAAAAATATTCTTGGTGCTTGCAGCCGTTATTATCGCTGTGGCATCGCTTGTGGTGTCTCATTTTCTCATCCGAGACCTGTCTGTCGAGGAGCACAATAAGATGGAAGTGTGGGCCGAGGCCATGCGTACACTCAATATGGCCGACGAGTCTACCGACATGAGATTAGTACTCAAGGTGATCAATGAGAATAATACGATACCCGTTATCGTGATGGATTCCGACGGTAATGCCCAGTTCTTTCGCAACGTAAACGTGGCAGGCAAGAATTATGCCGATAGTCTGCAACAGGCCACAGTGATAGGTCTGCGGATGAAACAGTCGGGCCGCAGCATCCGCATTATGCTCGGTAATCGGCCCAAGGCCGACTATATAGATGTGTGCTACGACGAGTCTCTCATGCTTAAACGTCTTGCCTATTATCCTTTTGTGCAGCTCGGAGTGGTTATGATTTTTGTTGTAGTGGCCATATTTGCTCTGCTCACTTCCAAAAGAGCCGAACAGAACAAGGTATGGGTGGGCCTTTCGAAGGAAACGGCACACCAACTCGGTACTCCTATTTCGAGCTTGATGGCATGGACGGAGATACTGAAAGAGAGCTATCCCCACGACAAACTCATTCCCGAGATGGATAAAGATGTGAAGCGATTGCAGCTGATTGCCGATCGTTTCTCTAAGATCGGATCGGTGCCTGAGCCCGTTCCGTCGAGCTTGAACGAAGTGGTAGAGCATGTCGTGGAGTATATGGATCGCCGCACATCGAAAGCAGTAAGGATGGTAAAAGACCTGCCCGATCACGACGTTGTTATCAAGTTGAACGCTTCGTTGTTCGAGTGGGTGATCGAAAACCTGTCGAAGAATGCCGTCGATGCTATGGGCGGCGAGGGCGGAACGATCACTCTGCGTGTGGAAGACGCTAAAGACAAGGCCATCGTTGAGGTGACGGACACGGGTAAGGGCATCCGGAAGAAAGACCTACGCAATGTGTTTCGCCCGGGTTTCACCACCAAGAAGCGCGGATGGGGCTTGGGGTTGAGCCTTGCAAAGCGCATCGTTGAGGAATATCATCACGGCAAAATCTTCGTTAAGATGTCGGAAGCAGGCAAGGGAACCACGTTCCGTATCGAACTCGGAAAATAGAAGCACGGGCGAAACAAGGTCGGTTTGCAAACAATACAGCCGTTGTTTATTTACTTCTGAGGCGATAGGCAAGATAACTCCTTATCGCTCCCGTTAATGCTCCGAATAGCGCATAACATTACTAAACAACTAAAAAATAACCGATTATGAAATCTTTTATCAGCAAATTGTTCGCATCTTTATGCTTGTTGATTGGTGTTTCGTGCACATCGAAAACAGCATCTCGTATGCCTATTTATATTATGCCGTGGTACAATTCGGAAGGTTTAGTCATAAATGTAGGTAAATATAGCGAGGCTTTAAAGCAAAATACTTCTGTCGCCCTGTTGGAAACAGCCCGACAGATGAAAGAACATCTCGACCAAGTACCCATAGAAGCCTTTTATGTGTTGGCTGTCCGTCTGTACGATATGGGTGAAAAAGAAGAGAGCGCCTATTGGTTTTATGTCGCTCAATTCCGTGCACGTGTGTTCAATGGCATGCTTGCAGAGGTCGGAAGCATAGGGGATAAAGGCTTTGAATTGCGGCAGGCTTTCGCCTCCTTTAACCAACTGGCAGGTACATATATCAACGGTTATATCGGCGGCAATGTAGATAAGTGGGTGCAGGTAATAGAACGAGCCGGCGAAACCTGTAAAAACATGGGTTACGTGGGTGTGCCTTATCCCGATATTAAGTTCAAGCCGGGTGCCGAACAGCCTGCAATTGTTGCAAGTGTTTATAAGGGATTGATGGAGCTTAAGGAAAAAATATCCAATGAGAAAAAGGAAATCGAGCGCATCAGAAAGGAGAATGGAGTGGACGGGAAATATTGATCTCTCTCATTTTTCCGTATAACTTGTAGCGTATTCGTGCCGTGCGAAAAGCGGCAGGAATGGTAAATGCAGCGACTGTCTTGCATGTGTTTCTAATATAAGTGGTGTCGGATAAGGCGAAAGACGGCGGTTGTTCGCTTTGTCCGGCACCGTTCTTTTCATGATACTTTCCGCCTCTGTCTGAAGGCCGTGGTACAAGTGTAGGGCACATATAATACATCTAAGGTGCTTAGCTGGTATATTTGTTTACGTTAGATGATATGTTTTTAAGCAATAGGTGCATCGGCTGCAGGCGGATGGTTATGTAATATTTAATCTTAAAACCGTATTTTTTATCCTTTTAACTGTAATTTCGGTACATGTTGTTCGGCAGAATTGAATTACTTTTGCACTCGGATATTAAGATTATATTTTATGAAAAAAGAAATGTCACAAATAGCATTGGGCACTTGGGCGTGGGGCGCAGGAGCCGCAGGTGGAGATCAAGTGTTCGGAAACAGCACGGATATCGATACTCTGAGGCCGGTATTCGACGCAGCCATGCTGCATGGATTGAACCTTTGGGATACGGCCACTGCCTATGGCATGGGCGCATCGGAAGATATTCTCGGCACGTTTGCCAAGACGGTTAGGCGTGATGAGATTTTTCTCTCTACCAAGTTCACGCCGCAGATAGCACAGATGTACGATAATAGTGTGGAGAAAATGGCCGATGCTTCGCTGAAAAGGCTCGGTACAGACTATATAGATGTGTATTGGATTCATAACCCGATGGATGTAGAGCGCTGGACGCCCGGGCTCATTCCTCTGCTGAAAAGCGGAAAGATAAGGCAAGTAGGCGTGAGCAATCACAATATAGAAGAGATAAAGCGTGCCAACGAGATACTTAAAGCTGCGGGCGACTACGGGATAAGTGCCGTTCAGAACCATTTTTCGTTGCTGTATCGCTCTTCTGAAAAGGGTGGTGTGCTCGACTATTGCAGGGAAAATGGCATTAAGTTTTGGGCATATATGGTGCTCGAGCAGGGTGCCCTTTCGGGGAAATACAGCAAGGAAAACCCGTTACCCGCAGAGAGTGCCCGCGGTCAGAAGTACAACCCCGTGCTCGATAAGTTGCAGGCGTTGACCGATGCCATGAAAGAAATCGGCGACAGGTATGGCATCAGTTGCTCGCAGGTGGGACTGGCGTGGGCGCTTACCAAAGGCACTAATCCCATCATAGGGGCTACTAAGGAGCACCATGTGGTAGAAGCTGCCGGAGCTGCCGATATACGTCTGACGGCTGAAGAGGTAACTCGGCTTGAAACCCTTGCCGATGCAACCGGCGTAGATACGCGCGGCGAGTGGGAGCACACGATGGAGTAACGAGTGTACAATAGAAAAGCATTCATTACAAACAAAGAAATTGAACAATAGAAAGACTAATAGTATTAATTTTAAAAAAATGTAATTATGGCAAAAAGATTAGTAGTGAACACATTTGGAGAGTTGACCAACATTCCCGGTTTGCAGGAAATATTGCCCAAAGAGTTTGCAGTTGCAGAAGATTTAAAGAAGCTCGGTGTATTGGAAACCCTATTGGTAAAGGACGGAGCAAAGGGGGCTATCCTCGTTTTCACCGAGACCGATGAGGCAAAGGTGCGCGAGTATCTGCAGCGATTGCCGCTACATACCTATTTCGATAGGGTAGAATACACGCTGACGGATAAATCTTTTTAAACGATAGGGAGACAGAATAAAATGGATAAAATATTATTTGTGGTAACCAGCCATGATAAAAAAGGAGATACAGGCGAACCTACCGGCTACTTTCTTGCAGAGGTAACGCATCCTTGGGATGTACTGGTAAGTGCAGGATATGAAATAGATTTCGTTAGTCCGAAGGGCGGAAATGCGCCTGTAGACGGCTTTGATTTAACGGATGCCGTTAATAAGAAGTTTTGGGAAAATGCCAAATATCACGATAAAATAACTCATACAATGAAACCGTCTGAGGTAAATCCCGCCGATTATAAGGCCATCTTCTATGCCGGAGGGCAAGGAACGATGTGGGATTTTGCCGATAATGAAGAGCTTGCAAAAATAGGTCAGCAGATATACGAGAACGGAGGAATCGTAAGTGCCGTATGTCATGGTCCGTCTGGATTGCTGAATATAAAGCTTAAGAATGGCGATTATCTTATCAAGGATAAGAGAATTTGTTCATTCACCAATGCAGAAGAGGTAGCTGTCGGTACGGAGAAAGTTGTACCTTACTTACTTGAAGATGCTATAGTCGGGCGCGGCGCTATCTTTATGCGTAGGGCTCCGTGGGGCGATTGTACGGTAAACGATAACCGTGTTATTACCGGACAGAACCCACAGTCGGCACATAGTGTTGGTGAAGCTGTACTTGCTGAGCTGAAGAAATAAATCGTTGACAACTGTCTGTAGATATTTCCATTGTCTACAGACAGTTTCTTTTTCTGTAGAGTAGAGAATGAAAAGGAACTTATTCATATTATTTTTATTAATTTTATTTCCGATGACAATGAGTGCAAAAGAGGCGCAAGACAGCATGCTTGTGCGTATTGCCGAGATCGAAGTTTATCCCGATTACTTGGACGAATACCTGAAGATGTCGAGGGAAGTTGGTGAAACATCGGTACGAAACGAGCGTGGTGTGGTTTGCATCTACCCTGTGCAGGTGAAGCGTAACAAAAACCTAATTCGCATTTTGGAGATTTATAAAGACCGAGAGGCTTATCAGTCGCATATAGAAACGGCGCATTTCCAGCGATACAAGCAGGGTACGTTGCACATGGTTAAGTCGCTCGATTTGGTCGATACCTATCCGCTCGCTCCGGAAGCAATGCCTCTGATATTCAAAAAAGGCGATATGGCTGCGGAACCTGTTAAGAAAATCATCACCATAGAGGAACATTTCACGTTGCCGAACATTGGTAAAAAGGTGATGGCTTGGCTGACGAAGCAGAACGGAGGTACTCCGCCTGTGAGCGAAACGCAGAAAGAGTTGATGAAGATAGTATTGCCGACGAACGAAGATATAGAGGATGTGGCTGAAAGACGTATCCGCTTTATGGACGAGGCGGGAGTAGACATGCAGGTACTTTCGTATGGTGCGGGCAGTCCGCAGAACATTACCGACCGTAAAGTGGCCGTTCAACTGTGCAAGGAGGCCAATGACGAGCTGGCGCGGCTTATTGCCAAGCACCCTACACGCTTCGCCGGTTTCGCTCTTCTGCCTATGGCAGATCCGCAGGCTGCTGCAGATGAGTTGGAACGGGCGGTAAAGGTATTGGGCTTAAAGGGGGCGATGCTGTCGGGAACATTCAACGGACGTTTCTTCGATGAGCGCGAGTTTAGGCCGGTATTCCGGCGTGCTACTGCGTTGGGAGTGCCCATATACCTGCATCCCGCCACGATAAAAGGCGACGTGGCAAAGTATTATTATCAAAACGAACAGTGGTCGCAGGTGGCGAGTGCGATGTTTGCAACGGCAGGATACGGCTGGCATGTAGACTCCGGCATCGGGGTGCTCCGGCTGATTATGTCGGGAATATTCGACGAATTGCCGTCGCTTCAGATTATTTCAGGGCATTGGGGAGAGCTCGTTCCGTTCTATCTGAACCGGCTCGACGACCAACAGAGCAAGACCATGAAGCTACCCCGCAAGATTTCGGATTACTATAAAAGCAACATATATATCACGCCCAGCGGGTTTTTCTCCGATGCCCAGTTGCGGTATGCCATAGAAGCGGTGGGCGCCGATCGCATTATATACGCGGCAGACTATCCTTTCCTGATCGATAAGAATACGCGGGCGTTTCTCGATATGGCTCCCATATCTAATGAAGACAGGGATAAGGTCGGGTATCTGAATGCCGAACGACTGTTGAAACTGAACGATAAGTAACGCGCTGTCGGTCGTTGTGCCGGCGGCAGTATTACAGTTCGATGTACCGAGATGCCGCTTCTCGGTTTACACCTTATTATATATAGGGGCAGATAAAATAAATCCTATTTTTTTTCATTTATCGGAAAATATTAGTAACTTTGCAACCCAAATGTGTAGTTTAGATACCTTTAAGATTGATTTGAAAGGCTTGCAGGAGGGCAAAACGCAGTTCCGGTACAACCTTGATGATGATTTCTTTAAGGCTATAGATGCTCCCCACGTGCGTCGAGGCAGGCTCATCGTGAAGCTGTCTGTACGCAGAACGGCCGATGTCTTTGAACTCGATTTCCATACGGAGGGCAGTGTACACGTTCCGTGCGACCTGTGTTTGGACGATATGGAAGTGGTAATCGACGCGGATAACCGCTTGGCGGCCCGATTAGGTGCAGAATATTCGGAAGACGATGACCTCATAACGGTAGACGAGAACGATGGAACAATTGACGTGGCGTGGTTCATTTACGAGTTTATAGAGCTTGCTCTTCCCATCCGGCATGTGCATGCGGCCGGTAAATGCAATCCTGCTATGGTCGAATTGCTTAATAAACATTCGGCCGCACAAGGCGGTGAGGCCGAAGAAGAACATACGTCTATGGATCCTCGTTGGGCAGAATTGAAGAAATTAAAGATTAAAGATTAAAAAATAGAACAAAATGGCACATCCTAAAAGAAGACAGTCGAAGTCTCGTACACTCAAGAGAAGAACCCATGATAAAGCAGTAGCTCCTACGCTGGCACTATGTCCTAATTGCGGTGCTTACTATGTTTACCACACCGTTTGCCCCACCTGCGGGTATTACAGAGGCAAGGTAGCTGTTGTTAAGGAAGTAGCTGAATAATGGGCAAGGTAAAAGCAGTCATCACAGGTATCGGAGGTTACGTTCCCGATTATATCCTTACGAACGAGGAGTTGTCGCGAATGGTCGATACGAGTGATGAGTGGATCATGACGCGAGTGGGTATCAAGGAGCGTCGTATACTTACCGAAGAGGGGCTGGGTACCAGTTATCTGGCTCGTAAAGCTGCCAAACAGCTGATACAGAAGACCGGTGTTGATCCAGATACCATAGATGCTTTGATCGTTACAACGACCACACCCGACTACAAATTCCCGTCCACTGCGTCGATCGTATTGGGCAAATTAGGATTAAAGAATGCGTTCGCATTCGACTTCGAAGCTGCTTGTTGCGGTTTCATGTATACGTTGGGAGTGGCTGCTTCGATGATTGAAAGCGGCAGATGCAAGAAGATTATCGTGATCGGAGCGGACAAAATGTCGTCGTTGGTCGACTATCAGGACCGTCAGACATGCGTTCTGTTCGGCGATGGTGCCGGAGCTGTGCTCGTTGAAGGTACGGAAGAAGACTACGGTTTGCAGGATTATTACTTCAGAACCGATGGAAAAGGGCTCCCTTACCTGCACATGAAAGCAGGCGGAAGCGTATGTCCGGCATCGCATTTCACGGTAGATCACCGGCTTCATTACCTCTATCAAGAAGGGCGAACGGTGTTCCGGTATGCCGTAACGGATATGAGCAACGATGTGATAGAAGTGCTCAAGCGCAACAAACTTACGGCAGAAGACGTGAATTGGGTGGTGCCTCACGAGGCTAACCTCCGCATTATCGAGGCCGTGACCAAGCGTGCAGAGATACCACTGGATAAAGTTGCCGTGAATATAGAGCACTATGGTAACACCAGTGCGGCTACTATACCGTTGGCTCTTTGGGATTATGAAAGCAAATTAAAGAAGGGAGATAACGTTATTTTTACCGCTTTTGGGGCCGGATTCGTGCATGGCGCGTCGTATTATCGATGGGCCTACGACGGAGCGACTGCAGCGGCAAAGGGTTAAAGCTCTTACAATATCGCAACGAATAAACGCATCCTTCCTTAGAAAAGAATGCGTTTTTTTATTATAAAAGCAACAAATATCGCTATGCATAAGGCCGGATTTGTGAATATAGTAGGCAACCCGAATGTGGGAAAGAGTACGCTTATGAACCAACTTGTAGGCGAAAAGATCAGCATTGCCACGTTCAAAGCGCAGACAACGCGCCACCGTATCATGGGCATCGTAAATACCGATGATGCACAGATCGTGTTTTCGGATACGCCCGGTGTGCTGAAACCCAATTATAAATTGCAGGAGTCGATGCTCGCTTTCTCGGAGTCGGCGCTGACAGATGCCGATGTTTTGCTTTATGTAACCGATGTTGTGGAGGCTCCGGAGAAGAACATAGAGTTCCTCGACAAGGTAAAGAAGATGACCATTCCCGTGTTGTTGCTCATCAATAAGATAGACCAAACCGACCAGAAAACATTGGGAAACATCGTTGAGAAGTGGCACCAACTGCTTCCGAATGCCGAGATACTGCCCATATCCGCACAAAATAAGTTCGGTACGGATATGCTTTTGAAGCGTATCAAGGAGCTGTTGCCCGAATCTCCGCCCTATTTCGATAAGGAACAGCTTACGGATAAGCCTGCCAAATTCTTTGTCAGCGAGATTATCCGCGAGAAAATTCTGCTTTATTATGATAAGGAAATACCCTATTCCGTGGAAGTTGTGGTAGAGAGTTTCAAGGAAGACAGGAAACACATCCATATCAATGCCGTGATTTATGTGGAGCGAAACAGTCAGAAAGGCATCATCATCGGGCATCAGGGCGTGGCATTGAAAAAAGTAAGTACCGAGGCTCGCAGGGCTTTGGAGCGTTTCTTCGGCAAACCGGTGTACTTAGAAACTTTCGTAAAAGTGGATAAAGACTGGCGCAGTTCGCAGAAAGAACTGAGCAACTTCGGATATAATCCGGAGTAAAGGTAAAAGGGTAAAAAAGTAAAAAGATAAAGGCAGCCGCATAAAAGGCCATCTCTTTACGCTAAAAAGACCGTCTCTTTACGCTAAAAAGGCCATCTCTTTACGGTAAAAAGGCCGTCTCTTTACGGTAAAAAGGCCGTCTCCTTACAGTGAAAAGGCCGTCTCCTTACGGATAAGAGGATGCCTCTTATGTAATTAAAGGGTTTGAATACTCGTGTAACAGCTTGTGCCTGTTGCCGATAGATATGTGCCCTAAGGGGCTTACACAATAGATGTATTACTAATAGGGAGCCTGTGTAATCTGTACGTATCGGGATGCTTGGCATCCGAGAGCCGTGCATGAACAGGTTTCAAACGTGCCTATAGAATGCGTACCCTCGCGGGGCACTCTCCTTTTTGAGAGGAGTTGGGGAAAGTTTATGGCAAATTTAGTAGCGATAGTGGGGCGCCCCAACGTGGGTAAATCCACCTTATTCAACAGACTGACGCAATCCCGAAAGGCGATTGTCAGCGATACTGCCGGTACTACACGCGACCGCCAATACGGCAAATGCAACTGGAACGGGCGGGAGTTTTCCGTTGTCGATACCGGCGGATGGGTAGTTAATTCCGACGATATATTCGAAGATGCCATCCGACGTCAGGTACTTGTGGCAACCGAAGAGGCGGATATCGTGATCTTCCTTGTAGATACGATGACGGGAGTTACCGACTGGGATGAGGACGTGGGGCAGATATTGCGCCGCTCGAAGCTGCCGGTGCTCCTCGTAGCCAACAAGGTAGACAACAGTTCCGACTACTATCAGGCCGCCGACTTCTACCGTTTGGGGCTTGGCGATCCTATCTGTGTCAGCGCTGCAACGGGCGGAGGAACGGGCGATTTGCTCGACCTGCTCATTACAAAGCTGAAGACCGATGACTTCGACGACGTGCAAGACGACATTCCCCGCTTCGCTGTAGTGGGGCGGCCTAATGTCGGTAAGTCGAGCATCATCAATGCCTTCATCGGCGAAGACCGTAATATCGTGACCGAAATTGCCGGTACTACACGCGACAGCATCTACACTCGTTTCGATAAGTTCGGCTTCGATTTCTATTTGGTCGATACGGCCGGCATCCGTAGGAAGAACAAAGTAACCGAAGACTTGGAGTTCTACAGCGTGATGCGGAGCATACGTTCCATCGAAAACAGCGATGTTTGTATTCTGATGATCGATGCAACGCGAGGCATAGAGGCGCAGGATATGAATATTTTCCAGCTGATACAAAAGAATAACAAGTCGCTTGTGGTCGTGGTAAACAAGTGGGATCTGGTAGAAAACAAAGATCAGAACGTTATTAAAACGTTCGAAAATGCCATTCGAGAGCGCATGGCACCGTTCGTAGACTTCCCCATTATCTTCGCTTCGGCGCTCACCAAGCAGCGCATCTTTAAGGTTCTTGAAACGGCAAAGCAGGTATATCTTAACCGTAAGGCCCATGTGGGAACCTCTAAACTCAACGAGGTAATGCTGCCGATTATCGAAGCAACGCCGCCACCTTCTATCAAAGGCAAGTATATCAAGATAAAATACTGCACACAGTTGCCCAACACACAGATACCGTCTTTTGTGTTTTATGCCAATCTGCCGCAGTATGTAAAGGAGCCGTATCGCCGGTTTTTGGAAAACAAGATACGCGAAAACTGGTCGATGCACGGCTGTCCGATCAACGTGTTTATCCGTCAGAAGTAACATTTATGCGATATCCGGTCCCGACAGACCGTGCATATCTGTCGGGATTTTTTATATTTACAAGCAATGAAGAAACTGTTATATCTTGTGTTAGCGGGCCTGCTGGCAGCTTGTTCTGCGGAACTTTCTCCCAATGATGTGGCCGCACAGGCTGCCAAGGTGTATTATGAATATTTGCTGAAAGGCGATTATGCTGCTTTCGTAGACGGGCATTATCGGCAAGACAGCATCCCCCGAAGCTATCGGGAGCAGCTTATTACTAATGCTAAGATGTTTGTCGGCCAGCAACAGACCGAACGCCGGGGCCTGAAAGAAGTACGCATTGTGCGTGCCGAGGCCGATACGGCACTTCACGTAGCCAGCGTATTTATGTTGTTTACATATGGCGACAGTACCAACGAAGAAGTGCTGGTACCGATGGTAGAGCATAAAGGCGTTTGGTATTTAAGATAAAGACATCCGTGGCGAGCAGTGCGGATTTCGTACAATATGTGGCCGGTCAGGTTCCGAAAGCAATCCGTAAATTCACAGATTTCCTTCCTCTTGTTCCACCTCTTTTACCTTTTTGAATAAATCGGAAGCAAAGACAAGGTCGTTCAGACGCTTATTAGTCGAGTTGATGATGTCGTCTTTAGTGCCTTGCCATTCCTTTTTTCCCTTGTATATAAATATGATGTTCTCGCCGATACCCATTACCGAATTCATGTCGTGGGTATTGATGATAGTCGTTATGTTGAATTCATGAGTGATGCCCGAGAGCAGTTCGTCGATGACGAGCGACGTCTTCGGATCGAGTCCGGAGTTGGGTTCGTCGCAGAAGAGATACTTCGGATTGAGCACAATTGCACGGGCTATGGCCACACGCTTTTGCATTCCGCCCGATATTTCGCCCGGGTATTTGTCTTGGGCATCGGTCAGATTAACGCGGGCAAGGCAGTCTTGCGCCCGTTTCACGCGCTCGCGATAGTTCATGGCAGAGAACATATCGAGGGGAAACATAACATTTTCGAGCACTGAAAGGGAATCGAACAGCGCTGCACTTTGAAAAATCATGCCCATTTCGCGCCGCATCCTCACCTTATCTTTCTTGCTCATGCCCACAAAGTCGCGCCCGTCGTAGAGCACTTCGCCGCTTGTAGGCTCGAGAAGTCCCACGAGATTTTTCATCAGAACGGTCTTTCCCGAGCCGCTCTGACCGATGATAAGGTTCGTCTTCCCATCGTCGAAGCGTGCATTGATGTCTTGCAACACCGTCTTGTCTTCGAAAGATTTGGTTAAATTCTTTACTTCTATCATGATAAAAGAGTTAAGAGAGCAACTGTGTGAGGAACACATCGGAAAAAAGGATGAGCACGCTGCTGCTCACAACTGCATCTGTCGACGCCTTTCCTACCTCCACCGAGCCGCCCTCTACGCTGTAGCCGAAGTACGAAGACACACTGGCAATGATGAACGCAAAGAACAAACTCTTGATGATACTCATCCATACGAACCACGGATTGAACGAATGTTGCAGTCCGAGAGTAAGGTCTTCGGGCGTTAGTATGTGCCCGATGTAGGCCGTACCGTAGGCGCCGAGGATACCTGTAAGCGAGCTGAAGATGACGAGGAACGGCATAATGGTGACCAAGCCCATGATCTTCGGCAGTATCAGATAGCTTGCCGAGTTCACTCCCATGATATCCAAAGCGTCGATCTGTTGGGTAACTCGCATCGTTCCGAGCTCCGAAGCGATGTTCGATCCTACCTTTCCGGCGAGGATAAGACACATGATCGACGATGAAAACTCGAGCAACATGATCTCGCGAGTGGTATATCCGGATACCCAACGCGGCATCCACGGACTCTGTATGTTCAGTTTCATCTGTATGCAGATTACCGCCCCGATGAAGAAAGAGATAAGCAGCACGATGCCTATAGAGTCGATACCGAGTTGCGACATCTCCTTAACGTATTGCTTGAAAAACATCCTCATGCGCTCCGGACGGCTGAACGACCGCCCCATAAGGATGAGGTAGCGCCCGAAAGTGGTGAGATATCGATAAGTAAGTTTGATAATAAGCATGCCTACAGATAGCTGTTGTTGCATGCAAAAGTAACCAAAAAAGTGCAAAAACTGCTATAAAGATAGAAGTTTTTTATGCTTTTGCGGGTGATATTATGTTTTGTTGAGTTTCGTTATCGGAGTTTTTGAGGCTGATACGGGCAGTATTTGCTGGCGATAGATAGTGTTCCTATCGTTGATAAGCATGCGGTTTATCGGGCCTGAAGGGTATGCCTATTGCCATTATTTGCTGTGTGTAGTATGAATAAAATGTAAATGAATGTAAATTTAAAACCTCGGGTAGTTAATAAATTTAAAGTCGGTGATGAAAATATGTTATTTTGTTTTTTTCTTGAAACGTAATCAAAAAAATGTTTACCTTTGCGTATTACTAAAAACCGAGGGTGCAAATGTATTAAGTATCTTGGCGATCTAACTAAAACAAACAGTATCTGAACTTCCTATAGAATGCTTCAAGGCTTGAAACATGCCCTTTTCTTAGTTGTATGAATATAACAGAGAACAAATAATATCTATTAAAAGTTGTACACATAATTAATTAGTTAGCTTATGTATAAACCATTGAGAATTGTAAGTTTTATGCTGGCTTTCTCGGCATTTTCTGCATGTCCGGCGCTCGCTGCGGGCACTTCTGCAGTTAATATGCAGGCCACGCAGGAGAACAATGTTTGTAAAGGTGTGGTTACAGATAGCCACGGAGAACCTTTGGCCGGCGTGTCTGTGGTCGTTAAAGGCACGCAGCGCGGTACCACGTCGAATACGGAAGGAAACTTCTCTCTGTCCGGCGTTAAAAACGGCGATGTAATTCAGGTATCGTTTATTGGCTTCAAATCGGCAGAGGCTGTGTGGAACGGTAAGGCTATTAACTTTGTGCTGAAAGATGACTCCGAACTTCTTAGCGAGGTTGTGGTAACGGCTATGGGTATCAAACGCGAATCTAAGTCGCTTGCTTATTCTGCCCAAACCGTAGGGGGCAAAGATGTAAACGAGATCAAGAATATCAATATGATTAACTCTCTGCAGGGTAAGAGTGCCGGTTTGAGCATTACACCCAACTCTACCGGTGCAGGCGGTGCATCTAAGATATTGTTCCGTGGCAGCAAGTCTATCAGCGGAAGCAATCAACCCTTGGTAGTTGTAGACGGTGTGCCTTTGATGATGAATATCTCCGACAATCAGGTAAACAGCAATTATGGCGGACAGCGCGACGGCGGAGATGCCCTCTCGGCCATCAATCCCGACGATATTGCACAGATAACCCTTCTGAAAGGTGCTTCTGCAGCGGCTCTCTATGGCGCCGTGGCAGCCAACGGTGCCATCATGATTACCACTAAATCGGCGCAATCCGGTAAGGTTGCCATCAACGTATCGAGCAACACCACCGCCGAGAGTGCCCTTACGTTACCTAAATTCCAGTCGAATTACGGTGTTAGCGACAGTGGTACTTTCAGCTGGGGCAGCAAGTTAAGCAGCTCGGCTCCTAATTATGCCAAGAAATTCTTCCGTACCGGTTTCACTACAAACAACTCTATATCGGTAGCAGGCGGTAACGATAAGATCTCTTCTTATTTCTCTTATGCCAATGTGATGTCTAACGGTATTATGCCGGAGAATAATTATAAGAGCCATAACCTGTTGGCTAAGGTGGGCTTCAATGTGCTCGAACGCGTGCATATAGACGTAAGTGCAGGCTACAACAAGCAACATGTAAAGAACCAAGCAGCATCGGGTTTCATCAATAACCCGCTTACCGGTGCTTATCTCTTCCCCCGTGGAGAGAACTGGGATGACTACAAGAGCAACTTCGAAGGTTACGATTCGTCGCTGAATACCAACATTCAACGTTGGACAAACGTAAAACAGGAGCAGTTCTCTAACCCATATTGGATGGTCAACAGGCAAGTTCCGATTTCAGATCGTGACCGTTATGATTTCGGTGGAAGCATCAGATATGATATCATGGACGGGCTTTCTGTTACCGGCCGCCTGCGTTATGAACGCGGCGACGAACACTGGGTGTATAACGAGTATGCATCGAGTACCGGCGGTAGAAACCTCTTGGGTACGATGAAAGACAGTCGTATTTTCAGCGAACAGTTCTATGGCGATTTGCTTGCTTCTTACAATCATACGTGGGAAGATTTGTATGCATTCTCGGTAACGGCCGGAGCCAGCTTCACCAAAACTAAGGGCGAAGGTAACGAAGTTATAGGATGGGGCGACTCAAAATACGAGGTTATAGACGGAAAACCATCCGGTAATGCCTACTATCCCAATATCTTCTCGCCGGCGAACTACTATCGTTTGTCGACAACATTCTCTCGTAAAGACAAACGTTTGAACTCTATATTTGCTACGGCACAGTTCGGTTACAAAGACGGATTGTTCTTTGACGTGACTGCACGTAACGACTGGTCGTCTTCTTTGGCATTTACAGAGAGCGTGTCGTTCTTCTATCCATCGTTCGGAACAAGTATCTTGCTCGATAAGTTTATCAATTTGGGCCAGGAAGTGAATATGTTGAAACTCCGCGCTTCTTACTCTATCGTGGGTAACGATGTGCCTGTGTTCATGAGTAACCTTAGATATACGTTGAAAGACGGTGGCTCTTTAACGCCTCCTGACAAGGCTCCGTTCCGCACACTGAAGCCGGAGAAGACGCATTCTCTTGAGCTCGGTATTGAAGGTATGTTCTTTGATAACCGCTTAGAGGCTAACATTACTTACTATAAGACTAACACCAAGAACCAGTTCTTCGACATCGAGGCTCCTTGGGAGACAGGTCTACGTCGGCGTTATGTCAATGCGGGTAACGTAGAGAACCAAGGTGTTGAGTTCAGTCTTTCATGGCATCAGCAGTTCAGCAACGATTTTGCTTGGACAACAAGATACAACTTCGCTTACAACAAGAACAAAATCAAGGATTTGGTTGAAGGATTGAACGACGGACTTACGCTTGCCGACTACGGTGGAGCTAAGTTTATCCTGAAAAAGGGCGGACAGTATGGCGACCTATATGTACGTCAGATCAAGCGTGACAGCAACGGAAAGCCCATCGTGGATAACGGTGCACCGGTCTTAGGTGGCGATAATCTCGCCGATCTGAAGTATGTTGGTAACATGATTGCTAAGGTAAACATGGGCTGGAGCAATACTTTAACCTACAAAGACTTTGCATTATCGTTCCTTATCGACGGTAAGTTCGGTGGCAAGGTGCTCTCTATGACAGAGGCAACTCTCGATGGATGGGGCGTATCCGAACGTTCCGGCGCGGCTCGCGATGCCGGAAGTGTGAACTTGGACGGTACGACATTCGATCCGCAGAAGTTCTATCAGACTGTCGGAGCCACCAACTTCAACTCGCAGTATGCCAACGAAATGTATATATACAAGGCAACCAACGTTCGTATGCGCGAGCTTTCTCTCGGATATACATTCCGCAATCTCTTCGGATTCGGCAAGAATCTCACCGCTTCGCTTATCGCACGTAACCTATTCTTCTTCTATAAAGACGCGCCGATGGATCCGGATGTATCTCTTGGTACGGGCAACGGATGGCAGGGTGTAGACATGTTTACATTGCCGTCTTCGCGCAGTATCGGTCTTAACTTAAAGCTTAACTTCTAAAATTTGATGATCCTATGAATATCAAGAAAATAATATCCTATGCGTCGGCTGCCGCTTTGATGGCGATGAGCGGTACAGCACTGACCGGTTGTACGGATAACTTCGAGACGTTGAATACCAATAAATACGAGGTAGATCCGAACAATATGCCGTTTGCAGCTCAGTTTATCGAGCCCATGACTTATGTCTATGCTCCTCACCAGAACATGTTTCAGTTCTGGACCAACCTGAGTATCGACCTTTTCGGTGGTTATTTCATGACTCCCCATAACTTCGGAGGCAACGGAAACGCAGACTATAAGTTGAACAGAGGTTTCTGTGGGGGGATGTACGAGAACTATTATCTGCACCTATTCAATAATACCAGCCGCCTTATCAAGGCCTGCGACGAGAGGGGCATTGCCGATTTCGCGGCCGTAATGCGTGTGGTTCAGGCTTATGCAACCGCATGTGCGACGGACGCTTACGGCCCTATAGCCTACAGTTCTGTAATAGAAAGCAACGGTGTATCGTTTGCCTACGACAAGCAGGAAGACATCTACAACTCCATTTTCAAGCTCTTAGACGATGCGATAGCCGGTTTCAAGAGCGGTACGTCTACGGCAGAACAGATGCAGGCATTCGATTATTGGTGCAATGGCGATAAGACTTTGTGGATAAAAGTGGCCAACCAGTTCAAACTGCGTTATGCCATGCGCATCGTAAAGGCCAATCCAACCTTGGCTAAACAGAAGGCCGAAGAGGCTGTTCAGGGCGGTGTATTGACATCGGCAGACCGTGATATCCTGATCGACCATGGCATCAGTAACGAGCTCACCCGCATGTTCGAGTGGGGCGATTGCGGCATGAATGCCAATTTGGTTACCATTATGGAAGGCTTCAACGATCCGCGTATCGGTCTTTATATGACCAAGAATACCGGCGATGTGCAGGTAAATGGAGCAACAGTTGTGGCAAAAGGCGCTCAATATCTGGGTATACGCGGCGGTTGTGAATTGCCTAATAAGCCCAATGCGTGGACAAATTATTCCGGCGTTGTGTGCTCTTATGCCACTCCGTTGCCTGTTATGAAAGTGGCAGAGGCCTACTTCTTGCGTGCTGAAGGGGCATTGCGTGGCTGGAGTATGGGCGGAACAGCCAAAGATCTTTACGAAGAAGGCATCAAAGTTTCCATGCAGAACGAGCTTAAATATAAGAAAGCTTACTCTTCGGTAACGTCTATTACAGACGCACAGATTACGGCTTACATCAACGGCACAACCAAGCAGGCGAATTATGTCGATCCTGCAAATTCGGCAAACAACATCAGTGCCCAGAATACCGTGAGCGTGAAATGGGACAATAGTGCAAGTAATGAAGAGAAATTGCAGCGCATCATCATTCAAAAATGGATTGCCAACTTCCCACTCTCTACCGAGGCATGGGCGGATTATCGCCGTACCGGCTATCCTAAACTGTTCCCCAATAGGGTGAATAAGAGCGAAGGTACCATCGATACCGATGAGCAGATACGCCGCTTGATCTACTCTACAGTAGAGATCAATACCAACAATGCCGAGATGCAGAAGGGTATAGAACTCCTCAATCAGGAGAATACAAGTACCAAGTTTAAGGGTGATATCGGCGGTACCCGCGTATGGTGGGACAAGCAGGGCGTAGCCAATTTCTAAACAGTATGTATGAATAACGAGTACCGAGGTGGCGCATAAAACGAAACTTCGGTATTTATATCGGGAAGACAAATAAGAGCAAACGACCGTAACGGTGCCTTGCCTTTTATTTGTCTTCCTTTTCTTTTCCATAGAAAAACCCTTAATAGTTCTAAACAATTCAACCTTTTCCACATTTTTACACTACCTTTGCATAAGATAGGCTGCACCTCGGTAATTTCAAGCAAGCTTGATTACGCTCGGTTCGTACTATCTTTGTAATGGAAGTAACGACTGAATATGGAAGATAAAAGTAATATGCAGGAAGGTAATATGGGGGGAGGAATGGTGCTCCGTACCGAAGGATTGGTGAAAAAGTATGGAAAGCGCACCGTTGTAAACGATGTTTCGATTAACGTAAAGCAAGGAGAAATTGTGGGATTGCTTGGCCCTAACGGTGCCGGAAAGACCACCTCTTTCTATATGACCACCGGTTTGATTGTTCCGAATGCCGGACATATATACCTGAATAATACGGATATCACCAACTATCCCGTGTATAAACGTGCGCGGGCAGGTATAGGTTATCTGCCTCAAGAGGCCAGCGTGTTCCGCAAGATGAGCGTAGAAGATAACATAATGGCAGTACTTGAAATGACCAAACTGAACAGGCAAGAGCGCGAAGACAAGCTGGAAAGTCTGATAGGCGAGTTCCGTTTGAACAAAGTACGTAAAAACAAGGGCGATCAGTTGTCGGGTGGAGAGCGACGAAGAACCGAGATTGCCCGTTGTTTAGCTATCGATCCGAAGTTTATTATGCTCGATGAACCGTTCGCAGGTGTCGATCCTATCGCCGTAGAAGATATACAGCACATAGTGTGGAAGCTGAAATACCGGAATATAGGCATTCTGATTACCGACCATAACGTGCAGGAAACGTTGACCATTACCGACCGTGCATACCTGCTGTTCGAGGGAAAGATACTCTTTCAAGGTAATCCCGACGAGCTGGCTTCCAATAAAATAGTGCGCGAAAAGTATCTTAGCAACAGTTTTGTGTTGCGCAAGAAAGATTTCCAACTCATAGATGAAGAACGCCGTGCCCGCGAGTCTGATGAGGGTAAATAGAACCACTGTTGCGGCTGCATGCATGGCTTTTCTGCGGTAGATATACCCTCTGATTGCGATAGATGGTGCATGTAACAGACTTAGGCATATTGCTTGTCGCTACTACGTATATGCTTTATGTCGGTCGCCCCTTTGCTATAAACTGTTCATGCTGTTTTTTCGAAGTAAACGGAAGTGTTGTTTTCGCATGTTGCAATATCCGTTGAAAACAAAATTTTACATATTATGTTAGGTATTTACGCCAATTATGAGTAATTTTGCAACTCGGTTCGAAAAAAATAAATAAATCATATAACAAAGATATCAGAGATGAAGATTTCATTTGAAAACCCCGACAAAGTGAATGGTTTGATGACCATTACCGTCGAAGAAGCCGATTACAAAGAGAATGTCGAGAAGACATTGAAGGATTATCGCAAGAAAGCAAACGTGCCGGGTTTCCGTCCCGGGCAGGTTCCCATGGGACTCATCAAGCGCCAGTTCGGTACCTCGGTAAAGATGGACGCTATCAATAAATTCGTCGGAGAGCAGATTTATAAGTACGTACAGGATAATAAAATCCAGATGCTTGGCGAGCCTTTGCCCTCTGAAAAGCAGCAACCGCAAGACCTTGAGAAAGATGCACCCTATACATTCGTATTCGATATTGCCGTTGCACCGGAATTTCATATTGAGTTGAACGGCAAGAATAAGATCGATTACTATAACATTACGATAGACGATAAGCTCATAGACCATCAGGTAGATATGTTCGCATCGCGCATGGGCAGCTATGAAAAGACCGAAAAATACGTCGACAACGACATGCTGAAAGGCGATCTTCGTGAACTCGATGCAAAGGGTAATACCAAAGAAGGTGGGCTCACGGTCGAAGGAGCGGTATTGATGCCTAATTATATTAAGGTAGATAAACAGAAAAAACTGTTCGATGAAGCGAAGTTGGGAGATATCATTACGTTCAATCCCCGCAAGGCCTATCCGGAGAACGATACGGAAATAGCTTCGTTATTGAAGATAGACCGCGATCACGTGAAAGACTATGAAGGCGATTTCAGCTATCAGATAACAGAAATCAGTCATTATAAAAAGCACGATGTAGATCAGGAACTCTTCGACAATGTATTTGGTAAAGGTGCTGTAAAGAGTGAGGCCGAATTCCGTGCAAAGATAGTTGAAGGGCTAAAGGCACAGCTTACTGTCGACAGCGATTATAAGTTCTTGCAGGATGTTCGCGACTATTGTGAGAAGAAGGTGGGGAAACTGACCTATCCGGATGCCTTGCTGAAACGCGTAATGCTGAATAATAACAAGGATAAAGGGCAGGAATTCGTAGACAAGAATTATCCCGAAAGCATCAAACAGCTTACTTGGCACCTGATTAAGGAGCAGCTTGTGGCCGCTCATAATATTAAGGTAGACGATAAAGACATTAAGAACGCAGCAAGAGAAACGGCACGTGTGCAGTTCGCGCAGTATGGTATGAACAACGTACCCGATGAATATGTGGACAATTATGTAACCGAACTCTTGAAGAAACGCGAGAATGTAGACGGTTTCGTAGATCGTGCCGTGGATATCAAACTTATTGCCTCGTTGAAAGAAATCGTGAAGTTGAACGAGAAAGAAATCTCGATGGACGACTTCAACAAGATGATGGAAAATAAGTAGGCAAAGCAAAGTTTTACACTTTGTGAAGCATTCTTAAATAACGTTTTTTACGAAAAAAACTTCTTTTTATATAAGAGGTTGTCGACTTTTTTATTAACTTTGTGTTATTAAGTATATAGAAAGGTGGACAACCTCTTTTACATTTAATAATAGAAAGGATAAAATGAACAGCGAATTTAGAAAGTATGCTACCAAACATTTGGGCATGAATGGTATGGTACTTGATGATGTTATTAAGTCTCAAGCACAGTACCTGAACCCTTATATTCTTGAGGAACGCCAGTTGAATGTTACGCAGATGGATGTTTTCTCGCGTCTGATGATGGACCGTATCATATTTCTCGGTACGGAGATCGACGACTATACCGCCAACACGCTGCAGGCGCAGTTGCTATATCTCGACAGCGCAGACAGCGGAAAGGATATTTCTATTTATATCAATAGTCCGGGCGGAAGCGTTACGGCAGGTCTCGGAATTTACGATACGATGCAGTTTATTTCGTCAGATGTGGCAACTATCTGTACCGGCATGGCCGCTTCTATGGCTGCAGTGCTGCTTGTAGCGGGCACGGAAGGCAAGCGTAATGCGCTTACGCATAGTCGCGTGATGATACACCAGCCGCTCGGAGGCGTGCAAGGACAGGCTTCCGATATCGAAATAGAAGCCAAGGAAATACAGAAATTCAAGAAAGAACTCTATACGATCATCGCCAATCATTCGCATACTCCTTATGAAAAGGTGTGGCAAGACTCCGACCGTAACTATTGGATGACGGCTGAAGAGGCGAAAGAGTATGGGATGATCGATGCTGTACTTACACGAAAGAAATAGAAATGCCAAAGAAAATATGCAGCTTCTGTGGCAGAAGCGAGAACGAGGTAAGGTTGTTGATAACGGGACTTAGCGGGTTTATTTGTGAAGACTGTGTACAGCAGGCTTACCAGATCGTTCTTTCATCGGGCGTACTCGATGCTGCCGGAAACGGTAAGAAAGGCGACGATGAGTCTTTCAAACTGAAGAAAGTACCGAAACCCAAGGATATTAAGGCATATCTCGACCAGTATGTCATCGGACAGGATGAGGCGAAACGCTACCTTTCGGTATCTGTTTACAACCATTATAAGCGTTTGCAGCAGCCCAAGGATGAAAATGGAGTAGAGATAGAAAAGAGCAACATTATCATGGTGGGTAGTACCGGAACGGGGAAAACCTTGTTGGCACGTACGATAGCCCGACTGCTCGATGTGCCTTTTACGATTGTCGATGCAACTGTTTTTACCGAGGCAGGCTACGTAGGCGAGGATGTCGAGAGCATTCTGTCGCGCTTGTTGCAGGTTGCCGATTATAATGTAGCGGCGGCAGAACGTGGTATTGTTTTTATCGATGAGATAGACAAAATAGCCCGTAAGAGCGATAATCCATCGATTACACGTGATGTTAGCGGCGAAGGAGTGCAGCAGGGATTGCTGAAGTTGCTTGAAGGAACGATGGTAAATGTGCCGCCTAAGGGCGGACGTAAACATCCTGATCAGGATTACATCCACGTAGATACGAAGAATATCCTATTTATTTGCGGAGGTGCCTTTGATGGTATAGAGCGTAAGATTGCCCAACGATTGAATACGCATGTGGTGGGTTACAATTCTGTTCAGAATGTAAGAAAGATAGACAAGGGTGACCTAATGAAGTATATCCTACCACAGGATCTGAAATCTTTTGGGCTAATTCCCGAGATTATAGGCCGGTTGCCGGTGCTCACTTATCTGAATCCCCTCGATAGAGAAGCCTTGCGGCGTATTCTTGTGGAGCCTAAAAACTCCATAGTCAAGCAGTATATCAAGCTTTTCGAGATGGATGGCATCAAATTGTCGTTTACGGAAGAGGCTTTAGACTATATCGTCGATAAGGCTGTCGAGTACAAACTCGGGGCACGTGGGCTGCGGTCTATTGTAGAATCAATAATGATGGATGCCATGTTTGAGATACCTTCAAAGCGCTTAAAGAACTTTGAGGTGACGCGTGAATACGCACAGGAAGAGCTCGACAAGGCTCATCTAACTAAATTAGAGTCGGCTTAAAAGGTCGTTACAACAATAATCTATCAGTCGTCGGAACGGGATGTAAGGAGCATAGGCAATACCTTTCAGCCCGATCCGACGGTCTATCAGAACACTATGGTGAAGGAAGTTAATCTTATAGAAAAACTAAAACATTACTTCGGCTTCGATAAATTCAAAGGCGACCAAGAAGCTATAATCCGTAATCTCCTTGCAGGTAACGACACTTTTGTGCTGATGCCTACCGGTGGAGGCAAGAGTTTATGCTATCAGTTGCCATCTCTAATTATGGAAGGTACGGCCATTGTAATCTCTCCTTTGATTGCATTGATGAAAAATCAGGTAGATGTAGTCAACGGAATGAGTGAAGAAGAAGGAGTTGCACATTATCTCAATTCGTCGTTGAACAAAGCTGCGATACAGCAAGTGATGGATGATGTGCGTAATGGACGTACCAAACTCCTTTACGTGGCCCCCGAATCGTTGAATAAGGAAGAGAATGTAGAGTTCCTGAGAGGTGTGAATATTTCTTTCTATGCTATCGATGAAGCTCATTGTATCTCGGAGTGGGGGCACGACTTCCGTCCGGAATATCGTAATATTCGTCCCACTATCAACAAGATAGGCAATGCTCCAGTTATCGCACTTACGGCTACTGCCACCGATAAAGTGCGTACCGACATTAAAAAAAGCCTATGTATAACTGAAGCAAAAGAGTTTAAAAGCTCCTTTAACCGGCCGAATTTGTACTACGAAGTAAGGCAGAAATCGAACGATATCGACCGTCAAGTCATCAAATTCATTAAGCAACATCCTTGTAAGAGCGGCATAATCTATTGCTTGTCGCGTAAAAAAGTGGAGGAACTTGCTGCAATTTTGTTGGCTAACGAGATAAAAGCGGCGCCTTATCATGCCGGTCTCGATTCGGCAACCCGTTCGCAAACACAGGATGATTTCCTAATGGAACGCATCGATGTGATTGTAGCAACAATCGCATTCGGTATGGGTATCGATAAACCCGATGTAAGATTTGTGATCCATTACGATATTCCAAAGAGCTTAGAAGGCTATTATCAAGAAACAGGTCGTGCAGGTCGTGACGGTGGAGAGGGTATCTGTATCGCTTTCTATGCTCAGAAAGACTTGCAAAAGCTCGAGAAATTCATGGAAGGAAAGCCTGTTGCCGAACAAGATATAGGCAGACAGCTACTGCAAGAGACAGCTGCATACGCCGAATCTTCCGTATGTAGGCGCAAAATGCTGCTCCACTATTTCGGCGAGGAGTACACGAAAGACAACTGTCACAATTGTGATAACTGCCTTCATCCCAAGGAGAAACGCGAGGCGAAAGATGCTTTAACGATTGTACTCAGTGCGATTATCGCCGTTAAAGAGAACTTCCGTCAGAATTACATTGTCGATTTTGTGAAAGGAAGGTCTACCGATGATATTGTATCCCACAAGCATGATCAGTTAGAAGAGTTCGGTTCCGGCGAAGACGAAGATCCGAAAATCTGGAATCCTGTGATACGGCAAGCGCTCATAGCCGGTTATATTATAAAAGATGTGGAGAACTACGGTTTGCTGAAGATTACGCAGGCAGGCAAGCGATACCTTAAACATCCGCACTCTTTTATGATTGTCGAAGACACCGTTTTCAACGAAGAAGAGGAAGAAGATGTAGGAGAGGCGACCGGTTCCGTATTGGATCCGGAGCTATATTCCATGCTGAAAGACCTACGAAAGAGGGTAGCTAAGAAGCAAGGATTGCCGCCCTATGTCATCTTTCAGGACATTTCTTTGGAACAGATGGCAACCATGTACCCCGTAACCCCTGCCGAATTGCAGCAAATACAGGGCGTAGGCGCCGGAAAGGCCAAACGTTACGGCGATGAATTCTTGGCATTGATTAAGCGTCATTGTGAAGAGAACGATATCGAAAGGCCCGAAGAACTGCGGGTGCGCACAGTGGCCAAGAAGAGTATGCTGAAGGTGAAAATCATCCAGAGTATAGACCGGCAGATTGCATTAGATGATATTGCCAGTGCTCAAGGGCTCGATTTCGATGAACTTTTAGACGAGGTAGAGGCAATAGTCTATAGCGGTACCAAGCTAAATATAGACTATTTCCTTGAAGAGGTGATGGATGAAGATCACGTAGACGAGATTTACGAATATTTCAGAGAGAGTGAAACCGACCGTATTAAGGTGGCTTTAGATGAATTAGGCAACGATTATTCCGAAGACGAAATACGCCTCGTGCGCATCAAGTTCCTCTCTGAACAAGCCAATTAACTTTGAAATATTCCCCAAAGCAGTTGGTTGCGTGTGTATTGCATGCACCAATTGCTTGAACGCCTCGGCAATGGCAGATGTATGTTATTGCCGAGGTGTTATGCGTATATGCCGTGCCTATGTGCCATATATGTATGGTCTGCACGGCTTATCCCTATGATTCGTACAGCATAAACGGGCACTCTGTCGTTGCCGGAGCTTTTGAGAAATACTGATATGTCGGTATTGCAGCAGTGCAAGGAAATACTTATCTTTGCGCAGTTAAAGGCTGTTTGTGAATTGAAAAAGAAGACTTGGAGCAAACATCATCAGGTTTTCGGACTGATATTTTGCTTTTTTATCGTGATGTTTTGCCTGTCGGGTATCGTATTGAACCATCCTTCGTGGTTCTCGCACGTAGATGTCAGCCGCGGCATATTGCCCAAAAGTTACGAATATAAGAACTGGAATGGCGGATTGCTGCGTGGTACTATCAGGTGGCAGGGCCATGTGTTGATCTACGGAAACAACGGTGTATGGCTCACGGATACTATGGCAAAGGCATGCAAAGATTTTAATACAGGCATGCCGACCGGTACGGATAATCGAAATATACGCGGCATGGCATTGATGTCCGACGGGCATTTGTTTGCTGCAGGTACATATCATCTTTATGCGTATGGTACCGATAAGGCTTGGCATGTGTTGCCCGTGCCGTTAACGGATGGCGAACGTTTGAGCGATATTTCTACGAGAGGCGACACTTTGGTGGTGACCGGACGTTCACGAGTATATCTTTCTCGCCCGCCATATATACGTTTTAATTCTGTTGAACCGGCAGCATCGCCCGATAGCGACGGCAAAGTATCGTTGTTTCGTACCGTATGGTGGCTGCATAGCGGCGAGCTCTTCGGTCTCGCAGGCAAACTTATAATAGATGCAATTGCACTGGTTTTACTTTTTTTGTGTATCACCGGAGCAGTATATTGGTTGCTGCCACGAGTAACCAAGCATCGTGATGGAGGTACAATGCGCTGGTTCTTCAGGTGGCACAATGCCATTGGGCGTACCACTATCGTACTCACTGTTCTTCTTAGTGTTACGGGGTGGCTTTTGCGTCCGCCTGCCATGTTACTCATTGTGCAGGGGCGTATTCCCGCCATACCGCTTTCTACGATGAATAGCAGTAATGCGTGGTACGACAAATTGCGCTCTCTGCGCTACGATAAGGTGGCGGGCGACTGGCTGCTATACACTTCGGAGGGTTTCTATAGTATGAAAACTCTCGATGCGGAACCCCGTAGAATAGGCATAGAGCCCCCTGTAAGTGTGATGGGACTTACGGTACAAAAGCAGTACGATGATGGTGCGTGGCTATTGGGTTCGTTCAGTGGGCTTTATTTATGGAGCCGTACTACCGGTAAAGTGTTGGACTGTATGACCGGCACCGCACCTCAAGCGGTGACAGGGGTGCCGGTCAGTGCAAATGCCATTGCCGGTTTCAGCGACGATTTGGCAGGGGGCGATTGCGTAGCAAACTACCGTACCGGTACTGCATCGCCACGTATGCCGCAGTGGATGGGCAGACTTCCTATGTCGCTTCGCAGTGTTTGTTTGGAGATACATACCGGTCGGATTTACACTTTCTTGGGTATGGGTGGTGTGTTCTATATCTTTGTTGTCGGCTTGGGCATTGTTTGGTGCCTTTTAACGGGATGGAAAATCCGCCGAAAGCACCGTGCCGGGGCGGGCGGAAATACCGTTAAATAGAATTAATTCGGGAGCTTTCTTGAACGGCATATAAGATGTATGTGGATTTTTATTGCTAAATTTGCATGCAATAAATTTAAAATAACCATCATGTCATCATTTGTTGCAGATAAAATTGTTATGGACGGTCTTACCTTCGACGACGTCCTATTAATCCCGGCTTATTCAGATGTGCTGCCGAAAACGGTAGAGTTGAAAACCAAGTTCTCGCGCCATATCGATTTGAACGTACCGTTCGTAACGGCTGCAATGGATACCGTTACCGAGTCTTCCATGGCTATTGCTATCGCGCGCGAGGGAGGTATCGGCGTTATTCATAAGAATATGTCGATAGAGGAGCAGGCTCGACAGGTGGCAATCGTTAAACGTGCCGAGAACGGAATGATCTACGATCCCGTGACAATACGCCGCGGAAGCACCGTAAAAGACGCTCTCGGTATAATGAGCGACTATCATATCGGCGGTATTCCCGTGGTAGACGAAGATAACCATCTCGTGGGAATTGTGACAAATCGCGATCTGCGCTTTGAACGTCGCCTTGATAAGAAGATCGATGATGTGATGACGCGCGAGAATTTGGTTACTACGCATCAGCAAACCGACCTGATTGCCGCCGCTCAAATATTGCAGAAAAACAAGATAGAGAAGCTGCCCGTGGTAGATGGTAATAACCGTCTCGTGGGCTTGATAACCTATAAAGATATAACGAAAGCCAAAGATAAGCCCATGGCCTGCAAGGATGAGAAAGGGCGCCTGCGCGTTGCAGCCGGTGTAGGCGTAACGGCCGATACGCTCGAACGTATCAAAGCGTTGGTCGAGGCAGGGGCCGATGCCATTGTGATAGATACGGCTCATGGCCATTCCAAGGCTGTTATCGAGAAATTGGTGCAGGCCAAAGCAGCTTTCTCCAATGTGGATATTATCGTTGGAAACGTGGCTACCGGCGATGCAGCTAAGCTCTTGGTGGAGAATGGGGCCGATGCAGTAAAGGTAGGCATAGGGCCGGGCTCTATTTGCACTACGCGAGTGGTAGCCGGAGTGGGCGTTCCGCAGCTGTCGGCCGTATACGATGTGTACAGTGCACTAAAGGGAACGGGCGTTCCGTTGATAGCTGATGGCGGGTTACGTTATTCTGGCGATGTCGTTAAAGCGCTGGCTGCCGGCGGTAGCTGTGTGATGATTGGCTCTTTGGTGGCAGGAACAGAAGAGAGTCCCGGCGAGACTATCATCTTTAACGGTCGTAAATTTAAGACCTATCGCGGCATGGGTTCGCTGGAAGCCATGGAACAAAAGAACGGTAGCAAGGATCGGTACTTCCAGAGCGATACCAGTGATGTGAAGAAACTTGTACCGGAAGGTATTGCCGGACGTGTGCCTTATAAGGGCACGGTGCAGGAAGTTGTCTATCAACTTACCGGCGGTTTGCGCTCCGGAATGGGCTATTGTGGTGCAGGGACCATAGATAAATTGCATGAAGCCAAGTTCACTCGCATTACTAATGCAGGTGTGCTTGAAAGTCATCCGCACGATATTACGATTACGAGCGAGGCTCCTAACTACTCGCGACCGGAATAATAACGGTCGAATGAATAGGTGCCGGCATGTTTGTTACTGCTTTCATCTTTTCTTTTCGACGATTGACAATTAAAATGAAATGAAATCTAAGATGCTTTTTGCAGCCATGCTTCTTTTTGCAGGTGTGGTTCACGCACAGGTCGATCCCACGATTATGACTATCGGGGGGCAGCCTGTAACACGCTCGGAGTTTGAATATTCATACAATAAAAACAATGCAGAAGGAGTAATAGACAAGAAAAGTGTGGACGAATATGTAGACCTTTTCGTCAATTACAAGTTGAAGGTGATGGCGGCAGAGGCAGCTCATCTCGATACATTATCGTCGTTCAAACAGGAATTTGCTACTTATAGAGACCAGCAAATTCGCCCTGCAATGATCACAAATGCCGATGTCGAGGCCGAAGCATGGCGTATCTATTCTCAAGCGCAGCACCGTGTAGACAGCATGGGCGGACTTGTAAAACCCGCACATATCCTGATCGGAATACCTCAGAAGGCTTCTCAGGCAGAACAGGATGCAGCCAAACAGCGTGTAGATTCTATCTATAACATACTGAAAAAGGATGGCGATTTCGCCGAGTTGGCCAAGAAATATTCTTCAGATGTAGCTTCTGCGCGTAACGGAGGTGAATTGCCTTGGATAGAGAAGGGCCAGACGTTGAAAGAGTTTGATGAGAAAATATTCTCTATGAAGAAGGGGGAATTGAGCAAACCTTTCCTGACGCCGGCGGGATACCATATCGTAATACTGAAAGATAAGGGTAAATTCTTCCCTTATGACTCGCTGCGTGCAGACATACTGAAGTTTATCGACCAGCGTGGATTGCGCGATGAAATCATTAATCATAGGCTCGATTCGTTGGCTAAAGCGGCAGGAAACGGTAAGAGTCCTGATGATGTATTGGCCGAAAAACGTATAGAGATGGAGTCGAAAGATGCCGGATTGCGAAATCTTATCCGTGAATATCACGACGGATTGTTACTCTACGAGATCAGTAATCGGGAGGTGTGGGACAAGGCAGCCAAGGATGAAGCCGGCATAGAGAGCTATTTTAAGAAGCATAAAAAGAGATATAAATGGGATACACCTCGTTTTAAGGGCATTGCATACTATACCAAGGAGGCTTCGGATATAAAGGCGGTAAAAGAATGCATAAAGAATATCCCCTTCGATAAATGGGCGGAACAGCTTCGGAAGGCTTTCAATAACGACAGTATATTACGGATAAGAGTTGAAAAGGGTGTATTTAAAATAGGTGACAATGCTTTAGTAGACAGAGAGGTGTTCAAGAAAGATACGGTTGTTGCCGAGGTGAAAGGCTATCCCTATACTGCTGTGTACGGTGAAAAGCTAAAAACGCCTAAAGATTACAATGATGTCAGGGGCTTAGTTTTATCCGATTATCAGGAAGAACTTGAGAAGCTATGGCTCGAAAAACTTAGGAAGAAATATCCTGTTGTAATCGTTAAAGAGGTTCTCGCTACCGTTAATAAGCACGAATGACTTGATGATAAAGTTTATAGATTAGAAATCCATAACAAAATAAAATGAAGATCAGAAATAAAATATGTATGGGATTGGCTTGTTTGTCGATATTGGCAAGTGTGTCGGCCAAGGCAAATAAGTTTGGTATACACGGAGAAAATAACGCTAAAGACACTCTGAATACGCAGCCTGTCATCCCAGAAAACAGCACTATAGATGAAGTGATATGGGTGGTAGGAGATGAACCTATATTGAAATCGGATGTGGAAGCCATGCGATTACAGGCAGAAGCAGAAGGAGTAAAGTGGTCGGGTGATCCCGATTATATTATTCCGGAACAGATTGCTGTGCAGAAACTATTCCTGCATCAGGCAGAGATCGATTCTATTGAAGTGTCCGAATCGGAGATTTCTTCCGGCTTGGATCAGCAAATAAACCGTTGGATTCAGATGGCCGGATCGCGTGAGAAATTAGAGGAGTGGCGTAATCAAACTATCGCACAGATGAGACAACAGATGCACGATGAGTACAAGAATACGCAGTTGGTGCAGAAAATGCGACAGGAACTTGTAAAAGACGTGAAAGTTACACCTGCCGATGTGCGGAACTATTTCAGGAACCTTCCGGAAGACAGTATACCCTTTGTGCCCACTGAAGTTGAGGTTGAAATCATAACAAAACAACCGAAGATCACTCAAGAAGAGGTCAATCGTGTGAAGGATGAGTTACGTGGATTTACGGATCGTGTGATGAAAGGCGAGACTACCTTTGCCACCTTGGCAAGACTCTACTCCGAAGATACGGGCACAGCTCGGCAGGGTGGCGAGCTTGGTTATACCGGTCGTGGAATGCTTGATCCGGCTTTTGCGAGCGTAGCCTTTAACTTGACCGATCCTAAGAAGATATCCAAAATCGTAGAGACCGAGTTCGGATATCACATTATACAGCTGATCGATAAGCGTGGCGATAAGGTGAATGTGCGCCATATCTTGCTGAAACCGGTGGTATCTGCCGAGGAAATAGGGAAAACAAAGGCACGTCTTGATTCGATAGCTGATGATATTCGCGCCGATAAGATGACTTTCGAAGAGGCTGCTACTTTCATTTCAGATGACAAAGATACGAAGAATAATCACGGTTTGATGGCATTCAAGGATATGGAGAACCAAACGCTGACCTCTAAATTCCAGATGAAAGACCTGCCTACAGAGGTTGCCCGTGTGGTCGAGACGATGAAAGTAGGAGACATATCGCCGGCCTTTGAGATGAAAAACGATAAGGGGAAAACCGTTTGTGCTATCGTTAAATTGAAGAATAGAATAGAAGGTCATCGTGCTACTTTGACCGATGATTATCAGGTGATGAAGAATGTAGTCGTAGCAAAGGAACGTGAGAAGCTGCTTCATGATTGGGTTGTAGACAAGATCAAACATACTTACATTCGTATGAAAGACCGTTACAAGAACGGTAAATACGAATATCAAGGATGGGTGAAATGATAAAATTGCACGATATAAACAAGATATTCGGCGGGCATAGAATCTCTGTAAATGCGATTCTATGCCTGTTTGGGCTATGTTTATTGCTGCCCGTAAAGGCACAACGTAAACAACAACGTGCCGTAAAGCAAGATGATAGGGTGTACATGATACACTCGGATGGGTTGAAATACGATATGTTTGGCAACAATCCCGATGCACAGATCGTGAAAGGGCATGTGAGATTTCGGCATCGGGGTGCCTATCTTACTTGCGACAGTGCCTATTTTTATCAGCAATCCAATTCCGTAAAAGCCTTCGGTCATGTATATTTTACGCAGGGAGACACGCTGTCTTTAAGATGCGAAAGGGCTTTCTATGACGGACAGCAGCAAATGATGGATGCCCGAGAACACGTGGTATTGAAGCATAGACAGCAGACTTTGTATACCGACAGCCTAAATTATGACCGGTTATATAGCAATGCTTATTTCTTTGAAGGAGGTACATTGGTGGATGGCAAAGACAGGCTGGTATCCGATTGGGGGGAATATAATACGCAAACACGGCAGGCCAAATTCTATTTTAACGTAAGACTACGCAGCGAAAAACGACTTGTAACCACCGATACGCTTTATTATGATACAAGAAAGTCGCAGGCCCATGTCACCGGTCCCTCTAAAATAACGACCGATGACGGAAGCGTTATTGATACGCAAGACGGCTACTTCGACAGTAACAGCGATAAGGCACAGCTCTTCGGGCGGTCGGTATTGACCGATAAAAATAAGACAATAACGGGCGACAGCCTATATTATGACCGGAAAACAGGTGAAAGTCAGGGGTTTGGAAACGTGATCTATACGGATAAAGAAAATAAAAACTCGCTGATAGCCGATATCTTGAAATACAATGAAAAGACCGGTAAGGGCTATGCTACCAAGAATGCATTGGTGAAAGACTATTCGCAAAAGGATACTTTATATATGCATGCAGACACATTGAAACTCTTTACGTTTAATATCAATACGGATTCTGTTTACCGTATGGTGCATGCATATAATAAGGTTCGCGCGTATAGAACAGATGTGCAGGCCGTGTGCGATTCTCTTATTTTCTCTACGAAAGACTCTTGCCTTACGATGTATAAAGATCCTATCGTGTGGAATGATAACAGACAGTTGCTGGGTGAACAAATTAAAGTGTATATGAACGACAGTACTGTACGCGAGGCCCATGTGCTGGGGCAGGCACTTTCGATTGAAAAAGTTGACGAAGAAGATCACTATAACCAGATATCCTCGAAGGTGATGCATGCCTATTTTGTGGACGGAGCCCTACGCTATACCGAGTCTGTTGGCAATGTGAAGGTGATATATTACCCCACAGACGACAAGGATAGTTCGATGATCGGGCTCAATTATACGGAGACAGATACGATGCGAACATACCTTTCGAAAGACAGAAAGTTAGAAAAGGTTTGGGTTCCCAAGCATGTCAGCGTAACATATCCGATGACGCAAATCCCGCCAAACAAATACAAACTCTCCGAATTTGCTTGGTTCGATAACCTTCGTCCGGTAAGTAAAGACGATATATTCGTATGGCGCGGCAAGCGTGAAGAGGACAAGTTGAAAACCATTAAGCGGCATGCTGCTCCGCTACAGCATTTTGGTAATGCACCGGAAGGGGACGGATCATGATGTTCTTCCATAATCGTAAGCCCCGCGGTTTCCATCATAAATTCATTTATGTGGACGAACGGCAGGAACGGCTCCGGCAGATAGAGAAAACGGCAAGGCAGGGACTCGGACTTACGGACGGTGGTGAGGCGAAAGAAAAATATTCTTCATCGCGAGCGTTCGGCTCTTTGCGGCGAACAGACCGGGCATGTAATCGGAATAGGGGTATGGGATGTGCCTCGTATATAGCCGTTTTAATTATGATATTCGGGCTATGTATGTTTGCTTATTATATAATGTATAACAAATTATGAGCGATATTATACAACTTTTACCGGACACCGTTGCCAATCAGATTGCAGCCGGTGAGGTGATACAGCGTCCTGCAAGCGTGATAAAAGAGCTTGTGGAGAATGCTGTGGATGCCGGTGCACGCAATATTATGGTGCTGGTTGTTGACGCCGGAAAGACATCTGTTCAGGTTATCGATGACGGGAACGGCATGTCGGAGACCGATGCGCGCCTTTCGTTCGAACGGCATGCCACGTCTAAAATTAGGAAAGCTGCCGATTTGTTTGCCCTTCATACGATGGGATTTCGTGGAGAGGCGCTCGCTTCTATTGCCGCCGTGGCGCAGATAGAGTTAAGGACACGTCTGAAAGGTGAAGATATTGGCACCCGTTTATCTATATCCGGTTCGAAGTTTATGGGGCAAGAACCTTGCTCATGTCCGGAGGGTAGCAATTTTATAATAGAGAATTTATTCTTCAATGTACCTGCTCGAAGGAAATTCCTGAAGTCGAATACTACGGAATTGAATAATATCATCACGTCGTTCGAGCGTATTGCATTGGTGTATCCCGATATCTCTTTCGTGCTGAAAAGCAACGGTTCAGAATTGTTTAACCTAAAGGCAGGCGGATTGAGACAGCGGATTATCGATGTTTTCGGTAAGCGGTTAAACCAAGACTTGCTGCCGGTAGAGGTGCATACTACCATGTGTAATATACAAGGATTTGTGGGGAAACCGGAGTCTGCAAGGAAGAAAGAACCCCGACAATATTTCTTTGTGAACGGTAGGTATATGAAACATCCCTATTTCAATAAAGCCGTATTGGGAGCTTTCGAGCGTTTGATCCCTGTTGGAGAGCAGGTTCCTTATTTTTTGTATTTCGATCTTCCGCCCGAAGATATTGATGTGAATATACATCCAACTAAGACCGAAATCAAGTTTGAGAACGAACAAGCTATTTGGCAGATATTGTCGGCGGCCGTTAGAGAAGCCGTAGGATTGTTTAATGATGTGCCTTCTATAGATTTCGACATGCAGGGGAGCCCCGATATTCCTGTGTTCGATTCGCATTCGAACGCGGCAGTTCCCAAAGTACAATATAATCCTGCGTATAATCCGTTTGATAAACAGTCGCAGTCTTCGAAAGCAAATTCCGATTGGGAACAGTTGTATGAGGGGCTTGAACAGGGGAGCAATCGGCAGATTGATATGTTCGAAACGGACACAGAAAAAGGGACAGAGAGTATTATTACAGATAAGTCGCCCTCACATTATCAATATAAAGGGCGGTATATTATGACGGCCGTGAAGTCAGGATTGATGATCATCGATCAGCACAGGGCTCATGTGCGCGTTTTATACGAACAGTATTTATACCGATTACATGATAAAGTAGCGTCTTCGCAGAAGGTGCTGTTCCCCGAAATCGTCAGCTTTTCGCCGTCCGACAATATAATTCTTCAGAAAATTATGCCCGAGATGACGGCGATAGGTTTCGAACTTTCCGATCTCGGAAATGGCGACTATGCCATTAATGCCGTTCCTGCAGGTATCGAAGGGGTGAATATCGTTAATTTAGTTATGGATATGGTAACGTCTATTAAGGATAATGGAACGAGTGTAATCGATGAGATCGATAAGTCTATGGCACTGAGTCTTGCACGCAATGCAGCCATTCCTCAAGGACAGGTATTGAATAATGAAGAGATGGAAAACCTGATTAATAGTCTGTTTGCTTGTTCCAATGCCAATTATAGTCCGGATGGAAAGAATATCCTGTGTATACTTCGCCAACAAGAAATAGAGCACATGCTCGGATAAAAGGTAGGTTAAAAGAGTTAAAAAACGGCGAAATGTGCTTTCTTTTCGTTAAAATAGTCATTTTCTTAGAAAAATGTGATAATATTTAAATATTATTATTAACTTTGCAGGCAAATCGATTATAGTACGAATAAAGATAAATTTTTGATTATTAAATAAAAAAGGTTATGAAAAAGTTATTAATTGTATTGGCATTTGCTGGTGTATCTATGGCTACTATGGCACAAGATGCAGATCCCGTAGAGAAGTACAGTGTTGCCACAAATTCATTCTGGAGTAATTGGTTTATCCAAGTAGGTGGCAATTGGAATGCTTGGTATTCTGCAGAAGAACATGGAATGGATCTCGCAAAGAGCCCGTTTAAAAAGTTCCGTTCTAACCCGGGTGCTGCAATTGCAATCGGTAAATGGTTTACACCGGGCCTTGGTCTTCGTACGAAATTGCAAGGTATTTGGGGTAAAAGTGTTACTGATGATAACAATGCAGGTAACTGCAATAAGTATTGGGTGCTCAATGAACATATCCTGTTCAATGTAAGTAACATGCTTTGTGGTTATAATCCTTCTCGCGTTTGGAACTTTATTCCATTTGTAGGTGGTGGTGTTGGTCGCAGTATGACACATAATCTTTATGCAATGGATTTAAGTGCTGGTATCCTGAATGAATTCCGTGTAAGCCGTCATGTAGCAATTAATCTCGAACTTGGATGGAACAGATTTGAGAATGATATTGATGGTGTTCTCGGTACAAATGGTAGACGTGGCTGGGATTCTCATGACAACAACTTCTATGGTGAGGTTGGTCTGACGTTTAATCTTGGTAAAGCAACTTGGAATAAGGTTCCTGATGTAGATGCTATTAAAGCACTTTCTCAGGCTCAGATTGATGCCCTCAATGCACAGCTTAACGATGCAAATGCAGAAAATGCTCGCCTGAAGGAGCTTCTTGCAAACCAGAAACCGGTAGAACAGCCTGCTGCTGTTAAGGAATTCGTTACAACTCCTGTTTCTGTATTCTTTAACCTTAACAAGACAAACATTGCTTCTCAGAAGGATCTTGTAAACGTACAGGCACTTGCTAAGTATGCTAAGCAGAAGAACTCTAAGGTACTTGTAAACGGTTATGCAGATAGCGCAACAGGTAAACCTGCACACAACCAGTGGTTGTCTGAGGAGCGTGCAAAGACTGTAGCTAACGAACTTGTTAAGCTTGGTATTAGCCGCGACAATATCACAACAAAGGGTAATGGTGGTGTAGATGAACTTTCACCAATATCATTCAACCGTCGTGCTACTGTTGAAGTTACAGAGTAATATTCGAAATAGTTTTATTTATGATATAAAGGGTATTCCAATACGGGATACCCTTTTTTCGGCTATTTGTCTAAATTATTTTGGATATATCAAATGTTATAGAGATGCAAAATCGTTTATTTATGAAAATAGATTTAATGATGTAGGAATATTCAAGATACGAATAGGAGGAAAAACAAATTGTTTTTCCTCCTATTCGTATCTTGAGCATAACTTGTATCAAGTAATAACCATTCTGTTATGCTACCATAATAGTTACTTTTTGCAACTTCGTAATATTATGGACGGAAACCGATGATCCGGCGTACTTCACGTAGTGTGGCCGTTGCACTTTCACGTGCGACTTCGGCACCTTGTCGAGCAATTCGGTCGAGCAATTCTTTGTCGGCACTGTATTCGAGAATTTTTTCACGTATCGGTGCCACAGTTTTACAGATATCTGCTGCTATTTGCTTTTTCAAATCGCCGTAGCGTAGCGTACAATCATTCCATTTCTCATTAAAAAAATCGTATGTGTCTTGTGTAGAACATATCTTAAGGAAAGTAAATAAATTTTCTATTACTTCCGGTTTAGGACTATTCATAGCCTGCGGACCATTGTCAGTAACCGCTTTCATCACCTTTTTAGTGATTGTTTTATCGTCATCGTGCAGATATATACAATTACCTTCACTCTTTCCCATCTTACCACTACCATCGAGTCCGGGAACTTTCAATGCCGTAGCATTGAAATAAAAACTTTGAGGTTCCGGGAAAAACTCTACTCCATATATGTTATTGAAGCGGCGGGCACACCGACGTGCCATTTCCATATTCTGCTCCTGATCTTTACCTACAGGTACCTTTTCTGCACGGTGTTGAAGAATATCAGCTGCCATCAGTGTAGGGTAAGTTAGCAATCCGGCGTTTACGTTGTTAGGCTGTTTACGTGCTTTTTCTTTAAATGTAGTTACGCGTTCTAATTCCCCTAAATACATATTCATATTAAGAAATAGGTAAAGTTCGAGCGTCTCTTTTACATCACTCTGTATGTATATAGGTGCTTTTTCAGGATCTATGCCGCATGCTAAGTATTCCGCAAGGATGATACGTGCACTGTTTTGGATATCTTCCGGCTTTGGACGTGTTGTCAAAGAGTGCCAGTCGGCTATGAAAAACAAACTTTCGTATTTGTCTTGCATTTCTACAAAGCTCTTTACTGCGCCGAAATAGTTGCCGAGGTGCAAGTTTCCAGTTGGGCGTATTCCGCTAACTACTTTTTCCATATTATAATAATTTGTCTGTTAAATGTATTGCAAAGTTACAAGATTTGGGTGTAATAGAAAAAAAATACACTCAAAAGTTTGGCCGTTTATCCGAAATGCTTTACCTTTGCAAACGCTTACAACAAGTAATAGGGGCGTTTAGCTCAGCTGGTTTAGAGCATCTGCCTTACAAGCAGAGGGTCGGCGGTTCGAATCCGTCAACGCCCACGAGGGGTGTTTCCCTGTAATCTTTCGGGATTGCAGGGATATTTTTTTTCTAAATAGAGGTTGCTCCGACATTATTTATTACTTTTGTAAACGGAACAACTAACTTACTTTAAACTATGATTTGGAATGAGAGTATGGAGTGTATGGAGCGCGGACTGTTGTGCGAGATACAAAGTCGACGGCTGAGAAAAATGGTGGATTATGTATATCATAGTACGCCGTTTTACCGAAAGAAGTTTCAAGAAATAGACCTTAATCCTGATGATATCCGCGATATTAATGATATCGTGAAACTTCCGTTTACAAATAAATTAGATTTACGCGACCATTATCCGTTCGGTTTTGCGGCTGTTCCTATGAGCCAGATTGTGCGTATTCATGCTTCTTCAGGTACAACCGGAAAGCCCGTAGTAGTTCTTTACACTCGTTGCGATTTAGCAACGTGGACAGAAGCCATATCACGTGCTTTTACTGCTTTTGGCGCCGGTAAGAACGATATCTTCCAAATAGCCTATGGCTATGGTATGTTTACTGGAGGCTTAGGGGCTCATGACGGGGCCACAAATATCGGTGCGAGCGTTATTCCCATGTCTTCCGGTAATACACAGAAGCAAATAACGCTTATGCACGATTTCGGTGCAACAGCCCTTTGTTGTACCCCTTCTTATGCTTTGTTCTTGGGCGAAACCTTGAAAGAGTCCGGTTTTCCCAAAAACGAATTTAAGTTGCGTATCGGCGCTTTCGGTGCTGAACCGTGGACAGAGGATATGCGTTCCAAACTTGAAAAGACATTGGGTATCAAAGCTTATGATATCTATGGACTTAGTGAGATTGCCGGACCGGGAGTAGGATATGAGTGCGAATGCCAACATGGCACTCATTTGAACGAAGATTATTATTACCCGGAAGTAGTGAATCCCAAAACCGGCGAACAATTATCCGAGGGAAAGATAGGCGAGTTATGCTTCACACATCTGACAAAAGAAGGAATGCCGTTACTTAGATATCGTACGCACGACCTTACGGCCCTACATTACGACCGATGTTCCTGCGGACGTACGTTCGTTCGAATGGACAGGATACTCGGACGTTGCGATGATATGCTTATTATACGCGGTGTCAACGTATTCCCTACACAGATAGAAACGGTTATTTTGAGTCTGAAAGAATTCGAACCTCATTATTTGCTTACCGTAAATAGGGAGAATAACACCGATACCGCGGAGCTGAAAGTAGAGGTGAAAGATGAGTATTTCAGTGATGAAATGTCTTTAATGGTCGGATTGCAGAAGAGGCTTGTAAACGAATTGCGTAGTGTTATCGGGCTCGGTTTTAACGTAAAACTGGTGGAGCCCAAGAGTATAGAACGCAGTACAGGCAAGTCGAAGAGAGTCATCGATAATCGAAAATTATAGAATAACCTCATAATATTATAACAATATGCTTGCAAAACAGTTATCAGTATTTTTAGAGAATAAGTCGGGAAGACTGACCGAAGTAACCGATATTTTAGGCAAGGCAAAGGTCAATCTTAGTGCCATGAGCATTGCCGATAACAGCGATTTCGGCATTCTCCGTTGTATTGTATCCGATCCGGATAAGGCTTATGCAGAACTCAAACGCGCCGGATTTGCCGTTAAGATTACCGATGTTATTGGCTTTTCATGTCCCAATACGCCCGGTGCCTTGGCCTTGGTAATGAAGTATTTGTCTGATAATGGCGTGTTTATCGAATATATGTATTCCTTTGCCAATGGCGATTCTGCAAATATCGTTATCCGACCTACCGATTTAAAAAGTTGCGAGAAAATACTCGAAGATAAAAAAGTAGACCTCATAGCTGCCAGCGATCTTTACAAATTGTAGTCTGAATGTAGATGATGGGCAGTATTGTTTGCATGTCTACGAAAAGCATGTAAATTCGGTCGCTGCAGCGAAAATACAATAAATGTCTGTGAATTATGTAAGAAAACAAATTCTTAAAATAATGAAAAAAGCGGTGTCTATGTTTGGTTGTCTCATTGAAAAGGTATACCTTTGCACTCGCTTTTTAGGCATAGATATATGGGCGTTTAGCTCAGCTGGTTTAGAGCATCTGCCTTACAAGCAGAGGGTCGGCGGTTCGAATCCGTCAACGCCCACCGCAAGGTTTCATATCTCATGAGAGATGTGAAACCTTTTTTGATGTGCGGAGGCATTCTTTTGCTCTGTTACAAGGATAGGGCAAGGATGAAAGATGAAGGATGAATAATAAGTGTGAACTTTTTCCTCTCCCTACGGAGGAGGGGAGTAGGGACGAGTGATGACTGATTCATGATGATTGTTAAATTGTTGTATTATAGACGTTTAGCTTGTATAAAACCTCTCAAATGATATTGCTTTTACGATGTATGTATAAGTAAACAGGCGAGCTAAGCTCTTATGATACGGTTAGATTATCCTTCTGTCTGGCATGAATAACTCTTGTAGGCGTTTTTATTTTGCTCATGTAGAAAGAAATCACCTGCGAACAATCCCTCTGACAATGAACCATACATGCATTATTACGGCCGTAAAACAACCGTAATGACGGCACATAAGGCGGAAACGTTCCTGCAACGAAGCCCGATGATTTTGCACAGTCATGCCTCCATCAAGGTAGTTAACTGCCACCATCTGTACGTTTTTCAAAACAAGATGCCTCTGTTCGGCCTCTTTCATAATACGAATACACCAATCGACATCGGCAGAATAACGGTAAGAAAGGTTGTAATGTATTGCTTTAGCAAGATCTGTACGCGCATAAAACGCTTGGTGACACACCAACATACCTTGTCTGAACGACCGCCAAGAGAGCTGTCCGACAGGCGGATGGAGGCGCCGATGACGTAGAAATCGCCCCGACTCGTCCACGATATCCGTATCGCCGTAGAGCACTCCGGGCAATGCCTCGGCATCGCCCACGCAGCCCGCAATCATTTCGAGCGTACTGCACGAGGGGAATACATCGCCGGCATTAAGAAATACGATATAGTCGCCCGTAGCCCTGTCTATGCCCTTATTCATCGCATCATACAGCCCCTTGTCGGGTTCCGATATCACAATAACACTGTGAAGTGCACCATCTGCATCCGCCCTTTCCTTATATTCCGTCACCTTAACCATCGTTTCATCTTTGGAAACCCCATCAATAATAAGATGCTCTACATGGGGATACGTTTGCTCGAACACACTTGTAAGCGTGCGCTCTACCATTCCGGCAGCATTATACGTACAGGTTACAACCGAAAAACTGATCATATATGATAACGTTTAAATGCCATAGCCTGATTATATACCTCTATATATTTCAGCGCAACACTGTGTTGCGAATAGGCAGAGTTTACTTTTTGTACAGCTTTTCGGCACAACAAAGCATAATCCGTCTTATCGCCGAGCACCCAATGAATGCCTTTCATCAGGTCTTCCGAGTCTTTGGAACGGGCCACATAGCCATTGGCCTCATGGTCGATCATCTCGGGTATGCCACCTACATCGAACCCCACACACGGCACACCGCACGCCATGGCCTCCATAATCGTATTGGGAAGATTGTCTTCAAGCGACGGCAATACGAACACATCGGCAGAGTTATACACGCTGACAATCTTCTTTTCGTCATTCACATAGCCCAACGGATAGACGGGCAATGCCAGTTTACCGGCAATATCTTCGGCATGTCCGCCTAGAACAGCCACAATCAACCGCTCTTTCATGGCAGGATAAACCGCAACGAGCCGCTCTATCGCCTCGATAAAATAGGCCATTCCTTTGCGTTCATCTGTTACCCGTTGCGACACAAAGAGGATAATACGCCTGCCATCGACCGGAAGTCTTGCCGACAAACGCGCCTTCTGTTTGTCTAAGGGATGATAAATATTCGTATCGATAGGATTGGGAATGCTCGTTACATGCATTCCTTGGAGCAATCTGCTCTGCTTGGCTTGCTGCTCCAACCACCGGCTGCAGGCCACAAAATGTATGTTACTGTTGCGGTAGACGGCTGCCTTGCGCCTCCACACCCGTTTGGAAAGGTCGTTATTAGAACCTCCTCCGGGCAATAAACGGCAACGATGGCACTCTGTTTTGAACGAAGAACACATACGGGCATAATGACAAATTGCCGTGGCCGGCCATAGATCGTGCATTGTCCATACCACAGCCTTGCCTTTGGCAATAATCTTACGGATATCGTTCAGCGAAAGCATGCCCTGATTGATCCATTCCAAATGAATTACATCCGCCTCCTTGAACTCGGGCAAAGTGGTAATATCGGTGCCCGTATTGGCAATATCGACTTCGAAAAGATGCTTACGTGAGAAATGCAAGTGGCAGAAAATGCACCATCTTTCCCACAGAAAATGCCATTCTTGCAGCAACGAATGGCGCAACCCCACCACTGTAATATGATCAGACTCCTTGTCTCTCACCAGCATTTTGGCTTTTACGCCGTTATTATTGAGTGCATTCATGAGTCTGCCCGAGGCAACAGCGGCCCCGCCTGTCCTTTCGCTCGTATTTACAATCAGTATCCGCATAAATTATATTTATCGGGGTAAAGTTACATCAATTCGGCGAGCCGTCAAAATTTACACCTCCTATTTTTAACCGACAAAAGCAAGACGGGTGACGAATAAACGGAACTCGAATGGCATACATACCCGAAATTGCAGAAAATCGACTGCTCTGCAAACAGCATGCGGCCAACATACCAAAAACCTATGCCACATGCGATAGATACGGGGAATAAAGATTACAAATTTAAACAGCGCTTGTATTAAGCGCAGATATTCCATTTATAAGAAATAGACATAAGATTTATGCAATACAAACAGTATATATAGCGGATATCCGCTATGCATCATTGTCGGACGGTATCTCCATCTACCGGATACAGAAATACTGCATACCAGTTGTGTACGCACACAAAAATATTGATATAAGTCAAAAAAGAGGCGGAAAACGGATGTTTTTGCACGATTTGTTTGCGGACACAGCAAAAACGTTATATCTTTGCATCGTCAAAAGGTTAATAGATTGTTTAGGTTAGTAGTAATAGATTTAGGTTTTTAGTTATTAGTTTAAGGTAATTTTTTAAACAGATTGTTTAACAGGTAACAATGGAGACCGTGAGGTTTTCATTTACTTTGAAAAAGAATTTTTAGTTAAACATAGATTTTACGTCACAGCTCGAAGATGAGTTGTGACGTATCTTTTTGTATACAGACATAAGAAAACAAAACGAAACAACGCCCCGCCATATATGATACAATGTATTGGCGGGATGCTCGTTTCGTTCTGTCCAGACAAGTTTATTCAGCAAATGTAAACTTCATATACTGCAGATTGTAGGCCGCTTTGTCCATACAAACCTTCAGTTTATGGCGTCCTTTGGTCATTTCTATATCGCACGACACTTTATATTGGAAGTCTCCCCACCCGCCGGTAGCAGGAACACTGAGAGTACCCGTTGCATCTGCGCCGTCGAGTTCGAAATGCATCTGCCCTCCATTGCCCGATACCTTTACATCCATCGTATAAATACCGGCGTCTTTTACGTCGAGCGTATAAACCAGCCATTCTCCGTCAGCTGTCCATCCGATATTTCGGGTACCCTCCACATCTACATCTTTAGAGTTGTTATCGCCATAACTCGTGCGGTAGTTGCCGCCTCCGTCATCGCCGGCACTCGTATCGTGCCAAGCTACATCCTTGCCACCGAAATCGAAGTCGATAAAAGGAAGTTCGATAGCTGCATCTTTCGAAAGCACATGAGGGCCGCGGAACGGGTTGGTAGAAGATACATAAACGCTTACATCTTTAACAATCGTACCTCTGCGATAATGTATTTTGGCAGTGCCTTCCTTAACTCCAATCACGGTGCCATCGGCATATACGCGAGCTATCGACTCGTCGTCCGACCACCATGCATAGTCTGTTACGGCTACATCATTGGCATTTCCGGGCACCATAGAGGCTTCTACCTTCTTTGACTGGCCCGGCAACAGCTCTACAACATAATCGCCAAACAACGTACTTGCCGTAAGAGTGATATCCGTAAGAGCATATTTTTCGGTCACTTTCACGGCTATTGTGGAAGTTGCATTGCCCCGTTTCACGGTGATATTGGTATTACCTGCTCCGATAGCGGTAACAACTCCGTTCTCTACAGAAGCTACATCAGTATCCGATACTGTCCACTCGGCTGTACTGCCACTCGTAGGACTCAGCAGTAGCGTATCTTTCTGTCCCACAAACAAGGTTAATGAACTCTTATTGACATATATTTCGTTGGTTACTTCCGTTCTGTCATAGCTGTCGCAAGAAGAGAAAATTGCCAGTGCGGAAATGGAAAATACGATGATTTTACCTATATATTTCATTGTTTTGATCATTTTAATTTACAATTAATCTGCTATCACTTGCGCACGTAATTCCTCTTTTATTTCATACCAATTATTGCCGGATTTGTACTTATAGTGCAAAAGAAAGTTGTGATACGTATAATAATCGGTCTTTTCAAGGAAGTACTTGTTAGGATAATCGGTATCTCCGTCGAGCTGTTCTATCATAATATCCTTATACGGACGAATGGTTATCTTGCCGTCATCGGCTATATCGAGACAGATAGCAAACAAATCAAGATTAGATACTTTGCTGTCGAAAGCCTCGTTGCCGGCCATGGTTCTTACAGTTTTTGCCGTTATCGGATACAACGCCTTGGTACCGGGAACGGAGATAGGCGTAGTGCTGCCGTTCTCATAACGTAAACCTGACATTGTATATGAGGTTCCATTGGTTGTGCCTGTCGCCCATGTGTTTTTTATCTGCACTTGGTATAATAGGTAATTTCTCGAAGCATTAACTTCGTAGTTATCATAGCTGTCTATCTTCAATGGCAGATAATATACGCTGTCAGGCGACAGTCCTTCCGGATGCACGGTGAAAGGAATTACTCCGTTTACCTCACCTGCTTTGATTACACATGTGAGTGTGGAGAGCTCGTAGTTTGCTGCAGGCAGCATCTTTGCATATTTGTCTACAGAATACTCGTACTGACTAAGATTGTATTGGCTCAATATATCGGGCGCCTTAACGATCTTTACCGTAACATCTTCATCTGTTGGATTGGAACCACCCATTGATAATGAGATATAACCCGTACGAAGTGTATCCGAGAGATTGAACATCTTTTGGGATACATGGTCGGTATTGCAGATGAAAGAGAATACATGTTTATACTGTTCTTTCTCAAAGACTTCGTTGTCATTGCATCCGCTTAATAACAGAAGTCCGGCAAATATCATAATATATTTTGCTTTCATATATTCTTATTTTTATGGTTATTTAGTTATCCCATCCGGGGTTTTGGTCCAACAAGGGGACTTTTCTTACCTCACTATCGGGCAGTGGCATGAACATCAACTTGCGGTTAACGACTCTTTTTCCTATGCGCGGAGTGTTCGGAACGGTTCTGCGATAGAACGATTCCTTATCTCCGTCCATATTCATACCCATGATGGTCTTAGACTCTTCACGCTCATAGATACCCCATCTGCGCACATCATAGAAGCGTTCGTTCTCAAACAGAAGTTCTACCATGCGTTCCTGCTCAAGCAATCCCTGCATCTTATCCCGATCGGAAAGTTCTTCCTGCGACGGTCCGGGTAAGCCTGCACGGTGACGAACCTGATTGAAAGCCGAACGCATTTCTGCAATATCGCGAGATACAGTATAAGTCTCGCCTCCGACTTCTACGGTATAACTTGCCGTAAGATTATTAAGTGCTTCTGCATACATTAGCAGGATGTCTGCATAGCGTATAATCGGAAAGGCCTTGGACATACGGTTGGCATTGGTTCCGGCCCACGCATCTGTAGGATGTATGAACTTCTTAATCACATAACCTGTAATCGGATAATCGATATTGGAGTTCTGTTTTCCGTCTGGAGAGTCATAATAGTAAGTGATTGTTTGGTTATAATCGCCTGCTGTTGTTGTAGATGTCATCGGCCAGAAGCATTCACAGAAACCGATAGATGCATAGAAACGCATCTCTCGATTGTTATACATATTAAACACACCACTATTCAAACGATAACCTGAAAAAGTTTTTTGTTGCGTAGTAAAGCCGTTCTCGGAATAAGGATACGCATCCGATGACTCATCGATATTGCGCCCGTCGAACATGCGATAGGCATCCACAACCTTTTGAGTAGGGCTGTTGTGGTTCCATCCTCCAAGGTGTAGCGGGAATGACATACGGGTTTGTGCGGTTAAATCATTACTATAACGTGCCCATACCCATTCCGTATTGCTTGAGATAACGGACTCGCCATTGAACATGTCTGCATAAGAATGGTAGGGATCAATGCCTGCTGCACCGTCGGGCCATGCCTTATAATAATCGGGATCAGACGTAACATTAGACGGTAATGCAGGCGTTTCGGAAGAACTTTCCACTGTATGTAACTTGTACATAGGGTTACCTGCGTTCTTCATGTCCATAACTCTTTTGCAGGCAGCGGCAGCTATAGCCCAGCGTTTCTCGTCGTATGTCTGATTTACATAGTATGTCCCGTCGGCCTTGCGCTTCCAATTACCGAAGCAACGTTTTGCTTCTGCTCCGCCATTGAATGCCGGACTCGCCTGATAGATACGCAAACGAGCAATCAAACCATAAGCTGCTCCTTTTGTCGGACGGCCGAAATTTACCAACGACTGCTGCAAAGGTAAGTACTTTCCGGCCTCTTCAAGCTCGCTACAGATATAATCTACCGTTTCATCATAAGTTCCCCGAGAGCGATTGTAATAACTCAAATCCTGATTGTTATCGAGAACATCGTCGCCAAGCAAGATAGCAGGTCCCCAGTCTACCAATAGCCTGTAGTAGGCATATCCACGCATAAAATGTATGTAACCTAACATCTGCGCACGGTCAGTAGCACTAAGTCCGGGAACGTTATCAAGGTTTTTCAGAATAGTATTACACTTTCTGATAGCTCGGTAATTATTGGCATATCGACTCTCGAATGTACCAAGATTTGTTGGTGTAATCTCTCCTAAGACAAAGGAGATACCTGCTTCTCTTGCAGAAGAGAAAGCTTCATCGGTTGCAGTGTATCCCACTGTGGAAGGAGAGGTCTCAATAAGTGCTCCCTCATCAGGAAACATTCGGGAAATATCCCACATATATGCCTCGGCATTCCTTTTGTTAGCGAATAAAGAGTCACTGCTCATCTCATCTGAGAAATAATCTTCCGACACATTCAGGAAGTCACAAGAAGAGAATGTTGAGGCACCTATCAGCAGCGATATGAATGCTATATTTATCTTTTTCATTTTATTCAATTTCATTACTGTGTATTAGAAATGGATATACAATTGCAATGTATACGTAGAAGGAATGGGGTATACGTTTCCTCTTTTGCCTGCCTGTTCTGGATCAAATATCTTGATATCATCCCATATCAATAAATTCTCGCCGATAAGCTGGAAGTCTATTCCCGATACTCCGATCTTGCGTAAGAAGTTTGTGCGTAATGTATAATTCAAAGTTACTTCCTGTAAACGCAGATACCATGCATTGGCATGCCAGAAATCAGAGGTTTGTGTGTTGTTGGCACTCCTTCCGTAAGTAAGTTTAGGATACTTCGCATTCGGGTTCTCTGCCAAACTCGGATCAATTCCATGAGCCAAAGCATAGTCCATCGGTATCCATCTGTTTGCCGGATCAGCCACTTGCGTGAGCACATTACCATACTCCTGTCCATAGAACGGAATATAACCGTAACCGTTCAAATCAACAGTTGTCTTGCCTCTACCTTTGAACAATATACCCACAGTAAAGTTTTTATACCTGAATTCACCACCGAACCCGTACATCAGCAACGGTGTACTGCTATAATCCAAAGGCACCATATCATCAGAATTAATCAGTCCATCACCATTCACATCGCGGTATTTGATGTCACCGGGCTCATAACTACCGAAAGTTTGTACGGGACTTGTCTCGATATCTTTTTTATCCTTAAAGAGCCCGATCGCTTTCAATCCGCGTTGTACGCCATAGGGATAGCCCGAAACCTCCTGATATGGATACCTTGGAGCATTCTCTTCCCAGTGTTTCACATCATTCTTCGCATAAGTGAAGTTACCGCGCAACGTAAAGTCCATATTATTATTGATACGGTGCTTATAACTAATGTTGCCATCAGCACCAAAACTTGTCATCTTTCCTACGTTGCTGAAAGGGTTCGAGACAAGTCCTACATACATAGGTATCTGGTAGCGTTGTTGGAAAATGTTATCGCGTGTATCGTGGAAAAAGTCTACAACAAACTCAAGTTGCTCCTTAAACAATCGTCCTTCAATACCCAAATCAAACTTCTTTGCCTTTTCCCATACGAGATTATCTGCACCGATGTAACTCTCCTGTATGGTCTCTACTTGAGCCGATCCGAACGGGATATTATTAAGACGTTGTACAACTGTAAGATATGGAAAACGCTTGTTTGTTATCTGATCATTACCCACCGTACCATAGGATGCACGCAGCTTTAAGAAATCAAGGAAAGGCAAAGCTTTCTTTACAAACTTATAATTAGTAGGAATCCAGCCTACAGCCAACGACGGAAAGAAGCCGAAACGATGCCCGGGTTGGAAGTTCTCAGAACCCGTATAACCGAAATTCACATCAACCATATAGGTATCCTGATAACCGTAGGTAAGCCTACTTGATATACCTTGGTAACGGTAAGGAATGGATGACATGTTAGAAGTAGCATCTTGGGCATTCTTGGAATCACTCATATAATAATAAAGTAAACCCGATACACGATGGTCCTGTCCGAACACGCGCTCATAATTTAACGTGCTCTCAAAGTGATACTTGCGATACTGGTTCGTATATTTACCGAACGATGCATTTTGACTTGCCACACGCAGAATGGTCACCAAATCGCCTTTGGTATCGCGCCCGACTGCCTGATACAATGCCGGCTGAATAAGTCGGGACTCCGAGTAATAGCTGCTGATATCATAAGCTCCCTGCGCTCTTATCGACAAACCTTTGGTTATAAAGCCAAGATTTTGATCGATAGCCAAGGTAACTTTACCGTCAAACTGTTGTGAAGAACGCCTTCCCATGCGGTTAATGGCCACGTAAGGAGAAGTTCCTGCATTTGCTCCCACAGCAGGATACTGTCCGTTGGAATAAACTGTAGGCAGGCGAAGCGGTGTAAGATAAGACTGCGCTGCCCAAATATAATCGGTGTTCGATATACCCGGATTATTATTTACAGTAAGTGTTCCATCCGTTCCGAAATATAATTTAGTTGTAGGAGTGAGCTTCAAATCAAGGTTCGTACGATATGTATAACGGTTATAACCTACGTTAGAAGCATAGGGACTGCTTTTATCCACCTTGTATGCAGCATCCTCCAAGTTGGCTCCCAAGCTAATGAAATACTGGGCAACATTGGCACCTCCTCGGGCACTTACATAGAAATTCTTATTCCAAGAAGTTTTCTTAACTACCTCATCTTGCCAGTTCACATCAGGATAGATATCTGTATCAAGATGATTTTTGATAATATCTAAGGAAACATTATTATAGAGCGGCGTTTCACCTCGCACTTCCAATGCCTCGTTTACCAAGTTTGCATAGTCGTAAGAGCCTACATAATCAGGCATGCGGCGCAAGCGGTTGAGCGTTACGGATGCGCGACCTGTAATCTGTATTTTATCGGCCACACCGTGTTTGGTATTGATAAGTACAACGCCGTTGGCACCACGCACACCATATACGGCGGTAGCCGAAGCGTCTTTCAACACCGAGAAACTCTCGATATCGGCAGGATCTATGTCATTGATATTGCCTTCGAGCCCGTCGATAAGTACCAAAGCCGAAGCATTCGCACCGAAAGTACCGATACCACGTATCCAGAAATCGGAGATATTTTTGCCGGGTTCGCCGCTCGCAAGCGAAGTGATAACACCCGCAACACGACCGCCCAGCAGATTACTTACCGATGTGGTGGGGCGCTGCAAATCCTTGGTATCTATGGTAGTTACTGCAGATAAGGTGGATATTTTGCGTTGCGTTCCCAATCCCGTAACAACCACCTCGTCTATTTTATTGTCGCTAACAAGTTTGATAGCCAAGTCCGATTTGTTTCCCATTACCACATACTGTTGCTTCTGAAAGCCTACGTATGAGAAAATCAGTTTGTCTCCCTGTTCTGCTTTTATTTCGAACTTGCCGTCTATATCGGTAACGGCGCCTCCTCCCGGTTTGTCTAAAATACTTATAAGTACTCCTGTCAAGGGTTCTTCTCCATCCGTAACGGTTCCGGATACGGTATATTCCGTCTTTTTTTGAGCCTCTTGCGCCCGAACATGTCCCGAAGTCAGCATCAAGAACGACAATATTAATAGAATGGAATGTCTCATGAATGTAATTGAATTAAGGTTAATTGATTGTAAGTTTTCTAACACGTCCGTTTCCCCAATCGGCTACATATACGGCGCCATCCTTACCTATGCCTATTCCTGTAGGCTCATTGAAGAGCGCTTCGCTCTTTGCACCGTCTTTCCAACCTTTTGTTTCCGGCATTCCGAGTACAGTCTCCACCATATCATCCGGCGAAATTCGGCGAATGCAATGGTTATTACGATCGGCCACATAGATATTGCCGTCGGCATCGCAGTATATTTGTGTGGGGTTATGGAACTGCGCTTTCTCTAATTTACCGTCACGATGGCCGCCCGAAATGTTACTGCTCGAGAGGCGTCTGTATGTATTTTCTGGATCGGTTACATCGATGGAACATATACTATTAGCCATTGTACCTGCATTCTCACGGAAAGACATGTAGAGTATATTCGGATGCAACGGGTTGAATGTTAGCCCATAACTATCGCCTTCTTGCGTTTTATACACAGGCGTAACCTCGTATGTGCGAGGATTTATTTTGATGATGTCGCCATAGAAGTAACGGGTATAAATGTAACCATCGGAAGGATTTACCACCATACAATGCTTAAAACCTTCCGAGGGTACCTGATAACCAGCGGGCCATATCATTTCTCGAATGCGAAGTCCCCACATTTCCAGCGGATCGAGCGAGAGATATGAACCTATTGTCGTTTCTGTAGGAATGGTAACAATACCGGTTGTGTTGTTTACACAGGGCACATTGCCCACCATATCATCTTTCAACATGATGAGTTCGCCCGCTTCTTCGTCTATACGCAGAATGGCTGAACGTTCATCACCCTTGCCTTGTCCTCTGCTCACCACAAAAATATTGCCGTCATCATCTACACACAGATACATTGGATGCAGAGACGCGCTGCTTAGAGGCCCCGGTACAATCTTGTCGAGCACACCATTGCCCACCACGGTACTTACCGTTACCGATTGATGATAAATAAAGTGTTTTTGATATACCGCAGAATCGTTACCGATAACCACAGAGATATTACACGTATCGCCCGGTAAGCGTGGCGCTTGCACGTACAGCTGGTCGCCGGTAGAACCTATAAGCGCCGCCTTTCGATGATTGAAATACACGCTGATCTTTGACAAATCAGTTCCAAAGTTTCCGCCCTGTAGGATGACTTTCTCCTGAAACTTACCTGAATCAGGATAGAAAGTCGTCAACTCAATAGGTCTCGTAGGATCATAGTCTTTCCCTGCTGTCTCATCGCTACCGCAACCTGACAGTTGCAACAGCAAACCGGAGAAAGCAAGACATAACATAGTCTGAGTAACTTTCATTTGAAAAAATAGTTAAGGTTTAATGTTTTTATTATCTGATTATCTCGCTTAGCATGTATTGGTATTATATACAACTCAATTGCACGGAAAACATGTCTTCCTTTTATAGCTCCTTAGTTTAGTTGTTTAGATTTTAACAGCCAACAGGTTTATACCATACTGTTATAGAAGATACATTACCGTATAATTTTTCGTGACAAAGAAAACAAAATTACTTTTATCCCCTTATCTTGTTTAACATAAATTATCGTTTTTAACATTACGTGCGCGGTAACAGGCTTTTGCCCTTTGCAAACAGCGGCGGTAGATGGGCAATATAGCGGTTACACACGCACTATCTAAGGCCGATACATAGTGCCTTTATCACGAATAAAAGGTACATTTGTATGCGTTTTTTACGGCAGAACCCAACGGCACATTAAAATCTTATTGTATCTTTGCAGATGTTATGAAGATATTTGCCATCGGCATGAACTATGCCTTACACAATAAAGAACTCGACGGAGCGTTATATAAACCGGAAACGCCCGTGATATTTACCAAGGCCGATTCGGCGTTGCTTAAGGACAGGAAGCCCTTCTTCATTCCCGATCACTTAGGAATAATCGAGTATGAAGCTGAACTTGTCGTTCGTATATGTCGTCTCGGAAAGACTATTCCCGAGCGTTTTGCCCACCGATATTACGATGCCGTGACGGTAGGCATAGACTTTACCGCCCGTGAGTTGCAACAGCAGTTGCGCCGCGAGGGCCGCCCGTGGGAATTATGTAAAGGCTTCGACGGCGCTGCAGCCATTGGCGAGTGGGTGCCGATAGAGAAGTTTCGCAACATACAGGCACTGCGTTTCCACCTCGATATCAACGGGCACACGGTACAAGAGGGCTATACGGGCGATATGCTCTTCAAGGTCGACGAGCTGATCGCTTATATCAGCCGCTACTTTACGCTGAAAACAGGCGACCTGCTCTATACCGGAACGCCTGCCGGAGTAGGCCCCGTGAGCATCGACGACTACTTTGAAGGTTACTTGGAAGACCGTCGCGTGCTCGAATTCAATTGCAAATAACCGACCGCATGCCACCGTATTATGCAGAAAAAGGGGTTGCACGTTTGTTACATAACAAGTATTTTACATGCACACAACGCTGAAATATGTACTTCTTGTCGCTTTTCTGTTTGCTACGGCAACCACGGCCAACGCACAGAAATTCTTCAACTTAACCGCCGATGAGGTTAAGATAGACTCCGTATTGCCCGCTTTCGGCTACTCTTTTCCGCTCGAAGGAAACTATCAGGATTCCCTTTATACCGTTACGATAGTATATCCTGAATATATCGATATGCCTGTGAGTGACATCGACCGCTACAAGGCAATCTCGGGAAAGCCGCTGCCTGCCATGCCCGAAGTGGTGCAACGTTTGACTTTCGAACGCAAGAAAGCATCGCTCGACGTATCGTTTTGCCCGCTTGTCTATCGCAATAAGAAGTATCAGATCCTCGTCAGTTTCATGCTTTCGGTAGAGGCAAAGCCGCTAAAGCGTTCGGTCAGACTTGCCAGAACGCGTGCCGGCAGCGCTGGCAGTACGCGTTATGCCGCCCATTCCGTACTCTCAACGGGCACGTGGGCCAAAATCAGCGTACCCGCATCGGGCGTTTTCGAGCTTACGAATGCCGTAATACGCCGTGCAGGCTTTACGGATATGAGCAAAGTAAAGCTGTACGGCTACGGTGGAACGTTGCAGAACGAAACCTTAACAGGCGATATGTTGACGGCAACCGACGATCTGAAAGAAGTACCCACATGCACCGTGAACGGCAAACGGCTGTTTTATGCCCGTGGAACGGTAAGCTGGGACAGTAAAACGGCCATGCAACGCACACGAAACCCATATTCAGACCGCGCTTATTATTTCATTACGCAAAGCAATGAAGCTCCTCTAACGGTAGACTCCGCCGCTTTTCTGGCTTCGTTCTATCCCTCTAACGACGATTATCATTCGCTCCACGAGGTCGACAACTACGCTTGGTACCACGGAGGTCGCAATCTATTCGAAAATATCCCTATAAATACCGGCTCTTCATATACATTCAAGATCGACGCACCGAGCGAACAACAGGGTAAAGTGGCCGTTGCAATTACGGCAGGCAGTAATTCTGCGGCCTCTGTAGAGTTCAATGGCAAGCCTATAGGTACCGTCTCGTTCGTATGGAACAACGATCCGTACTCGTACGAATCGTATGATATGGGCAAAGAACGTGTGGTTACCGCCGTTATAGATAAGCTGCAACTTACCAATGAGGTAAAGATAACCGCCACGTCGGGCGGTCCGGTGCGGTTAGATTATATTTCTTTGGCTTTCGACACCCCCCGCCGGGCGCCTTATCTTGCCACCTCGTCGTTTCCGGCAGCCGAATATGTGTACAACATCACCAATCAAGACCTGCACGCACACGGGGCTGCAGATATGATAATCATTATTCCTACCTCGCAAAAACTGCTCGCACAGGCCAAACGTCTTAAAGAATTTCATGAGCAACATGATGGTATGCGCGTGCGTATAGTGCCCTCCGACGAACTTATCAACGAGTTTGCAGGCGGCACACCTGATGCAAATGCTTACCGCAGATATCTGAAAATGCTCTACGATAGGGGCGAAAACGAAGCCGATATGCCCAAATATCTGCTGCTGTTCGGCGACTGTTCGTGGGACAACCGTATGCTTACAAGCGATTTGCAGGGCGCTGTGAAAGACGATTACCTGCTGTGTTACGAGAGCGAAGACTCGTTTAACAAGATTACCTGTTATGTAGACGACGGCTACTTCTGCCTTTTAGACGATGGAGAAGGCGGTAATCCGCAAAGCAGAGATAAGCTCGACATGGCCGTGGGGCGCTTTCCGGTAACGACGGAAGAGGATGCCAAGACGCTCGTAGATAAGACCATCGGCTACGTAACCAATAAAAATGCAGGCGCATGGCAGAACACTATCATGTTTATGGGCGACGACGGAAACCAAAACCTGCACATGACAGACGCCAATGAGGCAGCGGACAGTGTTGCCGGATGGTATCCCGGATACCTCATCAAGAAAGTGATGTGGGACTCGTACATACGAGAAACATCTTCTACAGGCAACACTTATCCGGAGGTAACGCGCCTTATAAAACAGCAACAGGCGGCAGGCGCCTTGATTATGGATTATGCCGGACATGGCTCGGAAACGCAGATATCTCACGAATCGGTACTGCGTATCGGCGATTTTTCGAGCTTTACCAACGCTAACTTGCCGCTCTGGATCACGGCTTCGTGCGATATAATGCCATTCGATGGCTCTGCACCTACGATAGGCGAGGCGGCCATGCTCAACAAAAAGGGCGGAGCGGTGGCTTTCTTCGGCACCACGCGCACGGTATATGCCAGCTACAACAAACGCATCAACATAGCTTATCTGAAATATGTACTTGGTCTTTCGGGTGATAAATCTATCACCTTGGGCGAAGCGCAGCGCCTTGCAAAGAACGAAATGATAACAACCGGAAAAGATCTTACTACCAACAAACTGCAATATTCGCTGCTCGGAGATCCGGCAATTGCCCTGAACCGTCCTACCATGAATATCGTTATCGACTCTATCAACGGCATGTCGGTCGGCTCAGGAACACCGCTTCCTACCCTTAAAGCGGGAAGTGCGGCCACCGTTACGGGACATATAGAGAGCGCGACAGGGGATTTCGATGGCATCGTAACGGTAACTGTGCGCGACAAGGAGGAAACGATAACCTGCAAACTTAACAATACTTCGCGCGACGGAGCCACTACCGCGTTTACTTACAAAGACCGCACGAAGACGCTGTTTACAGGCTCCGACAACGTAAAGCAAGGCAAATTCGCCTTTTCGTTCGCCATTCCGAAAGACATAGATTATACCGAAGGCAGAGGTTTAATTAACGTATATGCCGTAAACAACGAGAATACGTTGAAGGCACACGGCGAAAACGACAACTTTATAGTTGGCGGAAGCAGTATCGAGGGCAACGATTCTATAGGTCCGTCCATATACTGTTACCTCAATTCACCGTCGTTCATGAACGGCGGGAACGTGAATACGACTCCCTATTTCGTAGCACAAATTACCGATGAAGACGGTATCAATGCCACGGGGAACGGCATCGGGCACGACCTGCAGTTGGTTATCGACGGCGACATGTCGAAAACCTACACGCTCAACGAGAACTTTACGTACGACTTCGGTTCTTATACCAAGGGAAGTACATACTACTCTATTCCCGAACTGGCAGCCGGTGTACACCGCTTGCAATTCCGTGCATGGGACATACTCAATAATAGTTCTACGACCGAACTGACCTTCAACGTAGTGCAGGGGTTGGAACCGTCGCTGTTCAACGTGAGCTGTACTAATAATCCGGCATCCACTTCGACTACATTTATTATCAATCACGATCGCACAGGCAGCATGATGGATGTGGAAATAGATGTGTTCGACATGAGCGGAAGGCTGCTTTGGAAGCATACAGAGAGTGGGGTTAACACCAATGGAGCCTACACCGTAGACTGGAATTTGACGGTAGACGGTGGCACGCGTCTACAAACCGGCGTATATCTTTACAGGGTTCGGATAGCTTCCGACGGCAGTTCTAAAGCCTCGAAAGCTAAGAAACTCATCGTTACAGGCAATAAATAGATCATCTCGCACGTTTCTTTAGCTACATAGCGGCAATAAAACGATTGCCGAACAAGCGGAATAAATAAACAATAAACGACAAATGAATAAAATCTTGAGAATATTTGCGATATGCCTTTTCGCGCTCATCGCCGCCGATATGTCGGCCCAAGACAAGAAAGACATATTCAATCCTGTTCACCACTCCGTTACCTCTCAGATGATTGCCCCCGATGCCCGTGCGGCCGGTATGGGTGATGTAGGCGCGGCAACCGATGCCGATGCAACCTCGCAATACTGGAATCCGGCTAAATATCCGTTTGCTATTAGTCGTGCAGGCGTAGCGCTCAATTACACTCCGTGGCTGCGCCAGCTGGTCAACGATATGGGAGTGGCCTATTTATCGGGCTATTATCGCATCGGCGATTATAGTGCCGTGTCGTCTTCGTTGCGCTATTTCTCGCTCGGAGAAGTACAACTTAATTCGAAAACAGGTGGCACCGCCCCCATGACCATCAACCCTTATGAGATGTCGTTCGATGTGGGTTACTCGCTTATGTTAAGCGAAAAGCTGTCTATTGCAGCCGCTGTACGTTGGATATATTCCGATCTAACCTACGATTATTCGGGAGATACCTCCCCCGGATCGGCTTTTGCCGCCGATATTTCGCTCTACTATCAGAATTATCTGAACCTCGGAAGCCGCGAATGTCAGCTTGGATTGGGCATGAACATATCGAATATCGGCAGTAAAATTTCGTTTGGCGGCGATAATAACAGCGAATTCATCCCTACCAACCTGCGTCTTGGTGCCTCGTTGATGATCCCTATCGACGAATATAACCGCCTTACCATAGCGGCGGATGCCAATAAACTGCTCGTACCTACCTATCCTAAGCAGAACGAAGGGGAAACTACCGAGGCTTATCAGGAGCGTGTACAGAAAGATTATTACGATGTGTCGTCGATAAGTGGTATTTTTAAAAGTTTCGGCGATGCCCCCAACGGCTTCAAGGAAGAATTGCAAGAGATACAATGGAGCATAGGTGGCGAATATGTTTACCACGACCAATTCGCATTACGTGCCGGTTATCATCACGAAAGCGAGAACAAAGGCAACCGTAAATACTTCACTGTAGGCGCCGGTTTTAGGATGAATGTGTTCTCACTCGATGCAGGTTACGTAATTGCAACGGCCAAAAGTAACCCGTTGGATCAGACTCTACGTTTCACACTTACTTTCGATATGGACGGCATAAAGGATTTATTCCGTCGGAGATAGGGGGCTCTTTCATCCTTTTTGCTTAGAAACGGGCGATATGCTTTCCCCTCTTTCTCCAAGAGGAAGATATTTGTTTTTTAATTCTTATTTGCATTTAAACTATGGATTGTAATCGAAAAATGGGTACAGACGTTGAAAACAAGACAGCTTTAAATACAACCAACGCGTTTCAAAACAGTCTAAAACCGGTTTTCAGATGCGGTTTCGGTTACGATGTTCACCGCCTTGTGCCCGGACGGGCACTGTGGCTGGGCGGCATAAAGATACAGCATGAGCTCGGTTTATTGGGACACAGCGATGCTGATGTGCTCATCCATGCTATTTGCGATGCTCTTTTAGGGGCGGCAAACATGCGCGATATAGGTTATCACTTCCCCGATACGTCGGCCGAAACACTCGATATAGACAGTAAAGTTATCCTGCGGAAGACAATCGAACTGATTGCCACTAAGGGCTATCGGTTAGGAAATATAGATGCAACCGTATGCGCCGAGCACCCTAAAATTAATCCCTATATTCCCGATATGCGTAAGTGCATGGCCGAAATCATAGGTACCGATGAAGATAATATATCCATCAAGGCCACTACTTCAGAATACATGGGTTTCGTAGGGCGTGAAGAAGGCATGGCTGCATACGCCACCGTACTGATAGAGCGCTACTGAAGAAAGACTTCCTCCAGTCCTTCCAACGAAGAGGAGTGACTCATGGAAGTAAGTTTAACATACGGGGTGGCGGTCTCCTTTAGCCATTTTGAGAGGAAAAAAGAAATAATTTAAAATAGACAGCCATATAAACTACCTCTATTAGGTATATGACTTATACCTAATAGATGGGTATTTCTGCAGGCATATTTGTATTGTTTATCTAAGTACTGTTGCTGTTATGAGTACCTTAAGATTTGTCCCGGACGTACACGCATGGTCTTTGTAATATGGTTGAGTTTGCAAAGTGTTTCTACAGTTACGCCTCTCTTTTGGGCTATAGATGTCAGTGTATCTCCTGCAGAAACCTTGTGATAGAGACGTTCTCCATCATCGTTCGTGCCCTTGCTGTCATTCTTGGCGAACTCGCCTTTTACTTCTTCCCGACTATAACTGCCGTTGTCGATCTTTCCGCGTATACGGGTAGCTTCGGCAGACTCACGATCATAAGTACGTTTATTGAATATGTAATAGTCGCCGGTTACGTCTTGAGCACGGAAATCGAACATTAATGCCGGGTTTAGAGCTACGCCACAAAGGCGTGTTTCGAAGTGTAAATGCGAGCCAGTGCTCCGTCCGGTGTTGCCACCAAGGCCAATTACCTCTCCTGCACGGACTTCTTGGTTCTCTTCAACTAATTGCTTGGACAGATGTCCATATATTGTTTCGAGCCCATTCGGGTGACGTATCACAATGTATTTGCCGTATCCGCCGCCTTCATAGCGCACAATTCGGACTTTACCGCTAAAGGCGGCACGGATAGAATCACCAATGTAGACCTTTATATCGAGCCCTTTGTGCTGACGCCCCCAACGATGACCGAAATTACTTGTAATTACACGGCTGGGAGTTGGCATACAGAAGTGGCGTAGGTTTATCTTGAAGGAGTCTGGAAGTGCCGTTGCACGATGTGCATACTTATTGTCCCAGCCATCATAAAGGTCGGCTGCCGGCGATATGTTATTCTCACGTTCGATTATCTTCTTCAATACAAGTGTATCAACTGCCTTCATTTTGCGGTCTACAGGGGCTTGTCGCGCCAATAGGTCCTGCGCCGTCATTGGCTGTGAGGCTAAAACAAAAGAAACAGATAATACAAATGTCTTAAATATTTTCTTCAAATTCATTGTCATTTTAGGTTTAGGTCTCTGTGGAAATAAGTATTTTTATTCCTTCTGAAAGAATCGTTGAATGATACAAGAATCCATCGATTTTTCATAAAGACTTCGCAAAGATAACGAAAAAAATGTAGAAATGTTACGCTATTAACAGTTTTTATCGGCTGTTTAACACATTGCTTATTTCTGTTCTTTTATTTTTATATGGCGGTTTTATAGGCGATCTGCCACATTTTTATAAATAGTACAATAAAGATAAATTAACGAATTTTCGACTGTAAATAGTGAAGATATTCATGATATATATACGTCAACTGATGGCTGCCCAGTTGATATTCGTCTTACGCAAGTTGCGCAGACGGCTCCAAAGCAAGGTATATTCCGGCTTTTCACATAGCGGATCGTTGTCGATGATCTTCTGTGCTTCGTCGCGAGCCAGTTGGATTATCTGTCCGTCACGTGCTATATTGGCGATTTTGAGGTCGAATGCAACGCCGCTCTGTTGCGTTCCTTCGAGGTCGCCCGGCCCACGTAATTTCAGATCAGCCTCCGAAATGCGGAAGCCGTCGTTGGTTTCGCACATGATATCTATACGCTTTTGTGTTTCTTCTGTTAGCTTGTAAGTGGTCACGAGGATACAATAACTCTGGTCGGCACCACGACCTACGCGCCCCCGAAGCTGATGCAGCTGCGACAGCCCGAACCTCTGCGCATCGAGAATAACCATCACGGAGGCGTTAGGCACGTTGACTCCTACTTCTATCACCGTAGTCGAAACCAGTATTTGCGTCTCCCCGTTGACGAAGCGTTGCATCTCCGTCTCCTTTTCTGCCGGTTTCATTTGCCCGTGCACCTTACTCATACGGTAATTAGGGAATGCTTCTTTCAGCGTTTCAAAGCCGTCTTCAAGGTTTTTCAAGTCTATTTTTTCGCTTTCTTTGATAAGCGGAAACACGATATACACCTGTCTTCCCTGTTCTATCTGCTGTCTGATGCCCTGATAGAGGCTCGTCATTTGAGTGTCGAGCTTATGAATTGTCTGTATCGGTTTGCGCCCGGGAGGCAACTCGTCTATCACGCTTACGTCGAGATCTCCGTAGATCGTCATGGCCAAGGTGCGCGGTATGGGGGTGGCGGTCATTACCAATATGTGGGGCGGGTTCTTGCTTTTCGCCCACAATTTGGCACGTTGTTCCACGCCGAAGCGGTGTTGTTCGTCGACTACAGCTAATCCCAACCGCGCGAATTGCACGTTTTCTTCGATAACGGCATGCGTTCCTACCAATATATCCACCTCTCCTGCGGCCAGCGCATCGAGTATATGCCGGCGCTTCTTTCCTTTCACGATGCCCGTAAGCAGTTCCACTCGTATGCTCATAGTACCGAGGAAAGCCCGCAAGGTAGCCAGATGTTGTTCGGCAAGTATTTCGGTCGGCGCCATGATACATGCCTGAAAGCCGTTGTCGATGGCAATGAGCATCGACATAAGCGCCACGAGTGTCTTGCCCGAACCGACATCTCCCTGCAACAAACGGTTCATCTGTCGTCCCGAACCCATATCGGCGCGTATCTCATGCATTACGCGTTTCTGTGCATTTGTCAGTGCAAAAGGCAGATGGTTATGGAAGAAATCGTTAAATTGCATACCAACACGGCCGAATACATAGCCACGGTATTTGCGTCGTCGGTCGTTCGCGTAGCGCAATATGTTGAGCTGAACATAAAAAAGTTCTTCGAATTTCAGCCGTACCTGTGCCCGCTGCATCTCGTCGAGGTTCTTGGGATAATGGATACCTCGCAGAGCTTCGAACCGCGAAACAAGATGATGAGGCCCTGTGATGAAGGGTGGAAGCGTTTCGGGCAGAACATCTGGCGTAAGTTTCTCTACCAAGGTCTTGGTGAGTTTCTCTATGCCACGCGACTGAAGTCCCCCCTTTTTCATCTTTTCAGTGGTCATGTAATAGGGCTGCATGCCCATCGAGGAGAGTTGTATCTCGGTTGTACGGTCGATGTCCGGATGGGCGAACCGGTATCTGCCGTTATAAATGCCGGGCTTTCCGAATACGATATACTCTTCGCCCACCTTATAATTCTTATATACATACTGCGTGCCTTGAAACCAAACGAGGTCGCAAACGCCCGTACCATCGCTGAAATGGGCTACTATGCGCTTCTTGCGTGCACTCACGGCATATTCTTCAAAGCTCAATATACACCCTTTTATCTGCACGAAAGGCATATCCCCCGTAAGATCGGCAATGCGGTAAACCTTGCTACGATCCACATATTTATAAGGATAATACTCCAACAAGTCGCGCCAAGTGTGGATATCGAGCTCCTTGTTCAATATCGCCTGCCGTTTCGGGCCCACGCCCTGAAGGTATTGTATGTCTTGGTCGAGAATGTTGAGCATAATTGAAACTTCTCCCAATCCCTCCGAAAAAGGAGAGTATTGTTGCTTGTCGTTTTCTTATTATATTATAATAATGCGTAATATGCTTTTTAATCTATTACGATTTTTGCCCCGTTTAAATAAAGTAGGAAGTACTCTTGGCAGCGTTGCTTCTCCATACTTTGCCTATATATTTACTTTTTTTCGGAAAAAGAGGAGAGAGGTCAGCCCATCGCTTCGGCGATTTTCATGTCGAAAGGCGTAGTTATTTTTATGTTTTCGCGGTTGCCTTCCACCATTGCTACTTGGCAACCGAGGGCTTCCACTACCGAGGCATCGTCGGTAAACGACTCACGGAAGGGCTGTAGATAGGCACGTTTGAGCAGTTGAATGTCGAAAGTCTGGGGCGTTTGTACAATCCTATAATCGTTGCGCAGTACGTTTTTGCCCCCTCCGCGTGCGTCTATGTAACGCAAGGTATCGGTTACGGGCAGCACAGGAATGGCAGCATACTCGTCTCTTGCCGTCTCGTAACAGTCGCAGATGACGCTTTGATTGACAAAGGGCCTCACTCCGTCGTGAATACCCACCACACCTTCCTCGTCGTCGGGGATGAGGGAAAGCCCGTTTTTCGACGATTCGAAGCGCGTGTCTCCGCCGTCTGCAATCGCGTGTTCGATGGCGAAACCGTATTCTCGGCACAGTCTGCGCCAATAATCTTGCTGCGACGGCGGCAATACCAAGATGATGTTCAACTTGTCGCTGTAGGCTCTGAAACGCTCGATAGTGCGCATCAGTATCGGTTTTCCGCCGATGCAGAGGAATTGTTTGGGCGTTTCTCCGCCCATGCGCAGGCCTTTTCCGCCGGCCACGATGATGACGTAATCCATGAATTATAAATGGTTGGATATGAAACAGATGTCAACTGCCCCAGACAGACAGGTTATCTAAGCGCCTTAGAATGCCTATTTAAGCCTCTTAGATGGTATATCTGTGTGCGGCTTATTCTTCACCTGTCAGATGCAGGTACATCATGTCGTGTTGCAATTGGCGCACCTTGTCCTCATCAACAAAGAATGAAAGGACCTTATATGCATAAGGTAACGTTGCTGCAGGGCCTTCTCCGGTGATGATATTGCCGTCTGTAGTGAAGAGATCGTGCGTGTATTCCGCCCCTTTCATGTACTTTTCGAAGCCCGGATAGCATGTTGCTTTACGCCCGTGCAATAGTCCTAAGCTCCCCAGAACCATAGGTGCGGCACATATAGCGCCTATGCGTTTGCCTTTGTTGTTCTGTTCACGAAGCGCACGGCACACGCCTTCGTGCGCCAAAAGGTTGGTAGCGCCGGGCATTCCGCCCGGTAGAAGCAGCATGTCTGCATCGTCGAAGTTGCTTATGTCTTCGAACTTCAGGTCGGCTTTTATCGTTACGTGGTGCGAAGTTTCTACAAATTCGGAGCCTGTAACGCTCACCGTCTTTATCTCTATGCCCCCTCTGCGGAGGATATCCACCGGTGCCAATCCTTCTATTTCCTCGAAGCCGTTGGCAAGAAATTCATAAACTTTAGCCATAGTATAATTGTTTTGTCTATTTGCAAAGATAATTAATCTTTTCAATATACTGCCATTTTCGCAATTAAATAGTATCTTTGCAACTATATAATATATGGTATTATGGTATCACGAAAGCTAAAGTTCGCCATTTTCGGCAACGAATATCAGTCTAAGAAATCCGTTTCGGTGCAGAAGATATTCTCTCTGTTGACCGAAAAGGGAGGAGAAATCTACATCGACCGTCCGTTTTACGACTATCTTTCCAATGTGCAAGGCGTGGAAGTGAAGGCTTCCGGTGTGTTCGAAGGCTATAACTTCGATGTGGATTATGTCGTTTCGTTGGGCGGAGACGGCACTTTTCTGCGGGCAGCAAGCCGTGTCGGGGCCAAAGGAACGCCCATTCTCGGCATCAATATGGGGCGTCTGGGCTTCCTTGCCGATGTACTTCCCAGCGAAATAGAGGGTGCCATCGACGGCATTTTCAAAGGACAATTCCAAATAGAGAAGCATAGCGTTATCCGGATAGAGGCCGAGGGAGAGCCCATAGAAGGGTGTCCTTACGCACTCAACGATATTGCCGTGCTCAAACGGGATAACGCTTCGATGATTTCCATCCGCGTGTGTATCGACGACGAATATCTGGTTACTTATCAGGCAGACGGTCTTATTGTGTCTACACCCACGGGAAGTACCGCTTACGGATTGTCGAACGGCGGGCCTATCATGGTGCCCCAGTCTGGCATTCTGTGCCTTACGCCGGTGGCGCCCCATAGTCTTAACATCCGTCCGATCGTCATCAACGACAAGTCGGTGATTACTCTAACGGTGGAAGCCCGTTCGCATAACTTCCTCGCAGCCATCGACGGACGGTCGGAGAAGTTGCTCGAAGGCACGAAAGTAACCATTCGCCGTGCCCCTTACGAGGTCAATATAATTAAGCGACTTAACCAAAGATACTTCTCCACATTGCGCGAAAAGATGATGTGGGGAGCCGATACGAGAGAATAGAATGCACTTGAGAAATTTGCTGAAAATACCGCCATCGAAGTATAAGGCCAAGGTAATTCTGAAATGGTTGTGGGTTTCGTGGCGCGGAAATCGCCTGCAAGCCGTGCTCAATGCCACTGTAGGTGTGCTGCAGGTGGTGGTTTCGTTGGGGCAAGTGTGGGCGGTGAAGCGTGCTATCGATATTGCCTCGGGTACCGTCGAGGGCTCTATATATTGGTCGGTTGGCGTAATCGGCATGTTTTATCTGTGCGATTTCGCGCTCAGCATATCATCTGTGTGGATACGAAACATTCTTGGTATCCGCGCCCAGAACCGCATGCAGCAGCGCATGCTCGACCGTTTGCTGCGCTCGGAGTGGCACGGACAGGAGTTACACCATTCGGGTGATGTGCTTAATCGCTTGGAGTTCGACGTGAACACGGTGGTAAATTTCCTGACAGAAACCGTTCCAAACACGCTCAGCGTGCTGGCTCTGTTCTTCGGAGCGTTCTTCTATCTGTTCTCTATGGACAAAGTGTTGGCGTTCGTTACCGTGGCTATCATCCCCGTATTTGTGTCTGTCAGCAAAATATATGTGGGACAAATGCGACGGTTGACGCGTAAAGTGCGCGATTCCGACTCGAAAGTGCAGAGTGTATTGCAGGAAACCATACAGAACCGCATGCTTATAAAGACGCTCGAAAGCGATGACATTATGGTCGGACGCTTGGAAAACACGCAGAACGAGTTGCGTCAAAACGTAGTAAAACGCACTGTGTTCAGCGTATTTTCTAATCTTATCCTTAATTTCGGTTTCGTGTTGGGCTATCTCATCGCCTTTCTGTGGGCGGCATTACGCATGTCTTCGCATACTCTTTCGTTCGGTGGTATGACCGCTTTCCTACAGTTAGTAGGCCGAATACAGTCGCCTGCCCGCAATTTAGCTAAGCTCGTGCCCGCTTTTGTAGGTGTTTTTACGGCGGCAGAACGCCTTATGGAACTCGAAGAAAACCCGCTTGAAGAGCAGGGAGAGCCCATTGAACTGGCTCCGCCGTGCGGTATAAGGTTGAAAGATGTATCGTATGCCTACGACGAAACGGATGGTAATGTGATCGAGCACTTGAGTTTCGACTTCACACCCGGCTCTTGTACGGCGATACTTGGTGAAACCGGTTCGGGTAAAACTACGCTGGTGCGCTTGATCCTTGCCCTTCTGCGGCCGCAAGAGGGGCAGGTCGAGATATATAACGACCACGAAAGCAGGGAGTTATCGTCGCTCTTACGATGCAACTTCGTATATGTACCGCAGGGAAATACGCTGATGAGCGGCACCATACGCGACAACTTACGGCTCGGCAAGCTCAATGCAACGCCCGAAGAAATAGAAATGGCGCTTGAAAAGGCATGTGCCGATTTTGTTTACAGCCTGCCCGACGGGCTCGATACCGTATGTTCGGAGTCGGGAGGTGGACTAAGTGAGGGCCAAGCACAGCGAATCAGCATCGCAAGAGCATTGCTTCGCGACCGTAGTATCATGCTCTTCGACGAGGCGACCAGTGCTCTCGATCCCGATACGGAGCGGCAATTGCTCCGAAATATCTTGGAAAATCACGACAAAACCATCTTGTTTATTACCCACAGACCGGCCGTGGTAGACTATTGCGACCGTATTTTAAGGATAGAAAGAACAACATAAGCGCCACGTACAATATAGGGATAGAGAACTAAGGAATAGCGAATAACGGAGATAGATGTATGGTTTTTTCTTATTATTTTATGGGTTTATCTGCAACTTTCCTGCGGTATTCCCCGTCTAACATACAAAACTTTGCGAATGATACACTTAAAGGATATCAACAAAACCTACTTCGGAGCGCAGCCGCTGCATGTGCTTAAAGGCATTAACCTCGATATAGATGAGGGTGAGTTTGTATCTATCATGGGAGCGTCCGGTTCGGGTAAGTCCACCTTATTAAATATATTAGGCATTCTCGACAACTATGATAGCGGGGAATATACGTTGGGTGGCACGCTTATCAAGGATTTGAGCGAGACGCGGGCGGCCGAATATCGCAATCGCATGATAGGTTTTATCTTTCAAAGTTTTAATCTTATCGGCTTCAAAACGGCGGTAGAGAATGTGGAGTTGCCCCTTTTTTATCAGGGAGTTGGGCGTCGCAAGCGCCATCAGTTGGCGATGGATTACCTCGATAAGCTCGGTTTAGCGCAATGGGCAGAGCATTATCCCAACGAAATGTCGGGCGGACAAAAGCAGCGCGTGGCCATTGCACGGGCATTGATAACGCGCCCTCAGATTATTTTAGCCGATGAGCCGACCGGCGCTTTAGACTCTAAAACGAGCGTAGAAGTGATGGAATTGCTCAAAAAACTCAACGAAGACGAGCGCATGACGATCGTTGTAGTGACGCATGAGAGCGGGGTTGCCAACGAAACCAATAAGATTATCCACATCAAGGACGGACTGATAGGCAAGATAGATGAGAATACGGAGCACAATTCTTCGCCTTTCGGTGTCAACGGATACATGAAATAGAAGTTAATCGTCTAACGAATATGCGCGATATCATCACCGAAATATGGTCTACTACCAAGCGTAATAAGCTGCGAACCGCACTGACCGGTTTTGCTGTAGCATGGGGAATATTCATGTTGATATTCCTGCTTGGCGCGGGAAACGGGCTTATCAACGCCGTAGAACAGAACTCCAGTCGCTTCTTGGATAATTCCATGATGATAGGAGGGGGACAGACTTCCAAGGCTTATCAAGGACTGAAGGAAGGACGCCCCATAGACTTGAACGACAAAGATCTGCATACCACCGATAGCAGGTTTTCGGAAAACATTATCGAGATGGGCGCAGAAATAAGTCAAGGAAACGTAACTGTTTCCAATGGAGAGAATTATGTTAGCAGTACATTGAACGGAGTATACCCCAATGAGGCCGAAATAAACAAGATGGAGATGCTCTATGGCCGCTTCATCAATTCTTTCGACAACGAAAAATCGCGTAAGGTATTGGTCATAAGCAATGACCATGCCAAGGAACTTCAGCCCCGCAATATCGCTTCTTTGATAGGCAAACACGTGAAATTGGGTGATCTTTCTTTCCAAATCATCGGCATTTACAAGAACGATCAAAGCGGAATGAATATGGATTTTTATTCACCTTTTACCACTGTGCGCACCATCTATGGGCGTGGGGATAAGGCTGATAACATCATATTTTCCTTTAAAGGGCTGAAAACAGAGCAAGATAACGAGGCTTTCGAGAAGAAGTATCGCGCACGTATCAACGCTAATCACAGCGCAGCCCCCGATGATGAGAACGCTATTTGGATATGGAATCGCTTTACGCAGGCCTTGCAAATGAATACAGGCTTGGGCATCATCCGAACTGCTTTGTGGATTATCGGCATCTTTACGTTGCTTAGCGGTATTGTAGGCGTGTCGAATATCATGCTTATTACCGTGAAGGAGCGCACACGAGAGTTCGGTATTCGCAAGGCAATCGGCGCGAAACCGCGCTCAATCCTACGGCTGATCATTATCGAGAGCATCATCATCACCACGTTCTTCGGCTATATAGGCATGGTTCTCGGCGTTGCTGTAAACCAATATATGGATGTTACGAGCGGAAACATGCAGGTAGATGCCGGCCCGTTCAAGGCGGCTATGTTCGTTAATCCTACCGTGGGGCTGGATGTGTGTATAGAGGCAACGGTCGTAATGGTGCTTGCCGGAACCGTTGCCGGCTTCATTCCGGCGCGAAAGGCAGCCCATATCCGACCGATAGAAGCTCTGCGGGCAGAGTGAAAAATCATGATTTGTAATTTATAACCCATAATTCGAGATACGATATTTCTGCAAGATAAGATGCGTTTCAGAATAGATTTAGATACATATAAGGAGATACTCGACACGCTCACCCGTAACAAGAGCCGGTCTTTTCTTACGGGGTTCGGTGTTTTCTGGGGCGTGTTTATGCTCGTAGCTCTGATGGGTGGCGGCAACGGGATGAAGGAGTTGCTGTCTAAGAATTTCGAAGGATTTGCCACGAACTCGGCAATCATCTATGTAGAACCCACCACCAAAGCTTATCAGGGGTATCGTAAGGGGCGCCAATGGAACATGGTTTATAAAGATGTAGAACGCTTGAAAGCGCAGGTTCCAGAACTTGACGTGGTGTCGCCCGTACTCTCTATTTGGAACGGCAGTGCCGTCTTTGGCGACAAGAAGGCTTCCTGTTCGGTCAAGGGGCTGCTTCCGGATTACGTAAAGGTAGAAACTCCCAAGCTTTTCTACGGCAGATACCTCAACGAAACCGACGTGCAGCAACGCCGAAAGGTTTGTGTAATCGGCAAAAAGATATACAAGACGCTCTTTCCCGGCGGCGGAGATCCGTGCGGAAAGCTCATTAGAATAGACTCGATATATTATAATATTGTTGGTGTAGACTATAACAGCGGCAATATGAGTGTTAATGGAAAGGCGGAAGAAAGCGTGGTCATGCCGATTACCCTCATGCAGCAGGCCTACAATATGGGCGACCGAGTGTACTTGATCTGCGTAACCGGCAAGCCCGGAGTGACCATGAGTAGCATTGCACAGCACATGCGAGAGGTGATAGCCCGTGCGCATACAGTCGATCCTACCGATGAGAAATCCATTACGGTGTTCAATTCAGAGGTGATGTTTGGCATGGTGGATAGCCTTTTCTCGGGCGTGAACTTCCTGATTTGGCTCGTTGGAATAGGCACATTGCTTGCAGGTGCCATCGGTGTATCCAACATTATGATGGTTACTGTGCGCGAACGAACGACCGAAATCGGTATCCGTCGTGCCATCGGAGCAACGCCCCGTAACATCTTGAGCCAGATTATAACTGAGAGTATCATACTGACCGGCGTCGCCGGAATGAGCGGAATACTCTTTTCGGTGGTGATCTTGCAGTTCTTGGAGGTAGCCAATACCACCGACGGCATACTCTCTGCCCACTTCCAAGTGTCGTTCTGGGCGGCGGTGGGCGCCGTAGTTATGTTGAGCATCCTCGGCGTTCTTGCCGGATTGGCACCCGCTCTGCGGGCCATGAGTATAAAGCCCGTAGACGCAATGAGAGACGAATAAGCGAGACGGCTCCTTTCTGTCTCCCTGTTGTAGAGGGAGTACAGATTGTGAAGAATGGGCATGAAACAGAATGTGAATGAAAGAATATTAATAACAAACGAAGAATGTGCCGTTAAAAAAGCGTGAACCCCGCGGGGCACTTCCCTCTTTATGAGGGAGTTGGGTAGGTCATTATGAAAAAATACATCAAGTTTATTGTTGCAGGCATCATCCTGTTTATTTTCGTCGGAACGTTCATTTTCCTTTGGGCCAAGTCGCAACCGCAGCCGGTAGTCTATGATGAATTTACGCCTAAAGTGACGGATATCAAGAAGACGACGGTAGTAACAGGAAAGATAGAACCCCGCAACGAGGTGAACGTAAAGCCACAGATTTCGGGTATCATTACTCAAATCATGAAAGAGGCTGGCGAGATGGTGCAGGCAGGCGAAATCATTGCCAAGGTTAAAGTGGTGCCCGACATGAACCAGTTGAGCAATGCGCAGGCCCGTGTGCGCCTTGCCGACATTAACATGAAGCAGGCCAAGGTAGACTACGAGCGCGAGAAAACGCTCTTCGACAAGGGACTTGTGGCTGCCGATGAGTACGACAAAATCCGCCAGACATACCGACAAGCGCGTGAAGAAGTAACGGCTGCCAAAGATAACTTGCAGGTAGTGCGCGACGGAGTGTCGAGCAGTAATGCCAATACCAGTAGCACGCTGATCCGTTCGACCATCAGCGGATTGATCCTCGATGTGCCGGTGAAAGTAGGAAACACCGTTATCTTGAGCAACACTTTCAACGACGGAACTACCATAGCTACCGTGGCTAACATGGGTGATTTGATATTTCGCGGGAATATAGACGAGACCGAAGTGGGAAAACTCGTTGCCGGAATGCCTATGAAAATAACCATCGGCGCCATGCAAGATACCCGATTGGAGGCCCGTCTTGAATATGTTTCGCCGAAAGCTGTAGAGAGCAACGGTGCCAATCAGTTCGAAATAAAGGCTGCCATACGTGGTGTAAGCGGAACAAAGATACGAAGTGGCTACAGTGCAAACGCAGAAATCGTGCTTGCCAGCGCCACCCATGTGCTTACGGTGCCCGAAAGTGCCATCGAATTCAGCGGAAACGATACCTACGTTTATATTGTGAAAGGTTCCGGAGAGAACAAAACATACGAACGCCGCAAGGTGGTTACGGGGCTTAGCGACGGCATCAACATAGAGATAAAGAGCGGTCTGACGACGAAAGACAAGGTGCGCGGGCCGAAAGTAATCAAGGAAGATACCTCGGAGAATAACTAAATTTCCGTATTACATATTTTTATTTCTCCCGTTTAAAAGAGGAGATGGGGAGGAATAATATCGTTTAAAGCAGCGTAATGAAGCAGACTTGATGCAGGCGGATTGGCCGTTTCGCAGTCGAAAGTCTATTTTATTACGCTGTTTTTGTGTCGTTCCGTTATGGGCAGATATGCTGTTTCTGCCCGACGGAAATTGTTTGTAACGTTTCTTTTTACGGCAGATTTTACTGGAATAGACGGCAGTTTTTCGTCATTTTCTTACGATCTTTTTGCCGCGATGTATGTAGATACCACTCTGCGTGGGCGCTGCCGTTCTTACTCCGTTGATGGTGTACCAACAGTCGTCGGCTGTCTTTTCTTTGTTCTTTATGGTGGCAATACCCGTTGAAGTATCCAAAAACCGTTTCATTTCATAAAAGGCAGAGGTGGTACGCCCCGTCTCATTGTCGAACAGAGGAGCATTATACCAGTTCGTTGTTACCTGTGCAGTACCCGTATGAGCGTATTCGTTGGCCTCGAACCACCACCAGAAAAGGCCTGTTACAGCCTTGTGTTTGTTGAGCATCGTTATCATGTCGCGGGTAAACTGCCTCTGTCCCGTGTCGGTATAGGGGTAGACGGAGGTATAGTCGTAGGTCGTACCGGGCACAGGCCATTTGAGCGGGTAGCCTGTTTCTACGATCATTATCTGTTTTCCTGTAAAGCCACTCTCTATTGTTGCGACGGCTGTTTCGAGTGCGGCAAGACTGCCGTGGAAATAGGGATAATAGCTCAATCCGATGATATCATAGTCTGCGCCTGCTGTCTGCATATTGTCGTAGAAGTTTTTCAGCACGTCAGTCTGTGCAACCCGTTCGGTATGCAGGATAATCTTGGCCTGCGGACACACTTCGCGGCATGCTTTGGCGGCATTTGCAAGCAGCGTTGTGAAGCGTGCCCAGTTGCTGTTGCTGCCCATATAGCACCGGTTGGCGGCAGAACCTTTGGCACCCCACAGCATTCCATAGCTTATTTCGTTGCCCGTTTGTATGAAGTCGGGCTCGGCATCTGCGGCTTTCATCTGTTGCAGAACCTCCTTGGTGTAGTCGTAAATGCGGGTGTATAGGGCTTCGTCGCTAAGAGTCAGCCACGCTTTAGGCGTCCATTGTTTGGCCGGATCGGCCCACGTATCGCTGTAATGCAAGTCGAGCATCAGCTTCAGGCCCGCCTCTTTGATGCGCTTGCCGAGCGTTTTCACGTAGGAAAGGTCTTGACATACGCCCTGCCCCTTGTCTACAGATGAGGCATTGGCAGGATCGACGAAGAGCCTAACCCGCATGGCATTCATTCCTTCTTGCTTGCAGTATTGCAGCAAAGAACCGATGGTGTTGCCGTTACGATCAAGGTATTTCGAGCCGTTTTCCTCGTATTTGGTCAGCAAGGAGATATCGCCGCCCACGTATTTCTGTGCATCCGTGCCCGTTACGCTTAAGAGAAGCAGGCACGACAAGCAGGAAGTTCTGATGTTCATAAAGCTATCTTTTAAAAATAAATATTGTGCAAAGATACCATAAAAACGTGGAATATGCAATGAAAATGGCTTTCGGCAGCATTCTTTCTTCTCCTATAAAGCGTAGACAGGGAGGGGATAGGTCGAGTTTCCGTGCGGTATGCAATCCTTTTCTATCCTCCCTTTGCTAAGGGGAAGTGTACTGTTTTGCAGTTTTCTTTGCGGCATTTTCTCCCCCTACAGAGGGGAGTCAGAGGGGGACTCTCCCTATGTTGTTATGTGCAGGAACGTGCTCTCCGCTCTTTGCTTATGGTAAGACGGATGTGAACATGCTGCAAGCGACTTGCTTAGATGGTATGTCTGGGTGAGATAGACTGCTTGTTTAAGGCGCTTAGATAGGTGGTGTAAGGTTTTCATCTTTCTATCCGTGAGGTGTTTTCTTGTCTCTTTACTTCTTTTTCTTTTATTTCTTGAATGGAAAAGCCGCAGCTCTATCGGTGTAGAACTACGGCTCCTGTTGCTTTCCTCGGCTTTGTTTGTGCTATGGAAAGTTACGATCTATTTCACGACGATCTTCTTGCCGTTGTGAATATAGATGCCCTTTTGTGTCGGTTGGGTGATGCGTGTGCCGCCCACGGTGTACCAGTTGTTGTCGTTCGTCTTGCTCTTTTCGGCTTGTATATTGCTGATGCCGGTGATGGTGGACGTAACGTTGCTGACGATGTACTTGCCGTTTACGGTGCCTGAAATCTCGTAATAAGTATCTTCGGCTATCGGGCCGATGTCGACGGTCTGCATCTGTCCGTTGCCTTTATTGAAGATGATATTGAACGAATAGTTCTTTGCAGGGATGTCGAACGTATGGCAGTACCATGTCGTTCCGTCGATCTGCTTGGTTTGAATGTCGGTTGCAGTGCCGGGCCATGCACCTAACAGCTGCGTGTTATGGCCGTCGTTCGCCCATGCATAGAAGTAGATGCTCGTCCAGTTCGGATCTTTAAGGTAGACGGTTGCCGTGTGCGGCGTGAACGGCTTGATGGTGTAGCTGCGGCTGATGATGCCTTTGACGACGCCGTTGACCAGAAGTCCGACTTTCAGCGTGCAGTCTTCGTTGATGTTGATGGTTGTTCCGGAGGCTGTTTTCGTATCGTTCGGCGTGGGATCATTGCCGTTGAGCGTGTAGACGAGTTGTGCGTTTGTTGCGGTAGAAACGGCGGTGAGTTTCACGTTGAAAGCACTTTCGTATTCGCCCGACGCCATGTCTGCCCATGCCGTTTCCGTGCTGTTGGCGAGAAAATACTTATAATGATAGCCTGACAGAATTTGCGTGTAGACCGACGAGCTCGGTGTGAAAGCTGCGGTGTTGCCTACGTATACCAGCAGTTCGCCGTTGGTTCCCACAACACGTTTGGAGTTGTAACCGGTGGTACTCCTGAAGTTTATGAACGAACTTGTGTTGGTAATACCCGCCAATTTGCGTGCTTCGATCATCGATTTTATTTCCTGTTTGTAGGTTTGCCAGTGCTTCAAGAACACGCAAGGAGTGCCCGGCATGGCGATAAGAAAGGCGTTTGCCGCCAACGTATCCTTGCGTATCGGGTCTTGTTGTGCTGAAGAAGAGCGGTATTCCGTGTCGTGGTTCTCAACGAAAGTAATGGCATAACGGCGATAAGTAGTGCTGCTCATTACGCTGGGATTGTCGAGCTTTCGCCAATCATTGCCGTTGATGGCGTCGCGCACGGTATATCTGAAAGCGAAATCGAATGCGCCGCTCTGTATTGTGTTGCCTGTTTTGGTGCCGTCGATCCAGTTCTCGACGACGGAAGGATTGCCATCCCAGTACTCTCCGACGGAGAACTCGGTGCCCGAAGCGGCGTTGTAAATTCCCGTATATTGCGGAGCATAGCCCTTTACCATATCGTAGCGAAAGCCTTTGTAGCCGAGATCGTCGAGCAGATACTTCAGATATGCGTTCACTATGGTTTGCACATTGCTGCTCGAATGGTCGAGGTCGCGGCAGCCGGACCAGTCTTCATAGCTCTCCGGATTGCCGAGAGTGTAGCCGTTAGCATCGGCCCAATTCTTTGTTTGCCCACCATCATCGTTCGATGTAATGTCTGTGGAAGTCATCTGATAGGTCGTTCCGTTGTAGGTTTCTTTGGGGAAGTCTACCCATGAACCGCCCACGCCGAGGTTGTTGCGGTGGTTGATGACTACATCGGCAATGATACCGGTGTTCTTCGCCTTGAAGGTCCGGATCATCGAGCGTAGCTGTGTTTCGGTGCCGAACGAGCTGTTTTGGTCGAAATAATATACCGGCATGTAGCCCATGACGTTGCTTGTGGTGTTGCAATTTCCGCTCTGCGGCACCCATATCAGCGAGAAATATTTCGAGAGTTCATCGGCCTGACTTTCAAGACGAGACCATTGTGTGTCTACGAAAGAGTCCCAGTAGAACCCTTGGAGCATCACGCCACCGTAATTGGCCGGCCATCCTTGCGCCGCTATGAGCAGCGGAAAAGCCAGACAGAGAAGTAGTGTATTGATACGTTTCATTTTATTTGTAGATTTTGATTGTGCCACGAAGTTAATATTATTTTGCGCAATGTTTCGTCTGCTGCGGGCCGATAACCGTAACTTTTGCAGTAAACGATTGCATTAATTCAACTGCATGATGCGGTCTCGGCTTACCTGCAGCACGCCTTTCAGCTTGCGGTAATACCTGATGGCGGCATCTATGGTCATGTTTTGGGGCTTGCGTATGGCCACGCCATTGATGATATTGTAGTCGTAAATGAGTTCGGCACCGCTCTTGCGAATAGCTTTTAGCAACGATTTCTTACCTTTCTTGTCGTTGTAATAGATGATAAGTGTTTCGGCACTGTATTCTTGTGCTTCCGGCTTCTGTAAGTTGTGTCTGTCACAGCAGACGGAATCGGTGCCGAATTTCTCCAACTCTTTCATGGCCGGAAGAACCTTTCCCGTACGGTTATCGAACAGTCCGCGGTTGATCCAACTCTTTATAACGCTGTTGTTTTTACCGTTTTCTTCGGGAAACCACCATAAAAGTCCCGTTACGTTGGGGTGCTTGTTGAGCTCGGCTACGAGTTCTCGGGCAAACTGGCGTTGCCCTTCGGCGCTGATAGGGTAGAGATCGGCGTAGTGATTGGCATCCTTTTCCCATACGTCATTGTCGTGTGAGTAGTAGAAAGCGGTCTCTACGATCATGACAGGTTTAGGAAAAGCGGTCTGCAGAGAGTCGAGTACTGTGCCGAGATGCGGTATCGTGCCGTGCCACATGGGGTAGTAACTCAGTCCGATAATATCATAATCCACACCGAAACGGGCCATGCGGTCATAGAAGGCTTTGGTGTCGGCCCAGCTCTGTGCATGCTCTGTATGGCTGATGAGTTTGGCCTGCGGACAGATTTCGCGGCAAGCACGACTGCCGGCATTAAGGAACGATGAGAATGTCGCCCAATTCGTATCGTTGTCGGGCTTTACTCTGCCCGTGGGCCACAGCATACCGAAAGTGATTTCGTTACCTACCTGAATGAAATCGGGCTCGATGCCGGCATTGCAGAGTGCCTGCAGAGCGTGACGGGTATAGGCATATACTGAGTCTTGAAGTTGTGCGGGGGTTAATCGTTCCCACCGTTTAGGTGTAATCTGTTTGTTAGGATCGGCCCACGTGTCGCTGTAATGAAAGTCGAGCATCAGGTGGAAACCGGCTTCTTTTATTTGTTTCGACAAGGCGATGACGTAAGGGATATCTTGACACACGCCCTCACTCTTATGCTCGTCGGATGCATTTTGCGGTTCTACGAACAGGCGTACACGCATGATGTTCCACCCTTCATCCTTGAAAAGCTGCAGGGCTTCGGTAGGTTTTCCCTGTTCATTGAGGTAGTGGGTACCCTGTTTTTGATAAGAAGGTAGTAGCGAGATGTCGCCGCCGAGGTAACGCTGTGCCTGCAAAGAGATGGAGAAAACGATGCCGACAAGCACTGATAATAGTCTTTGAATAAGGTTATTCATGAATTGGTCGTTTATGTTTAAAATTCAGAATAGAGAAAATGAGGGAGAACTTCCGTAGAAATTCTCCCTCGGCATTCTTTAGGTTATTTTTAAGTTACGTGGCCTTATTGATATCTTCCGGTGCCTGTCTTGAAGTTGAGATAAGCCTTTTGGCCGGCTATTACGTTGACGCGTGCCTGATCATCGCCATTGCCACGATAGTCGATTTTACCGTCTGCGGTTACGATGAACTCGGTTTTCCACCAGTCGTAGCCTATGCTGACGCACATACGTACCTCTGCATTTTGAGCAAACTGCGGTGAAACGAACTCTCCGTTCTCCGTTGTGGGAACACTGAACTTATGGCTATCGGCAATAGCCCATTCGCCTGCTGCGTCTCCCATAAGATATACGTCGGGCTTGAGGAACTCTACAGTCTTGTTGCTGCCTGCAGTTACCTTTAACAAATACCAACCGGCATTGGCTATCTTGATATTTCCGGTTCCTCCGGCACCTGCTCCTGCATTATCGACAATAGTTGCTTCCGTACCGAAATCATCGCCCCATCCGGCTTGTGGAGCAAACTTAATTTCTTCGTTTGCATGAAGATAGATGATTGTCCAGAATACATTTTCGGTACTGTACACAATGGTAAGCTTTTTCCAGTCGGTAGTTGCAGCACCCCAATTGTAGTTGCTGCCAGTTAGATAAAGTTCTGTAGAGTATTTCTCGACCTTGTATATCATGTTTACAGCATCGAGTGTAACTTTCCATTTGCCCTTTCCGGAGATGACGGGAGTCTGCACTGTGTACTTGTCTCCGCTCCAGATAATGAAGTTGGGTGTGGTTTTGTCGCCATTTTCTTGGCATCCCATTTGGGCCGAGTTTACCTCATCCCAATCGGTAGCGCTATAATGTGACCTGCCATAGAACTTGAACCAGTTATCGCCTTCCTTAGTTGTTTCGACAACAGCCTCATAAATTCCATTACCTTTACTGTTCATATTGATGGGCTTGGCCAGTTTCCAAGTCTCTCCGGATACAGTATTCTCCACAAAATCACCCAACATAAAATAGCCGTTGGCGTCTTCCGCAGGTGTGGGATCGGTGGTAAGCGAGCCTGTAGATTCGCCGGTCAGAGCTACAGCGTCGCCATTGGCAAGGTTGGCACCGAACTCGGTCACGACTTTGAAATCGTACTTAGTTGTTTTACGAGTGCCTGCATTTTTCCAAAGAGCATCATCGAGTGCCGAAGCCGAAACAACGATGTTGTTGCCTACGATGGAACCTTCGATGGTCAAAGTGTCGTTGCCTGTGACAATATTAAGCTTGCGCAAAGTGTAACCGGTAATATTTTTGTCGGAGGAACTAAAGGTGATGAGCTGCAGCGAATCGTTGTCTACCGGCATTACACTGACTGCATTGGCGCCTTGTGAGACAGTAACGCCATAGGCAGCAGCCGATTTCTCCTGCTGATGAGACTGCGGAGAAGCCCAATCATCGTAATCGCCGTTGCAGCTGGCGAGTATAAATCCCGCCAAAACTGCAAAGCCATATAATATTTGCTTTTTCATAATTGATTATCGTTTTGTTATTATTTTACTTCACCGGTGTTAAGGTTAAAGTCTACATAGAGTTTCTGTCCGGGAGAACATGCTACGGAGTAATCGGCACCTTTTTCCGTCCAAGAGTCTATAATATTGAGATCGCGCCAGTAAATAGAGCCGTTGAAGAGTGTAAATTCCGTTCTCCACCAATCTAATCCGGGTACTTTGATGTAGGCGCGGAGTTCGCCTGACGCCGTGAAAGCGGGAGAAATCCAGTTGTCGAGCTGTGTTGCGGGTTGCTGCAATGCAAGGTTTGAATCGGCATCTGCCCATGAACCGGTTGCTTTACCGATAGTATAAGCTGCTGCAGGGTAGATGTGGAAAGTGTATGCAACTTCGCTGGCGCCAAGTTTAGTGGTTACATAAATGGTATACCATCCGGCATTGGCGATGACTATATTGCCGTCTCCCGTTTGCTCACTGATACCTGCACTGGCCTGATCATCAAATTCTGCCACGTTTTTATAACCGCGCCAATCGCCTTCAGATTCACCCCATTTGAACGAATCTCCGGCTTTAGCGTAGATGATAGAGTAGAAATCGCCGCCCTTCTGCGGATCGTTTCCATAGACAGGGGCCATCTTCTTCCAGTAAGACCAGTACTTCTTATCGCTGTCGTTACCAATAGACGAGCCTACAAGATACAAGCTCTGAGGATATGTGAGCTTGGGTGCCACGTAGGTAGCAAGAACTTTCGGCAGAGTGATAACGTTGGAATAAACAGAGTCCATCGGAGTTCCGGCCAAGTTGACGGGAGTTGCAAGCAGGCGTACGTATAGCTGACGGGCAGTTGCAGGATAGGCTACATCGCCGTTAGCATCCTTATACATAGCGAGCATGGCATTGTTGATCTCTAAGGGATCGACATTCATACTGGCAGTAGTATAGGGAGTATCCAGCTGACGGAAGTTAGCATTACTGTTGCTGCCGAAAGTCTGGTCGAGCGATACTTGTACGAAGTATTTTACAACGTAAGGTACACCGCCGTAATCGGGTTGGGTGCATGTCAGATTCAATCCGTTTGCACTTGCAAGGTCGTAAGTGTTGTTTTCGGCATTCGCCGGCGTATTAAGAACGAAACTTGATGCGTTGGGAATGAATGTCGGGTTGCTGTTATCGTCTTTCTCACATGATGTCAGTACGAACGATGTCAATGCGAGTAGGGAGAACAGGCGTCCTATATTAAATATTTTCTTGTTCATAACTTTCATGTTTTATCCTTGATACTTAATTAATAATCGGCATTTTGGTGCATGTTCTCATTATTGTTGATGTCGTCCAACGGAATGGGATAATATTTAAAGTGAGAATCTACAGCTTGTCCGTTAGGGACACCGCCTTTCCATGCCCAGTTGTATTTCTTTCCGGTAAACATATCGAAGCGTATCAAGTCGCTGCGACGTCGGCCTTCCATATAGAATTCACGGCTCCATTCATCGATGAGGTCTTGCTCTGTGAGCTGTATCAGCGGAGTGGCATTGGCGCGTGCACGGAGTACATTAACATCATTGATGGCTGTCATGTCGCCTTTACGCCATTTAGCTTCTGCACGAGTCATGAATGCTTCTGCATAACGTATCAATGGAATATCCATATCGGGGAATTCTTTATCATGAACTGTTTTCCCATCGGTACGTATATTCTGGAACTTTACAACGGAAATACCATCGAGAAAGTTATTCAGTTTGTCGGTACGCAATTTGCGTATACCGCCGCCACGACCGGCATAAAACAAAGCTCGGTCGTCGCCTGCTGCTGCAATGATGCTCTTTGTATCGGAACCGTCTTGTGCATCCAAAGCTATAATCTCTGCTTCGGTCAGGTTATCCGGAGCCTTTACGGTTGACATAGGAATATCATCGTTCGGGAAGAACTTTTCTATCAAATTCGGGCGAGCGTAGTTACAGCTCCAGCAATTGGTAGTACCTGCATAAGGCATACCAGTAATGCGAGTAGAACTGATCAAATAAGTTGCTCCCGAAAAGCTGCGTGTTTTCTCTCCATCTTGACGTATCGGAAGAATGATTTCTTTCATGGCATCGGTGTTCTCGTCATTGTCTGCCATGAACAGTTGTGCATAACCGCTGTAGGTGAGCCCATTGGTAGGATTGGTTTTAGGTACGTTGCTCAACTTATAAGCACCGCTATTAATGATTTTATCGCAGTATTCAATGGCCTTATCATAAGCTTTCGTTACACCGTTTGTATAGACAGGAGCATTGAGAGCCAAACGTGCGTGAAGCATATATGCGGCACCTTGATCTACACGACCGTAGTTTTTACTGTCGTTGAACGAACCGATTGTTGAGAGTTGACTCTCTATTTCGGTAAGTTCGTTGTCGATCCAATCGTAAAGATCTTTACCGGCTTTTTCTACCGGTTTTTCTGTCATTGAGGATTTTTCGTCCTTGAAAGGAGCTTTATGCCATAGATCAAGGAAATACCAATAGTGCAAAGCGCGCAGGAAACGAACCTCTGCACGGTAGTATTTATAGTTAGCATCTTCTGCTTTTCCTGCAGTTTCCTGCAAATAGAAGTTACAGAGAGTTATATCATATCCTAAACGTTGGTATGCCCATTGGGTACGTACAGAGGTGGAGTTCCATGATATACCCGTGATTTGTGGTATATCCTGATCGGTCTGCCATGCCCAGTTACATTCATCGGTAGGTAGAGTCTGGAGATTAAAAGTGGTGCGATAGAAACCGGATTCGCCTTCATCGGAACTGATATCCCCTGCTCCCGTCGCGCCTTTTTGTCCGGTTACGCCGAGTGTTCCGTAAACCTTAGCCAGCAAAGACATGTCTTCAAACGAAGGTGAAGTTTGCGGATCGATTGACGAAATATTTAGGTCATCGGCACAAGAAGTCATTCCTAAAGCGAGAAGACCTGCGACAGCCGTTTTAACAAATATATGTCTCATAATGATATTTTTTATGTTAGAAGTTCAAGTTCACACCGAGTTGGAAACTCATGGGGCGTGGATAAGGGTTGTTGTCTACACCTGATGAAACTTCAGGATCGATACCCTTGTATTTTGTAATGATAAATGGATTCTGGACAGTGAAGAATATACGACCGGAGAAATAATCCTTTTTCGCACATTTCAATAACGGATCAAAACTATAACCCAATGTGATGTTGGAACACTTTAGGTAGGAAGCATTGCGAACAAAGTAATCGGAAAGCCAATAATCGGTACCTATACCGGTGAAACCTAATGCAACTGCTTCCGGAGTTGTATTGGTGAATGCACTGTTAGAATATAGTCCAGGGGCACTGATAGCGGCCTTACTTGAGAGATTATCATAATACACATAGTTCCCTAATGATGCATGGAATGCTGCACTGAGATCCCAGTTCTTGTAAAGGAACTTGCTTGTAAAGCCCATAATCACGTCTGCCGATGGCTTTTTATAGAAATAACGATCGCTTGCATTAATCTGTCCGTCGCCGTTACGGTCAACATACATTCCTTCTATAGGTTTGCCATCTTTATCGTAGACTTGCTGATAAACAAAGAAAGAGCTTGCCGCATATCCGACTCTATTTGCCATTATCTGTGTATTAGTGCCGCGTGAAATCTTGGTACCTGTCGGTACGTAATAATCTTTATTACCAGTTGCGTTCCCTGTGAGTTCGGTAATCTCATTATGATTCCACGATATATTGTAAGTTACATCCCAAGTGAAGTCTTTTGTTACAACGGGTTTAGCGTTGATTGCAAATTCAATACCGTAGTTCTCGAGTGAACCTATGTTCTTTAACAAGGTAGAGCCGAAGTTTGTACCTACAGGGATTACCACTGTATTCAAAAGGTCGCGAGTCTTACGGTAATATCCATCTATGTTGGTAGAAATACGTCCGTTGAGAACAGAAAAGTCGATACCGGCGTTATAGGTAGTTGTAGTTTCCCATTTACGATCTTCGTTGTAAGCCGATGGACGTTGTGTATAGTAATAGGTGTTGCCGAACGGATACATAGCATAAGAATTGCCCAACGTGTAAAGAGGCATGTAGCCGAAGTCGTCGCTGAGCTTGTTGTCACCGGAGGGATCTATCAGTTCCTGTTGTCCGGTTACTCCCCAACCCAAACGGAGCTTCAGTTCATCTATCCAAGAAGCTTTGTTCAGGAACTTCTCATTATTGATCTTCCATGCAAAAGCTGCCGAAGGGAAATAACCCCACCGATGTCCTTTGCCGAAACGTGATGAACCATCGGCACGGAATGTGGCTGTAAGCATATAACGCTTTAGCAGTGTATAATTCATACGCCCGAAGTAAGAAACCAATGTGTTACGCGTTGCCCATTCCTGTTCGGAACGAATAGAAGGGTTATATATTTCTCCTGTGTAAGGATCAGTGCCTTGTCCTTCGTTGTAACCGCTACGATGATAATGGCTCTCTTCAGCACCACCCATCACATCTATATTATGTATGCCGAATTCATGCTGATACTGTGCATAAATATTGCCTGTGAGAGAGTATTTCCAGTATTTAGTTACGCCATCCCAGCCATAGTAGTTATTAGAATAGGAATATTTTGAAATTGTCTCGTCTTGCGAACTGCTGGTGTATTGGGCACCGATGTTCCCGTGGATATGCAAATCTTCGAAACCGTGAATCTTATAGTCTACTTCGAAGTTTCCTGTGAAGTCGTTTGCATGCGCAATGGTTTCTTTTAAGTTAAGTAGTGCCAATGGGTTTTGCGGTGCATTCGGATTGTTGGTGTATTTCCAGTTAGGATCTTTGAAAGAAGCATTCTGCGAAGGTTGATAATATCCACCGAAGAATTGTGAAGTTTCATCGTTAGAGTAAACAGGACGGGTGGGATCAATACTCAGAGCAGCACCAATTGCGCCGTTGGCATCAGCATAACGGTCTTTTTCGTACATGTATTTTCCCGTAATATTGAAGTTCAGATGCTTGTCGAGCAGTGAAGGTGCAAGATTTAAAGATAAATTTGCACGACGCATCCATGATGTCTTCACGATACCGTCAGAAATGTTATAACCGGCACTTATGCGATACGGCATGTTCTTCAGGCCACCACTCATGGAGATATTATGGTTTGTAGATACAGAAGTACGGAAGATTTGGTCTTGCCAATCGGTATTCTCCGTACCGAGTTTGCTGACATCAAGGCCGACTCTTGCTGCCAATGCCCGATATTCATCACCATTCAGAGTTTCGTACTTTTTCTGTATGGTAGATACAGTTACATCTCCATTATAGGTAAACTGCGGTTTCTGCCCGTCACGTCCCTTCTTTGTTGTGATGATAATTACGCCGTTTGATGCGCGACTTCCGTATATAGCCGTTGCCGAAGCATCTTTCAATACGGTAAATGTTTCGATATCATTCGGGTTGATCATGGCGAGAATATTGCTCATACCTTTAGCGGTGTTGCCGTCTATAGTAAGTCCATCGATTACATAGAGAGGATCATTGGATGCATTAAGCGAGGAACCTCCACGTACACGTATCTGTGCCCCTGCCCCCGGAGTGCCACCTGCAGTGATCACATCAACACCGGCTATCTTGCCTACCATCATATCCGTAGCGTTGTTTGTGATACCTTTAGATAGCTCATCCGGCTTAATGGCCGTTACGGAACCTGTCAGATCTTCCTTTCTAGCACGCCCATAACCGATGACAACAACATCTTTGAGTGTAGTCTGTTCGCTGACAAGCGATACTGCAACATTCGGTGCCGCCGGCACTGTTGCCGTCTGATAGCCGATATAGGTTATAGAAATCGTAGCGCCAGACTTAGCCTGAATGGTGAAATTACCGTTGATATCTGTCATTACGCCACCATCTTGTCCGGCTACACGGACCGTGGCGCCAATGACGGGTTCGCCGGTATCATCCTTAACATGGCCTTTCACAGTAATTTGCTGTGCAAAGGCACTTGCTGAAAGAATAAGCCCACATATGATAGCGAGCATTCTTAGAGGTAATGAAATTTTTACCTGCTTCATCATTTTTGTTTTTAAGTTAACGTTATTTAAAGTAATTGTTAGTTCAATGTTTAGGTTTTATACCTTATTATATTATATGTTTTGTTTCATGTTTGGTCATTAGGTAGGTTTCTTTTTCGTGGGATAAGGAACCGCTATAGTACGCCAAAAGCTATTTTACCGGTGTCTTTCCGTTTCAACTTTTTATGCAAAGTTAGTTTTGTTTACGTATGTTTGTAATTTTTTTCAGTTAAATCCGTTATTTATAACATGCAAACGTTTGCGTTAGGAAAGGCAGGTAATTTATATACCTTTTATGTCTTGTTCGGTATATTTGTATACTTTTGCATAGAAGAATCTATTATAACAGGCGAACCAGTAATAGAGCATGGTCGCAAAAGAATATTGATAAAAGCCATACCTAAATGAAAGAATCTTCACCTATGACAATGAAAGATATTGCAAGAGAGTTTGGCGTCTCTATTGCAACGGTGTCTCGTGCGCTGAAAGATAGTCCCCATATTAGTGCAGACAGGCGAGAGAAGATCAAAACCTTTGCACGCGAACATAATTTTATACCCAATGTAATTGCGGAAAGTCTACGTAACAGTCGTGTGAAACCTATCAAGATCATTGGTGTTATCATACCACAGTTTACTCATTTCTATTTTTCTTCAGTACTGAGCGGTATCGAGGAAGAGGCTTCGGCACGCGGATATCAGGTGATGGTGGCCCAAAGTAACGAGAAATACGGACGCGAAGTGGAGATTTGTCAGTCGTTCTATGAAAATAAGGTGTGCGGTATCATTGTGTCGCAGGCTAAAGATACCAATAAATACGATCACTTCCAAAAACTTATCGACCGCGGAGTACCGATCGTATTCTACGATCGTATTTGTACTGGATTGAATTGTAGCCGCGTTGTTGTAGACGATTATATGGGTGCTTATACGGCCGTAACCTATCTGATCGATTCCGGTTGCCGTAATATAGCATTCTATGGTGCTTCCATGACGTTGGAAATATCGAAGAACCGCTATAACGGTTACCGCGATGCTTTGGTAAAACACGGTTTGCAGCCCGATGATCGGTTTGTGAAATATTGCGATAATCGGGCCGATGCAGAGGCCATCACGCCCGACCTGTTGAGTATGCCCGATCATCCGGATGCCTTTTTTGCCGTGAACGACGATACGGCCATCGGCATTTTGTACTCGGCTAAAAGACATGGATTTCGCGTGCCCGACGATATTAGCATTTGCGGATTTACCAATGGATACCGTGCCATAGCCTGCGATCCCATGCTTACTACCGTAGAACAGCGCGGTGTACAAGTGGGCGAAGAAGCTGCAAACATCCTCATAGGCCAAGTGGAGGGTTCTATTCCCACTGATAAAGTGGAGCGGCGTATTGTCAGAACGCGACTCATTGTGAGGGGAACAACGAGGTAGAGCCGTCATAATCACGGCCTCCCCCATCCCCTCCAAAGGAGAGAAGAGTTTTACTAAAGCTGTGGTTTCTTGGTAGAAAAACAATTCTATAGATATAAGTAAGTTTAACAAATAAAACAATATTCCTTCAGCATCTAATCAATGCTCCCCTCCTTTGGTGGGGATGAAGGAGGCCTATAAATTATGAAAAATAAACCCGATCTTAGTTTCTGGAAACTTTGGAATTTGAGTTTCGGATTCTTCGGCGTACAAATTGCGTACGCTTTGCAGAGTGCAAACATTTCACGCATCTTTGCTACACTTGGTGCAGATCCTCATGATCTCAGTTATTTCTGGGTGCTCCCGCCGCTCATGGGCATCATTGTGCAGCCCATCGTGGGTACGCTTTCCGATAAAACCTGGTGCCGTTTCGGTCGTCGTATACCTTATTTGTTCGTAGGTGCAACGGTGGCCGTGCTTGTTATGTGCCTGTTGCCCAATGCCGGTTCGTTCGGTATGGCAGTGTCGACCGCAATGACTTTTGGCCTTATATCGCTGATGTTCCTCGATACAAGTATTAATATGGCGATGCAACCATTCAAGATGCTTGTGGGCGACATGGTGAACGAGAAGCAGAAAGCCTTGGCCTATTCCATACAGAGCTTCCTCTGTAACGCTGGATCAGTGGCAGGTTTCGTGTTTCCTTTCTTCTTTACGTGGCTCGGTATACAGAATGTAGCGCCGAAAGGGGTAGTGCCCGACTCGGTTATCTGGGCGTTTTATGTAGGTGCGGCCATTCTTATTCTCTGCGTAATCTATACCACGGTCAAAGTAAAGGAGTGGAATCCGCAGCAATATGCCGAGTACAACGGGGTGAAAGAAGTCCAAAAGGAAGAGAAAGCCGACTGGATAACCTTGCTCAGGCATGCACCGAAAGCGTTTTGGGAGGTCGGTCTTGTGCAGTTTTTCTGCTGGGCTGCATTCCTCAATATGTGGAACTATACCCCGGGTGCCATTGCCGAAACGGTGTGGAACACCACGGATACCGCCTCTGCGGGTTATCAAGAAGCAGGCAACTGGGTGGGTATACTTTATGCAGTGCAGGCCGTTGGCAGTGTTGTTTGGGCATTGGCGCTGCCTTTCTTCCCCAGTAAAAAGGCGGGATATGCCATAAGTCTGGTGCTTGGCGGTGTGGGTTTCGCCATGATACCGTTCATCTCCAACCAGTATATGCTCTTTGTGCCTTACGTGTTGATAGGTTGCGCGTGGGCTGCCATGCTCGCCATGCCGTTTACTTTTATTACAAATGCGCTGCAAGGCTATGGACACATGGGAGCTTACCTCGGGCTTTTCAACGGTACGATATGCGTGCCGCAGATCGTAGCAGCTCTGCTCGGCGGCACTATCTTGTGGCTTGTGGGCTCCATGCAAAGCCACATGATGTACGTGGCCGGTGCATGTCTCGTTATCGGAGCGTTGTGCGTGCCGTTCATCAAGGAACACGAAGTTGCCGAATAGATATTAAAAAAGATTGTAATAAGATATATGGGGATAGGGAACTATCCCCTTTTTGTTATGTTGTTTGCGTATTTTCTTTAGGGTTTACGGCATCGATATTTTAAAAATGTATTATCTTTGTAACGATGAAAACATTTCTTTTTTCAATATTCTGTACCCTGTCGTTGGCAGTGAACGCTCAAGATAAGACGTATCATGGCGACGGTATCGACGATTATCTGCGTTTTGTACCCATAACATCGGTGTTTGTAATGAAGGCCTGCGGTGTGGAGAGCGCCAGTTCTTGGAAACGTCTTGCGGTAAATACGGCGGCATCTTATGTCGTTTCATCGGGCGTTGCCTACAGTTTGAAGCACACCATACACGAGCGACGCCCCGACGGTACCGATAACAGAAGTTTCCCTTCGGGGCATGCCACGGCGGCTTTTGCGGGGGCAACCATTCTGCATAAAGAGTATGGAAAGCTCTCGCCGTGGATCAGTGTGGCGGGTTATAGCGTGGCAACACTTACGGCTGTAGACCGCGTAAGGCGTAACCGTCATGTGTGGGGCGACGTTGCGGCGGGGGCAGCCATCGGTGTTGGCGGTACTATGTTGGGCTATTGGTTCGGCGACATGTTGACCGGAGAGAAGAGTCGCTATGCGGTTAGTGCCGGTACAGACGGTATTCAGCTCACCATCAATTTATGAAAACGATTGCTTTACGTATGATGCGTTAACGGTAAAAAGCACGTTTTCATTTCTGTCTTTCTGCGATTAAGGTAATTTAAGGTAATATTTTCGGCTGTTGGATATGCTGTCTAAAGCCGATAAACATGCTGTCTAACGCTGATATATGATATATCTATCGGCGATGGACGGGCGTTCTATTGTTCGATATCCTGTGGCTTAGGCCTCTTTGATCTTTCTCGTTTCATCTTTTGTATAGTTGTATGATTTTCTTATTCATAATGAGCGATGGCATTATTTCTCACATGTAATGCAAACGTTTGCGTTTGCTTTTCACTGATTTATGTAGCGATTGGAAATATACTTATGCGATATTTGCTAATTTTGAAACCGATATACTAACCAAATTGTCATGAAAATAATATTTAATATAGACTACAAAACGGTCTTTGGAGAAGAGCTTGTGTTGAATGTATTAGGCACCGATCGGAAAGATACCGTTAAAGTGTCGCAGTTCAGAATGTCTACGCTCGACGGTTCTCATTGGACTTATCAAATGAACAAGGCTCAATCGCAGCTGCCCGAAGTGATGGATTATTTCTACAGTGTGGACTGTTCGGGGCATGAGCAGCGCCATGAATGGTCGGCAGAAGCCCATCGGTTGGAAATAAATGCTCTGAAAGGCCTTCAATATCGGGTGTACGATCGCTGGATAGATATCCCCGAAGATGCGTATCTCTATAGTTCTGCATTCACAGACTGCCTTTCGGGGCGCAGCGTAAAGCCTCTGGAGAAGTGCGGATATGGCAAAACGGTGAGATTGAAAGTCCGTGCACCGCAGTTGCTGGGCGATTGTTGCATGGCTGTTTCGGGCAGTTGCAAGGCATTGGGTGCATGGAACGCACAGGAAGCCGTGCGGATGACCGAACATAACTACCATGAGTGGGTAGTGGATTTGAATGCAGATGATTTCGAAGACAATAAGGTTGAGTTTAAATTTGTGGCTGTAGACGCCCGTTATGGCAGTGCCGATCCTACGTGGGAAACGGGACTTAACCGTACCGTCACACTGCCCGAGATGCGCGAGGGCGACGTGGTAGTGTACGAACTTTCGCAGGCTTTCCTGCCAATCTATAACCGGAAAGTAGCGGGAACACTCGTTCCGGTGTTCTCGTTGCGCTCGAAGAGCAGTTTCGGAGTGGGCGACTTCGGTGATTTGAAGCTAATGATAGACTTTGTGGCGATGACCGGTCAGCGCGTTCTGCAGGTGCTCCCGCTTAATGATACCACCACTACACACACGTGGACCGACTCATATCCTTACAGTTGCATCAGCATCTTTGCCTTGCATCCGCAATATGTAGACCTGCGACAGCTCCCTCTGCTGGAGGATGAGGCCGAACGTAAGAGGTATATGGCCTTGCAGAAAGAACTCAACGGATTGCCTAAGATCGACTATGAGCGTGTAAACAATGCCAAAACGGCCTATCTTAAAAAGATTTATGAGCAGTCGGGAAAGACGATTGTTGCTTCGTCCGGATATAAAAAGTTCTTTAAGGAAGCCGAACAGTGGCTGGTTCCGTATGCGCAATATTGTTATCTGCGCGATCTGCACGGCACGGTCGATTTCTCTAAATGGAAAGGACATGAAACGTGGAACGAGGCCGAACGCAAAATGTTGTCGTCGCCTAAAAACAAGGCTTATAAGGAATTAGAGTTCTACTACTACGTGCAATATGTGCTGAACGAGCAGTTAGAGGCTGTTCATGCCTACGCTAAGAGCAAGCACGTGATATTAAAAGGAGATATACCCATCGGGGTGAACCGTCGCGGATGCGACGTGTGGATGGAACCGAAGTACTTCTGTCTCGACAGTCAGGCCGGTGCACCGCCCGATAATTTCTCGGTCAACGGACAAAATTGGGGTTTCCCTACCTATAATTGGGATGCCATGTTGCAGGATGGCTGCCGTTGGTGGGTACGCAGGTTCCGCAATATGTCGAAATACTTCGATGCTTATCGCATAGATCATGTGTTGGGTTTTTTCCGTATATGGGATATCCCGATCGATTGTGTAAACGGTCTGATGGGGCAGTTCTCGCCCTCTTTGGGCATGACTCGCGAGGAGATCGAGGCCTACGGGCTACATTTTCAAGAGGAACTTTTCACTCGTCCGTTCATTGCCGATTGGGTTGTCGACCGTATGTTCCGCGAATATGCCGACGAGGTGCGCGAGAAGTATCTCGAAAAAGCACATGACGATATTTATAACCTGAAGCCCGAATACGATACGCAACGCAAGGTAGAGGCGGCGTTCATAGGCAAGACCACCGATAAGGACACTATGTTGCGCGATGGTTTGTACGCCTTGGCAAGCAATGTGCTGTTTGTACGCGACAAGAAAGATGCAAATAAGTTCCATCCGCGTATCACTGCGCAGTTCAATTTGATGTATGAAGCGCTCTACGACAGTGATAAAGACACGTTCAATCGTATTTATAACGACTATTATTACCGCCGTAATAATCAGTTCTGGTATAGGGAAGCCATGAAAAAACTGCCCAAGTTGGTGCAGTCTACTCGCATGCTGGTATGTGCGGAAGATCTCGGTATGGTGCCCGACTGTGTGGCATGGGTGATGGATGAGCTGCGTATATTGAGCCTCGAAGTACAGTCTATGCCGAAAAGCCCCGAAGTAAGGTTTGCCCATCTGGCGCAAAATCCTTATCGAAGTGTGGATACAATCTCATCGCACGATATGCCTACCCTTCGCCAATGGTGGGATGAAGACCGTGAACGTACGCAGGAATACTACAATACGATGCTTCAACGGCAGGGAGCTGCACCGCATCCTCTGCCCGGATGGCTTGCACGCGACATCATTTCGCGCCATCTTGCGTCGCCGTCGATGCTTTGTGTGCTTTCTATACAGGATTGGATGGCCGTTGACGAGCAGCTCCGTCTGCCCGATAAAGATGCGGAACGTATCAATGTTCCGGCAAATCCATGCTATTATTGGCGCTATCGTATGCATGTGAATATCGAAGAGCTGATGCAGAATGATGATTTTAGGGAGAATATCAAGCAACTTATCGCCGAATCAGATAGGAAATAATTAACTTTGCGGGAAGAAGCCGGTATGATGTCGGCTTCGTCTAATCCTTTTAAATATAAAATGAATATGCATAAAATCAAACTTCTTTTGGCGTTTCTGATGCTTCCGATAGCAGTCTTGGCGCAGAAAGTGAAATCGCCCGACGGTAATGTATGCGTAACGTTCTCGCTCACCGGCAACGGCGTACCGACCTATGAAATGACGTATAAGCGCAAAAGTGTGATTAAACCGAGCCGTTTAGGACTGGAACTCGCCAAGGATAAGCACGCTTCGAAAGGTTTGGAAGAGACGAGTTTGATGGATGGATTTGCCATTGCCGATACGAAAACGTCGACTTTTGATGAGACATGGAATCCCGTTTGGGGCGAAACGGCAACGATACGCAATCATTATAACGAACTGGCAGTAACGCTCCATCAGACGTCTTCCGATCGTAATATAGTGATACGCTTTCGTGTTTACAACGACGGAATGGGTTTTCGTTACGAATTTCCGCAGCAAAAATCGCTTAATTATTTCATTGTAAAAGAGGAACACACACAGTTTGCCATGGCCGGAGACCACATTGCGTGGTGGCTTCCGGGCGATTACGACACGCAAGAGTATGAAACTGTTACCTCAAAACTTTCGCAGATACGCGGATTGATGAAGCAGGCTATCACGGAAAATTCCTCTCAAACGCCGTTCTCAGATACGGGCGTGCAGACTTCTTTGCAGATGAAATCGGCCGACGGGCTTTATATTAATATCCATGAGGCGGCTTGTATCAACTACGCCACCATGCACTTGAACCTCGAAGATAAGAACATGGTGTTCGAATCTTGGCTAACTCCCGACGCTACAGGGCTGAAAGGCTGCATACAGACGCCTTTCAACACACCTTGGCGCACGGTGATAGTGAGCGATGATGCACGAGATATGCTGTCTTCCAACCTGATATTGAACCTCAACGAGCCGTGTAAAATAGAAGATACCAGCTGGATTCGCCCCGTAAAATTCTGCGGAGTGTGGTGGGAGATGATTGTCGGAAAGAGCACGTGGAGCTATACAGACGAGTTTCCTTCGGTGCATTTGGGCGTTACAGACTACACAAAGGCGAAGCCGAACGGCCGACATGGGGCTAACAACGACAATGTAAGGCGATATATCGACTTTGCCGCCGCTAACGGAATAAACGAAGTGCTGGTCGAGGGATGGAATATAGGTTGGGAAGATTGGGCTAATCGTTGGAAACAAGATGTGTTCGACTTCGTTACGCCTTATCCCGATTTCGATTTGAAGGCGCTTAACGAGTATGCACACAGTAAGGGCGTGAAGCTGATGATGCACCACGAGACGTCTTCTTCGGTTGTTAATTACGAGCGACACATGGAGAATGCCTATCAATTAATGAACAAATACGGCTACGATGCGGTAAAGAGCGGATACGTGGGAGATATTATTCCGCGCGGAGACCATCACTATAGCCAGTCTATGAATAACCATTATCTCTACGCCATACAGCAGGCAGCCAAGCATCATGTAATGGTCGACGCCCACGAAGCGGTACGTCCCACCGGTCTTTGCCGAACCTATCCCAATTTGCTGGGCAATGAATCGGCCCGAGGCACGGAGTATGAGGCTTTCGGAGGGAGCAAGCCCGACCATACGGTGATACTCCCGTTCACTCGTCTGCAGGGTGGGCCGATGGATTATACACCGGGCATCCTCGAAACACAGCTCAGCACGTGGAGCGAGAACAAGAACATAATCCACACTACATTGGTAGGCCAGCTTGCTTTATATATAACAATGTATAGTCCGCTGCAGATGGTGGCCGACTTGCCCGAGAACTACGCCAAGTTCAATGACGCCTTCCAGTTCATTCGTGACGTGGCCGTAGACTGGGACGACAGCAAATACCTCGAAGCCGAACCGGGCGATTACATCACCGTGGCGCGTAAGGCGAAGGGAACGAGCAATTGGTTTATCGGCGGAAAATGCGATGAAAACGGACATAAGAGCGTAGTAAAGCTCGATTTTCTCGATAAGGGGCGTACCTACGATTGCACCATCTATGCCGACGCCCCCGATGCCGATTATGAAAAGAACCCTAAGGCTTACGTGATTACACACCGCACAGTAAAGAAAGGGGATGTATTGAAACTGATGCAAGCCCGTGGAGGCGGCTTTGCTGTTTCGCTGATTGTAAAGCGATAGAATATAGGAGATGTGTGGAAAGGTATATCTCTTGTATAGTTAAATTATCTGTTATGATAACTAAAAAATTACTCTCAACAATCACTTCTATAGTATTTTCTTTGATATCTACCGATGCTTTTGCACAGGAATTCCGTTTCAATGAGGTTGATTATACGCCCAAAGAAACGACTTTCAGGCTGTTTGTACCGTCGACAGCCAAAAAGGTTTGCTTGAAGATATATAGGGACGATTACACCAATCCCATGGATGTAGGCAAGACAAAGAAAATGAAATTGGCTGGTAAAGACCTGTGGGAACTGACCGTGAAAGGGGATTTGAAAGGAAAATACTATACTTTTTCTGTTTTTCAACATAGGCGTTATTCACGCGGTTGTCTCTTTTCACCCTCCAATAAGTATTTCTCTTATGGCGAAACACCGGGTGTATTTGCCAAGGCAGTGGGCGTTAATGGTAAGCGAGGCGCGGTGATAGACATGAACGAAACCGATCCGCAAGGCTGGAAGAACGATCGCCGACCGGCGTTGGAGTCGCCCTCCGATCTTGTTATCTATGAGCTTCATCACCGCGATTTCTCCATCGATGCCTCGTCGGGCTTGGTCAATAAGGGCAAATTCTTGGCTCTTACAGAACCCAAGGCCATTGATTATCTGAAAGAACTCGGCGTGAACGCCATTCATATTTTGCCTTCTTTCGACTATGCTTCGGTGGATGAAACGCGCTTAAACATTCCTCAGTACAACTGGGGATACGATCCATTGAACTACAATGTGCCCGAGGGATCGTACTCCACCGATCCGTATAACCCTGTTACGCGTATCAAAGAGTTCAAGCAGATGGTGCAGGCATTGCATCAGGCTGGCATCCGAGTGGTCTTGGATGTGGTGTATAATCATACTTTCAATATAGAGGGAAGCGCCTTTCAGCGCACTTATCCCGATTATTTTTACCGAAAACTGCCTAACGGGAAGTATTCCAACGGCTCGGGATGCGGCAATGAAACGGCTTCGGAGCGGGCTATGATGCGCCGATTTATGATAGAATCGGTGAAATACTGGATTGATGAATACCATATAGATGGCTTCCGGTTCGACTTGATGGGCGTTCACGATATAGAAACGATGAACGATATTCGTGCCGAGGTAGACAAGATAGATCCGTCAATCTTCATCTATGGCGAGGGGTGGAGTGCCGGTAGTTGCGCTTATCCCGCAGATAAACTCGCACTGAAAGTCAATCTGCCGCAAATGTCTGGCATAGCTGCTTTCTCCGATGATATCAGAGATGCCCTTCGCGGGCCGTTCAACGATGATAGGAAGGGGGCATTTCTTGCCGGAATATCGGGGAGTGAGGAGAGTCTGAAGGCCGGTATTGTCGGCATGACAGCCCATTCCCAAGTAGATTACGGTAAGGTGAATTATAGCAAAAAGGCGTGGGCGATGCAGCCTACACAGATGATCAGTTACGTTAGCTGCCACGATGATATGTGTTTAGTAGACCGCCTGAAGGCCAGTATTCCCGATATTACGACCGACGAACTTATCCGTTTAGACCTTTTGGCGCAGACCGCAGTATTCACGTCGCAGGGAGTTCCTTTCATTCTGTGCGGCGAAGAAATGCTCCGTAACAAAAAAGGAGTGCACAATAGTTATAATTCTCCCGATAGTATCAACCGTTTGGACTGGAACAATCTGAAGAAATATCCGAAGGTATTTGAATATTACAAGGGACTTATCTCTTTGCGAAAAGGCCACAAAGCATTCCGCATGGCCGACACGGAAGACGTGAGCAATCATCTTAAGTTTATTTGTTCACAGCCTTGTTTGCTCGGCTTTTCGTTGAATGGGCATGCCGTCGGAGATGTGTGGAATACGATTATCGTAATTCTTAATTCGAACCGCGAGGCCAAGGTTGTAGACATACCGCAAGGAAAATACACGGTTGTGTGCTGCGATGGTGTGATCGACGAGAACGGTTTGGGCGAAACGGCGGGCGGAAAGGTAGTGGTCAATCCGCAGTCGGCCTTGATTTTGCATGATTAAATTACTTAAAAACAATCGAAATATGAAGAAAATACTCCTGCTATTCAGCCTTATTCTCGGCGCAATCGATATGAATGCCGGCGTTAAGATCGACAGGATCGAGCCTTCCGACTGGTATGTAGGCATGAAAGATGCCTCGCTACAGTTGATGGTCTATGGCAAGAACATTCGGACGGCCGATGTTGCAACGGATTATCTCGGTGTTCGTGTCGACAGTGTAGTGCGCCTTCAATCGCCTAATTATTTGTTGGTATATCTCAATGTGGGCGGGGCTAAGGCCGGTGAAATGACACTTACGTTTACCAGCAAAGGCTCGAAAGCAAAGGTAAAATACCGCTTGAGGGATAGAGAAATGTCCGGCGAGGCGCGTAAAGGCTTTACTAATGCCGACGTGCTTTATATGCTGATGCCCGACCGCTTTGCCAACGGAAATCCTAAGAACGACCAGCTTAAAGGCATGAATACCTATAAAAACGATCGTACACAGCCGAGTTTGCGCCACGGTGGCGACCTTGAAGGTCTTCGGCAGCATCTCGATTATTTCAATAAATTGGGTGTTACAGCGCTGTGGCTTACCCCCGTATTAGAAAATAATTCGCCCGATAACAACGGTTATAGCACCTATCACGGCTACGGAACGACGGATTATTACAAGGTAGATCCCCGTTTCGGAACGAATGAAGAGTACAAACAACTCGTTTCGGAGGCCCACCGTCATGGTTTGAAAGTAGTTATGGATATGATATTCAACCATTGCGGCTTCGAACATCCGTGGGTACGAGACATTCCCTCGGCCGATTGGTTCAATACATCCGAATGGATGGGAGCGCCGAAAGGACAGACCGACGGCACGCATGCGGCCGGACAAGAGGCTTCTTACGGTCGGGATCGGTCGAAATATCTGCAAACTTCGTATAAACTGACGCCCGTTCTCGATCCATATGCCTCGAAAATAGATTTGAAAGAAACGGTCGATGGCTGGTTCGTACCCACTTATCCCGACCTAAATCAGCGCAATCCGCATGTGATGAAATACCTTGTACAGAACAGTATATGGTGGATAGAGACGGTAGGGATAGACGGTATTCGAATGGACACTTATCCCTATGCCGACCGTAGGGCCATGTCGCATTGGATGAAGACGCTCGACGCAGAATACCCAAACTTCAATACTGTGGGCGAAACATGGGTAACAGAACCGGCCTATACCGCCGCATGGCAGAAGGATTCCAAGCTGTCTGCCATCAATAGTTATCTGAAAACGGTGATGGATTTCAGCTTCTTCGACAAGTTAAATATGGCGAAGAACGAAGATACAGACGATTGGTGGAAAGGATACAACCGCATTTACAACAGCTTGGTGTATGATTATCTCTACGAAAACCCGTCGAGTGTGATGGCTTTCATAGAGAACCACGACACGGATCGTTTCCTTGGTAACGGCAGAGATACGTTGCTGTTGAAACAGGCTTTGGCACTCCTCCTTACGATAAACCGCATACCTCAGTTGTATTATGGCACGGAAGTGCTGATGAACGGCACCAAGGAAGTAACCGACGGTAATGTGCGCAAGGACTTTCCGGGTGGCTTCTCGGGCGACAGCCACAACGCTTTTACGGCGGAAGGGCGTACGGTCGAGGAGAATGCCATGTTCGACTGGCTTAGCAGATTGCTGCATTGGAGACTCGGAAACGAACTCATTACCAAGGGGAAGCAGGTGCAGTTTATTCCCTACAAGGGCATTTATGTAGTGGCGAGGCAGTATCGTGGCAAAACTTCTCTCACGATATTGAACGGCCGGAATGCCGAAGGAGAGCTGGATGTAGCCCGCTATGCCGAGGTTATCGGCAACACGAAATCGGCACGCGACGTAATGACAGGCACAGCGATAGACCTTTCTCGTAACCGGAAACTGAGTCCGCGACAGACGTTGATCATAGAGTTTTAGCACCGAGGCGGTTCCTCTGTTACGGGAACCGCCTTGTTTTTGTTCTTTTATACAGTCTTTTACAGCAAGAAAAATACGTTCTTTTTCAATTATATCCATATCGTTTAAATCTTTTTCTTCGTTCGTGCGTCTTTATTTGTAGATTGCAATCTTCACCATAATTTTGTAAAACTAATGAAGAAGAAAAATAATGAACGACGGTCAACATCGCGGTTTGTCGAAGCCATGCAGTCCGAACGGCCGAACATGTTGCGCTATGCACGCTATAGACTTGGCAGTCGTGAAGATGCCGAAGACGCGGTGCAGGATGCTTTCTTTATGCTTTGTAACCGAGAGTATGGTGTCGGTTGCGATGATATTGCCGACCTGCGCGGCTATTTATTTCGCATGTTATCGAACCTCTGTGCCACTCGTTTGCGCCGTACTCCGTACATAGAACACCTCTCGACCGACGTTTTAAGGAACTTATCTGCCGAACAGCCGAGCACATTCGGACAGGAATACTGTAAGATAACGTTGCTCTTAGCGTCGATACCCGACGAACAAGCCGAGGTAATACGCCTGCGTATCTACGGTAACAAGAGTTTTGCCGAGATTGCCGGCATCCTCTTGCTGCCTTTACCTACGGTAAAATCGCGCTTTCGTTATGGCATCGATAAAATCAGGAAAGGGATGCAGCCGTCCCATGTTGAACCTTTAAAAGCAAAAAAATGATGACTTGTGAAGAATTTAAGAATAGGATAGCCGACCTGTTCGATAAGAATGTGGAACCGGATGCGGCAGAACTTTTGTATGAACATATGGATATATGTCCGGAATGCAGAGAGTATTATAACAATTTTGCTGACACCATAGGGGTATTAATGCCGAAACTGTATGGCGAATGCTGTATTGGTAAAAAGAAAAGGCATGCATTCGCAAAGCAAAAAACGATACGTATAGCCGGAATAGCCGCGGCGTTTGCGTTGGGTATGTTATTGGGATGGAGCCATCTGTTTACCGCGGAAGCTACGGCAACCGTTACCGATAATTTTTCTATAAACGATGCCTTGAACAGCGTTCGCAATGTAGGAAGCTGTTCGGTCGAGATGTTTGTACGCGCTTCTGCTATAGAAAATTTTGCTTCTATCGATCCTGCGGCCGACTTCATTGCCGTGTCTATGAAAACACTTCGTGTGGGCGATTCTCTTTATTGGCGAGTAGAAAGGCAAGGAGGTCGCACGGTCGTATTCGACGGAAAGGAGCAATATATGTGGTATCGGGGCGGACAAATGATGAAAGGCGGGCATGATACCGACTTTTTAGAGTATTTCAAGATACTTTTATATCCCGACCAGCTGTTGAATACGCAGAAAGCGATGCTCGGGAAATATCCGGATAGCAAGCATAAAACGAGCGAAAACGATACCGTAATCACGATGACGACTGAGATAGATGTGCCGGATGGCGACCTTATATCGCTGTTTCGTACCGGAAAAGCGGAGAAGGTGCATGTGATAATAGAAAACTTGTTTACGAAAAACGATAGACTTTTACGGCGTGTCCGGGTGTGGATTATGCAGAATGGTAGACGTATATTGGTGGCGAAATCGGGTAAAATAGAGTATAATCTCATGCTCTCCAAGGCACAACTGATAGCCCTGCCGAACACGGATGCCGCGAGGTGGCAGCGTGTAGATAGCATTCCGCAAGTTTATTCGCCGCATGTAAAGGCCTTACAGGTCGAAACTGCCACGCAAGCCGCGCGACGTATCATCGGCGCATTGATAAAAGGAGATACGAATATTGCCCATGAAGCATTGTATTATTATCAGTCTCAGTTGGATCGTCTGAAGGAATATTACCGCAATACTCATGCCGAAGCGTTCAGTGAGCCAAAGCGCGACGGTGGTTATGCGGGCGTATATGTGTTTTACAAGTTTACTGATAGAAAGGGAAAAACAACGGTTGAACACATTGCACTGCGGTGCGACAACCCGCAGCACATATGGATTGCCGACGGAGGTCTGTAACGCGTTCCTGACAGGGGGTGCAGATGCTTCAGACGTGTGGTGCATCTAAGCATCTTAGATAGGTATTCTAATACTATTAGAATACCTATCTGTCTTTGTTAGATATACCACTTGTCTGATACACATCTTAGATGTAGTTAAAACAGCAATGCGATTTATCAAAATTCGTTAGGCGTTCTGCCGGTTTATTCGTACATTTGTAAATGGGAAAGAGTTATCCTCAAAGAGACTGAATTAATTTTTCTTAATTTTAAGATGCAATTATAAACCTTTGCTAATTTGTCGGGGTGATATCTTGTGTTCTATAATTTTTTGTATATTTGCATAGAAAATAATATCAATTTCTTTAATCCATGCGTCATGAAAACAAATAAACTTAGTTCTGAAAACCACACAGGTATTCGTGACATTATTCTCATATAGAGAATGAAGTGTGTTTCCATTGCTTTATTGTGCTTACTAACTGTGTACAAACAGAGATGATGTATAAAAGAATTGTAGATAATTATCAATCGATATTGTCCAAGGAACATACAAATTGGAAGGTGTATCATAATTTATCTTTAGATTTGCTCAAATACTTATAAGCAATAAAGATTCAATAATGATGTTTATTAAAGAAAATTATTCCATAGATTTTTTAAATCTATACAAAGATATTGATAACAATGATTATTGTAAGGTGTCTTACGATGATATCATTGGGTATTCTGAATTGGCTTTTAATGAAAAACCTGCTTTAACAGTGGGAAAGACTGTAAAAGAGGTAGAAGAAAAATATGATTTACTATCAACAAGAGCTGATCCATGTTTATCTAAATATATGTCTTCACGTGAAGTATGCGCTGTAGAATATCTTGCAGGGTGTGCACTTTCTTGTACAGGTGGCCCCTTTTTAGTAGCGGCAGGGATTGCTCTTGCTACATATGAACTTGATGAATGTCTTGACTCTTCTTTATTTCGTTACCAACACAGTCATTAAAAATGAATAAATACGATCAATTGTTAATCATAATACTCCTATTGCTTTCTATCGGAAAGGAACGGATTTATGGGATTTCAACTACGGTATTTGGGGGGAAAAGCTATGTTTTATTACTGCTTTATTTATTAAGTACATTATATTATATCTCCCGTTTCGTATGGGTTTTTAAAGTAGAAAAGAGGGTGAATTATCGTTTGTTGATAGCTGTTGTCGCCATTATTCTCTTAACAATAATCGGACAACTGTAGAAATATCATTTCGTAGATTTAGCTTCTCTCTCCCTAAAGTACAGTTGTTTCTCTCAAAAATATCCCGAACTCAAGCAAATTTGTATGTATCTATGGGTTTGAAATTTAAAATACAGGGGTACGATATTGTGACTAATTCTTTAGAATTAGCAATACCACGGCAACGATAATGAGTGCGAAACCGATGCAACTCATGATGGTTAGCGGCTCGTCGAATACGATGCAGCCCACGCTCATGGCCGTTATGGGCTCGAAAGCCCCGAGGATGGCGACGCTCGTACTCTCTATTCGTTTTAGCGCCATGATAAGGGTAATGTTGCTTACTGCCGTGGGTAACAAGCCGAGGAGTGCGAGGTTGACGAATTGTTTGCCCGACGCGATGGGCTGGATGCCGCCCTCCGTGAAGCTCGCATAGAGCATGAGAAGCAGGATTGTGAAGAAGAAAACGTAGAAAGTTACCTTGAGTGTGGAAAGATGGCGTACCTTCATGGCTGGAAATGTAACCATGTAAACGGCGTAAGTCAGTCCGGATAAGAGCTCTAAAGCTACGCCCGTAACAGACGAGATACTGATACCGTTCTCGATACCCGATAGCAGACAGACGCCTGCAACGGCGAGGAATATGGCCAAGGCGGTGCGCAGAGTGAGGCGTTCATGAAAGAATACGATCATCAGGATGGCCGTCCATACGGGATAAGAGAATACCAATGTGGTGGCAACTCCGCTGGGCAAATAGGCATAACCGCTGATTAACGATACGGCGGATATGGCATATAGGAGCGAAAGAAACATGATGCGCAACGATTCTCCGAAGCGAAGACGCAGCGACTGTCGGTTGTACATGAGTATAAGGAGCAGGATGAGTGCGCCGAAAGTAAAGCGGTAGACGACCAAAGAGGGCAGACGCATGCCGTCGGCAAGTACCGGAATGCTGAACAACGGGATAAGCCCGAATGCTGCAGCCGATATGATTGCCTCTGTAAAACCTCGGATTTTATTCGATTCCACGGTGTGAATTGTTTTGAATGTAGCTTTGTTTTTCTTTTTTAAATAGTGTGGGCAGTTGGCTTATAGGGCGGTTTTAATCAGTATAACAGGAGCAGTCCGGCGAATGCTGCATAGCATATCATCTTGATAGGATTGATCTTTAAGAACATTGTTCCGAAGAAAGTGGCGGCGAAAAGCGCAACACTGATCCAGAATTGCCAAGGGTTCAGGCGCATCGAGCCGAAGTTTTCTTCATTTAAAAGCAGCAGTGTAGCGGCGGCAAGCAGTCCCACTACGGCTGGTCTTAAACCGCTAAAGATGTTCTGCACGGCAGAAGTATTCATGTATTTCATGAACATTTTGCTGATGAGAACCATCAAAATGAGTGACGGAAGCACCAAGGCAAAGGTAGCGACGGTGGAACCTAATACCGCCATGAAACCGTTATAGCCCGCGTTGTGTGTGGCAACGTATCCGCAATAGGTAGCGGAATTGATACCGATAGGGCCCGGTGTCATCTGACTGACGGCTACTATATTGGTAAATTCTGCCGAGGATAGCCAATGATGATGTATCACAGTTTCGGTCTGTATCAGTGATAACATGCCGTAACCTCCGCCGAATCCGAACATTCCTATCTCAAAGAACGTGATGAAGAGATACAGGTAGATCATGTTTGTTCCGTGGGTTTAATGAATTGTCCGTATATATAACCGCCGATACCCGCTGCAATGATGATGAATACAGGATTCACGCCGATAGCCCAGATGAGCAGAGCGCAGGCGATAGGTATCCAGCAGTTGACCAATGAGATGCCGGCACTTTTGGCTAAGTTGAACGTGGGAACGGCGATAAGCGCCACCACTGCAGGACGTATGCCGCGGAACATGGCGGCTACCCACGGCACATCAATGAAGCTATGGAAGAACATTGCTATCAGAAGAATGATGAGGAATGAGGGTAAGGCACAGCCCAAAGCCGTGCAAAGTGCTCCGCGCAACTTCTTTAGCTTGTAACCGATGAAGATACTGATGTTGACTGCAAAGACGCCCGGACAGCTCTGTGCAATGGCTATCAGGTCGAGAAACTCTTCTTTCTCTATCCATTTGTTCTTGTCGACCACCTCTGCTTCGATAATCGGAATCATGGCATAACCGCCTCCCAAGGTGAATGCGCCGATCTTAAAAAATATTTTGAAGAATTTCCAATAGATGCTCATTTGTCTTATTGTCTAACGAATATGGCTGTCGGTCAACATTTGTTCTCGATCCATTTCCTTGCATTAACGAAGGCTTCTATCCATGGTGTCACCTCATCATGGCATCGGTCGAGGGGATAATAAGCATTCTGCCACGGGAAAATGGCGCGTTCCAAATGTGGCATCATGGCCAGATGACGCCCGTCTTTAGAACATATACCGGCCACATTATAGTCGGATCCGTTCGGATTCCCCGGGTATTCGGCGTAATTGTACTTAGCTATAACATTGTAATGATCCTCGGGTTCGGGCAGATAAAAGCGTCCCTCGCCGTGCGCAACCCATATTCCGAGTTTGCTGTTGCTTAGCGATCCGAACATCACACTATCGTTCCGAGGGATTGAAAGACCGAGGAAAGCGCTCTCGAACTTCTGCGATGTGTTGTGAGTCAGGTGCGCACGGTGTTCGTGTTCGGGGTTGATAAGGTTGAGTTCCACCATCAATTGGCAGCCATTACATATGCCCAAGCTCAACGTATCCTTGCGTGCATAGAACTTATCCAGCGCCTCTTTCGCCTTCGGGTTATAGAGAAAGGCCCCTGCCCAGCCCTTTGCAGAGCCGAGAACATCAGAGTTTGAGAAGCCTCCACAGAAGACAGTCATGCGAATATCGTCCAATGTTTCGCGACCGCTGACGAGGTCTGTCATCGTTACATCCTTCACATCGAACCCTGAAAGATATAGGGCATAGGCCATTTCACGTTCGCCATTGGTGCCTTTTTCGCGTATGATGGCAGCCTTAATGCCGGTAGGTGTGCGGCGTTCAGGGGAAAGACGGAACTGACGGAGCATGCCTGTAAAATCGTTGTTGAATTTTAATTCAATGGGTTGTTTCTTGTAATTTTGGAAACGTTTGCGCGCCATACCGTTCATACTTTGGTCTCTGTCGAGCAGATAAGAGGTACGATACCATGTGTCGCGCAGCATATCAATATCGAAGTCATGGCTGAATTGCTCTTTCACAACCGTAATCTTGCGGTTCTGCGGTGTAGGATAGCCAATCTTGGCAAAGCCGATTCCACGGTCTTCGAAAAACTCTTTCAGCTCGTGTTTATGCTCATCGCTCACCTCGATAACTACTCCCGGGTTCTCTGCAAACAGCGTTTTCACAATGTCATCGCACGGTATATTGTGCAAATTGATATGCAGTCCGCCCGTCGTATTGGCAAAAGTCATCTCTAAGAGGGTAGTAATCAGACCGCCGGCACTAATATCGTGGCCTGCCATTACCCATCCCTTTCGTATCAATTCCTGTATGGCGTTGAAACAATCTGCAAAGTATTCCGCGTCTTTTACCGTGGGTACGTCGTCTCCCACCTTGCATAAAGACTGGGCAAAAGCGCTTCCGCCGAGCCTAAGCTCATCGAATGAGAAGTCTATATGATAGATTGAAGCATTCTTATCGTTGATGAGAACGGGCGAAACCACCTTCTTTATGTCGCTTACTTCACCGCCGCTTGTCACGATAACAGTACCCGGAGAAATAATCTTTTCGCCGTTCGGGTATTGTTGAGTGAGCGAAAGTGAGTCTTTGCCCGTAGGAACGTTGATATTAAGACGGCAACATAAGTCGCTTAGAGCCTCGACTGCCGCATATAGACGGGCATCCTCTCCCTTTTGAGAGCGGCATGGCCACATCCAGTTTGCAGAAAGTGACACGCTTGAAAGGCCGTTTGTCAAAGGTGCCCATACGATATTCGTCAGTGCTTCGGCCACACTGAGCACGCTACCCGCTTCGGGCGAGGCCAATCCTGCTTGCGGTGCGTGCCCCAGAGCAGTGGCGATACCGCTCTTACCGCGATAATCTAACGCCACTACACCGCAATCCGATAGAGGTAATTGTATTTCTCCTTGGCATTGCTGACGGGCTATTTTGCCCGAAACAGAGCGGTCTACTTTGTTTGTAAGCCAGTCTTTGCATGCCACAGACTCTAACTGCAACACGCGTTCGAGATACTCGTCCAAGTCGTTCTGCGTATATGTAACGTCTGCATAATGGCGTTCTACCGTCTCGTCACGCATGATAGTCTTGGGCGAATGCCCGAACATTTGTGCTACATCGAGGTCGAATGGTTTCGTTCCGTCGCCCTGCTTGAACGAGAAATGCGCATCTCCGGTGGTTTCACCCACTATATACATCGGCGCTCTTTCGCGTTCGGCAATCCTTTGCACGTGCTCCAGATGCTTCTCATCGATAAGGAGTCCCATACGTTCTTGGCTTTCGTTGGCGATGATTTCTTTAGCGCTGAGCGTCTTATCCCCAATGGGTAATTTCGTCATATCTACTTCTCCGCCGCATTCTTCTACGAGTTCGGAGAGACAGTTCAGGTGTCCGGCGCTGCCGTGATCGTGGATTGAGACCACCGGATTATTGTCCTCTTCCACCAAGGCACGCACAAGATTGTAGGCACGTTTCTGCATTTCGGGGTTTGCACGCTGTATCGCGTTCAGTTCTATGCCGTTTGAATAACGGCCGGTATCTACAGACGACACGCTTCCGCCGCCCAGACCGATGCGATAGTTGTCGCCTCCCACTATCACGATTTTATTGCCTGCTTGCGGTGTTTTCTTCAAACAGTCGCGCTTTTTGCCGTAACCTACGCCGCCGGCCAGCATAATTACCTTGTCATAAGCATATTTGGGAGCGTTTTCCTGCGTACTTTCCTGATGCTCGAACGTAAGCACCGAGCCGCATATAAGCGGTTGCCCGAATTTATTTCCGAAGTCTGAAGCGCCGTTAGAGGCCTTGATTAAAATCTGTTCGGGCGACTGGTAGAGCCACTTACGCACGGGCATAACGTTCTCCCAGTCGCGTTCTGTCGGTGCCTCTTCTGCGGGGGAGCCGACGGAAGCAGTGCGAAGTCTGGGGTAAGCCGTCATATATACCGCCGTTCCCGCAATGGGCCAAGATCCCGTACCGCCACCCATACGGTCGCGAATTTCGCCGCCTGTACCCGTTGCAGCGCCGTTGAAAGGTTCTACGGTAGTAGGGAAATTGTGCGTTTCTGCCTTGAGCGAGATTACACTTTCTATATCCTGCACGTGGAAATAGTTGCTTGTAGACTGGTCTTTAGGTGCGAATTGTTCGATTACAGGGCCTTGTGCGAATGCTACATTGTCTTTATAAGCCGACAATATCCTGCCCGGATTTTCCTTGGTTGTCTTTTTGATGAGGCCGAACAATGAAGATTCTTTCTCTACTCCGTCTATAATAAAAGTGCCGCCGAATATCTTATGCCGGCAATGTTCCGAGTTTATCTGCGCAAAACCGAATATCTCCGAGTCGGTAAGCGGCCGACCGTTCTGCTTTTCTATAGTGTGTAAGTATTCTATTTCTTCGGATGAGAGTGCCAGACCTTCCGTCTCGTTGTACTCTTCGATGCTCTCAACATGCTTTACCGGTTCCGGTTGGCGGTCTACTTTGAATATCTGCTGATCCAATCCCTTATACATACGCTGCAACATCGTATCGTATACCGCCTTTTCAGAGTTTACCGGAAAGTATTCTTCTATACGAGAAATGCCGTTAAGACTCATGTTTTGAGTAATCTCAACGGCATTCGTACTCCACGGAGTAATCATTTCGCGGCGCGGCCCCACGTAGTAACCGTCCAAATGTTGGGCATGTAAGCACGTTGCATCGCCATACAGCCAGCATAGTTTGTCTATTTCGTCCTGATGGGGCTGGTGGTCGATCTCGGTGGCAATCACGTTTTCTTTGGGAGTTTTAAAGAAAAGAATCATACATATTAATATTTACGGGTGTTTAATTCTTGTGCAAAGATAGCATAAATTGAGCATATAGAGCTCAAATCGCATAGAAATTTTGATGGTAAACCGGCGATTTGAACTTTCTATATCATTTGGAATCCTGTGCTACCTTGAACAAAGTGCCGGTAGGACAGATAAACCTACAGTACGGACGCGGTACGAACACGGAGAGTATGAAGAACAGGCAGGCGAGCAGTAAGACCACCGTAGAGGCTGAAGTAATGATAAATGCCGAAAATATTTCGTAGTCCATCCACTCGAAGCCCACGCCTGCGAGCATCAAAAGCATCAGAACCGTCCAAAGTGCTTTGCGGAAGAATGTAAGCCGTTTCACGGTTTTAGCTCCCATCTTCCATTTCTTTACCTTTGCTTTTCCTGCCAAGTCTTGCATCGAACCGCACGGACAAATGTACGTACAGTAATAGTTTTTCTTGCCGAAAAGCGGGTAAATGAAGGCTGTAATTAGCATGACGATGGGGATAAATGATGTCCATACGTCTATTCCGTTGGCCATGTAATTCACGAAAACCGAGTAACTAAGGAACGTGCCGCACCAAAGACCAAGCACAACAACGTTCAGTATGAGTTGCAGGGTGCGGTAATTCTTGTTCTTGAAGAACCAAGGAAGAATGGCAGCCAGCAGCACTACCAAGAGTCCGGCAATGGTTTTGATGCTTAAATCCATCTTCTCGAAGATGGTAGGCATAACAGCTTTTTGCGATGCATATTGCAAACCGGCCCGCATGTTGCCTATTATAGCGCGCGAAGAGAACGTGGCTCCGCTCACTCCATCGACTTTTAGGGCAAGTGCCTCGTCGGTTTTCTTACCGTTCCACTTGGTAAGAAGGGCAGAAGCCTGCTCGAAGAAGTCGGGTGTTTCGTGGTTCGGTTGGGCTTCTACCTTATCTATAACGCCGTTTTTCAGGTAGATATTCAACGGTACTTGCCCCGCAAAGCCCGTAATATCCTTGCCTAAAGGCAGCGTATTGATAACAATTGTGCCGTCTGAAAGCACCTGCATCGTGTCTTTAACGGCCGCTGTTTTCGTGTCGGATGCCTCGGTTGTCGCTTTCAGGTCGTGCCCCAACAGCTTTCCATTGCGCCTGATAGCCACACCGGCCATCACTGCAATGCAGGTAAGGAGCATAAGTATCTGTCGTATTTTCTTTCTATTCATAAGTTCTTGCTATAAACTATTTGCGATTGCAAAGTTAAATATAAAAAGAATTTTAAGCATTCGTTATTGCTATTTTTAATATTTTGCCGACTTAGGTTTTGTGTTTTTTAACAACATTCTTTTTAGGAATATCAAATAGATGTGCCCCCTAAGCTGTTTAGATGTGTTGTCTAAGTTTCTTAAATATACTGTCTATGGCCGATGACTATATGGTATGCTGCTGCCGAAGGTAGTTTTGTAGGCCGGTAAATATGGTCGGTATTTTGCGAATGTATGGAAAATAGGCCTGTCGTACATGTTAATTCCGGATAAATACATGCCTGTGTGGTTAAATTATTCTAATTCAAAATAACATCTTAACCTATTATCCGTCTTATCTGTATATTTGCAACAATAATGTGTAACCATAAAACTTATAACGATATGATGAGAAAATATGTGTTTTCAGCGATGCTTCTTTCGGGCGTACTGCTTGTTTCAAGTTGCGCAAGCAAGAAGGATTTGGTGAATTGCCAGAACGAAAATCGGGAGCTGACCAATAGTTATCAGACTGCTAAAGAGCAGCTGGCCGCTTCACAGGCGCGCGTTTCGTCGCTCGAAGAACAGTTGGCTCAACAGAAAAGAGACTATGCCGCGTTGCAGAATTCGCTCGATAAAAGCTTGACGAATGCCAATCAGAACAACGTTAGTATAGACAAACTCGTCGATCAGATCAACGAATCTAACCAATACATACGCCATTTAGTGGAGGTAAAGAGCAAATCAGACTCCTTAAACATGGTACTTACCAACAATTTAACCCGCTCCTTGAGTAAAGAGGAGTTAAAGGAAGTTGACGTACAAGTCCTTAAAGGCGTAGTATATATATCGTTGGCCGATAATATGCTTTACAAGAGCGGTTCGTATGAGATCAACGATCGTGCGCAAACCACGCTTAGTAAGATTGCTAAGATTATCATGGATTACAAAGACTATGATGTTCTGATTGAAGGAAATACCGATAACGTGCCTATCAGTCGCGAGAATATCCGCAACAATTGGGACCTTTCATGCCTGCGAGCATCAAGTGTTGTGCAGTATCTACAGAACCACTATGGCGTAGATCCCAAACGTCTGACGGCAGGAGGTCGTGGAGAATACAACCCTATAGCAAGCAATGGAACGGAGGTAGGCAGGCAACGTAACCGCCGTACACAGATTATCATAACGCCGAAACTCGACCAGTTTATGGACTTGATCGATAAGGCTCCCGAAGAATAACGTAGCGGGTAAAGAAATTAAAGCGGTTGTCGCTTTGTTTTAGGATTTAGGTTTGTTAAAGTAGTTAAGGCGGTCGAAACCGTTAGTTCCCTGAATATATAACTGATGTGTATTGACCTTTGTGCCGACACGGGCACAGTTTTCCTTAACTGCTTTAACTTTTTCGTCTTCTTATTTATATCCCCAATCCGCCCGTAAACGATACATCGAGCGCCTTGCTTTGCAGTATTTTCGAGTGTGGGGGTACGCTGTTCGTAACCCAGATATTGCCGCCGATAACGGTATCGTGGCCTATCGTGATGCGTCCCAGCAGGGTGGAGTTGGAATAAACGGTTACGTTGTCTTCGATAATCGGATGTCTGGGAACGTTCAACGGGCGACCTATCGAGTCTAACTTGAAGTTTTTCGCCCCTAAAGTTACTCCCTGATACAACGTAACGTGGTTTCCAATCACGCAAGTTTCCCCGATTACCACGCCTGTACCGTGATCTATCGAGAAAAACTCGCCTATCTGTGCCCCGGGATGGATATCTATACCGGTCTTGGCATGTGCCTGTTCGGTAATTATACGCGGTATCACGGGCACGTCCATCGACAGTATTTCGTGGGCGACACGATAGTGTAGCATCGCTTCCACCACCGGATAGCAGAAGATAACCTCGCTGATGTTGCTCACAGACGGATCATCGTTGAAGATAGCCTCTACATCTGTGTAGAGTAGACGTTTGATCTCGGGCAGACGGTCTATGATGCGAAGGGCCATTTCTTTGGCATTTCTCTCGCCTGTTCCGCCGTTTTCCGCCTCTTCGGAGAGCAGAGCAAGGCAAATTTGTTGCTGCAACAGCGCAAACAGACGTTCCATATTCACGCCGATATGGTATGATCTGATGTTGCTATCGGTCTGTCTACGGTCGAAAAACCCGGGGAATACGATCACTTTAACTAACTCCACGATGTCGCGAAGCGCCTCTACGGAGGGCAGAGGAATGCCTTTTACCGGCGTTGCACGTTCCTCTTCTTCCGAGACTTTCGATAGTATAGCTACGTTTTTTAGAAAGATATCGTTGTTCATATGCGTTGTGTTTGAGCGTTAAACCCTGCTGCAAAGATACGTTTTTCCTTGGTATATCGCAACCGTAGCAGTGCTTTTTGCTTGTTTTTTGCCTGCTGAATGTAGGTTATTTGCCGATAATTCGCTATATTTGTAGCCGACTTAATACCTTTAGCTTATGAAACCTATCCATTCAGTGCTGGTGTTTTTTGCAATTATATTGTCGTCTTTTTTGGCGAGTTTCGGCAGTTATCGGCTCGCAGAGGCATCGATCGTTGCCGATATGAACAAGGCCTTGTCGCAGACTTTGGCCGAGAAACGCGACTCATGGATTACGCCCGACACCGTTCAAGCCTATAGAAATCACCTTTCCATTGCCCAGTTGAAAGACAAATCCATACTCTCTTACGATGTTTCCGGTACGGAGAATGTTCTTTGCAGCCGGCAGATGGCATGGAAAAACAACGATCGTACGATCCTTTTCCGTAGCTATGCAAACTGTTCTTTTATGACTGTATTCGGCATGTCCGACCAGCGTTTGCCGCTTGTGTTGTCGTTCTTGGGCTTTTTGTGGCTGTTCCTGTCGATGCGATATATACGCCGTCGCACCGAAAACATGCTCTCTTTCGGCAGTCTTTCGTATGCTCTTGGCGAGCAACAGTTCTATGGTACCGGCCATAGACCGTTGAAACTTACGCCCATGCAGGAACAACTGATGCGGATGTTCATGCATTCTGCCGATCATAGACTGACCAAATCGGACATCTGCAAGGCGCTCTGGCCCAAGAAAGACGATGCTGCAGAAACGTTATATACCCTTATCCGTCGCCTTAAACCTGTTATTGAGGATAACAGCAACGTGCGGATAGCGGTGGAACGCGGTAAGGCTTACGAGCTCACTATAGCGAAATAGGCCATATATGATTAGGTGACAGTGCGGCAGTTTTGAAGTAATACTATACGAATAAAGGCAATGCAGAAGCCCTGCAGTGCCTTTTATTGTGTTATAGACGCATGTCGGATAAATGTCAGACAGTTGTCAGACAATATTTTCTTGTGCCGATAATCATTCTTATACCTTTGCTTTCGGAACAACAAACGAATGCAAAGATGAAGAAAACCCTTTTATTCATTCTCGCCATCGGTATGGCGTTGCCGTTTTACGGACAGCAGCCGACAACCGTGGCCGACACTGTTACCTTGGGTGAAGTGGTGGTGCATGGCGCACATGTTATTAATAAAATAGACGGACAGCAGATATTTCCCTCGCAAATACAGAAGGAAAAGTCTACTTCGGCCTACGGTCTGCTTGGCAAATTGGCACTGCCCAACATTAAAGTAGATGAGGTGTTGCACACCATTTCGGCAGATGGAAGTCTGGGAGAAGTACAGGTTCGCATCAATGATGTTATTGCCTCGGGCGAACAGCTGTTGGCTCTCGACCTGAAAGCCGTTAAGTATGTAGATTACATTCGCAGCCCGGGAGTGCGTTACGGCGATAATGTGGGTTTCGTTATCAATATCGTTACGGCGCGTGCAGTACGGGGATATGCGCTCGGAGCCGACCTCACGCAGGCTTTAACCGCGCGCCTTGGCAACAATATGGCGTATGCCGACTTGAATTATGGCAAGCACCAGTTCGGCATAAGCTATTTTTTCGGTTACAGAAACTTTACCGGCCGTCGGTCAGAGGAGACCTTCCGATACTTGTTAGAAGATGGGAGCGTGTACTCCGGATGGCATCGCGACCTGTCTTCTACAGACAAAACGTTTGGCAATAATCTGCAACTTACCTACAGTATTGCCGACTCCAATCGCTACGTGCTGCAGGCTAAACTGACGGTAGATGCCGACCGCACGCCCGAAGACAGGCAGATGCGTCAGAGTATGCTTAACGGTGTGTCGGCGATATCCGAACTGAACAGTACCGATAAATCGTCGTCTCCCGCCCTCGACCTGTATTGGCATGTAGCGTTGGGAGCCCATCAGAGCCTTACGGCCAATGCGGTGGGCACTTATATCCGCTCCTCCTATACCTATTATAATAAGGAAGATAGGGTGTACGAATACGGCGGAAAAGGCAACAGTTATTCGCTTCTGTCGGAGGCAATCTATGAGAATAAGCTGCGTCCGTTTACCTTCTCGGCCGGCTTGCAGTACCGTCAGAAGTACGTAGAGAATACTTATACGGGCGATATAAGCAAGCACGTGGGCGAACAGTCGGCCGACTGTTACGTCTACACCCAGCTTAAAGGCCGGCTGTATGGCCTGAATTACATGCTCGGCATGGGGCTGAGTCGCATTTATTACCGTCAGGCAGCCGACCGATACACCTATTATTTGCTGCGTCCGAAGTTCACCTTGTCTTATTCTTTCCTCAATGTGTTCACGGCGAAGTACGATTTCAGCATCGCGCCCCATGCACCCCGTCCGCAGTATCTGACCGATGTAGCCGTGAAAGTCAATGCAATGGACATCAATGCAGGCAATCCCCGTCTGCGTTCCAACAGCCGTTTAGAGCACCAATTCACGCTGTCTTATCAAGACAAACGCCTCTATTCGGAGCTGATGATGCTTTATCGTAACAATCACAACTGCATCATGCAGAGCATTGAACGCATCTCTGCAGGCTTTGTGTTCGCACGAAGTAACCAGCGTGCCATCAATATGTTGCTTTTGCAAAGCTACGGTCAATACGAGATAATCCCGTCGGTTTTCACGGCTGCATGGACGGCCAGCGTGATACGTTGCCTAAACTACGGCCACGATTACAAGCACCATTACACAGGTTTCAGTACTGCCTTGCGGCTCAATGCCTATCTCGGAAAGTTCGTACTTGCGGCAAGTATCGATAACGGATGGCGTTGGTTGGAGGGCGAAAACAAAGGCTATCAGGCCCCGGCCTACTATGTGTCGGGTACGTATAAATGGGGCAACGTCGATTTGTCGCTGCATTGGCAGCACTGCATGCAGCACAATCCGCTCACGATGCGTACGGAATTGCTCAACAGGTATGTCAACAAGACCACTTCGATACATCAACAAGACATCGGAAATATGGTGTCTTTTACGCTCACATGGCGTTTCTCGCACGGTCGGAAGTACAGAGAAATCAACCGAACCATGAAGAACAGCGATATCGAGTCGGGGTTGTTGAAGAAGTAAGGAGCATTCATTCCCTTCCTCCTTCCTATTTGCAAGCGGAGGAGTATTGTTTGGAAAGCCATCAGTGTATATCTTTTTAATGTGTTGTCAATAAAAGCGTCTCCCCTTGGAAAGGGCAGATTGAGCGGGGATTGATAACAGGTACATCTGCTAATTTAGTTGCGTATTATCGACAAACGAACCTGCCGTATGGTGCTTATCGTAAAAGTGAGTAGGTTTATTGTGCGTTGCGTTTATATTAGTTCAAGGGGATAGGGGAAAGAAAGTATTGGATAAGTGAAAAGAAGAGCACAATAAACGATAGCGAAAAATAATACCTGCTACTGATACACCTATTGTCTGTCGGACTTAAACGGTGCATTTGTCACCGTTAGGTGTACTGCCTGTCGCCGATAAACAGGCATTCTGTTGGTGCAATACCTGTAGTCATCTCTCCTTAGAAAGGGGAGATTGAGAGTGGATTGCTACCTCTTTTCGTTGATAATTTATCTTTTTATCTTACTTACGATAATTTCGTAATGGTTTTATATTCATAGAAAAATATTTATACTGTTAACAACTTTTAATCTTAAAGCTATTGCGTGTCTACGAAATTTTCGTAGATTTGCAATCGAAAGGATATGATATATTCTTTTTATGCAGAATGTTTAACCGCTTTAAAAGCCCCATTAAAACACGGAATAATGGAGAAATTGACGATACAAGAAGAAGAAGCAATGCAGTATATCTGGCAACTTGGCAGCTGTACCATAAAGGAAATACTCGCTTCGATGCCCCATCCGCAGCCGCCGTATACCACGCTCGCCTCGGTTGTGAACAACCTGAAGCGCAAGAAATACGTGCTTCAGGAGCGCAAAGGCAATACATACGTGTATGCTCCGGCCGTGAAAGAGGCCGACTATAAACGCCACTTTATGGCAGGATTTGTACACGATTACTTCCGTAATTCGTTCAAAGATATGGTGTCGTTCTTTGCACATGAAGACAAAATATCCCCCGAAGAATTGCAAGACATTATCGATGAAATAGAAACAGGGGCACGCAACTGAACACTTAAACATTACGAACGATGGTAATTTATCTGCTTAAAGTCAATGTCAGCCTGATTATATTGTACGGCTTCTACCGCGCTCTGTTCGGGCAAGACACGTTTTTCGGCTGGCGCAGGGCTATGCTCATCGGCATCTATGCCGTAGCCCTGTGCATCCCGTTTCTCAATATAGAAGCGCTTATCCGGTCGAACGAGTCTGCCGTAAGTATGGCCTATGCTTATGCCGAAGTAGTTCTGCCTACGGTAACGGTACGGGCCGAGGCTCCTGCATTCTTATGGACGGCACTTGTGCAGGCCATCTATCTCTCGATAACGATACTTCTTGCCGGCCGGTTTGTATGGCAGATCGCGAGTATCTGCATGCTGGCGCACCGTTGCAAGGTGCAGACGATAGACGGAGTGCGCGTGTATGTGGTCGATGGAAAGGGCAGTCCGTTCTCGTTCTTCGGCTGGATATTCCTCAATCCCGATGCACAGAGCGCCGCTCAACGGCAAGAAATCATCGTTCATGAGACCACCCATGCCCGACAGATGCACTCTTTAGACGTGCTGTTTGCCGAACTGTTCGCCGTAGTGTGCTGGTTTAATCCCTTTGTATGGCTGCTCAAACGCGAAATAAGAATAAATCTGGAGTTCCTTGCCGATAGCAGCGTCATTGCTCGGGGCAACGACCGGAAGGCGTATCAGTACCATCTGTTGGGGCTGACCTATCAAAAGAACGTAGCTACAATATCGAATAATTTCAATGTTTTACCCATTAAAAGACGAATAAAAATGATGAACAAACGTCGTACACATGAAATCGGAAGGGCCAAATACTTGCTTTTCGTGCCATTGGCAGCGGCTCTTCTTGTGGTTAGTAATATAGAAACGGTGGCACGGAGTGTAGGTAACAGTCTCGAAGATATGGAGACTGTGATCGGTAAACCGAAGACGAAAGCAAAGAAGAAGGTACATTCGCGCGTTGCAAAGAGCAATACGTCGGCGGTTGATGATAGATATATCGGTGTTGCACCTGCGGAGGATGCGCAGAATTCAGTCCAAAACGGTGAAACGAAAGTATATGAAGTCGTGGAAGAAATGCCTCAATTCGTGGGCGGGACAAGTGCTCTGATGCAATATCTCGGTACAAATACCAAATATCCCAAGGAGGCCTATGAGGCTCATTTGCAAGGAAGAGTTGCGGTAAGTTTCGTTGTACGGAAGGATGGCAGTGTGTCTAATGCCGAAATAAGTCGATCTGTGGCGCCTTCTCTCGATGCCGAAGCGCTACGGGTTGTACAAAGTATGCCGAAATGGACACCGGGTAAGCAGAACGGAAAGCCTGTTAACGTGAAATATGTAGTGCCGATAACGTTTAAAATGGACGGAACAGAGAAGGCCGGAGGGCCGAATACGACCGATAGAAGTAATGTTACGGACAGCAAGACGACCGATGGAAAGTCGGTAGAAGCTGCGCTCGGGTTCGATAAAGCGAAATATATCGTCGACGGAAAGCCCGTTGCGATGGAACAGTTGAAAGAGCTATCTCCGGATCGCATAGAATCTATGACCGTTAACAAGAAGAATAACACCATCTATATTACGCTGAAAAAGGAATAATCTCTCTTAATTAAGGTCATGAGGAAGGCAGTTTTCCTATTGATGATGTGTGTTGTCTGTGCCCGAGCGGGTGCAGACAATCACGATATGGAGTATCTCGGCGACAGTTGTATGGAACAGTTCGACGTGCTCGGAGCACTGAATTGCTACGAAAGAGCACGTATGGAGCATGATTCCGACGGTCTGCGGATGAAGATAGCCGACTGCTATTACCTGCGCGGAGACTATCGCCGATGTCTCGAAATGCTGGGTGTAATGGCGGAAGATACGCTCTCGCACAAGGCTTTTCGCGAGAAGTTCTATTGCTATAAGCACCTTGCTTTGGGCGAAGAGCAAATAGTTTGCGGCGCTGCATTGGTGAAACGTTATCCTTATGACGGAGAAATAGCGGCGGAACTGGCCAAGGCTTACAACGCTAAAGGGCTTTTTGAGAAGGCTTTAATGCTCACCTTGCAGTACAATATGAGAGACTCGTCGAACGTATTTGTAAAGAGAGAGCTTGCCAACTCTCACTTCATGTGCCGGAATTGGGAGGGTGCAAGAGGGGAATATGCGAAACTGATCGGGAACGGAGACGGCACTTTCGAGGATTATTATTCGCTTGCGATGTGCTTGTCGCAATTGAAAAAGCAGGCCGAAGCCTATGAAAATTACAAGAAGGCGGTAGAACTGAGCGCCCGTAAGAATGCGGGTGTGCTTTACAGATACGGTCTTTTGTGCATCGAAATGGGCTTTACAGACGAAGGAGCAGGGGCGCTTAACGAAACTCTTTCTATGCTTTCGCAGGAAAAGAGCATGCTTTTCGGCGCGCATAGGGCACTGGGCGAGACAGACGCCAAGCGCGGAAATTATAAATCGGCAGCCGAACAATGGGAAGAAGCCGTGAAGTATAATCCCGACAACATGACCATTTATTACAATCTGGGACAGGTTTACGGGGCGTTGGGCGATACGGGCAGGCAGAACACAAGTTATGAGAAATTCCTGCAAAAGGCCAAAGAAGAGCCACAGCCCTCAGCTGTATTGCAGCGAATGATAACCAATGCTAAGGCTGCATTGAAGAAATAGCCTACGTAGGTATTTTAAAAAAGGTGCATAGGTATTTTGAATTACGTGTTTTGGAAACACCGATTGCCTGTACATTTTACCGGTTGAATATGAAAAGAATATATATCATTACATTATTGTTGTGCGTTCTGTCGGCGACAGGGCGTGCACAGAAGGCAGACTCTTTAGTAAAATGCCGTTATTTGGTGAACGGTTTTTACTTCGAGTTCGCCCCTTTCAGCGTGGAATATTTGCCGATGCGTCTCTATTCGAACCGCGAACAAGGCTTGGCAGTCTTTGTGATTAATGCCGACAGACCGTTGACTTCCGACGATATGAAGTATGCCGTACCGCCCGAACGAGTACAAAATGTCGACGGCATACGGAAAATGTTGCAAGATGGGAAAGAGGGATTTCCTGTGAGAACTATGGTGCCTATCGATCCCAAGTGTCCTAAAGTGGGCGATAAAGTGCCCCGTTTCGAAGTGAAAGATATAGAAGGTAACAGCTATACAGAGGGCAACACGGCGGGCAAACCGTTGGTTCTGAACTTCTGGTACACGGGCTGCGGGCCTTGTATACGGGAGATGCCGGAGATCAGCAAGTGGCTCGCAGCGGTGCCGGACGCACGGTATCTTGCCGTTACCTATAATAAGAAAGACGAAATAATGGATATTGTAACGCGCCAAGGGTTCAAATTCAAGCAGGTTGCAGCCGACAGGCAGCTGAACGAGATATTCAAGGTAAAATCGTTTCCCACCACGGTTCTGATCGATAAAAAGGGCATTATCCGCATGATTATGTACGGCACGAACCGGCAAAAACGCGATATGCTGCTTACGAAATTAAGGGAAATAGCGGCCGAACCGGCGGTGTAGCGGTGGCAGACGAGGGAATGAACGCGTGCAGACCGACTGTTAATCGATGCTGATATATACCTCTCGCTGCATTCCGTTGCGGGTGATGATGTGCAATTTATAGTGCCTGCCCGAAACGAACGGGTAGGCTACGAATTGTTCGAAGGATGTTACGGGTTCGTTGTTTATACGTATAATCCTGTCGCCTTGCCGTAAGCCGGCCTTATACTCTGCACTTTCTTTGCGTACAAGGCCCACTGTGGGCATGTCGTCCTGCGGTACATAGGCGATATTTACCTGCTTATTGGCCACCGTAACGGTGTCGTTGCCGTTATAGGGACTGAAGATGATACGCTTGCGAAACGGATCGATGGTTATCGTACCGTACTTCAATATCTGCGCTCCGATACGTGAAGCGCCTTGAGTGGTAATGGCTTTCACGTCTGTAAAGGCGAAATTGCCCCATTTCAAACGGTCGAGATTGAGGAAAGCCACCTCGTCTTCGTGCTCCGGACCATAGCTCCCGATGGAGAGATTGCCGTAGGCGAAGCCCTCGACCTGTGCGTTTACCTGCTTGCTTTTGTAGACATGTTTGTCGAAGTTCTGCTTGTTCATGGTGTAAAGTTGCCTGTATCCGAGGTCGAAAAGTACCTCGTCGGTATGACGCATGAAAGGACTGACGTAAACATACGGTACGAACCACTTCAGTCGATACTTCAATTCATAGCCCTGTTCGCCGCGGAAAGCATCCTTATCCGTGCTGAGTATCATCATTCTACGGCGAAGATCGAGCTTCATGCACACGCCTTTGTTGATGAGATCGAAACCGATAACGGCATCACATTTGGTTTTCATTGCCGGTCGGGGCATCACCGAGGCCACATAATCGGTAAGAGTGATGTGCCCGAACGTAACGGGCGGCAGCGATACCACCCGCACGGTGTCGGCACGTTCGTTGGCATCGAGCGACACGATGTTGCCCAATTCGCGATACGAGCGGGTGCTTTCTCCCTCATAAACCGTGCCCTGACTGCTGCCGGTGTCTATACATAAGCGTTGCAGACGGCCGTTTATCGTGGCATTGAGGTATATCCGATCGTCGATAATCTCGATGGGAATGGTGTCGCAAAAGGCATGCGGCGAGAGTGTGAAGCCCGTGTTGTAGCCATAGGTCTGCGCTGTAGCCGGCATACCACAGAGCAATCCGAGGAGTATAGGTAGTATCTGTTTCATTTCTTTCGGGCTCTTATTGGCGATAGGCGTATGGTGTATCTGCGATAGAGAGTCTGTCTATCAGCGATAGACCTTAACTGTAGCGCCGGAAATGCTATTGGTAAGCTGTTCTCCTTGCGCCATGTGCTGTTGTCTTTTCTTGTTTCTTCGGTTGTTCGATAGGGCAAATGTACGAAAAATTTCGTAACTTTGTCATCAAAAGCTATTGCGAATGAAGACGGAATACGAAAAAATGATCTCGGGAGAACTGTATTGCTTTGCCGATGAGGAAGTACTTGCAAGTGTGAAACGTGCCAATGAATTGTGCCGTAGGTTGCAGACCATGACGCTCCATTCGCCCGATTATCGGGCTGTAATCGAAGCGCTTATCCCGGGTATACCGACTTCTTCGAGCATAAATCCGCCGTTCCATTGCGATCATGGCACAGGAATAGCGATGGGAGAGCATGTGTTTTTGAATTATAATTGTACCGTTCTCGATGGCGGAAAGGTATCTTTCGGTAACTTTGTAAAGGTAGGTCCCGACTGTAGGTTCTTCACTGCGCAGCATCCGATGGACTTTCAAGAGCGACGAAAGCCTATAGAAACCTGCTTATCCATAACAATTGGCGACGATACATGGATCGGCGGAGGGGTAACGGTATGCCCGGGAGTGACGATTGGAGCCCGCTGTATCATTGCTGCAGGTGCTGTAGTGGTGCGCGATATACCCGATGATTGTATGGCTGCCGGTAATCCTGCCGTGGTTAAAAAGCGGTTGCGTTGACGAAATACAGTGCTCTTATATATAATAATGTGTTTTATTTTTTTTGTTTTGATTTACATCAATTTTGTTTTTAAATATCTTTTTTCTTTCATTTTCTTATTCAAATATTTGGTGGTTATTTATTTTTGTATTACTTTTGCCGTCGCTTTCCTCTGATGAGGGATTATATTTGCAAGAGTTCTTTGACTAATTTACATAGGAGACAGAAGAAGTAGTACGAAATTCTATCCGTTGTTCTATCCATTTATTTTTTATTTGGATATGTTCGGCGTTTTAGGTTAGGAATGACATTCGACTTTGTCATTTATATCCTTGATTCAGGTTATATTTTGTCATTTGCATATCGTTTGTGATCCAATTTGAGCTAACTTATGAGCGTTTTAATACAGACATTTTAGGTATTTCGTGATATCCT
>NZ_LT160618.1:0-1192 GCF_900065875.1 Prevotella phocaeensis | reverse complement strand
CTATGGCGGCTTGGGCACGGTAGTCCCATTCGCGCGCAAGGAGCATGGAAAGGTATGCCCCGGCAGGCTCTGAATGCCTTTGGAGGATACTGCAAGAGCCGCTCCACTTCCCGAAGATAGTTCAATACGATGTTGTCCATTTCCGAGGCACGCCGGAAGAGTTCCGCCAAATCCTTGTCATAAGGGCCGTAGAGTCCCGGAAGGTTGTGCTCCTTTTTCCATGAATAAGCCAGTTCGGGATAAGTTTTTCTCTAAAAGCTGATTTGCGTCTATCGGGAAATGGCGGGGCGTGAGCCGTAGGGCGTGATTCTTCACGTTCCGCCTTGGCAATCAAGCCGTGGCGTTTGCCCGGGCTTCTGCAAGGCCGCCGCCATTTGCCGGGACGTTCCACCTTGTGCCATCAAACATTAAAACACTGCTGATTTTAGAAATACTTATCCCGAACTGGCGTATGAATAAGCGTAGGCAACATCACTGCGGTCATGGGCAGCGACAAGGTTCATGCCACAGTAGATTTCCACTGTGTCGGCATCGTAGAGAATCGTCACGCGTTTTCAACCAAGGCCTTGTCCTTGGGGTGGCGTACACGGGCAGGATAGACCGCACAGCCGTAATGTTCGGCAAAGGCAGTGAAATCGTCATTGATGACGGGCTCGTTGCGGTCGCTTCGTGTGACGGCCGCTTTCAGATTGTCGGGGACTATTGCCGCCGGAGCCCCTTCAAAATACAGCATGGCATCCTCGCATCCCTTGATCAGGTCTTCCTTGCGTTGCGACCATACGGCCTCACAGTAGGTGTAATGACTGAACAGAAGGATGGCAACAAAGACTTCGGCCTTTTTTGTCTGGCCGGTCATCTCATCAACTACTTCAAGCCTGTCACCGGCAAAGTCAACGTACATCTGGTCTGCGGCATAGTGCCCGACATGGCCGACGACCTTGACGTGAAACTTATACTCACGGACGGCCCGCTTGAAGGAAGACAGCTGCAAACCGTCAGGATACTCCTTGAACAGCTTCCTTACGCTCATCCCCTTGCGTGTCAGGCGGGAAACATATCCGGGAAGCAGGGCCTCCAGCTCAGCCCTTCTTGGGGACGGCTCCCGACGACGGGAATCCCCACAGCCAAACAGCCCGTGCAACTGCTCCTCGGAGAGGGACAGAAGCCGGTCAATACTCTTGCCGCTTGAAAG
>NZ_LT160617.1:0-105711 GCF_900065875.1 Prevotella phocaeensis | reverse complement strand
TACGTTCTTTGACATATTGAAACAAGCAAGACTGTAAAGTAGAAACAGTTTCGATGAGAAACTTGCATGCCGCGGATGTTTAATATTTTTATTATTTTGTCGGCATGCCAACAAGACAGCTGAAAGTATGAGCGTATCCCTTTTCTTATATATATTATTATAATGTTCTTTTTTGTATTGTAGAGTCTTTGGACTGTGCATTTCAGTTTATGTGCATTGTGTTTTTATATGAATTATGGGATTTATCGTAAGAAACGAGATAAGGGCGTATGGCGGATGCCTATGCTCACGGAGGCGACGAAGGACGTGATAAGCTGCGATAAGCCGCGGGTAGATGCAAATGCTCTTTGATCCGCGGATTTCCGAATGGGACAACCCGGCCGTCAGAAGGACGGTCATCGTTAAGTTTGATTAACGAGGCGAACCGAGGGAACTGAAACATCTTAGTACCTCGAGGAAAAGAAAATAAGATAATGATTCCCCCAGTAGTGGCGAGCGACCGGGGAATAGCCCAAACCACCTGCGTGGCAACGCGCAGATGGGGTTGTAGGAGCGCGACATTGTACTTTTGATTGTGAGAAGAATCCTCTGGAAAGAGGTGCCATAGAGGGTGATAGCCCCGTATTCGAAGCATGATAAGACATAGCGTCATCCTGAGTACCGCGGGACACGAGTAATCCTGCGCGAATCCGCCGGGCCCATCCGGCAAGGCTAAATACTCCCGTGAGACTGATAGTGAACCAGTACCGTGAGGGAAAGGTGAAAAGCACTTCCATTAGAAGGTTGAAATAGTTCCTGAAACCATACGCCTACAAGCGGTCGGAGCATCGTAAGATGTGACGGCGTGCCTTTTGCATAATGAACCTACGAGTTACCGTCACCGGCAAGGTTAAGGGCCCTGAGGCCTGCAGCCGTAGTGAAAGCGAGCCTTAATAGGGCGATATAGTCCCCTTTGCGGGACAGGACGCACTCTGTGCGTATTAGTCGTTGGTGGTAGACGCGAAACCAAGTGATCTACACTTGTCCAGGGTGAAGTTCCGGTAACACGGAATGGAGGCCCGCACCAATAAGCGTTGAAAAGCTTCTGGATGAGGTGAGTGTAGGAGTGAAAGGCCAATCAAACTTGGAGATAGCTCGTACTCCCCGAAAGGCATTTAGGTGCCGCGTGCAGTGTTCCGCATGAGAGGTAGAGCGACCGATAGGACGCGAGGGCTTCACCGCCTATCAAGTCCTGATGAACTCCGAATGCTCATGCGCTGCAGCTGTGCAGTAAGGGTGCGGGTGCTAAGGTCCGTGCCCGAGAGGAGAAGAATCCGGACCGCCGTCTAAGGTCCCCGAGTTCTGCCTGAGTTAGTCTAACGAAGTCCGGTCCCCGTGACAGCTAGGATGTTGGCTTGGAAGCAGCCATTCATTCAAAGAGTGCGTAACAGCTCACTAGTCGAGGGTCTGGGCGTGGATAATAATCGGGTATAAGGCAGACACCGAAGACGCGGGATAGCAATGAAAATTAAAAGTATCGGTAGGGGAGCATTCCATCGGCGTAGAATGCAGCAAGACGATTTCTGCTGGAGCTTATGGAAAAGCAAATGTAGGTATAAGTAACGATAAGAGGGGTAAGATTCCCCTCCGCCGAAAGACTAAGGTTTCCCGGGCAATGCTGGTCATCCCGGGGTAAGTCGGGTCCTAAGTCTCAGCCGAATGGCGATGGCGATGGCAGAAACGGTTAAAATTCCGTTACTACCTTTAGGTGCGACGTGGAGACGGAGCAGTGACACGGCCGCGGAGAAACGGAATTCTCCGTTGAAGGACGTAGGTGTTGATCGGGGCAGGCAAATCCACCCCGAGAGCCGACCTCCGAAAGTATGCCATTCCCCTTGTGGCTTGGCAATAGTGCCGGTAATCATACTCCCGAGAAAATCCGCTAAGCTTTCTCCTGAAGGTACCCGTACCGCAAACGGACACACGTAGTCGGGTAGAATATACTAAGGCGTTGAGAGATTCATGGTTAAGGAACTAGGCAAATTGACTCCGTAACTTCGGGATAAGGGGTCCTCACGTTCATATGTGAGGCGCAGAGAATAGGTCCAGGCAACTGTTTAACAAAAACACAGGGCTGTGCCAACTCGTAAGATGATGTATACAGCCTGACACCTGCCCGGTGCCGGAAGGTTAAGAGGAGAGCTCACTCGTAAGAGGAAGGTTTGAATTGAAGCCCCGGTAAACGGCGGCCGTAACTATAACGGTCCTAAGGTAGCGAAATTCCTTGTCGGGTAAGTTCCGACCTGCACGAATGGTGTAATGATCCGGACACTGTCTCAACCATGATCTCAGTGAAATTGTAGTATCGGTGAAGATGCCGATTACCCGCGATGGGACGAAAAGACCCCGTGAACCTTTACTACAGCTTAGCATTGACCTTGGTCATCCGATGTGTAGGATAGGCCGGAGGCTTTGAATCAGGCGCGCCAGCGTTTGTGGAGCCCTCCTTGAAATACGGCCCTTTGGCTGTCTGAGGTCTAACGCGCTTTTAGCGCGGACACTGTTTGGTGGGTAGTTTGACTGGGGTGGTCGCCTCCAAAAGCGTAACGGAGGCTTCCAAAGGTGCCCTCAGGCCGTTTGGTAACCGGCCTACTTAGAGTGCAATGGCATAAGGGCGCTTGACTGGGAGGCAGACATGCCGATCAGGCAGGAAACTGGGGCATAGTGATCCGGTGCACGTGTATGGAAACTGCATCGCTCAAAGGATAAAAGGTACTCCGGGGATAACAGGCTGATCCCCCCCAAGAGCTCATATCGACGGGGTGGTTTGGCACCTCGATGTCGGCTCGTCACATCCTGGGGCTGGAGAAGGTCCCAAGGGTTGGGCTGTTCGCCCATTAAAGTGGCACGCGAGCTGGGTTCAGAACGTCGTGAGACAGTTCGGTCTCTATCTATCGTGGGCGCAGGAGTTTTGCGTGGATCCGTCACTAGTACGAGAGGACCGTGACGGACGGACCTCCGGTCTGCCGGTTGTGCCGCCAGGTGCACCGCCGGGTAGCTGCGTCCGGTCGGGATAAGCGCTGAAAGCATCTAAGTGCGAAGCCCTCCTCAAGATTAGAACTCCTTTTTCAGGGTCGTCCCAGACGAGGACGTTGATAGGGTGCAGGTGTAAAGACGGCGACGTCAAAGCCGAGCGCTACTAATAGCCCGAACCGTTTTTTTCGCATGACCTCATGCTTTGATCTGTTATTTGTTTTTCATGCGTGACTTCGGGAAGCTTCTTTGCTTTCCCTCTGCTGACAGTCTTTGCTTTTTCGATATATCACCCATATCGTCCTTTTTTTTGTGTGGGACGAGATGCCTTTTAGGTGGTTATTGCGGCGGTGTTCCACCTCTTTCCATTCCGAACAGAGCAGTTAAGCCCGCCTGCGCCGATGGTACTGCGCTTGAATGCGGGAGAGTAGGTGGCCGCCTTTTTTGAGTTTTGCGTCCGTGCGGGATAACCCCCGTGCGGACGCTTTTTTATATACAATCTATCTATACTTATTGTCTGAATACGAGTGGTTGACACGATGAACCACGGAGGTTGACACGATGAACCACGGAGGTTGACGCGATGAACCACGGAGGTTGACACGATGAACCACGGAAGTTGACACGGTGAACCACGGAAGTTGACGCGATGAACCACGGAGGTTTACATGATGAACCACGGAGGTTGACATCGTGAACCACGGAAGTTGACCTTGCGAAATAATTCATTACACAATGTTTCCCCTCCCTGTAGTAAGGAAGAGGAAACGTTAGGAATGAAAAGTGAATGTTTTTTATAAGGTCTTCTTACTGTTCGTTTTTCTTAAATCCTGCTTTAACGATTTTTGCCCTTTCGGTTTCGTATGCCACAGGGGCAGGTGTCGGATCTTTTTTAAACCAGAAAGCGTCTGTGTCTTCTGCATGTTCTAAGCTCCAACCTTGCCACTCACGGAAAGCATGATAGCACCACGAGAAGTTATATTTCTCAAAAGTGTAGATTGCATCCGTCAGCCATGCTTTTGAGCTCTCGATGGGTGCCCATGCTATAACGCTGAATTCGCCGATGAGTATGGGTGCGTTGTTTCTCTCTGCAAAATCGGCAACAGGACGTAAGTCTGTTTCCATAGCAGAACGGTTCCAATTTCCATTAGGGTATTTGTTTTGGATAGCGGCAAGTGCCTGTTCGCGCGACATGTTTTCAGCTCCGTATATTTTTTCGACACCCTGATGAGTAAAGCTGAAAGGTTTATAGAAGTGAATACTGTAGATAACGCGTTTATCTTTTAGTGGAACATAAGTTTTATATTCGTTATCGTTGATACCGGGTTGATAAACAATCCATACATCTTTATCGATTGCTCTGATTGCTGCGATGATATCGGGAGACATCTCTCCCCACTGCTTTGGTGGATGTTGCCAGTTGATCTGCGGTTCGTTGAAGAGATCGTAGCCCCAAATCACGTCATTGTATTCATTACCTTTGAATTTCGTGGCAATCTCTTTCCACATCCTAATAAAATTAGTTTTGAGTTCAGGATTTTTCCAAAAATCTTCCGTTCCTTGTGTCGTAGTTGAAGGGACTTTTCCATCAATCGTTATTGGTGGCTCATGTAAATCTATGATAACTTTTATACCAGTACTACGGGCTGCATCGATTTTTGTTTGAACCATATTGAGATAATCCGGCAGAGCTTCCCAAAAATCGCGTTTCCGCTTTGTTGCATAATTCACGGGGTTAAACTGCATTCTGATAACGTTAGCACCCCATGATTTAGCATCGCTGATGGCTTTTTGGTCTAAATATTCTGCGCTGCTCACCATAAAGCCGCGCACTCTTGGAGGTGTAACAATCTCTTCGGGAGGTGTGGGGGGATTGGGTTTAGGATCCGGTTTAGGTGTATCGGGGACAATGGGAGAGTCTTTACCTCCGCATGCAATTAGTAAGGATAGCGTAAATAATACAATGACTTTTCTCATAATTAATAGGTTTTAAGTTAAGAATTAAAGTATAAATCTATAAATTGTATTTAGGAGTGACAGATATGTTTTGAAAATAATTTGCTCACGATGTCTGTTTGAGTTACTTCGTTATGAGTAAAAATCTTTATAAAAGATATCTCTTGTGCCTCTGATTTCGTTGTTTTAGTCGTTTGGCAAGGTTGTACTTAGAATACGTTCTTTACTCAGCACCTTGTCGCTGCAATCTCTCGCACCTTGCCCGCCTTCGTAGTTTATCCAGTTAATGGTTTTCCATTTAGTGGAAATAGTAATAACACGTGAAACTCCGAAGCCATGAGCCCATGGCTTGTCAATGCCGATATAACCTCCGTTCATGCTGATATCCATGCCTACTTTGCCATCGGGAGTGCTCGGATCTAAGCGTACATCCACTGAAATGTAGATACCCTCTATACGAGTTTGGTCTATATCTTCGGGGAGATGCATACTGTTGGTTCCGAAATGGTTGATAATTACTTTGGCATCACACCATTTGTTTCCGTAATAATAGTAATTACCTGATTTGGGAATGGGGATAACAGAATATCCGTCGCGCTGGATGGGCTTATAGAAACCGAAAGAGTTAGAGTCACCCGGTTTATAAAGTACGTTAACATAGTCCTTGTCGTATGCGCCCGACCATCTGATAGGTGTCTCGTCGGTTATCTGCGACTCGGGGAAATTTATGCGTCGCCATACGTTTTCACCTTTGTAAAGTATGTATGCACGATAGTTTTTTACGTTTATCAAAGTGTTAGGATTGGGGTTGTTAGCGTCTATGAATAAGCCTCCTGTGAGACAATAACGATCCATGTTGCGATTTTCATCGGGATAGACACATGCCCCTTCTTCACCGTAAAGTCCCCATCCACACGTCTTGTAAAAACGCGAATTATGGTTCCAAGAAGCGATGTTAAGAGCTGCACCCAAATCTACCGTTCCTCCTTTTTGCCATAATTGCCTTGGATTATCAAAGCCCTTGAACACAAAAGGGGTGCCATCGTTATTGGCTTCGTGCCCTGCTTGAGTGTTACGTATGGCTTGTTCGAATAAGATAATGGATTTAGAGTGTTCGTCTGTTTCCGAAGTACTGCAACCCGTAATAACGATAACAGATATAATCAAACAATATATTTTTCTCATATAGCTAAGAATTTTATAGTTACTTTAGTCGTTTTAAAAGCGATGTGCGGAATATAGGCATTTAAGATAAATATGTTGGAATATATTTGGAGATATCAAATAAAAGCCTTATCTTTGCATCCGCAATTAAGAAATATCGCGGAGTGGAGCAGTTGGTAGCTCGCCAGGCTCATAACCTGGAGGTCGCATGTTCGAATCCTGCCTCCGCAACTTAAAACGCTCAAAGGTCTTATTTAACGGACATTTTGAGCGTTTTTTATGTTGGTTGTTACTCTATGGCGTATTTACGAAGCTCGAATGCCCAGACTTTATAGCCGAAAGGTGTCAGGTGCAGGCCGTCTACAGTGAGCTCCTTACGCATTTCATTAGTACCATGACGCACGAATTTTGCAAAAAGATTGATGTATGTAATGCCTTGTGCGGCACAATAGATGCGTAATGCTCTGTTGATACGTGCCACATCATCGGTCTTTCCTTCGAGCGTTTTCCATCGGCCAAACGACTCGTTGATGGGCAGCAGACTCTGCACATAGAGCTTCGTTTCGGGCGCTTCGCGTCGTATCTTTTCAATTACTTGCTTGCACAATTCCACCACCTGTTCGGGCGATAGGTTGTGACTAAGGTCGTTAACGCCCACCATCAGGAACAGTTTCTTGGGTTTTCCGGGCAATATCTGTATCAGTCTGCCCATGATACCCGCTGCGTCATCGCCGGCTATACCGCGGTTACGTATGCGTTTCCACCTTAATAATTTGTTCCAATCTCCGCCAAGTTCCGTTAAACTGTTGCCCAACATCACAATGTCGGTGCTGTCTATGGGCCTCATTTTCTCAAATTCTGCCACCCGTTCATTGTAGTGCGGAAACGATTTGTACGTTACTTTTTGCTGTCCATACATGCCCATCGCCATGCCTACCGATAGCGTTATCATCGCCAATCTTATCCCTTTCATCTTAGAATTGCTCAAGTATTTCAATCCTTTTCTTAGTATCCGGATGGGTACTGAACAGCGAATTCATGAACCCCATGATACCTGTAGCCATCTCATCCGGATGCATTATGAACAGTTGAGCTACATCCTCGCGCCCTACATTGTCCAATCCGGGATCATCGGATATCTTTTTTAGCGCCGAAGCCAGTGCCAACGGATTGCCCGAAAGTTCCGCCCCGCCCGCGTCGGCCATATATTCGCGTTTGCGAGAGATGGCAAATCGGGTAATCAACGTGAAGAAGTAAGCAATGGCGCAGCACACTATACCGATGAGAAATATCACGATAATAGAGCCTCCGCTGCCTTTCCCGTTGCTGTTGCTGCTGCGTCTGCCGCCGCCATACAGCATGGTGTTGTACATTAAGCGCACCGCCAAGCTCATTATTGTAGATACGATACCCACGAAGATGATGCTTGTTATGAGCAACCGAGTGTCGTGGTTGCGGATATGGGTGAGCTCATGACCGATCACGCCAGCAAGCTCTTCGTCGTTTAAACGGCTCATCAGTCCTGTTGTAACGGTTACCGTATAGCTGTTCTTGTTAATTCCGCTGGCGAAAGCATTCAGTTGCGGATCGTCTACAACGTTGATCTTCGGCATATCCATGTTACATGTGATGCAGAGATTTTCCACGATATTGTAAATCCGAGGGTTCTCCTTGCGTGTCAGCGGGCGCGATCCGGTAGCATGACTGATCATGCTTGTATTCGTAAAATAGGCGATTGCGAACCACAAGGCCACGCCCCCGATTACCCAAGGCACTGTGGTTACGAAGTAATAATTCACCGTTTCCACGTCGAGGGTGTATATTCTGTTTCCCATTTCGTCGTAGTATTCCGCACCGAAATAGTTTACCAATGCCAGAAATACCCATACCATGCCTAAGATAATAATGGGAAACATCATCAACAATATTAGGCTCAACAGGTTATTCCGGCGTATCTGAGTTTGTATTCCTACATATTTCATGTGTGTAAGAGTTAGTTCTTTATTCGTAAGGAGATGGCCTCTTTATCGTAAGGAGATGGCCTTTTTACTGTAAGGAGATGGCCTCTTTATTGTAAGGAGACGGCCTCTTTACCGTAAGGAGACGACCTTTTTACTGTAAGGAGACGGTCTTTGTAACACTGAACAAGTGTAGAGAAACGGCATAGTCCTTAGGTTCGAGTAAACCAAAGGGTGCTTCTCTGCCTGTAGATGCGGTGGTGCAGAAGTGCCGTCCGCACCCTGTCAGAACTTTACTTCGGGTGCCTTCTCGTAACTGTCGCGCTGTTCTTGCGGCACTTCATACATCGGTTCTTTCTTAAAACCGAACATGTTGGCAAAGAGGTTCGAGGGGAAAGTCTGCACGGCATTATTCAGTTCGCGCGTTGCCGAGTTGAAGTAACGGCGCACGGCTGCCAGTTTGTTCTCGATATCGGCTATCTCTCCCTGCAACTGCAGGAAGTTCTGGTTGGCCTTCAGTTCCGGATAAGCCTCTAAAGACACCTTGAGTCCGGCCAGTGCACTGGTCAGTGCGTTGTCTGCGGCCATCTTATCATTAATCGTAGTTGCACTCATTGCGGCCGCCCGCGCTTCGGTTACGCGCTGGAATACTTCTTTTTCGTGTTCGGCATAGCCTTTGACTGTTCCTACCAACTGCGGCACAAGGTCGTAACGTTGCTTCAGTTGAACATCGATATTTGCAAAAGCATTTTCTCGATTATTACGCAACTTAACGAGGTTGTTATAGATGCTGATTGCCCAAAGTGCCAGTAGCACCACCACTGCCAATACGATAATTCCTGTCATAATATTTTGTTTTTAGTTGATAAATCGTACGTTTCCGCCCGACGGCATACCCCTATAGAGGTTTGCAGGCAAATGTATGTACCGATTGCAAAGATACGATTTTATTCTGAAAAATGCTAAGTATAAGATTTATTAACAGCCGGTGGCCCCCGTATATCTGCGATATGAGTTTATTTTTCGTACCTTTGTCTGCGGTTAATCACCTTATATATAATATGTAGATGCGCTCCCTGAAAACTCGCAGGCATCTATCCGACCAAAGTTAGATTGGTGATTTTCTATCGATATGACACAGGTACAACTCTCGTTCATAGCCATGTGTGTGGCTTTTGTGCTGCTCATGGCTGCCATATATTATGGCTTTTACAGATTTCTGAAACGTCCTCAAAGAGATGAAGAGGGGCGTCTGACCTCGCAATGGGATGTTATTTTCGGCATCGATACGCGTATCGATGTTTCACCTGAAGGTAAGACATTAGGTATCAAGCATCGCGATATCGAAAGTATGCGTGCGGTTGTTGTGGCTCTTTTCGTGTTGATACTTTTCTTGAGCGGCGTGTTTGTTTATACTCTCATCGGCTTTCCTGTTCGTCCGCCCGTCTTCCGAATAGGACAAACTGAGTTGGTTATCGGTAAAACAACGGTACGAGATTTGATGCAGGAAGGTTATGTGCTTTATCTGAAAAATACCGATACGCCCGACACCATACGTGCAGAACGTGGCCGGAGCACAGTTGTGTTGGGCCTGTATACCCCGCAGAAAAGAACCATAACGTTTACCTGCAAGCACGAAACATCGGCAGAGAACAGCGATTTAGCCCTTGTTAAAGACGGTATTGTGGTGGCCTTCGTTAATCTCTACCCCGAAGAGGGCGAAACATCTCCCCTCGAACGTTGCGCTATCAAAGAGTTGTATATGTATGAGAGCAACCTCGCTGCATTGCAAAAGGCGCATGTCGACGTATCTGTAGATCGTGTTTTGCTCACCGATTTCCATCGTAAACAGTTCGAAGCCACGTTCGGTAAACGCATTTGGCTGTATCCCTCTTATGCCGATCATACGCGTACGAACGACTCATACTGTGTGGCGAAGACGTCGATAAGTGACGGTCTCTTTTGGAACCGCTATAATTTTTGCGTGAAAGTAAACTCTACCGGCACTGTTGTAACCGGCTTCGAACTGAATTGCCGGTATCGGAAAGATAAAGAAGAGTAGGCTTTCTTGAAAGCAAAAGCTACGCCCTGTAAAAGGCAGATGTGCCATTTAAGCCCGATAGAGTGCCTGTGTAAGGCGGTTAGGTAGGCAACATGAGAAATGAGTTTGCAATGTGTTTGTAATAAACAAGTTATAGGTGTGAATTATAGAGTGTACTCCTGTCTTTGGTAAAGATGGGCAAGGACAGGGCGATATCTTTCTGAAATAAGAGACGGGCGTTATATTAGGGAGCGGCAGCTATAAGAGGCGGCGGAAGAATGTTGACCGAACGGGCCCGACGGAAATGAAAATCCGGTTGTTCGAACCCTGTAAGCAGTAAGAACAACCGGATTGTATAGTTGCAATATTTTATTTCATTGCTCGCATAACCTTCTCGAAATATCGCTGCGTTTTCTTCACGCTATAATGGGTACCCCCATTCCATGAACGAATTGCATGTTCGATATTGTTCGTTGGATTATGTACAGACTGGATGAGAAGGAACATTTCTTTCGACTTAGCAATGCTGAATCTGTCAGATAATTTGTATCTCTTTTTGCTTTTTTTCCTTTTAAGAATCTGGTTACATTCAGCTACCAAGATCGGTGTTATCTGCATTACGCCCACCGAGTTGCCATGTTTAGCGTAGCGTTGCCCACCGCTTTCTACTTGAATAATGGCTTCTATCACGGGGTTCCAGTCTACTTTGTTTGCCTTTTTCCCCTTGCCTGCTGCCGAAACAGCGCTTGGGAATCCTGAAAATACAATTAAAATTATTACTACATACGTTATAAATCTCTTCATACTTTGTTGTTTATGGAGTTCTGAGTATAGGAAAAAAGCAAAGATTACTCGCGACTGTAGCTTATGTGAGAATGAGTTGTGCCAACAGTCTAAACTCCGTTCAGATACCTTAGTGAATAGCTTTTCCGAAACAAAAAGAATGTGCTATCCTTATTCTTATCGGGCGCAAAGATACGAAAAAAATACGAACAGGCCAAATAATTTATATAAATATCGGCGATAGGCTATGAGTATAAGGCAGTTAAACGGCCTGTCTGTCGGGCATAGACAGTACTTATGTTGTAAGTGGAAAGTACGTAAAAAGTGTTCGCTTTTACCAATAAATTTGATCGAAGAGCAATAATAAAATGTTTATTTGCTTGCATAGTCCGAATAAAAATAATATTTTTGCACAACGATAATACATGTGCATTTAACATAAAGCCACGGAGGAGCTGAATATGTCGATATCTAAAACACGGCAAAAACTGGTAGATGTTGCCCGTCAGTTGTTTGCCAAAAACGGGATAGCCAATACTACAATGAACGATATTGCCGTGGCTTCCGGCAAAGGACGGCGCACACTCTACACGTATTTCAGCCGGAAAGAAGACGTATATTCGGCAGTTATCGAGTCTGAACTGGAGCGTTTGTCCGATAAACTCGACGAAGTAGCAGCCATGAAAATGCGTCCACAGGACAAAATCATAGAGCTTATCTACACTCACCTAAGCATGATCAAGGAGACTGTGGTACGAAATGGCAACTTAAGAGCCGAGTTTTTCCGCAATATATGGATGGTGGAAAAGGTACGGAAGAACTTCGACGAGGACGAGATAGAGCTTTTTCGTAAGGTATATGTCGAGGGTAAGGCTGACGGAGAGTTCGATATCGACGATGTGGACTTAGTGGCAGACATTACACATTATTGTATTAAAGGGCTCGAAGTGCCGTTCATTTACGGACGTTTGGGGCACGGACTCACGGAAGAGTCAAGCAAACCCTTGGTTGCCAAGGTGGTCTATGGCGCTTTGGGTAAAGCAAGTCTGAAGTAAAATCAATCATATAAACAATTTAATCGATTAGAAAAATGGGATTATTAACAGGAAAAACGGCGCTTGTAACGGGTGCCGCACGCGGTATAGGCAAGGCTATAGCACTGAAATTTGCGGCAGAAGGCGCAAATATAGCATTCACTGATCTCTTTATTGACGAAGAACATGGAGGCTTAGAGACCGAACGCGAGATCGCTGCACTTGGTGTGAAGGCGAAAGGTTTTGCCAGTAATGCGGCCGACTTTGCACAGACTGAAGAGGTTGTAAAGCAGGTAAAAGAGGAGTTCGGATCGGTAGATATTCTGGTAAACAATGCAGGTATTACCAAAGATGGGCTGATGTTGCGCATGACAGAGGCACAATGGGATGCGGTAATTGCCGTGAATTTGAAGAGCGCATTCAACTTTATCCATGCTTGTGTGCCGGTAATGATGCGCCAGCGTGGCGGCTCTATCATCAATATGGCGTCTGTTGTGGGCGTACATGGCAATGCCGGACAGGCGAACTATGCGGCATCTAAGGCCGGTCTTATTGCCCTTGCGAAGAGTATCGGGCAAGAAATGGGACCGAAAGGGGTGCGTGCCAATGCCATTGCACCGGGCTTTATCGACACTGCAATGACGCAGGCGTTACCGGAAGAAATCCGTAAGGAGTGGATTAGCAAGATACCCTTGCGCCGCGGGGGTACGGTAGAAGACATCGCAAACACAGCTCTTTACCTTGCTTCAGACCTATCCAGTTACGTCAGTGGGCAGGTTATACAGGTAGATGGCGGTATGAATATGTGATGTAAACCATTCATGGAGGTTCTCTACGAAGACAATCATATTATCATAGTCTCTAAGCGTAGCGGCGAAATCGTGCAGGGCGATAAGACCGGCGACGTGCCTTTGAGCGAAACGGTAAAGCAATATATCAAAGACAAATATGCCAAACCGGGCAACGTGTTCATAGGTGTAGTGCACAGACTCGACCGTCCTGTGGCCGGTATAGTGGTGTTTGCCAAGACTTCTAAGGCACTCTCGCGGTTAAACAGCATGTTTAGAGACGGTGAAGTGCACAAGACTTATTGGGCTATAACCAAGAACTGTCCGCAGCAAACCGAGGGAACGCTGACCGATTGGCTTGTGCGTAACGAGAAACAAAATAAGAGTTACGCCTACGATCATGAGGTTCCGAACTCGAAAAAGGCCGTATTGAAGTACGATATAATAGGCAAATCGGAGCGATATACCTTGATCGAAGTGCAATTGATGACCGGTAGACACCATCAAATACGGTGCCAATTGGCTCGTATAGGGTGCCCCATCAAGGGCGATCTGAAGTATGGAGCGCCGCGAAGCAATACTGATGGCAGCATTTCTTTGCTTGCCCGTGGGGTAGAGTTCGTGCATCCGGTTTCTAAGAAAACCATCTCCGTAACCGCTCCTTTGCCCGATGATAACCTGTGGCAGGCCATTGCGCCGCAAACAGAGAACGGGCGAAGCGATAATATGCAATAGGTTTATCGGCGATAGACGAGGCTTCTATTGCCGATAAACTATCCGTATATCTTGCACAGACATACGGTGTGTTTTTCTGTATTCAACTCTCATCTTTCATTTTTCATCCCGTACATCTTGCACAGACATGCCCCGTATTTCCGTAATGTGTAATTAAAAATGGCATGAAAACGTCATCCTGTCTCTCCCAAGTAGAGGAAACATGTCCGTAAAATATCTGAAAGGCGGGCTGTAAAGCCTCATCTTATATAAACCAAACCCTTACGATACAGCCATTACTCCCTCATCCTTCATCCCCCATCCTTCATCCAAAAGTAGGCTAAGCCCCTGCATTACAGCCATTACTCCCTCATCCTTCATCTCTCATCCCTCATCCAAAAGTAGGCCAAGCCCCTGCAATACAGCCATTACTCCCTCATCCTTCATCCCTCATCCCTCATCCATATCGCCCTCCTCCGTAGGGGGTAGGGGAGATTTACCCCCTCCTCGTTGCAGAAAACCCGCATAAATAATGCCGCTAAAACCATAGACTTTCACGAAAAAATACCTATATTTGCACGAAATATCTTTTTAGTACATTCATTGCAACCAATGTATATACGTCGTTTATGAGAAAAGCCCTGAAGTGGATAAGCATTGCTCTGGCCGTGCCCATTCTGCTGTTTATCATACTTTCGCTGTTGTTTTACTTCCCCCCGTTCCAGCATTGGGCAGTGAAACAAGCTACTTCTTACGCCTCTGAAAAGACCGGCATGCAGATCAGCATAGCCCATGTAAACTTAGAATTTCCGCTCGATCTGGGTGTCGAGGGCATCGAAGTAATCCGGCAGAACGACTCTTTGCCGCAGATGAAAGATACCGTTGCCAGTGTCGGCAAGGCGGTGGTCGACGTGCAGTTGTTGCCCCTGTTGCACAAACAAGTAGAAATCGACCGTCTCGAACTCAACGATATGAAGGTGAATACCGCCAACTTTATTCACGAAGCCCGTGTGAAAGGCACCATCGGCCGTTTGGCCTTGCAGAGCCACGGCATCGATCTATCGGGCGAAACCGTAAGAATAAACTCTGTTACTTTGGCCGATGCAAAGATGAATATAGAACTGAGCGATACCGTTCCTCCCGATACTTCGCAGAGCAAGAACTATTGGAAAATCTATGCAGACCATCTTGATATAGGTCGTACAGACGTCACCGTGCACATGCCGGGCGATACTTTACAGGTGCAAGCCTATCTGGGTAAAACCGTTGCCGAGGGCGGCTTTTTCGATCTCTACAAAGGACTGTACCGTGTAAAGCGTTTGGATTGGACGGGCGGACGGCTGAAATACGACAATAGTTTTGAGACCTATGCCAAAGGACTCGACTATAATCATCTTTCATTAAGCGGCATTACGCTCGGTATAGACTCTTTCTTGTATTGCAGTCCGCAGCTTTCGATGCGCTTGCGTGCCTGTGCTTTCAACGAAAAGAGCGGGCTGCAGGTAACACAGATGGCCGGACCTGTGGCGATGGACTCGCTGCGTTTGCACCTTCCGTCGTTTGTTCTGTGCACACCGGAGAGCAGTATAACGGCGCAATTCTCTATGGATTTGAATGCTTTCGATGCCCGTCGCCCGGGCAAGATGAATGCCACAGTCCACGCATCCATAGGTAAGCAGGATATTATGCGTTTCATGCAATCCATGCCGAAGGCCTTCCGGCAGCGGTTCCCCAACTATCCGTTGCAGATAGACGGCGTGGTACGCGGCAATATGCGGCGCATGCAGATCGTTGGGGCGAGCCTGAAACTGCCCACGGCCTTTACTTTCAAAACCGCCGGATATGTTGAAAATCTTGCCGATATAGACCGTCTGCGGGCCGATATCGATGTGAATGCGCGTACTTACGACCTCTCTTTCGTGGCTTCGATGCTCGATCGGGAGCTGATGAAAACCATTCGTATCCCCCAAGGAATAAGCCTGAACGGGCACTTAAAGGCCGACCGGAAAGATTATCAGGCCCGTTTTATAGCCCGAGAGGGGCAGGGTAGCCTGAACGGAACGGCCCGTTTCAACCTCGATCGCATGGCTTATCAGGCGAAACTTACGGCTGCCAATCTGCAAATACAACACTTCGTGCCCAATATGGGGTTACGTCCGTTTACGGGATATGTAGAGGCCGACGGCGTTGGAACCGACTTCATGTCGCCCCGAACGCGCCTTGCAGCCAAAGCACGTGTTACGAATTTCAGCTACGGAGGCTACAATGTAGACCGTCTTACGGCCGATGTACGGGTGGCAGGGGGCAAGGCCCATGCATTCATCAGCAGCAACAACCCGTTGTTGAAGGGCGACATAACGCTCGATGCCCTGCTCCATACCAAGAATATACGCGCCACGGTATCGTGCGATTTGGCCAAAGCAGACCTTTATCGCCTGCATCTAACCGACGTACCCGTTACGGCTGCTTTCTGCGGGCATGTGGATTTGGGCACCGATATGAAAGATTATTATAAGGTACAAGGACTTGTAAGCGACATAAGCGTAGTGGAGAACGGGCGTACAAGTAGACCTGAAGACATTGTACTCGATGTGTTGACGCGACGGGATACCACTCATGCCGTGGTAGACTGTGGGGATTTTCATCTTAAACTGAACGGCAAGGGCGGTTACGAACATCTGATGAAAGCCGCAAACCGTGTGGCCGGCGAGCTTCGGCGGCAGTACAAGAATAAATACATAGACCAAGTAGCCCTGCGAGAACGACTTCCGTACATGCAACTTTACCTGTCTACGGGCAACGATAACTTCTTTATCCGTCTTTTAAATAGGTACGAATTTGCACTGAAAGGCGCTTTGGTAGACATGACCTCGTCGCCTGTTGCCGGTATCAATGGCAAGTTGCAGGTCGATTCGCTCGTAGCATACGGCGTGCGCCTCGATACTATCCGGTTTAATGTGGCTTCTACCGACGACAAGATTACCTATTCGGGCCAGATACGTAACGGAAAGAACAATCCTCAATATGTGTTCAATGCTCTTTTTGGCGGGGGGATGACGGAGAGAGGCACATCGCTTACGGCTCGTCTTTACGATATCGATGAGCAGTTGGGCATCGACCTCGGCATGACGGCCGAAATGGAAAGCGGCGGTATTCGTGCCCACATTCTCGGGCAGAACGCCGTATTGGGGTACAAAGAGTTCGGCGTAAACGACGATAATTATATCTTCTTGGGCAACGACAGGCGCGTTTCGGCAAAGGTGAAACTGCTGGCCGCCGATGGTACGGGTATTATGTTGCAGAGCGATGACGATAATCATGATGCCCTGCAAGATATAACCGTCAGCCTCAATAAATTCGATTTGGAGAAGATTTTATCGGTAATACCCTATACACCCAATATTTCCGGCAGCATGAACGGCGATTTCCATGTTATCCAGACTGCCGACGTGGTAACCGTGTCTTCTGCCGTTTCTGTGGATAATATGTATTATGAACACTGTCCGATCGGCAATGTAAGTACAGAGTTTGTCTATATGCCGCGGTCAGATGGCTCTCATAGCGTGAACGGCATGCTGATGAGCGAGGGCAATGAGGTAGCAACGATTGAAGGAAGTTATGATAAAAACGGCTATCTGCATGCTGCCTTGGGCATGGATCACCTGCCTCTACAGGTCGTAAACGGTTTTATTCCCGAGCAAATTGTTGGCTTGCGAGGCTACGGCGACGGCGAACTAACCGTGAAAGGCACCCTTTCTAAGCCTTACGTAGATGGCGAAGTGTACTTAGATTCGTCGTATATTGTAAGCGTACCCTATGGAGTTGAGATGCGTTTTGCTAATGATCCGGTACGCATAAAGGGTAGTAAACTGCTGTTTGAGAACTTTGAGATGTTCGCTAACAATGCCAGTCCGCTGAACCTTTCGGGCAGTTTCGACTTCTCGGATATGGATCGTATGATGCTCGATGTGCGTATGCGTGCACAGAATTTCGAACTCATAGATGCCAAAGAGAATGCACGTTCCACAGCTTATGGTAAGGCCTTCGTCAACTTCTTCGGCTTTATGCAGGGCCCGATAGATAATTTAAAGATGCGTGGAAAGCTGGATGTGCTCGGTACAACCGATATGACGTACGTATTGATAGATACTGAACTGACGACAGACAACCAACTCGACGAGCTTGTAAAGTTCACCAACTTTAAAGATACGGCCCAACAAGTGGTGAAAAGGCCCCCTCTAACAGGCTTAGATATGCAACTTGCCATGAGTATAGACGAAGCTGCGCACATTACATGTATGCTCAATGCCGAACACTCCAACTATATAGACCTGATGGGAGGCGGCGATTTGATCATGAGTTATAATACTGTAGATAACATACGTCTTACGGGTAGATACACTTTAGACAACGGAGAAATGAAATATTCGTTGCCTGTGATTCCGCTAAAGACCTTCAAAATCAGAAATGGAAGCTACATTGAGTTCACCGGAGATGCCCTGAATCCGAAGTTAAGTATTACCGCTACCGAGCGTGTAAAGGCCTCCGTGAACGCCGAGACAGGCTTGGGAAGGTCGGTAGAGTTCGATTGTGGAGTGATACTTTCACGGTCTTTGCGCAGTCCGGGTATACAGTTCGTCATTTATGCGCCCAATGATGTATCCACACAGGATGAACTTAACACCATGACAACCGAGGAACGTGGCAAGATAGCCATTGCCATGTTAGTGTCGGGCATGTATCTTACCGACGGCAACACGAGCTCTTTCTCCATGAACAGTGCCCTTAGTTCGTTCCTGAACACCGAAATCAACAACATTGCAGGTACTGCCATGCGCTCGATGGGACTCGATATAGGCATGAGTGTTGATAACTCTACCACCTCTACAGGTGCCATCCATACCGATTACAATTTCAGTTTTGCCAAGCGATTATGGAACAATAGGCTCAGTGTTATAGTGGGTGGAAAGGTTTCTTCGGGCACTGAAACCGACCAAGAGCGTAACGATACCTTCTTTGATAATGTGGAATTGGAGTATCGTTTGGACCAAAATTCAAGCAAATATCTCCGTCTGTTCTACAATAACAATACGTATGATTGGCTTGAAGGCCGTATCGGAATGTACGGAGCGGGCTTTATGTGGAAGCGAAAGCTGCAACATTTCTGGGATATCTTCCGTTTCAAGAGCGAGAAGCCGGTACTTCCGCCGGAGCCGGAAGTAAAATCCGACTCAGCAACAATTAAAAACAATCAGAAGAAATGAACAAATTCAAGACGCGCATATTTGCTGTATTGCTGTTGCCGGCGGCAGTGTTGTCGGTGCTGTCGTGCTCGTCTACGCGTGCCATACCCGAGGGTGAACAGCTCTTTACCGGCCTGAAAAAGATAGAATACACCAATTATAATAAAAACGAACATGCCGTTAAGACGCAGGAGGAGATGGAATATGTGCTCGCATCGGCCCCTAATGGAGCCTTGTTCGGTAGCAGTTATTACCGTACACCGTTTCCCATTCGCCTGTGGATATGGAATGCGTTTTCGCAATCTACGTCGGGTATCGGCAGATGGATAGGCAACACCTTCGGTTCAAAGCCCAAGCTGATGAGCCAAGTCAATCCGAGTTTGCGTGCCAGTGTGGCCGAATTGCAGTTACGGAAGTATGGTTATTTCCGCGGAGATGTGGATTATAAGGTCGTTACAGGGCGAAATGCCAAGAAAGCCAAGATAGCCTATACCGTGAATATGGGCCCCCTGTGGACGGTAGACTCCATAGAATACCTTCGTTTCCCGTTGGTGGCAGACAGTTTGATACGTGCTCATCGTGGCGAAGCTGTTATCAAAAACGGCGATCCTTTCAGTGTTTCGGCCCTTTCGAATGAGCGTCTGCGCCTGTCGAAACTGTTTCGCAACAACGGTTATTATTACTACAACGAGGGGTATGCCTCATATCTGGCCGACACGGTGAACGTTCCCGGCAAGGTTTTACTACACTTCCAGATGGCCGACAGCTTGGATGAAAGCGTGAAAAAGAAATGGTATATCGGGAACGTAGACATCAACCTCCGCCGACAGTTTACCGATGTACTCCAAGATTCCATACGTCGCCGCAGCGTTACAGTGCACTTCAATGGGCGCAAACCGCCTATAAGAACGGGTGTTATCCTGCGTGAACTAAGGTTGAGGCCACGCCAGTTGTACAGCGTAGATAATGAGGATATCTCGAAAACAAACCTGCAGAACATGGGGCTCTTCAGCTATAGTGCCCTGCGATTTGCACCACGCGATACCACTGCAACTACCGACTCGCTCGATTTGACGCTCGACTTGGTGCTCGATAAGCGTTACGATTTCTATATCGAAGCTAATGCCAAAGGCAAGACATCGGGCAGGATAGGGCCCGAACTTGTGGTAGGTTTCACCAAACGTAATGCTTTTCGTGGCGGCGAGAAGGTAGATATAAACATGCATGGATCGTATGAATGGCAGACCGGACATAATGCCGAAGGCTCTTCTTCGGGCGTAAATTCTTACGAATACGGCGGAGATGCCGCACTTATCTTACCCCGTATCTTTACACCTTTCAACCTTTTCGGACGCTCAAGAATAAGACGCGACAGCCTTCCGCGCCGCAGAAATCTGCTCTCTTATACCACACCGTCGACCACGCTCAAGGCATCTACCAATACTTTAAACCGTGCCGGATACTTTAAACGCCATATTGTATCGGGCGAACTTACTTATGATTTCTGGACTTCAGAACGCTCTCATCATACTTTCAGCCCGCTTATACTTTCTTATGAGTATATGAACAGCAAAACCGAAGAGTTCGAAAATCTGGTGAATGCCAACCCTTATCTGAAGATATCCATGCAAGATCAGTTCGTGCCCAAGATGAGTTATACTTATCATTATACCAATGCATCGGTAACAAACAACCCCATTGTGTGGGATGCGACTGTGAGCGAGGGCGGAAACCTTGTATCGCTGGGCTACATGATAGGCGGCTATAAGTGGGGCAACAAAGATAAAAAGATGTTCAAGAACCCCTACGCGCAGTTCTTCAAGGTAGAGACCGACTTCGTTAAGATGTGGCGCTTTTCAGAACATTCCACACTTGTGGGGCACCTGAATGCGGGTATTGTCTACGCTTATGGCAATTCTTTGCAGGCTCCTTACTACGAACAATTCTACGTAGGAGGTGCAAATAGCATTCGTGCATTTAATGTTAGGAGCATCGGACCGGGCAAATACGTGTCGCGGCAGTCGCGTATGTCGTACATAGAGCAGACAGGTGACGTCAAAATATTGGGAAACATAGAATATAGACCACGCCTCTTCGGCAGTTTATTTGGCGCTCTATTCCTCGATGCCGGCAATGTGTGGACGGTACATGCCGATTCCGGCAGACCTGACTCGCAGTTCAAGTTCAAGAACTTCCTATCTCAAATGGCGGTAGGAACCGGTGTAGGCTTGCGATACGATATGGGTTTGTTCGTTATCCGCGTGGATTGGGGCATCGGGTTGCACGTTCCGTACGACACAGGCAAGAGTGGTTTCTACAATATCAAGAGTTTCCGCGACGGACAGAGCATACACCTCGCTGTGGGATATCCGTTCTAAAGCAGTGATGGGGGAGAAGTGCAGGGACCTCCCCCTGCCCCTTCAAAGGAGGAGTGTGCCCTGCGGAAGACGGATAGGGATGTTGGTGCTTTGGCGAGTTAAGTTCCTGCGATGAGGATAGACCATATATTTATTGGTCATAGACGGCGTACCTATCGGGCGTAAGTTGTACATCTAACGAAAACATGTTGTAGATGTTTGCCGGTTGCTTCCAACCTCTCTTAAAGAGAGGGATAAAGAATTGGGATGAATTATGATAGATGAAAGGCAGATGACTATGTAGTATGTTTTTAATCGGTATAATTCTTTTCAAGAAAACCATCATACTTTTGCCCTTTTACTTTAAGAATATAGAAGATTTAGACAAGCCAAATCCCAACTGCGCAGCTATTAATCGCCCATCCTTTATTCCGCATCTTTCATCTCTATTTGCCTCGAACAAACAAAAAACATGGTGCGGTTGGGCCCGTTTTCAATTAAAAACGTTACTTTTGCAGACAGTAACTCATTAAATCATTTAATAAACAATATTGACATGAAACCTACATTATTGCTCCTTGCTGCCGGCATGGGCAGCCGTTACGGAGGCTTGAAACAGTTGGATGGTTTGGGCCCTAACGGCGAAACCATTATGGACTACTCGATTTACGATGCCATTAAAGCCGGCTTCGGCAAGATAGTTTTCGTAATTCGCAAGGACTTCGAACAAGACTTCCGCGATAAAATTCTTTCGAAATACGAGGGACATATCCCTGCCGAACTGTGCTTTCAGGCGCTCGACAACTTGCCTGCAGGCTTCACAGTTCCCGAAGGCAGGCAGAAACCTTGGGGCACCAATCATGCCGTGATGATGGCTAAAGATGCGATAAAGGAACCGTTTTGCGTAATCAATTGCGACGATTTCTATAATCGTGATGCATTTATGGTGCTCGGAAAGTTCCTGTCTGATCTGCCCGAAGGCTCTAAGAACAATTATGCCATGGTAGGTTTTCGTGTGGGAAACACACTGTCTGACAACGGTACGGTGGCCCGCGGCATCTGCTCGAAGGACAAACAAGGGAACTTGACCACCGTTGTAGAGCGCACGGAGATAATGCGTGTAGATGGCCCTGTGTGCTATAAAGACGAGCAGGGGGCATGGGTAGCCGTGGAGGACAGCACTCCAGTGAGCATGAACATGTGGGGTTTCACGCCTGATTACTTCGAATATAGCGAACAGTACTTCAAGGAATTTCTGTCGGATGCAAAGAATATGACCAATCTGAAGGCCGAATTCTTCATTCCGCTGATGGTAAATAAGCTGATAAACGACGGTACAGCTACCGTAAAAGTACTTGATACCACGAGTAAATGGTTCGGTGTAACCTATTCGGCCGACCGTCAGAGTGTGGTAGACAAAATTCAAAGTCTCATCGATGCGGGCGTATATCCCGCTAAGTTGTTCTGATCTTTGGATGAAAATGAGGAATGAAAGGTGAATGTGAATCCCTCCTAACCTTTCTAAAGGAGGGGAATGGGGATGAAAGGCGAGGGATTGGCGGTAGATGCTTGACGGTTATGCCGTAAAGACTTGGTTCGCCTAAGTTATTTATGTTTCTAAGATACGAGAGCCGAGGTGCGATTGTTTCCTTGGTAAAACTTAGGCAAGTCAAGAACAAGCGTTGTGGTTGTCGTTCCTTAATCCCTCCTTTCCCATCCCTATCCCCCCTGTTACCATTGCACATATTATGCAAATAGACATTCTAAATGAACAAGAACTGTGCTTACTTGTACAGCTTATAGCCGATGCACAGCGCATCGTGGTGTGTTGCCATAAAAGTCCGGATGGCGATGCCTTAGGTTCTTCGTTGGCTTGGACCGACTATCTGCGCACACAGCACGGCAAACAAGTAAGCTTAATGATACCGGATGCCTTTCCTGATTTCCTGAAATGGATGCCGAATACCGAGAAGGTAGTGCGTTTCGACAAGCATCCCGAGGCTTGTAAAGAGGCTTTTGCCAATGCTGATCTTGTGTTCTGTCTCGACTTCAATGCCACTTCGCGCGTAGATGACATGCAGCCTTTGCTCGACGGAACACCTGCCAAGCGGGTGATGATAGATCATCATCTGTCGCCGGATATGGATACCGTGCTTACTATATCGCACCCCGAAATGAGCAGTACATCGGAACTGATCTTCCGAATTATATGGCAGATGGGAGGTTTCGATACTATGACGAGCCAACAGGCCGTACCAATATATTGCGGAATGATGACGGATACCGGCGGTTTTACCTACAATTCGTCGCGTCCGGACATCTATTTTATTATCGGACAGCTACTGACTAAGGGTATCGACAAGGACAAAATCTACCGCAATGTGTACCATAATTACAGCTCATGGGCCATACGTTTGCGCGGTTATTTGATGAGTCAGAAGCTTAATGTGTTCGAAGAATTGCATTCGGCATACTTTACAATATCGCGAAAGGATATGTCTGACTTCCATTTCGTTAAGGGAGATGCTGAAGGTTTGGTAAATGAACCGCTGCAAATCAAGGGACTTAAACTCTCTATATCGTTGCGCGAAGACGATCGGAAGGATAATCTCGTATGGGTGAGTCTGCGTTCTGTAGACGATTTTCCCTGCAACAAAGTGGCACAGGAGTTCTTTAACGGAGGCGGGCACCTTAATGCCAGCGGCGGAAAACTGTACTGTTCGCTTGCCGAGGCAGAACAGATAGTGCGCCGAGCCATTATTCATTACGACGATATGTTGAGGCGGTAACTCCTATACGGCTGTGAAGAAAGAATAAAAAAATGAAATCGTAAGGCATACATATATAGTCTGTCGTCTTTTTTTCTTACCTTTGCGTAGCAATTTCATATTATGTAAACAATGAGAAAACTTAGCTATTTAGTGCTTTTTACAGCCGGTTTACTGCTGATAGCATCGTGCAGTCACAGGGAAACTTATGCCGATCAGAAGAAGAGGGAGCGCGAGGCAATCAGCCGATATATTACCAAACATAACATTAACATAATCTCGGAAGCCCAATTCGAAGCCGCCGGATTTAAGACAGATACGGCAAAGAACCAATATGTACTGTTCACCAGTTCGGGCGTTTATATGCAGATAATAAACGAAGGTTGCGGCAATAAGCTCAATAGCGGTGAGACCGCGACGGCTTTGTGCCGCTTTACAGAGCGCAATTTGCTTACTGATACGATTCAATTATCTAATAACATCCTGCGTTTTTCGTCTATTGTAGACAAGATGACCGTAAAGAATACTTACGGTACGTTTACCGCATCGTTCTTGAAGGGCAGTAGTCTGATGTACACGGCCTATAACAGCGCGAGCGTTCCCACGGGCTGGTTGGTGCCACTCACATACATAAAACTGGGCCGACCTGTTACGGCTACCGATCAAATAGCTAAGGTAAAACTCATCGTACCGCATACTTCAGGCCAGCGATATGCCACACAAGGCGTGTATCCATGCTCTTATGAACTAACTTATGAGCGCGGTCTGTAATGGCCATGCCCAAACTTAAATAATGATATTATGACGCTGATCAAGTCGATATCCGGCATCCGAGGAACGATAGGCGGGCATGCCGGCGACACTCTCAACCCCTTGGATATAGTGAAGTTTACGTCGGCATATGCCACATTTATACGTAAAAGCCGCGCTGAAGGGGCAACCAATAAGATCGTTGTGGGCCGTGATGCACGCATATCCGGTAGTATGGTGAAGAATATAGTATGCGGAACGCTCATGGGGATGGGCTATGATGTGGTGAATATCGGCCTTGCTACCACGCCTACAACCGAGCTCTCGGTGCGCATGACGGGTGCTGATGGAGGCATAATCATAACGGCCAGCCATAATCCGCGGCATTGGAATGCGTTGAAACTGCTCAACCATGAGGGCGAGTTTCTTACGGCTGACGATGGTAAAGAGGTGCTCGATGCGGCCGAGAAAGGGGATTTCGATTACGCAGATGTAGACCATATCGGTAGTTATACGGACGATAACTCGTTCAATCGCCGCCACATAGACAGCGTACTCGCATTGGATTTGGTAGATACGGAGGCCATCCGTAAGGCGCATTTCAAGGTTGTAGTCGACGCAATCAATAGTGTCGGCGGCATTATATTGCCCGAATTGCTCGATTCTTTGGCCGTTGAGTACAAGATTTTGAATGGTATACCCAACGGAGACTTTGCACATAACCCCGAACCATTGGCCAAAAACCTTGGCGGTATTATGGGTGAAATGGCGAAAGGCGGGTATGATCTCGGTATTGTAGTGGATCCCGATGTAGACCGTTTGGCATTTATATGCGAGGATGGCAATATGTTCGGCGAAGAATATACTTTGGTTTCGGTGGCCGATTATGTACTTTCGCATACGCCGGGCAATACGGTTTCGAACCTTAGTTCTACGAGAGCGTTGCGCGATATTACCGAGAAATACGGCGGAAAGTATGCTGCTGCTGCCGTTGGAGAGGTGAACGTGACCACGAAGATGAAAGAAGTAGGAGCGGTAATCGGCGGTGAAGGCAACGGTGGAGTAATCTATCCGGCCAGTCATTACGGACGTGATGCACTCGTAGGCATTGCTCTTTTCTTGAGTTCGTTGGCCCATAAAGGGTGCAAGGCAAGCGAATTGCGTGCCTCGTTCCCCAACTATTTCATTGCTAAAAACCGCATAGACCTGACACCGACCACCGATGTTGATGCCATATTAAATAAGGTGAAGGAGATGTACAGTAATGAACGTGTGACCGATATAGACGGTGTAAAGATAGATTTTGCCGATAAATGGGTGCATCTTCGTAAGAGCAATACCGAACCGATCATACGTGTATATAGCGAAGCCCCCACTATGGAAGCCGCCGATGCATTGGGTAAAACGCTTATGCAAGTGGTTTACGACATGCAATAAGCGGGCATCCGAGGCATACGTTATGCAGATAAAAGGCTGCCAAGAGCCGTGGCTGCCTGTAACGAGAAGGTTATCATCAGAAAGAAGGCGATAGAAAAATCAATGCCATTCTATCAATCTTTCTGATGATAACCTTATTTTTATAGATGATAAGAGATGGGTTTATTTGATTTAGACTGATAATCTAAGACTGATAGACGATAGGTTTGTTTAAGGTAGGATGCCCGACAACAGCAGACTGAAATTGCCTCTGTACTCTTCGACCATTATTTCGTGCAACGCTGTACCATTGCACCGTCGGAATATTTCGGTTGTACTGAAGTGGGGATATATCTCTTCTAAATGGTCGATCATGGCCATTTTTACGGCTTGGGGATTATCGGGATCGGCATTGGCTGCCGTGATTGTCTGCCACGCAAAGTCGTGGAAAAAGGCGTTAACCTTGTCTTTTATGTCTTTATGAGTGCTGTCGTTCATCCGTATATTCGTTGTCTGTTTCTTCTTGATGCTTGTTTGCAGCCTGAATATTGCGCATTAAACCAGCGTATTTTGCACGCTTTACCGCGCTTCCTTTGAATATCTGCCGGTATTCCTCCTCGCTAAGATTGTGCCAACGTTCCTTGGTCATGCCGAGCAGAGCCTCGTTGGGTTGCAGTTCGGGGGTGGTGTTAGGCGTAGCAAAACGGTTCCACGGACACGCCTGTTGGCATCTGTCGCAGCCGTAGATGGTATTTCCCATCTTGCAGGCAAAGGCATCTGTCAGCTCTCCGCGGTTCTCTATCGTCTGATAGGAGAGGCATTTCTCGGCGTCGAACTCCCTATCCGGCAGTATTGCTTGCGTAGGACAAGCGTCTATGCAGGCATGGCAACGGCCGCATTTCGATACTTGCGGGCGGTCGTATTCTAACTCCACATCGAGAAAGAGCTCGCCTAAAAAGAACATACTTCCTGCTTTCGGAATGATTAGCTGATGGTTTCGTCCGGTCCATCCCAAGCCTGCACGCTCGGCCCAATAGCGTTCCAGCACCGGTGCAGAGTCGCAGAAGGCGCGATAGTTTTCGAATCCGAAGATGGCGGCCAGCCGGTGTAGCTTTGCTTTTACGATGTCGTGATAGTCTTTTCCGAGCGCATAAGCGGCGAATTGATATTCACCTTCGGGCAGTGTTCGGGCAGGAGCGTAGTTCAAGGCTACGCATACGATAGATTTAACCTCGGGCATCAGCAGTCTCGGATCGAGCCTCTTGTCGGTGTAGTTGTTCATGTAAGCCATGCCGGCATAATCGCCTTGCGCTAACCAACGCATCACTTTCCGGGCCGTGACGTTATCTACAGGCTCGGCTTTTGCAATTCCACAAGCAGTAAAGCCGAGACCTATCGCCTCGGCTTTTATGCTATTCGAAAGTTCTGAACTCATAACCTTGCTCCTTTAACCACCTTATAGCTGCAGGAAGTGCATAGTGTAGCTTTTCTATACTCTTGAGAGAGTCGTGAAAGGTGATGATGGAACCGTTGCGAGCATAGCGCTTTACGTTGTTCAGAACGTCTTCTGCGGTCATCCATTTGGAGTAATCGCGGGTAACAAGGTCCCACATTACGATCTTATAACGCCGCTTCAACCACCAATATTCGCTGAACCTCATCACGCCATGCGGCGGTCGGAAGAGGTGACTATGTATCAGTTCGTTGGCTTTCTCGGTATTGATAACGTAGGTAATCGCCCAATGTTTGAACGCTCCAAGGTGATTGAACGTGTGATTTCCTACCTGATGACCGGCTTGTACGATACGGTTATACAGGTCATGATACCGGAGTACGTTCTCTCCGACCATGAAGAAGGTGGCTTTGATGCCGAACTCGTCGAGCGTATTTAGAATAAACGGCGTTGATTCAGGTATGGGACCGTCGTCGAACGTGAGGTAAACAGCACGCTCGTTTCGGTCCATTCTCCATATTGCACGCGGGTATAACCAGTGCAACCACTTAGCCGGTTGTTCGATAAACATACGCTATGTTTTCGCTATTGTTCGGGGAAAGTTCCGCCTTTGGCCTGATATTGCATGTACAGAGCATTGAGTTGTTTCGTCTGTCGTGCCGCTTCGTTCTTGCCGATCATCGGGGCTACGCTTGCAATTTGGTTCAATATCATGAGATGTTTCAGGCATTCGCTCTGCGAAATTGCGAAGTTTTGTCCCGACAGACTAAGGTACCACTCCACATACTGCACATTGTTGCGCCACATATCTTTGATGATTGAAGCTGCTTTTTGTCTGTTTCCCAGCAATACATAGGCACGTGCGAGGTCGAGACTGCCACTTATATATGAATGAGGTACATTGTATGTGGGAATTACCTGTTCAACCTTTTGCAGCGCTTTGAGTGCTTTATCCTTTTTGCCTTCTGCAAGTAAGTGCAGAACAAGCTGCCCGAAGAGCCGGCGATGCGTCTGACACATGCGCATAATCGTTTCGTCCAAGTAGAGTCCCCGTTTCTCCAGTCCGCCGTATTTATATCGGTTCATCAGGTTATTGTAGGTCTTTTCCGTATCAAAACTCCTCGTCCCATTGCCTTTGGTGGTAAAGGGAGTGATGCGATTGGCAAGACCTTCCTGCACAAAGTTGTCACCCAAGTTCATGTAATTATCTTCTCCAACGGTTGAAGCTATATAGAGCGGGCGCGTCCAATCGCACTGCGAAATCATTTCGAGTATCATCAGGTCGCCCTTATACAGTGTATTTTTACCTGCAAGAGATATCACCATCTTGTCGGGGATGGTATCTGAAGCCATCATCATACCGCTCTTTTTCACCGCTTCTTTGTCTATCTTCACGTACAAGGTATCGGTAGGAATGATGTGCATATCATTGTCTTTCGACCGTACCCAGTACTTCATGATGTTTTTCACCTCGAAAGGATCGTCGCCGAACTGCGCCTTTGCCTCTTTCGGATGTGTCTTGTAGTAATCGAGTATCTGCTGTTTGGCACGCGGTTCAACCTCTACAAATTCATTTGTTCCTAAGCAATAGTCGAGCCGAGACCACGAGATGGGAACGGAAGGTGAACTATATGCCGGCCTTCTCATTTGGTCTATGTACCAGTCTGTCTGCAAATAACTGAGGTTACATACGCGGGCATCGGTACGTACACCTTCCACTTCCTGATTATACCACAACGGGAAAGTATCGTTATCTCCGTTGGTGAAGATGATCGGATTGCCTTTGTCTTGCAGCGTCATGAGGTAGTTACGGCCGAAATCCCTACAGGTATAGCGCCCTGAACGGTCGTGATCGTCCCACGTTTGACTAGCCATTTGAATGGGAATCAGCAGACATAACAGCCCTACGACCGATGCCAATGCCACGTCGTTCGTACGGATACGGCGCTTAAGCAGGTCGATGATGGCCGCTACACCGATGCCGCACCATATTGCGAAGGCATAGAAAGAGCCCGCATATGCATAGTCTCGTTCGCGTGGTTGCATAGGAGTCTGGTTCAAATAGACAACGATAGCCAGTCCGGTCATAAAGAACAAGAAGAATACAACCCAGAACTGACGTATTCCGCGCTTACCTCTCCAAGCCTGCCAGAACATGCCTATCAGCCCAAGAAGCAACGGCAAGCAGTAGAACACATTATGTCCTTTGTTGTTTTTCAGTTCGTCCGGCAGCTTACTTTGGTCGCCCAATCGGGCGTTGTCTATAAACGGAATGCCGGTAATCCAATTGCCATGCTCCAATTCACCATTGCCCTGTATGTCGTTCTGCCTACCTGCAAAGTTCCACATAAAGTATCTCCAGTACATAAAGTTGCACTGATAAGAGAAGAAGAAACGCAGGTTATCGAACTGCGACGGAACTTTCACCGATACTATTTCCCCACAACGATCGTAAGGAACCTCGGTTCCGTTTACGCCGCCCAGTATATCTTCGTACGCTTGAGTATATTTCTTTTCGTACATTCTGGGGAATATCATGTTCTGAGCATATACATAATTGCTCTTATGATTTACCACAAAATAGGAGTCTTTCTCACCTTTACGGTTCTTCTCCTTACGACTGTAGACCGGTGCACCTTCTTTCAAACGCGGACGACACTTGTTTCCATCGATATCGAGTGCCACCTGCGACGTATACGCCGGGCCGTATAATAACGGACGGTCGCCGTATTGATCGCGGCTAAGATAGTTGCCTAAGGTGAATATATCCTCGGGTGAGTTCTGATCCATGGGCGGATTGGCCGACGAGCGGATTACTATAAGAGCATAACTCGAATAACCTATCATCAGCATAAGCATGCATAACAGTGCCGTGTTCTTAATTCTTGCACTGACAAGCGGTACGAGTTGCTTGCCGATTTTGCGATTATAATTGAGCACGAACCACAGAATGGCAAGCACAATGATACCGATGATCACTGCTGACCAGCCGTATCCGTAGAACGGGATGCCGAGCATAGCCACAGCAAGCAGGAACGATATGTTCTGCAGTTTGCCGTTACGATCGGTGTAACTCTCGTAAATAGCCCAGATAACCGCACCTACAAGAAGAACGATATATACGATTACGCCGGTATTGAACGGGCATCCGAGTACATTAACAAAGAACAGTTCGAACCATCCTCCTACGGTAATGATGCCCGGTATTACACCATAAAGCACGGCAGCCACAAGTACAAACGATACTGCCAAGGCGATGAGCGAGCCTTTGAGCTCGATGTCAGGGAACCTACGATAGCAGAATACGAGCACTATGGCCGGTATGCAAAGCAGATTAAGCAGGTGCACACCGATGCTAAGTCCCGTCATATACATAATCAGAACCAGCCAACGATCGCTATGGGGCTCATCGGCGTGGTCTTCCCATTTAAGGATCAACCAAAATACAATGGCCGTGAAAGCCGACGAATAGGCATAAACTTCGCCCTCAACTGCCGAAAACCAGAACGTATCACTAAAGGTGTAAATCAATGATCCTACCAGTCCACTCGCCTCAATTGCTATAAGTTTGCCCGTTGTAAGGCCATCCCAGTCCTTTAGGATTAGCTTTCGTGTGAGGTGGGTGACGCTCCAGAAGAGGAACAAGATAGTTGTAGCACTGAGAAGTGCACTCATTATGTTCACCATACGTGCCACCTGTGACGGATCGCTTGCCAACTGTGAGAATAAGTTGGCCGTTATCATGAAGAAAGGAGCACCGGGTGGGTGTCCTATTTCGAGCTTATAGCCGGTTGTAATGAACTCCGGACAGTCCCAAAAGCTGGCTGTAGGCTCGATGGTGCTACAATATACCACTGCTGCAACGAGAAATACGAGCCATCCCAGCACGTTGTCCACTAATTTGTACTGCTTCATTGATCAAAAACTTTCAATAAGTATCTATTTCGAAATATACTTGCAAAGGTAACGTAAATCGAAATAATAGCAAAAAAAATACAGTATGTTTTCAGTAGTTTAACGTGTTTTCGGCTATTTGCAGGTAAATTATGTATGGCAGACAGGGTATATTGGAATCTCCTCCGGCCCCTCCAAAGGAGAGGAATGCCTTGCAGAAGGCGGATGGATGTATTGGTACCTTGGCGAGTTAAGTACTTAGGATGGGAGTAGACCATACGTTTATTGAGCATAGACGCGCCGTCTGAGTCTGTTAAACATATCATCTTAAGCAGATAGACATGCTATTTGATAACGATACGCATAACACACTGTCAACCAATAGGTTGTGAATTGAGCGCAAACAGCATACCTTTTCCCTTGTCAAAGGGATGCGGAGAATGGCTTGTACGTAGCATAGAAATTCAATTTGTCCCCTCTCCGTCTCCCTTTAAAAAGGGGAGAAGTACGCTCATATTGCAACTCTCCTCCAATCAGAAAGACCGAGAGAAGCCGCCATACCGTCCAATTATCCGTCTTCCGCGAGGCACACCCCTCCTTTGGAGGGGCAGGGGGAGGTCCTTAAGCTTCTATTTTAGGAGGCTTGTCCTCATGCTCTCGCAGCTGTATGCGGGAGAGGGAACCATGACCGAGCATCTCTATAGGTCCGCCGAATTCCTCGGCTAAATGCTCCGGAGATAGCTCTGTGGTAGGGTGGTAGTGCAGTGTACGGTTTACGCACGCCACATCTTTCACGTTTTGGAGTATCGTACCGATGTCGTGGCTTACGATGATAATGGCGCAATGGCGGTTGAGCGTTTCGAGCATATCGTACATCTTCTCCTGAAAGCGCTGGTCTATGTAGGTGTTGGGCTCATCGAGTATGAGCACTTTAGGCTGCGAAACTACGGCACGGGCGAGTAATACACGCTGCAATTGTCCGCCGCTTAAGGCTCCTATAGGGCGTTTTGCCAAGTCTGCAAGTCCCATTCGTTCGAGTGTTGCGGTAGTTTTATCGCGCTGATATTTATTGAATGGTCGCAACAGAGGCTTTTCACTGCTCAGTCCGGAAAGCACTACATCATAAACAGAAATAGGAAACTTGCGGTCTATGTCGCTGTATTGAGGCAGATATCCCATGGTGATTTTGCTTACAGGGCGCCCTTTGTCGAAATAAGACACAGTGCCTACGGCAGGTTTCATTAGTCCCAATATTACACGCATGAGCGTAGTTTTACCGCCACCGTTCGGACCTATCACACCGAGAAAGTCGTTCTCGTAGACCGAGAGCGTGGCATTTTCGAGCACGTTTCTACCGTTGTAGCCCGCTGAAACTTGGTTAAGTTGTATGAGGGTGTACATAATTCACTTCAAAGATTGTGCTATTTTCACCATTTCTTTATCCCAATCGTAGCTCAAGGGATTAATTTCAACCTTCTCGGCTCCCGTACTTCGTGCCACGATATCGGTGTTGCGGCTGTCGAATTCGCGCTGTATGAATATGATCTTTACGTGGTTTTGCCGTGCCGTGTTGATAACCTGTTTCAGCTGTACGGCGCTCGGTTCGCGCCCATCTTCCTCGATCGATAGCTGTCGAAGGCCGTATTCTCGGGCAAAATAGGTAAGGGCAGGGTGATAGATAAGGAATGTAGTGCTTTTGTCCTTGGTGATTTCTTCGCGTATTTGGGTATCTACCGCCTCTATCTTGCCCATGAGCCGCTCCAAGTTCTTCTTGAAATACAAGCTGTCTTTACTGTCTATCTCCGCAAGAGCCTTGTAAATGTTGCGGGCTATGTACATGGCATTGGCGGTACTCATCCATGTATGCGGATCATGAGTGTACATAGAATTGTCCGAGGAGGTAATACCGTCTGAAGAGTTTATGATAATCGTGTGGGGTGCATTGGCTTCGAGGCGCTTCATCCATGTGCGTTCAAAGCCTATGTTCCCTACCTTTATATACAGATCACTGGCCGACAAATCCACCATCTGCCGTGCTGTAGGCTCGTAAGTTTCGGGGTTTCCGCCACGTGGAACCATGGTCTTTACCGTGAATTTGTCGCCTGCAATCTGCTCGGTAAAGTAGCGTAACGGTTCTATCGTAACTGTAATAATGCGCTTGTCGGAGGGTGAACCGCTGGTACAAGCCGCGATCAGCAGTGCCGTAAGCACTGTAAAAAAGCCTATGTTCTTATTCATTTCGATTTAAAATAATAATGTTGCCCCATAAATCAGCAGCACATAACGCAGCACTTTGCCGATGACGATGCTCGTAAGCGATATTGCTATGTTGGCTCGCATGAGCCCCAAGACGATCGTAATGGCACTTCCAAGTATCGGAACAAAGGCAAAGAAGCCCATCCAAGCGCCATGTCCCGCCATTAGACGTGTGGTCTGATCGAGTTTCTCCTTCTTTACGTGCATGTACTTTTCTATCCAATCCAGCCTTCCGAGGCGCCCTATCCCGTAATTGAACATAGATCCGGCCACGTTACCCACCGTTCCGTACACGATCAGGGGGGCAGGCTTGAGGCCCGCGGCAAGCAATCCAACCATCACAGCCTCACTGCTGAAGGGGAAAAAACTGCCTGCCAAGAACGCTGATATGAGCATTCCCCAATAGCCATAGTTGATGAGTAAGTCTACCATAGCATATGTAGATTAAGTGCGGTAAGTGCTAATATGAGTGCTGTGAGCACATAGAACGACAGGTTGGTGAGCCATGTATGGGTGAAAGTAATATAATGTGCCGCCAACGGAGCGACACTTACGATCAGCAGGGGCACAAGATATGCCGAATGCTGCGGCTGTATGGCGATAAAGAACAGGCCGCATACCGACATTGTGATGAGTGTTTCGTAAAGCAATCGCGTGCGTATTTTATCTTTGTAGATGGTGCGCAGGTAATGTATGCTGCCCGTTAAAACCACTAATACCATAAATGCAAAGACGGCAATAGGGTAGGTATGGTCGCTTCCTTGCAATATGAAAGGTGTGTCGAAGTGGGCTATAGCCGTGAAATGAGTTATCGTCAGCAGCGGTTTCCCTATGGTTATATTATAGCCTTCTATAAACCAATAAGGGGTTATCAGGCCGAGCAACGAGGCACAGAAAGTACGTATGCTCATGGCCATGATACGGGTTGTGAGCACAAGCCATAGTATAGGAACGAAGAAGAGTATCTGTATAAAAAAGACGCTTGCCAATCCGATGGCGACAAATGCCGTGAACACCTTGCCTGTAGCACGCTTGTCTTGGTAAGAACCGAACAATGCAAGATAGCAAACCGCGCCACTTAACTGCACAATGCCCACGGTGTAGTTGCGGAAGAGGTAGATACAGGCGGTGCTGAGCATAATAAACGAGCAGGATACCATACGGCTGTAAGTGCGCATGAGCGCGTTCTGATTATTCAGTTCGGCCATTATATAGGTGGTAAGAGCCAGCAATACCGTAGGCAGCCACATGCTGTGATCCCGATAGATGGCCGAAAACCACACCAAGGCAGCATATATAGCGGTGACAGGCAGTGCATATCGGCTTGTCGCTATTCTGTTTTGTACCCTCTTTTTTACCATTCTACAAGTCTTTTCCTATATCTCTGCGGAAGTATCTGTCCTTGAATTGTATCTTTTGGGCTTCGTTGAAACTCTTTTGCAGCGCCTCTTCCTTGATGTTGCCGTAGGAAGATACGGCGATTACCCTGCCCCCATTGGTCACAAGTTGCCCGTTTTTGAGTGCCGTACCGCTGTGGAATACGATCGATCCTTCTACCTTGTCGATGCCCGAAATGGGGTATCCTTTAACGTAGTTTTCGGGGTATCCGCCGCTTACGAGCATTATGCATACCGCCGAACGGGTATCTATATCCACGTTACATTGGCCGAGTGTGCCCGTTGCAACGCCTTCTAACAGGTCTACAATATCGCTCTTCAGGCGTAACATTACGCTTTCAGTCTCGGGATCTCCCATTCTACAGTTGTATTCTATTACGTTTGGCTCTCCTTCAACGTTGATCAATCCGAAGAAGATGAACCCCTTGTAATCGATATTCTCTTGGGCCAGCCCCTCTACAGTGGGCCTGATGATGCGTTCTTCTACCTTTTTCATCCATTCGGGTGTGGCAAACGGTACCGGTGTAATGCTGCCCATGCCGCCCGTGTTGAGCCCTGTATCGTGCTCGCCTATACGTTTGTAGTCTTTTGCTTCGGGCAAAATCTTGTAATGTTTGCCATCGGTAAGCACGAAAACCGAGCACTCTATACCTCTTAGAAACTCTTCTATCACTACAGTTGCCGATGCATTGCCGAACATTCCGCCCAACATATCTTGCAATTCTTGCTTGGCTTCTTGCAATGTAGGTACGATGAGCACCCCTTTTCCGGCGCACAGACCGTCGGCCTTGAGCACGTATGGCGGCCGTAGAGTGTCGAGAAAAGCCAGTCCTTCGGCAATATTAGCGCCGTTGAACGTACGGTATTTCGCCGTCGGAATGCCATGCCGCATCATAAAACCCTTGGCAAAATCCTTACTGCCTTCGAGTGTAGCTCCTTTTTTCGAAGGCCCTATCACCGGTATATGGCCCGTCCGGCTGTCGTTCTTGAACTCATCGTAGATGCCATTTACCAAGGGATCTTCCGGTCCCACTACCACCATGTCGATATTGTTGGCAAGAGTAAACTCTTTGAGTCGGTCGAATTCATTTGTTCCGATATTCACATTCTGCCCGATTTCGGCCGTTCCGGCGTTGCCCGGCGCTATGAATAGTTTGTCTACCCGTTTGCTCTGTGCAATCTTCCATGCCAGAGCATGCTCTCTGCCTCCGCTACCTAACAGTAATATTTTCATGTTTTTGTGGATTGAAGAATTATCTGTGTACAAAGTTAATGATAAACCCTGTAAAAATAGAAATATTTTACAATTATTGTATGTTTTACACCTAATGGAAAAGGGGTGATGGCGTAAGGATGAGCGACTTACGATATCGGTGCGATAGACCTATGGCATAACCGCGATAGGGCTACGGTTTATCGGGTATAGGAGGTATGTTTACTTGTATTATATCGGTGCACTTCTCCCTTTGTTTCTTCTTTCTAAAGGGAGAAGTGCTTGCGAAGAGCAGCGAGAGTGTATGTGTCTGTCGCCGACAGATTATTTCAGATAATCTTCAAAATATTGCGTGATGCGCTCATGCAGGTGCACGCTTTGGTGCCCGCGCATATTGTGTGGCTCGCCCGGATAGAGGAAAAAGTCGGGCTGTGTGCCCGCTTTGATGCACTCGGCAAGGAAAGACAAGCAATGTTGAGGTACCACCGTCTTGTCGTTGTAGCCCTGTATAATCTGCAATTTTCCCCTAAGGTTTTTCGCTTGATGCAGCAAAGAAGTCTTTTCATAGCCCTCTTTGTTGGCGGTAGGCGTATCCATATAACGCTCTCCATACATCACCTCGTACCATTTCCAGTCTATTACAGGACCGCCGGCCACGCCAACTTTGAATACTTCAGGGTAGTTGGTCATGAGCGAGATGGTCATGAAACCGCCGAAACTCCACCCGTGTACGCCTATTCTATCGACATCTACGTAGGGTAGGCTTTTAAGATATTCCACACCTTTCATCTGATCTTTCATCTCGATCTGCCCGAGTTGGCGGAACGTAACCTGCTCAAAGGCGCGTCCTCTGTTCTCGCTACCGCGGTTATCTATAATGAACAGCAGGTATCCTTTCTGTGCCATGTACGTTTCCCAGCTACGTGAAGCGTAATGCCACCGTGCATCTACATTGTGTGCATGGGGCCCTCCGTATACGTAGACCACGGTGGGATACTTCTTGTTTGCATCGAACCCCACCGGTTTTACCATGCGGTAATACAGGTCTGTGGTGCCGTCGTCGGCCTTTAATGTACCGCACGAGAACTCCGGAACGCCATATCCCAGCCACGGATCGGCCGCCTTGAAGTACAAGGTGTGCTTGGCAGTGGCGGTGTTGATGATTTCTATGTTGCGCGGAACGGCGGGTTCGCTGTAATTGTCGCATGCGAAAGCACCCGTAGGCGACAGGTTCGGGTAATGATAACCGTGCCCGTTGTCGAGCAAGGTGCGCTTGCCGGTCTTGATGTCTACGGCATACGTGTTGCGCTGGATGGGGTTCTTCTCGTTCGAAGCTATGATTACAGCCTTCTTCTTTATATCAAATCCCAGCATTTCGAGTACTACCCATTTGCCCGAGGTGAGCTGTTTTTGCAGCTTTCCGTCGGCAGAGAAGAGGTACAGATGGTTATAACCGTCGCGCTGACTCTGCATGATGAACGACTTACTGTCCCATGGCAGAAATGTAATAGGGTGCTGGGGTTCCACATATTTGTCGTCTGTCTCGCGGTTAAGTTCCGCAATCTTGCCTCCTGTTTTTGCATCGTAGCTCACCAATCTGCAGTCGTTTTGGTCGCGATTTAGTTCGAATATGTAGATTGTTTTGCTGTCCGGACTCCACGAAACATTAGTAAAATAACGGTCGGTAGGATCGCCTGCCTGTAACGTAGTTATATTTTTAGACTGCAGATCGTATACCATAACCGTGACTTTATGGCTGGTTTCGCCCGCCATGGGGTATTTGTCGGGCTCGTAGAGGGCTATTCTGTGAAAGATATCCACCTGCGGATAGTCGGCTACCATTGTCTGATCCATGCGATAGAAGGCCAGCTTGGTGCCGTCGGGCGACCAGAACAGTCCGCCCCGTATGCCGAACTCGTCACGATGTACGCTCTGTCCGTAAACGATGCACCGGCTTCCGTCGGTCGTCAGTTGGGTGCTGTCGCCGTCTTGCGTCTTTACCATGAGCTGGTTGTCCTTCACATATGCCAAGGCTTTCGATGCTTCGTTCCATGCCTCTGCCTGCCAAGCAGCGGAGCCGTCTGTGGGCATTTGCCATTCTGCGCGGTGCTTCTTCCAGTTCAAGAGATACATTCTGTTCTTCGTGCGCAGCAATACGAGCGGCTTATCAGCATAGGGAAAGGCTGCTCGATACAGCGAATGAACCTTGTTTGCAGTATCTGTACCGAGCCATTTGTTAACGTCTGCGAGCGTAAAGAGCATGCTCTCTTTGCCCGTCACCTTGTTTATAATGCTGCATTCTTCGGCATCCAACCTTATCAGTTCGTCGCCCCACCACGTAGTGTAGCGGTTTTCAGGCACGAACTTTCTATAGTTTGTGCCGCCGAAGTTTAAGTCTTCGAGGGTGAATTGCTTCTGTGTCATGCCCGTAGATGGTATGAATAATGCCGATAGAACTGCTATGTAAAGCCGATAGATGTTAGTCCTCATCGTCGTATCTCCTATGTCTTTTGCCGGTATCGCGGTTGCTGTAATCCCGACGTCCGGGCCGTTCGAACTTCTTACCTCGTGCTCCTCGGTCTTTTCTGTCTTCCCTCAAGCGTTCGAAAGAATGGAACTTGAACGACCTGATGTCGGCTTCTTCGTTCTCTGCATCTTCCTCCAATCGGCGTTTGAACTCGCGGTTTTCTTTGAAACGATGCTTCTGTGCCATCTCTTTACGTTCCGTATCGGTCTTTATGATGCCTCCTTCAGCACGGAAATCTTTCATCTTTCCATCGAATATGGCGTACTTGCGGAACTCGCATTCCAGCGATCCGTTGAAGACAGGTATCTTGATCGACGGCTTCAGACCGATCTGTTCGAAGCACTCTTCGCGGTAACTTAACACCCATGCATCGTTGCCCATGAACTCGTGTTTAAGGCGTTCACCGATCATTTTGTAGGTGGCTAAGAGGTTCGGGGTGGATATGCGCTCACCGTAGGGCGGATTCATAACGATGATACTCTTGCCGGCCGGCTTCTTAAAGTCCTTGAAATCGGCCTGCTCTATGGAGATATCGGCGGTCAATCCGGCCGCTCTGACGTTCGTGCGTGCCGTGTTTACCGCTTTCATATCCACATCATAGCCGTAGATGTGATGGTTGAAAGGACGCTCAAGCGAGTCGTCATTGTAGATTTTATCAAACAAATTCTGGTCGAAATCGGGCCATTTTTCGAAAGCAAACTCCTTTCGGAACACGCCCGGACTCATGTTGTGTGCTATCAGGGCTGCCTCTATAAGCAAGGTACCGCTGCCGCACATCGGATCTATAAAGTCGGTGTCGCCCTTCCATCCGGTCATCATAATCATGCCGGCAGCCAATACTTCGTTCAATGGAGCCTCGACTGATTCCTGTCGATAGCCCCTGCGATGCAGCGATTCGCCACTGGAATCGAGGCAAAGAGTGGCATCTTCGTCGGCTATATGGATATGGAACCGCATGTCGGGGTTGCTTACAGAGATGTTAGGCCGTGTGCCTGTGTTCTCTCGAAATTGATCTACGATGGCATCTTTTACCTTGTAAGTCACGAAACGTGAGTTCCTGAACTCCTCAGAGTATACCACTGAGTCTACTGAAAAGGTTTTTCCCTTCTCTATGTATTGGCTCCAATCCACTTTCTTTACCTCTTCGTACACGTCTTCTGCCGAATATGCCTTGAAATGACGTATGGGTTTAAGGATACGGATGGCCGTGTGAAGTTGGAAATTGGCGCGATACATCATTTCTTTATCGCCTGTAAACGACACCATTCTGCGCCCTGTTTGTACGTTGTTTGCACCCATTAGGGTAAGCTCTTGGGCCAAGATGTTCTCTAATCCCATAAAGGTCTTGGCGATGAGTTCAAATTCCATTGTTAGATAAAACTGTTTTTATTTTATATACTTTATTTTCTTGTCGTTAGGAAGTTATGCCGTTAAGCGGTTAAACCATTGGTTCAGGGCCTTGAATTCGATGGAAAGATAGATCGCAGACCATCGCCTTAAAAACTTAATTCCTTAGGACTTAACTTCTTTCAGATAATGAATGATCGGTTATTTTGTATTTCTTGGTGCGGGGTTTCATATCTTCTGTTACCCATACATTGGCTCCTACCACGCATCCTTGGCCTATTGTGATGCGCCCCAATACCGTTGCATTGGCGTAAATCACCACGTTATCTTCCAGTATAGGGTGCCTCGGCATGCCTTTGATGGGGTTGCCGTCGTCGTCGAGCGGAAAGCTTTTGGCTCCTAAAGTAACGCCCTGATACAGTTTAACATGGTTTCCGATGATGCAAGTTGCACCGATTACCACGCCAGTACCGTGGTCTATGGTGAAATAGTTGCCGATTGTAGCGGCGGGATGTATGTCGATACCAGTCTCAGAGTGTGCCATTTCGGTTATCATTCGTGGGATGAGCGGCACGTTGAGCGTATGTAATTCGTGAGCGATACGATAGTTTGTCAGCGCTTTAATTACCGGATAACACGAGATAATCTCGCTATAATTGTCTACAGCGGGATCTCCATCGTAAGCAGCTTTTACGTCTGTGGCCAGCGTGCTGCGTATCTGCGGCAGACGGGCAATGAGTTCGGTGGCGATAACATCGGCTTGCAAGCGCCATGCAGGCAGGTTGCGGCGCGACTCTTCGTCGCAGGTAGCGGCGAAACATAGGCCTGCTAATACCTGTTCAGTGAGCTTTCGATGCAATTGTTCTACGTTTACACCTATTTGATATTTAATTGTATTGCTGTTAACTGTAGACTTTCCGAAGTATCCGGGGAACAGAATGGCCCGCGAAAGGTTGATGATATCTTCGAGTTCCGTACCGGATGGTAGCGGACTTCCGTCGCGGTATTGGTGACACAGGCCTTCCAAAGAATCGGGATTTGAAAGGAATTCCACTGTTTGAGTTAGTACATGAGTCAGTTTCGAGACACTCATTGCGATGCTTGTGTATCAGTATATTTTCCGTGCAAAGATACTGTTTTTACTTGAAAACGGAGAAATGAATGTGATAAAAATATTAAATGTTGGGCTCCGGAGGGGGATTTTTGGATGAAGGATTAGGGATGAATGATGAGGGAGAGCCTCCCCCGTCCCCTCCAAAGGAGGGGTGTATGGACGAAGGATGAGGGATGAAGGATGAGAGATTAATGGTTGTGTTGCTGCGGCTTGGCCTGTCTATGTTGTCTTGAACCGCGTTGTTTTTGCCATACATATATAAGGACTAGGACAAACTGCGTTCCTACGGCCCGATTAAACCATCTGTCTGTCGGACATAGAGGGTGCACCTGTCGGGTATAGGCTGTATATCTGATAAAAATATCTTATAGACATGTCTTTTTAAAACTATTTTTCTTTCCTAATTGAATAAGCGGAAAAGAAGTGCTGTTTGTGCCGGATAATGAAAAAATATGCACAACACTGCAACATTTTCCCCGCTATCTGCGTCTAACATATAGAACTAAAATCGTAAAAAGATGAAAAAAGTAAATTTGATACTTTGCGGTGTATTGGCAGCAACCGTGCTGTCTTCTTGCGTTTATCGCAGTGAAGTTTTGGGCAAAAGAGTTGTTTTAGACAGCACGCGCAAAACAGACGTATTTAATAAGGTGACGCTCTTTGCTTCGTGCAATGTGCACTATAAGCAGGGCGACACATGCTCTGTGCGCGTGGTAGGCGACAAACAATTGGTGAAAAACTTAATTACACAAGTGATAAACAACGAATTGCAGATACGTATGAAGCCTTACAAAGGCGATTTGATGCGGCTGTTAAACAAGACAGAGCTGAATGTTTACGTAACTTCGCCCGATTTGTTGGCGGTGAAGGTGGCCGGTTCGGGCGATTTTGAAGCTACGGGTACGGTAGACACCGATACGATGCGCATTGCTTTGACGGGCTCGGGAGATATGGATTTTGCCAACCTTATCTGCGACAGGGTAGAGGCCACGTTGCGCGGTTCGGGCGATGTAGAACTGAAAAACGTGCAGGCCGACTATGCTAACTTGAATTTGTTGGGCTCGGGAGATATGAAGGTAAACCTGAAAAATGCACGCAATGCCGATGCTTCGCTTACGGGTTCGGGCGATTTGAAAGTAGGTTTCGATAACTGTGGCATAGTAAATTGCAAGCTCTTAGGTTCGGGCGATATAGAATTGAAAGGCAGGATAAGACAGTTAAACCAAAACTCTACGGGCTCGGGAGATATAGAAACATCGGGTTTGAAAGTGGGATATTAGAAGTTAACGGGTGCCTTTTTCGGAGTTAACTGTGGTTAATGGGAGTGTTAATCGCTTCGTTCGTGGGAGTTAGCGGACAAATGTTTTTGTGTAGTTTGCCGATTTCAAAGCTAATGTCTGTTACCTCTCGAGCCTATAGGAGAGATACCTCCCGTTAACCACGGTTAACTCTAAAAGAAACAACAAATACTTTCAGGAAAGACTGATGAAGCGGACGTATCGCTCCAATCCATGTTTTACGGTCGGAATGCGGAAGATGAATTTCTCTAAAACGAATATTCCTACTATGGCAACGGCGATGCCTAAGAGCACATCTATTACGTAATGATGCCCCGTATATACGGCTGTGAACCAAATACCCATGCAGATTAGCGCAAATATGCACACCGTTTGCCACCGCTGCCTACTGATAACGGCATAGACGGTTGTAATGAGCATGTAGGCTGCATGCAACGAAGGAACGGCAGCAAACACATTTGCATTGGCGCCGTAGAGTGCATGGAATACGGGTATGCCCGTAAGTTGGTCGAAACGTCCTAAGCCCGCAACGTTTCCGGAGGTGTGGAGTAGGGGTTCGAAACCGTAATACATGGCATACCAAGGCGGTGCTGCAGGATGGATATAATAACCGCAGAAGCCCAGCAGATTGACGAAAAGAAAGGCCAAGGAAAACCGAAGATAACTCTTGCGCTGCCCTTTGAAATAAAGATAAAGGCCGAAGCAAAGCGGCAAGGGCACCCAACAAAGATAGAAAAAGCCCGCCAGCAGGTCGGCTGCAGTACAGTGATGAAGAGCGAAAAACTCGCTTGGAATAAGCACAGATGTACCCGATGCGATACCGAAAAGATGTTTTTCGGCGTCATAAAGTCCGCGTATGTCGATGGCATTCGCCTCGTAGTTGGGCCACAGGCGCATGGCATCGTAGGAACAGGCAAAGACGAGCCACGGCGTAAGAGCTACGGCTATCTTCCTTGTAGGCCTGAAGCCCACGAGCAAGATATATAAAATAAGGATATAAATACTGAACATTTATCTGCCTTTCAGTTGCTTGTAGCAATGCCACACACGCCAGAAAGCCGTGATATTGGCCAGCACTGCAATGAGCATCATCGGCACCGAAAGCACCCACAGGTTGGCATAAATGCCGCAGAAGATGGCGCCTATCGATGTTGCTACCACCCTTTCGGGGCGTTGCATGAAGCCTACTTTACACTCGATGCCTATGCCTTCGGCTCGCGCACGGACATAACTCACCATTACAGAGCCCACCATGGCAAGGAAGGTTACCACTCCGCTGCCGATCCACCCGTCGAGTAAGAAGTATATGGCTATGCCGAAAAGCGTGAAAAGCTCGCTATAGCGGTCGAGAGTGGAGTCCCAAAGAGCGCCGAACGTAGAAGACATGTTGCCCATACGTGCCAGACGACCGTCCATCATATCGAACAAACCGGCGAAAAGTATAATGAATCCGCCCCATCCGATGAGCGTTAAACTGCTTTCGGGCTTATATGCAGCGGCATAAACAAATATACCTGCCGCCACGATATTGAGCAAAAAGCCGGTTGTGGTGATAAAGTTAGGAGTGATGCCCACCTTGATCATGCCCTTTATCAGCGGGTTGATAATTCGGTAGATCGCCTTTTGTAAGAAATCTCTATAGTTCATATCTTTTCTTGAATACAAATATACGTTGCATTTGATAGTTCCATAACACCGCTACGGCTACGGCCACCACGGCTTTAACGATGATAAAATAAACGCCGGAGAGTTCGGTAAGCAGGAACGTTCCGAGGGTATTGAGCAGGATACTGCCCGTCCAAACGAGGAAATACCGCATGGCTATGACCTTTTTCTTCATGCCCATGGCATGGAATACCCACCGGTAGTTGATGATACAATTCGTGATACCGCCACTGAGTGCACCGAAGAATATGGCGTAAGCATACCACATGTTGCAGAAATGCGACAGAAGAATGGTGACACAGAAGTCGATTATCGAGGCTATCCATGCCGAACATTGCGCTTTGACAAACGTGATGAGATTTTCTTTTATGCTGCCCATCGTGCCAAAACTATGATAATAAGACTGTAAAAGCCGGCAAGCAGGTCGTCTGCCATTACCCAGAAACCGCCGTGCCTGCGGTCGAGAGCACGGATGCCCAGCGGCTTTAGTATGTCGAAGAAGCGGAAAATAACGAAAGAGGATGCTGCATATATGAGGTCTCCTGCGGGTGAACAAAGCAGCGGTACCCATACTCCGGCCATCTCGTCTATTACGACTCGGCTCGGATCTTCGCCCCAATAAGGCTCCAATTTATCGGCTGCCCATGTGCCGATCCATGTAAATAGCAGTATTAGAACGAGAGTTGTAAGGAATAGGGGTACGGTGTTCAGCACTTGCGCCATGCCTAACCAAATAACGGTGGCAAGGAGTGCTCCTGCTGTTCCGGGCCCCCAAGGCCAGAAACCGGAGCCGAAACCGGAGCCGAATACTACAGCAAGAATCGGTGGGCGTTTCATATATGCGGTGCAAATTTAATGGAAAAAATATAAATAACCAAAAAGTTTTCTCGCTTTTTACAATATTATATATACCTTTGCAGCCATATTTATTAATATTAAGTAGCGCAAACGCGTTTATATTTTTATTGATGTGAAGAAGGTTATTGGGATATTTATCATGATAATAGCCTTGGTAACGAGTGCCAAGGCGCAGATTTCAGGTGACATTGTAGATACGAATGGTTTTCCTATAGCTTATGCCAGCGCCATGTACAAGGGGCATCATATTGCTGTATCCAGCGATATGAACGGTCATTTTACTATAGATAGGCACGAAGGATGGGCACTTACGTTCAGTTCGATGGGCTTTAAAGCGCAGACGATAAAGGTGGATGCGAAGACTCCTTCTACGATGAAGATTGTGTTAAAGGAGGATACGAAGAACTTGAGTGAGGTGCTTGTGAAGTCTCGGCGTGGTCGCTACTCGCGTAAGGATAACCCTGCGGTGGAGTTGATGCGGCGGGTGATCGCCGCCAAAAAGCGAACTCACCTCGATAACCATGATTATTATCAGTATAACAAATACCAGAAAATATCGCTGGCATTGAATGACATCAATCCCAACGACGCTATGCAGGGCTCTTCCAAGAAAGCTCAATGGATGATAGACCAAATTGAAACCAGTCCTTATAATAACAAACTCATCCTTCCGGTGTCCGTCGACGAGACCGTAACGCAGCATATATACAGGAAAGAACCCAAGAGTGAGAAAGATATCATTAAGGGACAGCAGAGCCAAGGCGTCAACAACGTGATACAGACAGGCGAGATATTGAACACATTGCTTAAAGAGGTGTTTACCGATGTCGACCTCTATGACGATCACATCCGCCTTTTGCAGTACCCATTCACAAGTCCTATCGGCGAGACAGCCATCTCTTTCTACCGCTATTATATAGAAGATACGGTGTATGTCGACCGTGATTTGTGCTATCATTTGCAGTTCATTCCCAACAATCAGCAGGACTTTGGCTTCCGTGGAGACCTATATGTGTTGGCTGATTCTACACTTCATGTGAAGAAATGCGACCTCACTATTCCGCATAAAAGCGATGTGAATTTCGTACAGAATATGCATCTCACCCAAGAATATACCAAGCTCGACAACGGAGAATGGGCACTTTCCAAAGATGACATGTGGGCCGAACTGTCGTTGACGAGCTTTCTGTCGAAGATACTTGTAGTGCGTAACACCCGTTTAACGGATTATGCTTTCGACGAACTGCCCAACAAACTCTTTAAGGGCAAGGCTAAAACGAGGCATGAAGCTGATGCTATGATCCGTGATGAGGCTTTCTGGAACCAATACCGCACCGTTGGACTTACGAAAGGAGAGTCGTCTATGGATGCTTTTGTGCACAGAATGGAGCAATCAAAGAACTTCAAATGGGTACTGATTGGCGTAAAAGCGCTGTTAGAAAATTATGTCGAGACCGGTTCCCTAAAGACTAAAAGCAAGTTCGATTTCGGTCCGATCAACACATTCATATCGCATAACTTCGTCGACGGTTATCGCTTTCGCCTTAGCGGACGCACGATGGCGGCGCTAAATCCTCACTTTTTCTGGAACGGATATATCGCTCGTGGCGTTTCTTCGCACAAAACATACTATGGAAGTGAGCTTACGTGGTCGATAAACAAAAAGAAGAATTCGCCTTTTGAGTTCCCCCAACGCAATTTGATATTAGAAACAGCGTACGATGTTATGTCTCCTGCCGATAAATTTTTGCTGCATAATAAGGATAATGTGTTCATGACGTTCCGCTCGCAGAAGGTTGAACAGATGTATTTCTATAATCGTCAGAAGCTTTCTTTTATCTACGAAACCGATTGGGGATTAAGTGTAAGCACGTCGTTAAAGGCAGAAAGCAACGAAGTTGCGGGCGGATTGCGCTTCATAAAGAAGCTCGACGGCAGCGAGACCTATAAGATACGTACGACAGAGTATAAACTTGGCTTTAGATTCTGCCCCGGACAAACCTTCGTAAACACCAAACAGCAGCGCTGGCCCATAAATCTTGACAGCCCAGAGTTTACCATTAGCCACACTATAGGGCTGAAACACGTGCTTGGAGGGCAATACAATCTGAACTTTACCGAACTTGGAGTGTACAAACGTCAATGGCTTGGCAGCTGGGGATATATAGACATGCACCTCAATGCAGGCGCTCAATGGAACAAAGTGCCGTTTCCTTTGCTCATCATGCCGCCTGTGAACCTCTCGTATTTCGAGGAGGAAGGTACGTTCAGTCTGATGCGTAACATGGAATTTCTTACCGACCGTTATGCTTATTGGGCCGTTTCGTGGGACTTAAACGGTAAACTTCTTAACCGTATTCCGCTTGTTAAGAAGCTTAAGTGGCGTGAATATGTGGCTTTCAAGGGTATGTTTGGCAAGTTGACAGATAAGAATAACCCTTTCCTTGCGCAAAATAATGGCGATGACATGCTGTTCAGTTTCCCGCAGGGTGCGCATGTGATGGATCCGAAAGCACCTTACATGGAACTCGTAGCAGGTGTACATAATATATTCAAGTTCTTTGCAGTCGACTTTGTTCACCGTTTCAATTACAACGCCCATGCCGATACGAAGAAGAATGGTATACGTTTCGGCTTCATGATGAGCTTCTAAAACACTTTCCGAGGAGACTTCTGTCATCTGCAAGACATTCCGTTATTTGCCGAACCCGATATGAATATCGCGTTTAAATATGCTTTTTCTTTCGGCTTTCAGTATAAATCGTTATCTTTGCAACGAACAGCAAACAAATTTGGTAAGCAGGAATGTCGGTGATAAACCGGCCCTACTGTCAAGATATCGCTAAACGATAAAGATGTATGAGGAAGCTAATAAACCCGTGGATAGGGAAAGATGGTTACGATTGTTTTGGCTGTAACCCCGAAAATCCGATAGGTCTTCATATGGAATTCTATGAAGACGGCGATTACATTATTTCATTCCTCCGGCCGCAGGAGCACCTGCAAGGTTGGGTAAACACCGTGCACGGCGGTATTCTGAGTACCATTATCGACGAGATTGCGGGCTGGACAGTATCGCGAAAACTGCAGACTACGGGCGTTACCTCGCGGCTCGAAGTTAATTACCGGCATCCTGTGGCAATAACAGAACAGCAACTTACCGTGCGTGCCCGTATCAGAGAGATGAAGCGGAACCTCGCTTTTATCGATGCAACCATAGAGAACAGCCGCGGCGAAACGTGTGTGGAAGGCACCGCCGTGTACTTTACGTTTGGTCCGGATAAGGCACGCGAGATGGGTTTCACCCGCTGCGATGCGGTAGACGAGCAACTGCTATCTATGTAATAAGGTATGAAAAGATTTCTTTTAGCAGACAGGCAAGGCATCACCCGAGCCGGTCTGATGTTCTTGTTGGGCGGCTTTTCAGATACCGATTATAAGTTTACGGAAGACAAGACCGAACTGATAAATGCGTTACGCGAGGCTCCCGACAGCATCGTTGTGCTCGACTACACGCTCTTCGATATCAATGATGCAGCCGAACTGCTGATACTTAGCCAGCGTTTCGGTAATGTTTATTGGGTGTTGTTCAGCGAAGATTTAAGTACAGATTTTGTGCGTATGATCATTGCATCAAGTCCGCAATTCAGCGTTTTACTAAAAGAATCGCCATTGCAGGAGATACGCGAGGCACTCAGTTTTGCCATGCGTGGCCGGCGGTTCATCTGTCAGCGCATGGCAGAGTTGTTGCTCGTGCCCGAAACACGCGAACAGGAACAGGTGAAACTTACACGTACAGAGACCGAAGTGCTGAAAGATATCGCGCTCGGAATGACCACCCGTGAGATTGCCGAGAAGCGTTTTTCGAGTTTCCATACCGTGAATACTCACCGTAAAAATATATTCCGTAAGCTCGGAGTGAACAATGTACACGAGGCAACCAAGTATGCTCTCCGCGCCGGATTGGTAGACTCGGCGGAATATTATATCTGAATTTCGGCGATAATGGGATGTGCGGAGGGCCTTATTCAAGCCTTGGCTCTGCTCTAACTCCTCGCTGTAGAAAGAGTGGGAGAGGGGAGGAAGGACCTCCCCCGGTCCCTCCAAAGGAGGGATGTGCCTTGCGGAAGACGGATAAATTGCTCGTAAAAATGTTTTTATTCAGTATTCTAAATGAAAACTATTTGCAGTCTAATCGTACTTTTCCCTTTGGAAAGAGGTGACAGAGAGGGGACGGAACTATTTTACCCCACCTCTTTAATTAGAAAAAAAAGTTGGAGTAAAGCAGATAAGTGGACAAGGAAGTACCCTTTACCCATCCATCCAATAGAAAGAGACAGAAGAATTTAAACAGACAGATATACAGGGTGTCTTTATTAGATGTGTAGTTTAAATTTGATAGATATGCCATCTATGCCTGATAGACAGCCGGTCTGACAGAACCGTAAGGACTTAATCTGTCTAAATTCGTATGCGTGTATCGTAAAAATAATATTGCCGAAGAGGATTTTGATAGGCCAAATTCACACAATATAACATGCCTCTCCTCTTGGAAAGGGTAGGCCGGGAGGGGGTTGAACATGGTAAACAAAAGAAATCCTTCCCCCTCCCTCTCTTTCTACAGCGAGGAGTTAGAGCTGGTCTAAGTATTGCTTAGCCTTATTTCTTGCTCCTTGTTTCGCGGTTATTCTCGAACTTTACGTGTACAAACTTGAACCCCATCGACCGCAATAGGTTATTGAATTGCGCGGTAGCATTCTGCTCTGCCGCTGCTATGTTACTACTGTTCAGGCACCGTTTCTTCATGGCAACATAGGCTTTACGGTAAAGTGCGTCGCGTGAAGCCTCTGTCCATGAGCCGCTTTCATAGAAAGAACGACTGCGAGCTTCATCGATGAAGTCGTTCGAAAGTAACTTAATGGGCGGCAAGGTGGCCACGATAGTATCTTTATTCGCCTTTATCCAGCCGGGTTCAGCCTCGTGCAAGTTCACTCCGAGGCGTAATGTACCGTAATAAATACGTACGAGTTGGGCATCTCCGAAGAACCCGTGTCGCACCGTGTCTACCAGTTCTTCATCGCTGATCGATAGAAATTCCCATTCTCCTATGCGTTCTATGGAGCGTATCTGCGTAGGTGTAATGTCGATACGATTATTTTGTACGATGCCTATGCTGTTATTATTGGTGAGCCATACCAGCGCCGGAATACCCACAAGCACTATTAACACCACTGCAACAATGGATATCTGCATGCTTTGCGGCATCATTCCGTAAAGTCTTTTCAGCCTTTCGTGCCGCTTATTCCTATTATTTTCCATGTTCGTTTGTCGTTTTTTCTAAGATTTCAGGTATATCCTGCCACGTGAATTTCTTACGGAAACTGATGGTGATATCCTCTTCTTTGTAGCCCATTTGTACAATCATAGGCACCAAGATGCGTGCCGCACTCTCACGAGCAGTCTCTATAATACCCATCTGCGGTATGTCTTTTATGATTGCCTCGCGCCCCTGTCGTTCGTAAGAGGTAAGTTCGGCATCGGTAAAATTGCTGCGCAGCATGGCTACATACTGTTTCACGTCGTCGTGGTTGATGCGTGTACCGGTGAGAGTAACCTTGGGATCGGGCAATGTTATTTCTATCTTGCGCCCGTTCCGATGCACATTGTCTGCGCTGAAGTCATCGAAATCTACATATGCCTTTACCGTGGCATCCATCGGGATGGCTACCTTACGTTCGCCGAGCGGCAGGTCTATGCTGAAACTTTTCTGCAAAATCTTGCCTTCCAGCTTCTTCGTGTCATCATGAGTCACTATCTTATGCACGCGTACCTCTGCCGTGTAGAGCCGCGAACACTTCTGTATTTGCATCACCATCATGGGAATTGTGTCTACTGCAAGCGTTTCCTTGGATGCCTGTTTGCCTGAACAGGATGTGATAAAAGGCAATATGAGCACGAAATATAATAGCTTTTTCGTCATTATAGAATATGTTAATACTCGCGCAAAGATAGCAAAAATATGTCAAATTGTAGGGAGTAGCGTACATTTTTTCATATCTCGTTAAACTTTTATAACCGCTCTACGTCAAACTGATAGTTGCAACGTAGAAACGATTATGTACGAACAATTAAAATGTAGTGAAGATGAAAAAGAAGATGATGATGACAATGATTGCCTTACTGATGCTGAACGTATCGGTTATGGCACGTGAAGATAGATGGCAGGATAACGACAGAAAGAAGCCCGATACGGAACGGATGGTGCAAATACGTACCGACCGTATGGTAGAGAAGTACGGTTTGAACAAGAAACAGGCAAAGAAACTCCTCGAACTTAATGCCAGATATGCCGGCAAGATGCCTCCGATGGCAGGTTGCGACAGGTGTTTTAATAAAGGTAAACGGCCCGATGACGGCAATCAACCGCCGCTGTTGCGTGACTCGATGCCGCGTCCGCCACGCCCAGATAGTGAAGCTATGCAGGCTGAACATAAAGAAATGCAGGAGAATATGGCTGCCTATCGCAGCGAACTGAAAGAGATAATGACCGAAGAGCAATATGCCAAGTACGAAAGCGATGCAAAACAGATGCAACACCGCCATGGTCGTGGTGCCCGTTTTGGTAAGCAAATCGGAACTAAACCGCCAAAGAAAACCGAATAACGGCACTAACTGAACTTTTATTATATCACAGCAATCTTCAATGGTATTTGGTTTGATTAAAGGCAGCGGCGCTTCCTGAATTATTTAGGAAGCGCCATTTTTCGTATTTGTCGGATAAATATGTTACCTTTGTAATCTAAAATGATTGAGGTATGAAAAAGCTTTTTATGCTGTTGACGGTAGCCGTTGCGGTGGTAGGTATTACATCTTGCGGCGGTAAATCGGACAGTAATCGCATTATTGCGCCCAAACCGGTGAAGCAGAAGCCCAAGGCAACGCAGAAAGTGGGTGATTATTCGCAGACTCGTGATGTGGAATGGTTGGGATCGCATTATAAGATAGAGGTGAAACGCGTGGCAGATACTTCGCTTCCGCTTGCCGACGATGGCTCTGGGAATAAGTATTTCGACAACCGAATTACGGTGCGTATCTTGCGTAGTAACGGCACAGAGTTCTTTTGTCGTACGTTTACGAAAGCAGATTTCGATGCATCTCTCGAAGCTACATATCGCAAGAACGGCGCCTTATTGGGCATCGTGTACGATCAGGTAGTGGGTAAACGGCTAATATTTGCAGCGAGTGTGGGTTCTCCCGATAAGATGAGCGATGAATACATGCCGCTTCTGCTGAAGATTTCTAATCTTGGCAGCGTAGAGATAAGTAAGGATAATCAGCTCGATACAGGTGGTGAAGGGAGCGCAAAGAAGTCGGAAATCGATCTTGCAGAGGAGGAAGGTATGTGATGGAAGACCTCTGATCTGAAGTTTCCCTGCAAAGTTAGATGTGTTAAACATTATCTGATTTTGGAAAGAGTCTGGTATTGCGCCGGACTCTTTCTATCTAATCGGAGTTTTATTCTTTTATTGTTGTAATGATAGATGTGTCTTTCTAAAGCCTTAGCGAAGGTTTCGAACGATTCAAATTTATCTGTATACAGAAGTTCGTACTTCATAATATAAGAATTTTTCAGCCGTCGTATTGTCGCTGTGATGCGCTGATAGCCTCGTTTATTCTTCTTTCTATCTTCCTTTGGAAAAGGGAGAAGTAACCACATTCATAACATCTCTAAGGTCTGTTCTCCCCTTATAGGGAGGAGTTAGAGGGGTACCGCTTCACCTATTTCTATAATATTTCTTGCATACGCACATCGTTTTCGTCGATCGGAATGCAGGATAACTTTTGGAAATCGAAGCATACACCTATTTTATATATATAGGGCAGCGGTCGTAGAAAGCGGTCGTAATAGCCCCGCCCGCGCCCCAGACGGTTGCCGTTTGTATCGAATGCCATACCCGGTATTACTGCAACGTCGATTTCCTCGTAGGCTGTAAATGGTTCGCCTGTGGGTTCCATAATGCTGAGACTGCCTTTCTGCAGGTCTTTTTCTCCGTTATATTCGCGCAAAATCATGGTTTCTTCGCCTATTACCACAGGCAGTAGTATCCGTTTGCCCATGCTTGCAAGGCGGTCGATGGTGTCGTGTGTATCCGGTTCATCGGGCAGCGAATAGTACATGAGTATAGTTTTAGCTGCCACTAATCGCGGGTGTTCCGTCAGTCTCTGCATAATACGAAGCGACAGTTCGTGCAATCTTTCGGGCGTGAACTGCCGCTTCCGTAGGCGTATTTCGCTTCTTATCTCGCTTTTAAGCATGGGCTGTCAGATGTGGAAAGGCATGCAAGGGGCGGTACTCGTAGGAAATGTTGGTCGTAGCGGCTACCTTTTGCGTTCGTTTCGGCACCGTTTTGGGAGCGGGCTTCTGCGGAAAAGCCGCCTTATTTTTAAATACTTCCAGCGCTGTGCCTATTACCGGATCGTCCATATTGATATATCTGTTCCACGCTTCTTCATCGAGCATGTTGTAAATAATACGGCTGTTGATAAAACGTTCCAACAGTTTATGCGAACGTTGTATCATCAAATTCCGGCGTTTAAGGCCATGCTTGTCGGCATATACGGCAAACTTGTCTACCATATTCTGCTTGATCAGATAGTCTGCCATTGCGGTCATCTCTTTGAAAGTATTCAGTTTAAGACGGTTGTCGTCGGTGTATGTGAATGCAAACTGCAGGATGAGTCCGCTCATGCTTGCCTGTTTATAATAGGAAGTTACGTCGGCCGTGTCCTCCGGAACAAAGATGTCGGGGGTAATTCCTCCACCTCCGTAAACCGTACGCCCTATACTTGTGTGATATGCGGGGCCGGTGTGTTTAATAGAGTCTTGCGAGAAAAACTCGCCATGTTTATAACGTGTGAGCAGATCTTGGGCATAATTGGCGTCGTCTCCCAACGTATAAGGCTTCTGAATGCACCTTCCTGACGGTGTATAATAGCGTGCAATGGTCAGACGGATCATACTGCCGTCGGGGAAACCTATTTGCTGTTGCACCAGTCCTTTGCCGAAAGAGCGGCGCCCGATGATAGTGGCACGGTCGTTATCCTGCATGGCTCCCGCAAATATCTCCGATGCTGAAGCCGATCCTTCGTTGATTAAAACCACGAGAGGTATCCTTTGATAGCTGCCATGACCATTGCTCTTGTAGTCTTGGCGGGGCGATTTGCGACCTTGGGTGTACACTATAAGTTTGTTGTTGGGTAGGAATTCGTTCGCTATCTGTACGGCCGATTGCAGGTAACCGCCCGTATTGTCGCGCAAATCGATGATGAGATTTGAGAAATTCCTTTGGGATAACTTGGCTAAAGCTATAAGCAGTTCGGGATAGGTGGTTTCTCCGAAGCTCTTGATGCGTATATAGCCCGTGCTGTCATCGAGCATGTATGCGGCTCCGATGCTCTTTAAAGGAATGTCGCCTCGCGTAACTGTGAACTCTTTCACTTTCTTCTGTCCGTAACGCAGCACCCCTATACGGACCTTAGTATCCTTAGGTCCCTTCAATCTATGCATGGCCTCTTCGTTCGTAACGGCCTTTCCGACGAATTTCTTGCCATCTACAGTAACGATCTTATCGCCGGCTAAGAGCCCTGCACGTTCTGCCGGACCGTTCTTGATTACGTTTTGAACATGGATAGTATCCTGACGTATCGTAAATTCAATGCCTACTCCAGAGAACGATCCTTTAAGATCATCGTTGGCAGCCTGCACGTCTTTGGCGTTTATATACACCGAATGGGGATCGAGTTCGGCAAGAATTTGCGGGATAGCTTTCTCTACCAACGAGTCTACATCTACCTTATCAACGTATTGATCGTCGATGATATGCAACAAATCGTTAAGTCTTTTGCTGCCTGAATTAATGATATTCAGCCGATTTCCGGAGGAATGGTTCGCATAGAAAGAACCTATGATGATGCCGATAACCACGCAGAGCGCCATCAGCAGCGGCATGTATCGGTTTTTATTCTGATTCATATTCGTCGGGGTTTAAATATATAACTTCGATGTTTGCTCTCCTAAGCAGGTTGATACCGTCTTCTAAGCGGTAACGTTCGCCGTAGACAACGCGCTTAATGCCTGCTTGTATGATGAGTTTAGCGCATTCTATGCAGGGCGAAGCGGTTACATAAAGCGTGGAACCGTCGCTGTTGTTAGAGCTGCGTGCCAGCTTTGTAATAGCATTAGCTTCTGCATGGAGCACGTAGGGCTTGGTGATACTGTTTTCATCTTCACAGACATTCTCAAATCCACTGGGCGTTCCGTTGTAACCATCGCTAATTATCATCTTGTTTTTTACTACAAGTGCGCCCACTTGGCGGCGTTTGCAATAGCTGTTTTCTGCCCACACGCGAGCCATACGCAGGTAGCGTAGGTCTAATTTCTGCTGCTTCTCGTCTGCCGATGTCATATTTCTATTTTGGTTTTACCGATGCCATCGCGTTCGAGCAGCGCCTGTATAGTGGGCTCTTGACCGCGAAATCGCTTGTATAGAATCATTGGGTGTTCGGTTCCTCCGCGCGAAAGAATGTTGTCGCGAAAGCTTTGTGCCGTCTTTTGATCGAATATCCCGTTGCGTTTGAATACACCGAAAGCATCGGCATCCAGCACTTCTGCCCACTTGTAACTGTAGTATCCGGCCGCATAACCACCTGCCATAATGTGGCTGAATTGCGTTGTCATACAGGTATCCGGCAGTTGTGGCGTTACCATAGCCCGCTCCCATGCCTGCTTTTCAAAGGGGATAATATCGTCGGTAAATGCTTCTGTCTTCGTGTAATAGGCCATGTCGAGCAGACAGAAAGCCACCTGCCGCATACAGCCGTAGGCTGCGTTGAAGTTACGGCTGCGGATAATGCGCTCTATCAGGTCGTCGGGAATGACTTCGCCCGTTCGGTAATGAAAGGCAAACGTACGCAGGAACTCTTTTTCAACGGCAAAGTTCTCCATGAATTGCGAGGGTAATTCAACGAAATCCCACCAAACATTCGTGCCTGAAAGGCTCTCGAAACGGGTGTTGGCGAATATTCCGTGCAGGGAATGCCCGAACTCATGCAGGAATGTTTCTACCTCTCCGAGCGTCAGCAGAGCAGGTTTGTCGGCGGTAGGTTTGGTAAAATTCATTACCAGACTGGCATGCGGACGCACGTTGTTGCCCTTATGATCGATCCATTGTCCTTGGAATTCCGTCATCCAAGCGCCTCCCTGTTTGCCTTTACGGGGGTGGAAATCGGTATACAAAACGGCAAGATAAGAGCCGTCTTTATCGAAAACATCGTAGGCTTTCACGTCTTTATGATACACCGGAATATCTTTGTTCTCCTCGAAGGTGATGCCGTAAAGACGCGTAGCCAGACCGAATACACCTCGGATAACGTTGGAAAGTTCGAAATAGGGGCGCAGCATTTCAGCGTCGATATTATATTTCTCCATCTGCAGCTTATGGCTGTAATAGCCGAAGTCCCACGGCATAAGCTCGAAATCGCTTTCTTCCATCTGCTTTGCCATGGCCTCTATCTCGGCCACTTCTTTCTGTGCAGCGGGCTTATAGGCATCGATCAATTCGTCTAAAAGCTTATATACGTTGCCTACATTGCTTGCCATGCGATGCTTGAGCACATAGTCGGCGTAGGTATCATAGCCGAGTAATTGCGCTATTTCGCGACGCAGGTTGATCAGACGCTTGCAAATGTCGAGATTGTTTTCTGTATTATCGTGCGTACATTCCGTGTTTCGCGCCATATACATGCGTTTACGCAGGTCGCGTTGGGTAGAATAAGTCATGAAAGGCGAGAAACTTGGAAAGTCGAGAGTGAATATCCACCCCTCCGATCCTTTCTCTTTAGCAGCCAAAGCCGCCGCTTCTCGTGCCGTTTCAGGCAGTCCGTCAAGCTGTTTCTCATCGGTTATATGCAGTTCGAAAGCCTTGTTTTCTTTCAATAGGTTTTGCGAGAATTGCAGCGAGAGCATGGCTGCTTCTTCGGTAAGTTGCCTGAGTTGTTTCTTTCCGGCTTCATTCAACAGTGCTCCGCTACGCACAAAACCGTCGTAACATTTATCGAGCAGCATCTGTTCTTCGGCCGAAAGTTTGCGGTCGGGGTGCTGGTAAACGTGCTTTACCCGTGCAAACATGCGTTTGTTAAGCATTACATCGTTGGCATGTTTGGTAAGTATCGGACTCATTTTCTGTGCCAATTCGTCGAGTTCATCGTTGGTCTCGGCCGATAACATGCACGAAAAAACGTTCGAAACCCTATCGAGCAGGTCATAATAATGTTCTCCCTTCGAGGTGTCTACATGTATGATAGTGTTGTCGAAAGTCGGTTCATCGGGGTTATTCGTTATCTTTTCTATCTCTTCATCGTCGCGTTGTATGCCTTCCATGAATGCTTTTTCGTAGTCAGATGTCCGAATACGACCGAAAGGCACCGTGTTGTGCGGCGTTTCATAGGGCAGGAAGAAGGGATTTTGGTGTTCTGTGTTCTCTATATTCTTTTCATTCATACTAATCGTACCATCTATTTTACTTGCAAAAATAGTAAAAATATCAAAGACACATTATTATAAATAGTATTTTTAACGAATATTACAAGACGGATGGGGACCTCCCCCGTCCCCTCCGAAGGAGGGGTGTAGAGGTGATGGATTAGAGATGAGGGAGGAGTGATTAATGGGTGTATTGTAGGGATTTGACTTGCCTAAGTTCTGTTGTGCCATTCGGTTTTTATGATACATGTATAAAATGATGTGCGAGTTAAGTTCCCGCAGTTCAACCGAAGCAACTACCTGTGGAGCATAGAAATGCCATCTAAGTCTGTTAGAAATACCATCTGAAGCAGACAGACATGCCCTCTAACGGTAATACACATAATACATTCTTAACCAACAGATTATGAATTAAGCGCGAACACCATACTCCTCTCTTTAATAAAAGGATACGGGGAGGGGATGAAACATGATAACCCGCCGCCATCCATCCCCTCTCCGTCTCTACTTTCCAAGGGGAAAAGCACATTTAGACTGCCCCTTCGCTTCAAATGAAAAAGCACGAAAACTCCTGCGTGTACTATATTTACCCATCTTCCGCAAGACACCCCCCTCCTTTGGAGGGGACGGGGGAGGTTAAAATTCCCTACATAATCAACCGTTCCATTGCAGGAATAACGATATGATTTCGGCTGAGTATGAGCAGTCCTTCGGCCTGCATCTCGTTCAAGGCACGCGAAACGTCGAGCCTACTGTCGTTCACTTCGGCCCCTAACTGTGTCATCTTGATCTTAAAGTCCTTGCTTCCGGCAGGGTATAGACAGTGGTCTATGAAGAAACGAACGATACGTTCGCGCAGGCTATGGGGCTGCCTTATCCACGGTCGATGCTGGAAACGCTGGCTCTGGGTAGACAGAATGTTAAGGAGATTGGTACGGAATATGTCGTAAGAAGACGACATGCTAACCACATATTCCTTTCTCAGAAAGAGCGTGCCGCACCGTGTGAGGGCCTGATAAGTACGCGTATAACGCTGCGTAAGACCGAAGATACGTTCGGGTTGCAGTACGTTCGGCGCTTTTAGTTGTTCTTTTAATGAGTATTGTCTGTCGTCCGACCATGCCGTAGTTTCTACCACTCCGTCGAGCAGGAATACCATATTGCTGCACGGGGTGTCTTCTTTAACGATAACGTCTTGCTCTTTAAACGCCTTAAACTCAAAAGGTATTTGTTCTACAATCTGCGACAAATCGTTATGGCTCAGCCCTTGAAAGAGTGGAAGCGTAAGCAATTTGTCGTATAAGTGCAGCATAGACATGGACAATACGTTGTTTATAGGGTTATCGGATGAGGGATGAAGCGGCCGCGCACGGGGTGTTATTCGGCCACGAACTTGCCGTCCATCGAGGGCGAATGCCATATCGAAGTCTTTCCTTCGGCATCGGCATAGATGAAGTAGGCCATCAGTTCGGGATGTTTCTGCAACACCTGTTTGGCTTTTTCTATACCCATTACCATGAAAGCCGTGGCGTATGCGTCGGCTGTAGCGCAATTTGGCGCCAATACAGTGGCCGAGAGCAAGCTGTGTTGTACCGGTCTGCCCGTCTTAGGATCTATGGTGTGGGCATATTTCTTACCGCCCTTGTAGTAGAAGTTGCGGTAGTTGCCGCTCGTAGCCATGGCTTTATCCGTAACGTTTAGCACCGTCTGCAGCTCTTGGTCGATGTGGGTAGAGTCGTCTGTGGGCTTGGTTACCCCTATTCTCCACGGCAAACGTTTCTCGCTGATGCCGCTCGTGACCACTTCTCCGCCTATTTCAATCATAAAATTCTTTATGTCTTTGCTGCGTAGATAGCGTGCCACAACGTCGCAACCATAACCTTTGGCAATGGCAGAGCAGTCGAGCATGATGCGCCGGTCCTGCTTCTTCACCCGATTGGCTGCCAAACTAACCTTTTTATATCCCACTATGGCGCGTAAACTGTCTATGGTTTGTGGCGACGGATGCATATTGTTTTTGAAGCCGAAGCCCCATAGATTGACCATAGGTGCCACGGTTATATCGAATGCACCGCCGGTTTCCGCCGATATTTGTTGTGCCTGTTCGAACACTTCCCTAAACATATCGTCTACAGCCACATCCTTATTCATGTTTACCTGCGATATAATCGAGCCTTTGTTGAAAGTTGAAAGCGAGGCATCCACCTTGTTCAACTGCGCTACAATCTCGTTTTGCAGGTTTTGGTCGCTCTGGTAAGTGATGTTATACACCGTTCCGAAGATAAATCCACTGTCGTGCTGATAGGGCATGGACTGCTGTTGACGGATGATGTATACCGTGCCTGCGATCAGTGCAAGCAAGAAAGGCACCTGCCAGAACAGTCTTTTACGTTTCTTGTTATCTGTCATATTTCGAGGATTACATTGAATGTAGCACCGAACTTTGCACCGCCTGCGCGCCCGAAACCGGGCACATACCACGGTTCACCTATCTCTCCGGCGGTATGAAACAGGCGTCGTTTGTATCTTACACTCCACCCCAAGCGGAACGCCCCCCATATTTTAGCGTCGATGCCTGCCACGCCTTCCAGCCAATGATAGCTGCCTTTCACGCCTTGAGCGCCGAAGTTATGCACTCCACCCCACACCGGATCGATGATACCCGGGTGCTCTATGTCGTATTTAAATGATGTGAAAGCGTAACGAAAGCCCAAATACAGCCGATAGTCGTCGTGCTTGTTTCTCATCATGTTGAAGTCTAAGCCTGCTTTTCCGTATGGAGCGGTGGCTTTGTAGGTAAGTCTGGTGGTCACGTCGTCGGCATTCGCCCGCCCTAAACCGAGCTCGACGACGGGAAAATACTTATCTTTGATGTTCACGCGCAGTGCAGCTTCCAGTTGTCCGTAGCCGCTCAAGACGAGTTGCCCCAAGCCTACGAGGTCGGCAGACACCGCCACTCCCCGAAACGTAGCTATGGTGTCGGTCTTTTCCGGTACAATTCTTTTGGGCTGTTGTGCACTGCCTGTCAGTGCCGAAAGCATCATGCAACTACTCGCCAGCAGCCTTAAAGTAAACATGGAAATGCGCTTTGGTGTAATCATAATCTACGTTTGCTTTTTTTACAACGATGGAGTCGAGGACATGGTACGTGCATTCCACGCCGTTGATTTTATGGAATACCGCCGGATTGCAGTCTATCGACTCGAAATGGGGGTGGTCTTCCTTGGCGATACGCACGGTGTCTATCGTGGTTGCTCCGCCCACGCGCTTCACTTCAAAGTAGAATGTGTCGCGGGCGGCAGCATGACTCATGGGCAGCGAAAAGCTGTCTACCGCCGTTGCACGGTTCAGTATCACCGTGTCGTTGCCGTCGTTACGTGTGGTAGAGATGGTGAGCGTGTCGCTTAGCGTGGTAATATTGCCGGCTAATTTATAATATGTAGCCACGGCACTATTCAATGGACAGTCGATAGACGAGCATGCCGTTAGCATTACAATAGCCATGCATGGCAGGATTATTCTTCGCATCGGATCGTTTTTTCTATTTGATAATCGTTACGGGTGGGGTTTGAACGGCTGATAAGATCGCCAAGGAAGCCCGCTAAAAAGAGTTGTGTGCCGATTAGCATAGTGGTCAGGGCGATGTAGAACCACGGACTGTCGGTGATGAGGCGTTGGGGTATGCCGTTGGCAAGGGCATAGAACTTGTCGGCACCGATGAAGATAACGGCGATAAAGCCGATGAAGAACATGAACGAACCCAACAGTCCGAACACGTGCATGGGCTTTTTGCCGAAGTTACTGAGGAACCATAGCGTTATCAGGTCTAAGTAACCGTTGAAGAAGCGGTTCAGTCCGAACTTCGAAGATCCGTACTTTCGCGCCTGATGATGCACCACCTTTTCGCCGATTTTGCTAAATCCGGCGTTCTTAGCTATATAAGGTATGTAGCGATGCATTTCGCCATAAACCTCGATATTCTTCACTACATCGCGACGATATGCCTTGAGTCCGCAGTTAAAGTCGTGCAGGTTTCGTATTCCGCTTATCCGTCTTGCGGTGGCATTGAATAGTTTTGTCGGCAATGTTTTGCTTATCGGATCGTAACGTTTCTGCTTATATCCCGACACAAGATCGTATCCGTCTTCGGTAATCATTCGGTAGAGTTCCGGTATTTCGTCGGGTGAGTCCTGTAAATCGGCATCCATAGTGATGACGACATCGCCCTGTGCCTCTTTGAAACCGCAGTATAACGCGGGACTTTTGCCGTAGTTACGGCGGAATTTAATGCCCTTTACGTGTTCCGACTGTGCGCTCAACTGCTCGATAACCTGCCATGAAGCATCGGTAGAACCATCGTTTACGAATATTACTTCGTAAGAGAAGCGGTTTGCCTGCATCACGCGTTCGATCCACGCATAGAGTTCGGGCAGCGATTCTGCCTCGTTGAATAGGGGTACGACGATTGTAATATCCATCTGTATAGTTTGCTTGTTATTTGTTTTCTTTATCTATGGGGTGCCCGTTCCTATGCTCCGGCAGCTTCATGGTGGGGGCCTTCTTCGCACCGAAGACGGCTATGAACAGCGAAAGCGGTATGGCTACCATGATATTTTGCATCATAAAGAGGAATGCTTTCTCTATTGCACTCAAATCGGCGAGTATGCCTACCGACTCTATCAGCTGCTTGCTGTCTATCCCCATGGCCCGATAAGCGGCGGCGTTAACGCTTACTACCTGATTTAGGAGTGCCGTAAACTTGCCGTGATCGAGGAACTGAAAGTATAAACCCTGTGCCACTGCGAAGATTAGAGAGCTGTATAAAAAGGTATAGAAGCAGTAGCCGAACGCGCGGCGGTAAGAGATTATGCCGCTCAAAGCGTAGTTACGAAACTTGAACAGCCGCCATCCGACGAAGAAAGGCGTGGCAAGTACGACCAGTTCATTGAGAAACGGAACCGGTACAAGTACCATCGAGACGAAACCTACAAGCCATAAAAGGCTGAGCAGGGCACCGTCTTGCTGCGCAAAAGCCTTGAGCTGTATTAACGAAGCGATATTTATCATACTGATGCAAAAGTAGTCAATTTATTGCATATTGTATGTGTTCGGGTTGTAATTTTTCGATTTTTTACCTATAGGTGTACCACCTGTCGCGGGCAGATATGCCGTTTAAGCGGCTTACATTGCCTGTCTGAGGCAATCAGACAGGCAATGTAAGAAAGGCGTTTGGCACGTATTCATAATCAATAGATTGCATAATCCCCCTCTAACTCCCCTCTGTAGGGGGAAATCGGATGGGAGTTGTCTTTCCTTTTTAAGTGGAGAAGCGCATTCTCTCCTTATCCTTTCCGGTAAAAGAAATAAAGAACGTGGAAGAAAGGCAAGCAATGAGTAATCGATAGCGGTGCCGTACGGACAGAATAGAACCCCCAAAAGATGTTAAAAGAGATGGAAAAACGCTCTTGTTGTTGCGCCATTCGGTATAAATTGATTACCTTTGCATCCGTTTTAATGTATATGGGTAAGTCTCATACGGTCAGCTCCCATCGAATCCTCCAGGACGGGAACGTAGCAAAGGTAGTTGGTTGTAGCGGCGCGATATGAATAGCTTACCCGCCTTGCCTCTTTAGCTCAGTTGGCCAGAGCACGTGATTTGTAATCTCGGGGTCGTTGGTTCGAATCCGACAAGAGGCTCGAATATTCAAGAGATGCATGCTTTGCGTGGCATCTCTTTTTTACTTTTTTATATCTTTTTATGCCAATCACTAATTATGATTAGATAGAAGTAGGTAGCACACATGGTAGCTGTAGAACTGGTGTGTGTTGTGTAAAGCGTTGATTGGTAGGTTGTTGTGTGTATTCGTATGCTTTTCCTTGCACCCTTTCCGCTTAGAAAAAATACCCCTTTTTTAGTATTGTACGGCCGATGGAAAGAACTTAATTTTGCAATCGATAAGCTAATTAATTCAAATTTAACAATTTAATTTTAAACGATGAAAACCAAACTATTTTTGGCATTATGCCTTGTTATGATTATTGTTTCGGCATGTAGCAACAATAATGACGAACCTGCAAACCGAGTAGATCCTAAAGATGTAAAAGCCAAGAGTGCCTCGTTTCCGGCTTCAGCATACGATTCATGGGTTTTTGTAAATCTTGAAAACGGTGATACTGCTATAAGAAAAGATGTGAACGAATGGGAATATCACCAGCTAATTGTAGAAAACGGAAAGTATAAAAGGAATGCAGACGGCTCGCTTGCCTACGAGGTAACAAAGACGGTCAAGGCAGGTACGCCTAACGAACCCAAGACTTGGCACTTGGCTTTCCATGTTTATGACGTGCGAACCAATGGGGGCGAGGCGATGATAACTAAGGAGACGATGCTCGATAAGGTTAAATTAACCGATCTTACAAGCGGAACCTATGAGGCTGACAAGGATATCTTTATTGTTGTAGATATGGCTGGTATGCAGAAAAATCTGATGGGATATTCCAAAGGACAGGCCAATTTGGTTCTGGGTAAATGGCTTACCAGCGTGGGTATGCCGCCCAAACGTACGTTGAGCGATAAGGTTTTTGTGGTGAAATTCAAGGATGGTAGCTATGCTCTTCTTAAGTTCAACGACTATTTGGATGATACCGGAAAGCAGAAAATGATTAAGTTCGATTACAAATTAATAAAGAAAAACGCGTAATAGAAGTAAGGGTATTTTGTGGTTGACGGTCGGGTAGATGGCGGCAGGTAATATTCAAGTGCTGTTTTTTGTGTTGTTCCGTTTTTGCCGGCATGCCTGTCTGTCTGTCCGGCAACCGCAAAACAATCCTTATGTTTCATTGATCTTTAATGAATAATGAGGAATAAGAACATGAATAAATTTCTATATCTCCTCTTTTTGCAGCTTGCTGTAGCGTGGGTTAACGTAAGGGGTGCCGGTCCTGTCTCGCCTCCCAAGTACACCGTTAAAGGCGTGGTAGTTTCGGTAGACGGCGGTCCGCTTGCGGGAGCCACTATCTCTGTCGAAGGTACAAATATCAATACCGGAACGAATGCCAAAGGTGAATTTGCGATAGATTTCCAAAAAGACCGGGTATATAGCCTTCGGGTGAGCTTTGTTGGGTATGTTACGCGTCGTATAACGGTTCCCTCGAGCGGACATCCGCCCTTTATAATAAGGTTAATCCCTGCAGAAACCAATCTTAACGAGGTTGTTGTCACGGGTACACGTAGCGAACGTCCGCTGAAGGATGTACCTGTAATCACGCGAGTTATCTCTCGAGAAGAGATAGATAACGTAAATCCCGCCGATATAACTACCCTCTTGGAGTACACCTTGCCCGGTGTACAGTTCTATTATAACACGATGAGCCAAGTTCCGGAGATAACCTATCAGGGTATGGATAGCAAGGCAGTACTCTTCTTGCTCGATGGAGAGCGGATAAGTGGTGAGGGTGGCGCCAGTAACATAGACTACAGCCGGTTCAATATAGATGATATAGAGCGGATAGAAGTCGTTCGAGGGGCGGCATCCACACTGTATGACAGCCGTGCAATTGGAGGTGTCATCAATATAATTACCAAGAAGAGCGTTCGTCCGGTAAATGTACGCCTGCATGCCCGCTATGCCGGGCATAACGGAGAGCAATATACCGCCTCTACAGGTACCAACTTGAAGCGCTTCTCATCACTTACATCGTTCACGTTTCGCAAAAGAGACACCTATCTTGTAAGCGATGACAAGGGTAAAGTGACCGAAACGCTTAATCCCGACGGCACTGTAACCAAAACAGAGGCCAAGCCTACGGCGGCTTATATCTACGGCTATCGCATCATGGACTTATCGCAAAAGCTGTCGTACAACTTTACCGACCGGCTCAGTGCTTACGTCAGAGCTTCTTACTATGCCAATACGCGTGCCACATATCTTAATGCCAGATTTCATCAGAGATACGAAGACCTCGTGTTGAGCGGCCGTTTAAAGTGGCAATTTTTCGATAATCAGAGCTTGGAACTTTCGTATATCCGCGATATTTATATAAAGAATAATGTATATGACCGTGTGGATTTGAAAGAAAAGGTTTATCGCAATATCAACAACACCGTGCGTATGTATTATACAGGAACCTTTGGCAAGCATACTATCAGCGGCGGTGTAGACTTTTTGCGCGAAGACCTGAAGCATCATTTCATGAAAGATACCGCCAACGTACACATGAACCAATTCTCTCTCTGCCTGCAAGAAGACTGGCATATTGCCGATAATATCGATGTTGTTCTTGGTTTGCGTGGCGACAAGGGGTTACATTATAAGTTCCATCTCACGCCGAAGATCTCGGCTTTATACCGTCCTTGGAAGCGCATTACCCTGCGTGCAGGTTATTCGCAGGGATACCGTATTCCTAATCTGAAAGAACTCTATCAGGAGTATAACATGGGAGGAACGGGTATTATGATGTATGGCAACAAAGATTTGAAGCCCGAAGAAGGCAGTCAGTTATCGGCTTCGGTAGAGTACGACCATAAAGGTTTGAACCTCGCAGTGTCTGTCTATCACAATCGTTACAAGAATAAAATCACCTATGAATATATAGAACCCGGCAAATCATGGAACATGCGTTATGCCAATTCGTTCAATGTAAAGACGACAGGTGTAGAACTTACGGCCAATTACATGCTGCCTTGCGGGCTTCGTTTCTCCGGAGCCTACGCTTACATCAACGACTTTGACAAGAAAGACGGTTATAATATGTCGTGGATTCGGCCGCATAGCGCACGTTTCAGCACGCTCTACAAACACCGTTTCGGCAAGACAACGGAGACAGTTGCCTTAAACAGCCAATGGGTATCGCGCATCACGCGCTATTCTTACGACAGTAAAACCAAGGCGTACACCCGTTCCGTGTACGATGCCCGCACGCTCTGTTCGGTCAATTTGCGGTCGGAACTGCCGCGAGGCATTACACTCGGGCTGATGATAGACAACATCTTCAACTATAAGGACAAGGCTGCAGACTCGGCAGTACAGTTGCCTCAGAACGGTATAACGTATGTAGCAACGCTCGGAATCAATATTTCAGACATGTTTAAACTCTAATCCATGGCAAGATGAAGAAGAAAATAATAATCGGTGTAGCGGCACTTATGCTGCTTGCCTTGTGCATATACGCGTGGCAGAAGTGGTTCTGTGCCACACGTATTGCCTTTGTAAACTACCAAACCATTACGCTTGGCAGGATTGCCAAGGCAAACGACAACCCGTTTATTAAGATCGACGACGTGGAGGCAGACGATTTAAGCAGCCTCGACGGTTATGATGCCGTGTGTATAGAGGCCATGGGACTGCGCTTGACGGAGGAACAGCGCGAACAGATAGAGCGGGCACGAAAGAAAGGAGTACCTATTGTCAGTACTATGATTACCAATCCCGACAACGATTTTACCTCTATGGACTCGATAGTTGCCGATACGTTGAGGAAATACATAGCGAACGGCGGTCAAGAAAACTACAGGAGTATGCTGAGTTATGTACGTAAATACATTGATGGCAAGCTGATTTACGCTCCTAAACCCCATGTATTGGTGGAACAGAAGTACGGTCTGTTATACACATACGATAGGTCTGATGCCGATAGAGAGCCTATTCAATTCCATTCGGTGGCCGAATACCGTAAATATCTGCACCGTAATGGTTTGCTAAAAGTCCATGCACCGGCAATAATCATTACGGGTTCCATCGGCGAACCTAAAGAGTTGATCGCCCGTCTCGAAGATACGGGCAACACGGTATATCCCGTCAACTCCATCAGAGAGTTCATAGAGGGGCATCATGCCGACAGCATACCCGTGGCGGCCGTTATCAATATGGCTCACGGGCGCATGGGAGATAACATGGTAAACTATCTGAAAACGAGGAATATACCCCTCTTCGCACCCCTGAATGTGAACCGTTTGGTAAAGGAATGGGAAGCTGATAAGATGGGTATGAGCGGCGGTTTCCTCTCGCAAAGCGTGGTTACGCCGGAGATAGACGGGGCGCTTCGGTCGTTTGCCCTCTTCGGTCATTACGAGGGGAACGACGGTTTACGGTACGTGGCAGCGATACCTGAGCGTCTTGAAGATTTCGTAAAGACGGTAAACAACTATATAAATCTTAGGCATAAACCCAACAAAGAAAAGCGCGTGGCCATATATTATTACAAAGGACCCGGGCAGAATGCCATGACTGCAGGCGGCATGGAAGTGGGCCCTTCGCTATATAATCTGCTGCTAAAGCTACGCAACGAGGGCTATAACGTGGCCGGATTACCCGCTTCTTCGGCGCAACTCGAGCGCATGATACAGCATCAAGGAGCGGTATTCGGGCAGTATGCCGAAGGTGCATTGGGCGAATTTATGAAGAATGGGCACCCTGAACTTATCGCAAAGAGGCAGTACGAGGCATGGGTAAAGGCCTCTCTCCGTCCAGAGAAGTATGCCGAAGTGGTGAAAGCCTATGGCAATTTCCCGGGTAAATATATGAGTACGCCCGACGGGAAGCTCGGTATAGCACGCTTACGTTTCGGAAATGTGGTGCTTCTTCCGCAGAATGCGGCCGGCAAGGGCGATAATGCGTTTAAGGTAGTTCACGGCACCGACGCCGCTCCTCCCCACACCTATATTGCTTCTTACCTATGGACGAGATACGGATTTAAGGCAGATGTGCTGATACATTTCGGCACTCATGGCAGCTTAGAGTTTACGCCTAAGAAGCAAGTTGCATTGAGTAATCTCGACTGGCCCGACCGTCTGGTAGGCACAACTCCGCACTTTTATCTTTATACAATAGGCAATGTGGGCGAAGGTTTGATAGCTAAACGGCGTTCGTATGCCGGACTTCAGACGTATCTAACGGCTCCCTTCATGGAGAGTAACCTACGTGGAACGTATCATGACCTTGCAGAGAAGATTAAAATATATAACGATAAAGTGGCACACCATAGGGCCGGAATAGAGAAAGCCTCGCTGGATGTGAAGGCTATAGCCGTGAAGTTGGGCATACATCGCGAGCTCGGACTCGACTCGGTTATGGCAAAACCCTACAATGAAGACGATATCTTGCGCATCGACAACTATGCTGAAGAGATTGCAACCGCCAAGATTAACGGTCAACTTTATACCTTGGGCGTGCCTTATGAGCCTGCCCGAATAGTGAGCAGCGTATATGCTATGTGCACCGATCCCATAGCCTATTCGGTTTATGCCATAGACAAAGCGCAGGGACGTGCCGATGCCAGCGTGGCAAAACGTAAGGTGTTGTTTACACAGCGTTATCTTAATCCGGCAAAAGCCTTGGTGGCTAAGTTGCTTGCCAATCCTGCCTATGCCACCGATGCCGTAGTTTGCGCTACGGCGAATATTACGCCTGCTCAGCTTGCAAGGGCACGTGATGTGTATCAGACGCTCACCGCACCCAAGGATATGATGGCTATGATGATGGCCGGAGGCGGTAGGAATAAAGCGAATATGATGAAGGGAATGCCGAAGATGAGAGGCCCTATGCCTGCTATGCGGGGCAAAATGCCGAAACAGCAGGCCGGTATGTCGCCGGCAAAAGGCCTTAAAGGCATGGGAGGAATGCCGGGTATGGCAGCTAAGGAGCCCGCTTATGCCAAGCACGATAAGGATTTTGCCTTCGCAGTAGCGGAACTCGAGCGTACCATCCGTAACGTTTCGACCTATAAGAAGAACCTCTTGGCAAGTCCGCAGCTCGAACTCAGCAGTATCGTCAATGCTATGAACGGTGGCTACACCATGCCTTCGCCGGGCGGAGATCCCATTGCTAACCCCAATACAATTCCAACTGGCCGCAATATGTATGGCATCAATGCCGAATCTACGCCCAGTGAATCGGCATGGGAGAAGGGGAAAGACTTGGCCGAAAATACCATACAGATGTATCGCAGGCGCCATAACGACAGCATACCCCGCAAGGTCAGCTACACTTTATGGAGCGGAGAATTCATCGAGACCGAGGGGGCGACCATCGCGCAAGTGCTCTATATGCTTGGTGTGGAGCCTGTAAGAGACAGCTTCGGACGCGTTACAGACCTGAAACTCATACCTTCTAACGAACTCGGACGCCCCAGAATAGACGTCGTGGTGCAGACTTCAGGACAATTACGCGACCTTGCCGCTTCGCGTTTGTTCCTCATCAATCGGGCTGTGGAGATGGCTGCAGCGGCTAAAAACGATAGGTATGAGAACGAAGTAGCCGAGGGATTGAAGGAAACGGAGCGTGCTCTGACGGAGAAAGGCGTGTCGCCTAAGGAAGCCAGAGAGCTTGCCTCGCGCCGCGTTTTCGGCGGTATGAACGGTAATTACGGTACGGGTATCCAAGCTATGGTGATGAGCAGCGACCGATGGGAACGCCGTTCAGAGGTGGCAGATGTCTATCTGAACAACATGGGAGCGTTCTATGGCGACACTAAAAATTGGGAGCAATTCAAACAGTATGCCTTCGAAGCGGCGCTCACTCGTACCGATGTGGTTGTTCAACCGCGTCAGAGTAACACATGGGGGGCACTAAGTCTCGACCATGTTTATGAGTTTATGGGCGGTATGAACCTCGCTGTGCGCAAGGTAACGGGCAAGGAACCCGATGCATACCTAAGCGATTACCGCAACAGACAGAACGTGCATATGCAAGAGGTGAAAGAGGCGATCGGCGTAGAGAGTCGTACCACCATTTTTAACCCTACCTATATCAAGGAACAGATGAAGGGCGGAGCCTCGTCGGCAAGCGGCTTTGCCGCCATCGTGCAGAACACTTTCGGGTGGGAAGTTATGAAACCGTCGGCGATAGACGATGAGATGTGGAACGAAATCTATAATGTCTATGTGAAAGACAAGTATGATCTGGGCGTGAAAGATTTCTTTGTAAGGCAAAATCCTGCGGCAATCGAGGAGATTACAGCGGTAATGTTGGAGGCCGCACGTAAGGGTATGTGGAAGGCAGATGGCCGGCAAATCGGTACTCTTGCGCAGATGCACGTGGATTTAGTGAATAAATATAAGCCTTCGTGTTCGGGGTTTGTGTGCGATAATGCCAAGTTACGCCGCTTCATTACCGACCATAATGCCGACAAAGAAGCTGCGAAAAAGTATGAAAGAAATATCGGAGAAATACGCAATACAGGCATAAATGCACAAAAAGGCATGAAGATGAAGAAAGAAACACTCACCGAACAACCGTCGTCGGTGAAGCATGTACTGAACAATGTGGCAGTGGGTGTGGTTGCTGTTCTACTCATTATCTTGCTTTTGTGGATAGTAAGACGCAACCGAAAGATGCGTAACATGGAGTAAATGCCTGCTGAATGGAAACGGTAGTAGCTATACTTATGATATTGGTTTGCTTCAATTTCTTGTTGAAGCAAACCTTTACAACATGGCGCACCTTGGCGGTTACCACAGTTGTTCTGGCACTGTTTGCCGCCTTGATGTGGCCTTTGGCCATAGAACAGTCTAAAACTCAGATTGCCGATTGGTTAAAGAACACAGAATTAATGCGCGACATAGCCGTGATATTGACCATAGACGTGGCAGCACAACTCACGTTCTGTCTCTTCACGGTGCGCATGCCGAGTGCCGAAAAAGCCAAACCTCGCAGCCGTGCCATACATATATTGCTCACTCTTTACCCGGGTATAATCGTGTTCCCTGTGGTGTTCGCCACCCTTGTAGAACTCATCTTCGCCTTGCCCGGCACATCGTTTACCCTCATAGCCTATATGCTTGCCGCCGCTATCCTTGCGGTGGTGCCTTTGGGAAGAGTGCTTCTGCGCCTGTTGCTGCCCGAAAACGACCTGCGTTTAGAGATGCTTTTCCTCTCGAATGTGCTCGTGGCAGTGGTCGGAGTAGTGGCAACTGTGAACGGTGAAACACAAACCAAGTCTGCCGACAGCATAGACCTTACGGCGCTGTGCGGCTTTCTCGTATTGCTTACGGCGGGGCTCTTGTGCGGCATGGCATGGTATGCGTTGAAACAGAAACGGAATAATAATATAAACAATCGATAAAAAATGACTTACATTTCAGACGTTTTATTTTGGATATCTACGGGGCTTCTCGTGCCTGTTGTCGTGTTGTTGCTCGTGTTGTTCGGCAGGTCATTGCTGCTCATCGGCACATTTTTCGGGCAATACATGAATATGCGTAGGGTACAAACTGTGGCTACAGCCGAGCTCGAAGGGCTCACCATAGCGAATGTAGATACGCTTGCCGACCGTTTGCCGCACCGTGCATCGTCGTTATTGCTTACGTTTGTGCACCGTATGCTTGCAAATGCCGGCAGTAGTGCGCACATCTCGCGCCTGCTCTCGCAATATGAAATTGCGGCAGATAGGGATATGGGCATCTCTAAAACGCTTGTCAAGCTCGGTCCGGTGTTAGGTCTAATGGGCACACTTATCCCTATGGGGCCGGCATTGGTAGGACTTTCCATCGGTGATATTGCCACCATGGCCTATAATATGCAGGTTGCATTTGCGACAACTGTCGTTGGACTGTTCTCAGGTGCTGTGGGTATGATTACATTACAGGTAAAGAAGCGGTGGTATATGCAGGATATAACGCAGCTGGAGTTCCTTGCAGAGTTGTTGAACCGTAAAAATACTTCTGTATGAGACGGCGCAGATTACTCTTACAAGACGGCGATTTCGATCCTATGAGCTCGGTGGGAAACCTTTTCGACGTAGCTATGGTGTTCGCAGTGGCACTGATGGTGGCGCTCGTTACGCGCTACAACATGACCGAGATGTTCAGTAAAGAAGACTTCACCATGGTGAAAAACCCGGGTAAAGAGAACATGGAGATCATCAGTAAGAAAGGTCAAAAGATAGAACGCTATACGCCTTCTAAAGATCAAAGCAACACCGACGGCACCAAGGGGCGCAAGGTGGGCATTGCGTATGAACTCGATAACGGCGAAATAATTTATGTGCCGGAGTAACAGACGGTATTTTTATGGCAGTTACACGGCATGTTTATCGCCGATAGGCCATAGGTATTAGGGCAGTAAAGATATGGCGTAAGTAGGGCTGTCGGTCGTGCTTTTTCCGTTATCTTAAAAAAATAAGAACGCTCGGAAGGGTTTTTGCAGGCAGTATGATGGCTTAACTCACATAGCAGTTTTACGCTTTAAACTACTTGATTTTTAAATTTATATTTACCAAACTATTATTATTTTATGAAAAAACAGTATTCAATGATGTTCCTCTTGGGACTTTTATGTGCATCATCAGCATTCGTTTCGTGCAGTAAAGACGATGAAAAAGACAAATCTGAAGCACCCGATCCGCACGGATTCGTATGGATTAAGATCGACGGAGGGACATTCGTCATGGGTAGTCATGCCTCGGAATTGGGACACGAGGTCGATGAAGTACAGCACAACGTAACGCTCAAGGGATTCAGGATGAGCAAATATCCTGTTACTTTCGACCAATACGATGAGTTCTGCAAGGCAACCAATCGCAAGAAACCTGCCGATGAAGGCTTCGGAAGGGGCAAAAGACCGGTGATAAATGTAAGTTGGGAAGACGCCAAGGCTTATTGCAAATGGGCCAATTGCCAGCTCCCGACCGAGGCACAGTGGGAATATGCCTGCCGTGCAGGTACTGCCACGCCGTTCAATACGGGCGACAATATAACCACAGATCAGGCAAACTACAACGGTGAAAAGCCTTATGGCAACAATGCAAAGGGCAAATTGCTATGGAAGACTACAGAGGTAGGAGCCTATCCTCCTAACAAATGGGGCCTTTGCGATATGCACGGAAACGTTCAGGAGTGGTGTGAAGACTTCTATGGCCCATATCCTAAGGACGCTGTTACCGATCCTGTAGGGCCTTCTACGGGCAAAGGACGTGTGTTGCGTGGCGGAAGTTACTTCTTTGGAGCCGAGGAATGTCGCAGCGCAGAGCGCGTTGTAAGCGGCCAAACCATAGGGAGCGAGTTCACTGGTTTCCGTGTAGTTCGCCCGTTGTAAATCCTGTTAAGATAGGAAGAGGTATCTTCTGAGTACGGAGAAACGCCCTTTTTACAGGTCTTGCCGTATAGAAAAATAAGGGTAGGCAAAGGCCATAGCTTACTTGGTAAGAGCATCTGCAACCTAAAGGCAGGTGCTCTTTTTTACATTTACTGTCCCGATTATCTTAGTATAAGGAAGTTCTGTTACCCGTAGGCGGCAGATTTGCCACCGGTAAAGAGTGGGCGAGGATTGCATAGAGTGGTGGTGCGCCGTGCCCGCCATAACCGGTTAGCAGTCGAATTGATAGCTGGAATACCCCACACACTGTACAAAATTGTGCGATACTGCCTTGGAAGAAAGGAGCAACACCTTGGTTTCTTCTTCGTAATTCGTCGATAGATCGAGCACAAAGTCGGGCTTCTTGTCGCCGTCCATATCGCCTATCCAAACGATATCCGGTCGGGTTGCTTCGAACAGGGGTACTGCTGCGAGCAGCTGTTTGTAAGGGCTGCCCGCCTTGGCAAGGTAAAGTTTGTAGTTCGAAACCCCGCCCCAGTTGTCGATGAAGTAGCTTGTACAGTCGCCGCTTGCACTAAGTTCGTAGGTTTCTCCGCCAAAATTGAATACTTGTACATCGCCCGGATAAACCAAAGAGGGGAAGTTTTTCAGCGTAAAGAGCTGCTGTTGTCGTGGTTTGATGCCTTGGATAAGGAAGATAGACTTACGACTCGACGTTATTTGAGCGCCGTAAACGCCCGCACAGTTGTCGTATTCTTTACTGATTTTTATACGGGCTTTGCTCAGTAGGAATTGCTTCTTGCGGTTTTGATAGAAGTCATACCACGTCTCGTTCTTCATGTGTGTGTACTTTGAAACGGGCTCATTGCGGTACAAGGCGGGCAGTATAATCGTTATATCTCGCTCTTTGTCGGCGGGAAAGCGTACATTATCCGGCTTTACGGCCGCTGCATAGGTGGCGTTAACGAGCGACCTGTCTTTTACATGCAGGCGTTTGAACATGATCGGATAGATGTGGCGATAGAACATGCACACCTTTTTGTCGGTGCCGATAAGCATGCCTTTATATGTAAGGTTGTCGAGCCGGAAACCGTGGTCGGTATATTTTTCAAACATAAGGCAAGGAGTTGTCTGCGATATATCGACTTTTTCGGCTTTGAAAGCCTCGGTTATGAAGAGCCGTAATGTAGTGTCATTGCCGAAAAACTTATCGGTTGATACCTTTTTCCGTGTAAAACGAAACCGGTATTTGCCGTTTATAACGAGTACATTCTGCTTGATATCGATAGTTAGCTTGGGATGGTGAAGGGTATCGTAGCCCTCTTTGTCGGTATTGTAGGGAATTTCCGTCAATTCGTGTAACCATACGTATCCGTCTTGGTGGGTTGGTAAAACAGCCTTGGTTGTGTCTGCAGCCTTTGCTGCAGGGCTGTTGAAAGTGTCTTTTTTATGTTTCGTACAACTTGTAAAAAAGGTAAATATGAGGACAAGCAATACCGTGATCGGTCCTGAAATGCAGTTTCTGTTCATAGAATAATGGTTTATTACGGTTCAAAGATAGACAATTTTTCACAGAAACCAGTATTTTACGATGGGTAATCTACGACAGTGTTTCAAATATGTTTTGTAGGTGTGGCGGGCGGAAGTATGCTGCTCAAGGGCAGAACAAGTTGCTCCAGATCGATCATGGCATTGAAAAGAGCGACGGAACTGTAGCGGTGTAAGTCTGCCAGACGGACATCTTGCTCCGTCAGAAGGCCCTTGTCGAGCAGACAGGCACGCATGGTACCGCGCAGCAATGGCGTTTTAGGAGTGATCCATCGGCTGCCATCCCAAAATGCCACGTTGGTGTACGAGGTGTCGGTGATATATCCGTCTTTCACAATCAGAATTTCATCGGCGTTGCCCTGCCGTTCTTTCAGTCGCAGGAGTTGTGTGCGGTCGACGCTTTTGTAGGTGTAATCTACGGTATCGTCGCACACTGTCTGCAATGTTCGTACGGTGCGTATGCGGTAGGGTGCGAAAGAGCTTTCATAGATGCCATGCCTATCGTAGATAAATCGCCATTTAACGAGCTTAGGCATACTGTCTAAGCCCGATAGATGGGCACTCAACCGGAGCAAGGGCACAGCGCCGTGGAAATGATGCAGCGTGGCATTCATCCTTGCCTCGTGGTAGAAGCTGTTACAAACCTTGCCTTCGACTATCCTTACGGTTTCAATAAATCGGCACATATACCTTTTCTATTACTTCCCGATACTCGTCTTCGTTGCGGCTCATGGCCGTGATACCGCCGCCGGCCTTATAATATAACCGGTTGTTTTCGCAGTCGATAAAGCGTATCATCACGGCGCTATCGAGCGTTCCGTGGGCATAATATCCCATGATGCCCGTATAGAAACCGCGGTCGTAGCGTTCGGCTTCGGCAATAATCTGTACGGTCTTGGCCTTCGGGGCACCCGTTATGCTGCCCGCAGGCAGTAGGGTATAGAGCAGTTCTCCTATGTGTTGCCGGTAATATTCCGACAGTGTGCCGCTGATTTCCGAACTTGTTTGCAGAATTTCTCCTTTGTTGGTAACGATACGGTCGATATATCTGTATCTGTTAACCCGCACATGTTCCGCCACCATACTGAGATCGTTGCGTATCAGGTCTACGATGGTAGCGTGTTCGGCAGCCTCTTTAGCATCGTTCAACAGTACATCTTCGGCATTCGGAACGGCAGCATCGAGCGTTCCTTTCATAGGATTGCTGCTGATGGTGCCGTTGTTTATGCGCACGAAAGTTTCGGGTGAGAAGCATACGAAGCCGTTCTTCAGCCAACAGCGATAGGGGGCACGGGAACGAAAGAATATGTCTTGCATGCTCAGATTGGTTTCTACGGGCACTCTGCACGTAAGATTGGCCAGATAGGTGTTGCCTCTGTGCAGATTACGTTTCACTATACCGATGCTATGTTCGTAATCTGTCCGCGACGGAGGCGTGAAATGCCACGCCACGGGCGACATGTTACAGTTGTTGGCCGTGGCGGGTATATTGTGCAGGGCGGGGAAAGAAAACATACATTCGCGGCTGTCAACGCGATCGGCCTCCTCGACATAAGCCCGTTGCATGTCGTAACTGATGATAAAGACGAACGCTTTATCGGCGCGGGCCAGTGCGTCTATGCGCTTCGCAGCTTCGTTTCGGTTGAATAGTTCCATCTGATATTTGCTGCAAGAAATATTGCAGACCGAGTACAAAGGTAACTATTTTTAGGCTGAAACATTGCCTTCCGGTTTGTTATTTATATAGGATATCGCAAATATCTTGTAAAACTAAGGCAGATAGACGTATGCTCTAAGCAGCTTATTCCGACAATTTAAAGTTCTTGCTTTGCAAATCGCGACTGTTAGGTCCTACCATTACCTTAAATTCACCGGGCTCGCAAACGTAGTCGAGCGTGCTGTTGTAGAATTTAAGTTTATCGGCATCGATCACGAAATTTACCGTCTTGGTTTCTCCTTTCTTCAGTGAAATGCGGCTAAAGCCTTTCAATTCCTTTACCGGACGGCTTACCGAGCCCACTACATCGCATATGTAAAGCTGCACAATCTCGTCTCCGTCGAAGTTGCCCGTGTTGGTTACGGTTATTGTGGCACGGATGCTGTCGGCCTGTGTCATAGAAGTTCTGTCTAAAACTAAGTCGCCATATTTGAACGTAGTGTACGAAAGTCCGTATCCGAAGGGGTAAAGAGGCTCGTTATCTATATCGAGATAGTTGCTTTGAAACTTGGTGAACCACTTCCCTTCTGCCAACGGACGGCCCGTAGACAGATGGTTATAGTAGATTGGAATTTGCCCCACGCTCTTTGGCATGGTTACTGTAAGTTTGCCACTTGGCGATTTATCGCCGAAAAGCACGTCGCATATCGCGTCTCCGGCTTCTGAACCGCCGAACCAGACATTAAGAATGGCATCGAAATTGGCATCTTCCCAGTTCATTACAGTGGCCCTGCCCGAGAAGTTGAGCAATACTATAGGCTTGCCGGTTTGCTTGAGTGCCGCCAACAGAGCTTGCTGCGCATCGGGAATGGTGAGTGATGAACGGCTGCTGCTTTCGCCGCTCATCTCGGATGTTTCGCCTACAGCAGCCACAATAACGTCGGCTTTGTCGGCAACACTTAATGCTTCGCGCAGCATTTCATCGGCCGGTCGGCTGTCGCGTATCTCGCGTCCGAACATCGAACCGTTGGCCTCTATCTGAGCATCGTTCATAATGTTGCTGCCTTTGGCATACAATATCCGGGCTTTATTGCCTACGGCGCCAATCATTGCCTCGCGTAAAGATTTGTATTTATCGAATGCTGCGGCTACGCTCCACGTGCCGGGCATGTTGGCTTTAGTATCGGCCAACGGACCGATGAGGGCTATCTTGCCGGTTTTGCGAAGCGGCAACAGCCCGCCTTGATTCTTGAGCAACACGAACGTTTCGGCCGCTATGGCACGAGCATCTGCACGGTGTTGCGGCGTATAAATGAGCTTCTTGGCGCGCTTGATGTCGATATAGCGGTACGGATCGGTAAAAAGTCCCAGCTTATATTTTGCCTCTAATATGCGCCGGCACGCTTGGTCAATGGCTTGAAGCGAAACCTTTCCCTCGGCAAGCGATTGTTCTAAGGTGCCTATATAGCCGTCGGAAACCATGTCCATATCCGTTCCGGCGTTCAAGGCCAGTGCCGATACCTGCTGCAAGTTGCCCATGCCGTGGGCTATCATCTCGGATATAGCCGTGTAATCGGTTACTACAAAGCCATTGAACCCCCACGTTTTGCGCAGCACATCGGTAAGCAACCATTTGTTACCCGTGGCAGGTATGCCGTCGACAACGTTGAAAGAGGTCATGAAACTGCCTGCTCCGGCATCGGCAGCTGCCTTGTATGGCGGGAAATAATCGTTGAACATGCGCCAATGACTCATGTCTACGGTGTTGTAATCTCTACCGGCTTCGGCCGCTCCATAGAGTGCGAAATGCTTCACACAGGCCATTATGGTGTTGGAAGCTGCAAGGTTTTCGCCCTGATAACCCTTCACCATGGCACGGGCAATGGCCGATCCGAGGCAGGCATCTTCGCCGCTTCCTTCGGACATGCGCCCCCAGCGACCGTCTCGACAAATATCTACCATCGGACTGAAAGTCCAACTGATGCCATCGGCAGAGGCTTCTATGGCTGCAATGCGTGCTGAATGCTCAATGCCTTTCATATCCCAACTGCACGATAATGCCAAAGGTATGGGGAATATAGTTTCGTAACCGTGAACCACATCCATACCGAAAAGCAGCGGAATGTGTAGTCTTGATTGTTCTACAGCTATTTTCTGTACCTCGCGTATTTTATCTGCACCTTTCAAATTGAATAGGCCTCCCACCTCTCCGCGGCGTATCTTGTCGGCTATGTTGCTGCTTTTAGCCTGTCCGGTTACGATATCTCCCGTTACGGGAAGGTTGAGCTGTCCGATCTTTTCCTTTAGTGTCATCTTGCCCATCAGGTCGTCTATGAAAGATTTCATGTGCATATCATCGCTCTCGGCATGTGCCGTAAGGCATACACTTGATGCCATCAGAACGGTTATAAGTATGTTTCTTGTTCTCATATTATATAATATAATAAGGTGAAAAGATTATGGCATCGCCGCTGTTTTTATATCCAATGCGGCGAGTCCCTGCTGTATTTCGGGACAACTCATGAAGAGTTTCCACAGTAAACCGCTTCGATAGTTCTCGATCATAGGCGCAATAGTGCACTGATCGATGGCTAAATAGCGGGGTACTGTCCATTGTTTAGCTTCGGAAAAGGCATCGTAGAAGCCATATTTACCCCATATCCGGCTGCCTTTGGCGTAAAATCCTTTCAGGGCATTCATCGATTCTTGAGGCGTATAAGGGAAAGACGACAGGGCTGCAGTGGGCGTTATCACGCCCAAGTCGTTATTGGGAGCGTGGGCAGCATATCCGTTTATCGAATAACTTGCGGTGAGTCCCCAGCAATCTTTGCCGTATCCATTGAAGCCTTTTGGGTTTGCAACGCAGTAAGCATAGTCGCTTAACGCATGATTACGTACCACATTCCAGTAATTGGCATATCGGTCGGTGAGGTTTCTCGGATCAAGTCCGATCCACGAATAGTGCGCCCAAAAGAGCGGACCGCCCGTTGTTTCGGCTCCGTTGTGCCTCAATTCCAGCGGATATCCATAGGGAGCAGCGGCCGATTTTATGCCTCCGTTGCGTGCCCACCCCTTATGATAGCAGGCTGACGGTATGCTATGAGTGGACGAAGAAGCAGCAAGTATGTAGGCTATGAGACACTCGTTGTAGCCTTCCAATGGGAAATTCATCTCCCAACCATAGTCGGGCGACCAGTGCCAATATAGCACATCGCTGCCGTTGCGACGGTACCAATCGAACTCCATGCTGTGCCATAGCTCGTTTATCTTGCCGACAAGCTGCTGTTCTTCGGTGTTTCCGTCTTTGAAATATTGGCGTACACAGAGCAGACTTACCATTAGGAAACTGCTTTCCACAAGGTCTCCGCCATTGTCTTTTTGCCCGAAAGGCTTCACTTTACCTGTGGGACCGTTGATCCAATGTGGCCACATACCATGAAAACGGTCGGCATGCGACAGATAATTCACTATCTTATGAAGACGTGCTACGCCTTGTGTTCTGTCGATAAAGCCGCGGTCGATGCCTACAAGCAGGCCTGCAATGCCGAAGCCGCTGCCTCCTGTAGTTACCACGTCTTTATCGTTGTTAGGGTATATGCCATCTAAATGAATGCGTTCGGGGGCAAGTCCGGAGGTGGGTTCTGCACCGTCCCACATGTAATTAAGGCTCACCTTTTGAATGTAATCCAACATTTCGTCGTCGTTGGCAAAAGTTGCCGGCCGCGATACATCGCTATTGTTATTATTCTTACCGTTGATTTTATTTTCTTCGGAAGTCTTACATGCTCCTACACATAGTACGAATACAAGGAGTGTTGTTATCGTTATCGATCGTTTCATCTTAAAAGTACTTTTATTCGTTTAGCTATTCCCGTTTTCCCCCATGCCTTTATATGAAGTAAATTTGGCATGGCGACAGATTTTATACTGCAGTAAACGATGGCTTGTGCTGCCGTTATAAAAGTGAATAATAGTTTATTCGTTCTTCGGATCTGCTTTAAGATCGGGCACATCACTTATCTGTCGGAAGGGAAGGGGATAGTATGTATTTTCAACTGTCCATCCGTTTGTGCCGACTACCGACTCTGCCTTGCCTGTACGTATGAGGTCGTTGTAACGCTCACCCCACTCTCCGCACAGCTCCATACGGCGCTCATCAAGAATCTGGTCTGCTGTAACACCGGTGATAGTTGCCATGCCTGCCCTTGTTCTCACAAGATTGAAAGGCGCGTCTCCGTTCTCTCCTAAGCGCACTTTTGCCTCGGCATTCATGAGCAGAACATCGGCATAACGCAGAATGCGGACATTGTTATTCGAGCCATATTTCGTTCTACCGGGCGTAAGTTGGTTCTTAGGAGTATATGCTTTGCCGTTCCAAGCTTCGGTACTTGTGCCTGAAAGACCGATACTATCGCCACTCGGTGTGGTTGAACCTGGGATGAGAAAGGTTGTAGTATAGCGTGTATTCTCGCCTCTGTTATGGGCCCATTCCATAAAAGCGGTGCGGTATTTAATGAAATTCCAGCCTCCAAGATTGCCGGGGCCTTGAAATACGAACCACTGATCTACGTCTACCATCGGTCCGGAGCCTGTTCCGAAATCGGTAGTCTGGCACTCGAAAAGCGATTCGTTACACAACTTTCCGGGAATTTTGAATAATTCATAAAAGTCGTTGTATAGCTCGAACTTACCACTATTGATAATCTCGTCGGTTAAGGTCTTCACTTTATTGTAATCACCTCGGTTAAGATATATCTTTGCAGCGAGGTGTTCGGCCGTGTAGGCGGTAACTGCACCGATATGCTCCATTTCGTTTGGGCGCAACTTGGGGCAGTTCTGCATAGCGTATTCCAAGTCTTCAAGCATGTAGTTCTGTACAGCTTCTATCGTAGAACGCCTGAGATCCGTCTGTTCATTTTGGCGTAAGATCGTTACAGCGCCGAATGCTTGCACCAGTCGGTAGTAAGCATAGGCGCGCAAGATACGTACTTCACCGCAGTAAGACCGATAGTTGGCGCGTTGTGTATCGGTGGTCATGTTGGCTTCATAGCTGTCAAGAGAGATCAAAGCCGAGTTGGCTGTCTTAATAATACCATAGTATTGGTTCCACATTTCATTAAGTCCCCAGAAGCTATTATCGTATTTATAGTTGCCGAAATCGACCAATAATTGCTGATCATCGGTGCGTCCAGACCATACATCGTCGTCGCGTACGATTGTAAGAGGCCATATCACCCAGTGCATACCACCCGTTCTAACTTTTGCATATACGCCGGACACGGGTTGATAAAGGTTGTCGAGATTAGCGAAATCGACATTCTTTTCGGGTACTTTTGCCTCGGGATCTTTGTTCAAATAGTCACAGGATGTGGTAGTAAACGCAAGGATTGCCACCGCTATGATGGAAAAATATTTTATAGATTTCATTGTCGTATGGTTTGTAGTTGTTAGAAATTAATTTGTACACCGAACGTATAAGTTGCCGTTAACGGATAAACTTCCGTGTCCCATCCTTCGCTGTCACTGACTTCAGGCGTAAAGCTATTGGCCTTGAAAAGCGTTAACGGACGGTTAGCTGTCATGCTTAAGCGAATGCCGGGCATGGTGTAAGCCCCGAATTTGATATTCTTAAAGGTATAACCGAGAGTAATGTTCTGGATACGGAAGAAGTCTGCACTCTCAACAAAATAAGAATTTACGCGCTGATCGCTTACGTTCCAACCCTTTGTAAGCGCCTTTGCAGAAGGCGCAGAGTTGGTACTTCCCTCGCCTGTCCAGCGACTATCGTACTGATCTTTGTCGAAATTATAAAGGCTGGATGCATATCTTAATGCACGTTTACGGTTGTATATCTGCGCACCGGTCTGCCCGTAAGTGGTCATTTCGAAGTCGAAATTCTTCCATTCGAAGCCGATGTTCAGTCCATAGGTGAAGTTCGGAAGATATGAACCCAGTGTGGTCCGGTCGTTTCCATCGATGGTTCCGTCGTGATTGATGTCCTCGTATCTGAAGTCGCCCGGCTCAAGTCCGTTGGCAACAGCTACGGGATCGGCCGCTATTTCGGCCGCATTTTGGTAAATACCTGCCACTTTGTATCCGTAGAAAGAGTTCATTTCGTGGCCTACCCAGTTCACTGTTTTGCCGCCTTGGATAAAGGATGTGCCGCTTAGACCTTTTACCTTGTTCCATAAGAACGACAGATTAGCTCCCACATGATATTTGAAACTGCCCGCACGATCGTTCCATGTCAGGGCTGCATCAAAGCCTTGATTGAGTATTTTTCCATAGTTTCCGGCAAGTGTTTGGTTACTGAATGACAGACGGGGGCTGATTACAGCGTTTCTGGTCATACGGTGAAAATAATCTAAATCTACGTTTAGCCGACTGCGGAGCGTTGCAAAGTTGATGCCGATGTTGGTTTCTTCAACGAGTTCCCAGCGAAGATAACTGAAGTAGGTGGTATTTTGATAGCCCGGATAAGTAGTGTTTCCGAATACTCCGGAGGCACCATTACCGGTTGTGATAGATGCAAAACCGTCGGAAGCTGCCACACGATCGTTGCCCAGTTTGCCCCAACTGGCTCGTAATTTCAGGTAGTCGATGGCTTTAACACCTTTCATGAAGGGCTCTTCACTAACTACCCAAGCTGCTCCCACCGATGGGAAATAGCCCCAACGTTCTTGGTATTTCGACGATCCATCGGCACGCATGGTGAACATAAGCATATACCTGTCGTTGTAATTATAGTTCAGACGAGCGAAATAACTCATGCCCCGATAGGTTGTTCCGCCGTCTCCGTTGGAGTCGCTTTCTTCGTCTCCGAGGATTAGATACTTATATTCATCCTTTCCGGAGGGTACATTAGAGCGCGCACCCGTAAGGAAACGGTACCTTTCTTGGCGCATGGAGAAGCCGATCATGGCACCGAATTGATGCTTATTCCACTGGTCATTGTACTGTAGAGTATTATCCCAAATGGAGTTGTTGTAGGTTGTAATGCTCTTACTCAGCCTTGTAGCGGTGGTATGTTGCTGTTGGCTGACGTAATATTGGGGAGTAAAGTTGCGAGCTTCCATAGTTGAATGGTTGTAACTAATGCTTGTGCGGAGGCTCAACCTTTCGGGCAAAAGCTGCAATTTGGCAAAGAAGTTGGTGTTGAACTGCCACGCACTGTTGTCGGAATCGTAATAGTTGGCCGTTGCAACGGGGTTGTAGAAATTGTTGGTATAGCCAACAGACGACGGTGCGGCATATTTTTCGGGCGTAGCAAGGGTATTGTTATCATCGTAAACGGGATAAAGGCCGGGCGAATTGAATGCCTGTTGCCAAGCTGCATTGTTGGCGAACTGCTGTTGGGAGTTGCTGAAAATGCCGTTAAACCCTACTTTCAGCCAGCTCGTAGCGTCATAATCCAAAGCTGCACGGAAGTTCAGTCGCCGATAGTCGTTATCTACATCCATGATACCATTCTGATAAAGGTAGCTTGCACCGAGCGAATAGGTGGCATTCTGATTGCCTCCACTGATGCCGATACTATGGTTTGTTATCACTGCATTGCGCAACAGTTCCTTATACCAGTCGGTGTTGCTGCCGTAAGTCCAATTATGGAAGTCGGCATCGGCATAGCTCCCGCCGTAACGGTCGATACTCGCTTTGGCATAAGGGGCATAAGCTGTGTAGTTTGCTTCCATGAGCATTTGGGCATATTCCGAAGAACTTGCCATTTCGAGCACGTTGGTTGCCTGCTGTATACCTACATAGCCGTCGTAGGTGATCTTAGCATTCTGGTTGCGATTTCCTTTCTTTGTGGTGATAATCACGACACCATTGGCGGCACGCACACCGTAGATGGCTGCCGCAGAGGCATCTTTCAGCACGCTCATGTCTTCGATATCGTTGCTGTTAAGAAAGTTGATGTTGTCGTAAAACATACCGTCTACCACATATAAAGGAGTAGAGTTGGCAAACGAACCGTTACCGCGTATTTTCACTGTAGGGCCCGATCCGGGCGCTCCGCTGTTTACTACGTTCACGCCGGGCACCTTGCCTTGAAGGGCCGACATGGGCGATGAAGAGGGTGTGGAGGTAAGTTCGGAGCCTTTAACCACGGCGATGGGCGACGTCAGGTCTTTGGCCTTTGCCGAACCGTAGCCTATGGCAACGACTTCATCGAGCATCTTTGCATCATCTTGCATTTGTATGTTCAGATTTGAAGCAGCCTTCACGTTTTGTGTTTTCATACCAATAAACGAAATTACGATGGCAGCATCTTGCGGTACATCCTTTATGGTAAAGTTGCCATTCAGGTCGGTTGTCGCGCCAAGTTGCGTTCCTGCTACCTTAATAGTAGCACCGATAACGGGAATGCCGGCAGCATCTACCACATTTCCTTTGACTGTCTGCATTTGTGCGAAAGTCAGTTGAACGCATAAAGTCAGAACTAATAATAAAGCGATTTTCTTCATTTGTTATTAAGTTAAGGTAATTCTTTTCGAGTGTAAAATTATGTTTAAAAACGATAGTTTGCAAATTATCTGCCACGATAAAGCTACGATGTGGGTGCCGTGTACTACGTTTTTACTACGACCTTATGTCGTTATCCGTTGGTTGTCAGATAATTAAAAATAAATAAAATGCCATTTGAAGCTGAATGGATAATTACTTTAAAACCGCAGAACTGACAAAAAATGTGTGAAAGATGGCATGTCGAAAATCGGCAGAAATGCAATATTCCTGTTGCTGAAAGTATAATTTTCCGGAATTAAATCGTATTTTTGCAAACGTATATGTACCATGTAATCGGAATACATGCCGCGTATAAGCCGAGAATATGGTGCATGTAATTGGAATACATATACCGGATACGAAAACACTTGAACCGTTTTATGGCAAGAACCCTTTGCAATATAGTCTTTGTGATGTGTGCCCTAATCGGGGTACAGGGCAGAAATTTCGTGCCGGTAATCACCAACTTTTCTTCATTGGACTATCGGGCAGGGCTGCAAAACTGGGCGATTGCGCAGGGTAGAAACGGCGAAATGTACATAGGGAACAACGAAGGAGTGCTTACATACGACGGATATAACTGGACTAAAACACCGCTGCCCGAAAACACAATCGCACGTTCGCTTATGACAGATGGCAGCAGATTATACGTAGGTTCGTACGAAGAGTTCGGATACTTTGAGCATAACGAGTTGGGAAACCTGCACTATACCTCGCTTTGGAAGCGTATCAAAGGCTACAAGCCGCATAATGATGAGATTTGGAACATAGTGAAGACGGCCGACGGAAAGATATGTTTTCAGTCGTTTTGCTCGTGGTTCGAGTACGACGGGCATACCGTTCGTGCACATTACGACGCACATCGGCTGCCGTTATATTTCTTCGACATCGGCGGCAGAATATATGTACAGCTCATCAACGGCGGCTTCTGCAGGCTGGAAGGCGGGCACTATCGCGAAATCGTACCCCGCATCTCGGTGGGCAACGATAATGTAGTATCGGCATTACGATTGCAAGATGGGCGCATTTTATTGTGCACGGAGTTCCACGGATTGTATGTTTTCGATGGGAAAAACACACGGAAAATGGCTGCCGATGACGATATGTCGCTGCGTCGGGCACAGATAAACAGGGCGGTAATTGCGCCAAACGATTCTACTATCGTTATCGGAACAATTCTCGACGGTATCTATGGAATAAGTCTCGACGGTAAGACTAAGTGGCATTATTCTACCGACAATCGGCTGCGAAACAACACTGTGCTTCGCTTGTTTTGCGACCGTGATAACAATATATGGGCTGCTCTCGATGCCGGTATAGCCCTCATACACAGCGGTTCTCCCTATGGATTGTTCACTCATTCGGGCTCTTCGCTCGGCATGGTGTACGACTTTTACCGCTCGAAAGACCGTATGTACATAGCTACCAACCAATATACATACCTCTATGACGGCAGCCGGATGACGCCTATTGCTGGCACCGAAGGGCAGAATTGGCACATATCGGCTTTCGGAAACCAGCTTATCGTGGGCAATAATCGTGGCACAAAGCTCATCGAGAACTTGTCGGCAACGCCCGTATCGGGCAGTAGCGAGGCTAGCAGCACGGCCATCAGACGTTATTTGACGGGCAACGGACGCGATTATCTTATAGAAGCCAGCTATGCTGAACTGCGCATATACCGGCAGGAGGGGGGGCGGTGGAAGTTCATAAACGGTGTAAAAGGATTCATGGCACCCATAAGACAGTTCGAGATAGATGCCAATGGAATGATATGGGCTGCCCATATGAACAAAGGTCTTTACCGTATCGAACTCAACGAGAATATGGATAGAGTGGTGTCGGTACGCTACATTGCCTCGCTTGGCAGGGCAGGCGGAGGCTCGCAGATACACGTGATGCGAGTGCTCGGACAGATTGTTTTCGGCGACGGTCATAAGCTCTACACCACAGACTACAGTAATAAAATCGTTCCGTACGAGGCACTCGACAGCGTTGCGGAGCCCGATGCAATATCTTCAACACAAATAGATAATGCGCAATTTTGGCTTTCTTCGCCTAAAGGATATACCTTGATAGAGCGGCACAACGGCCGTTTCAGAAAGCTGCTCTATGTGCCCGCCGCTTTTTTCGGCATGGAGTGTGGCGACAATATGAACAATGTGCGCATGTTCGATGGCATAGCTTACTTCTGTATGAATGGCGGAGTGGGCTGCATGAATATGGGCAGACTTTTCGAAAAGTCGCCTGTTCGCACTGCTCTACGGCTGGTTGGGGTGCAATATATTACTGCAGATCACGTGGTGCACCCTATGCCTGTAAGCGGTAATCCGTCTTCGAGCGGCGATGTAACGTTGCGTTTGTCGTATTCAAACTATAATAATGAGCCGCTACGGTTTGTGTTTCGTCTCGACGGGGGCGGCATCCGTTCGGAAACAACATCGGACCTACCCCAGATAACTTATAACAGTTTATCGTACGGCAGCTACACATTCAGCGCCGAGGCGGTAGATATCAACGGAAAAACAGTGGGTTCCGTCGTCTATAAATTCCATTATCCGCGCCCGTTGTTACTCTCTATTCCGGCTTTCATCGTTTATATTCTTCTGCTCGGTGCGTTGGTCTATGCCTACGTCAGATGGAGTACGGGGCGCATACTTCGTCGCCGTGCCCGCATTATGGAGGCCGAAAAGATGCGTCAAGACCTGCAAATGGCCGAACAACGCAGCCTTATAGAGGAGCAGCAGAAGATGCTTTTAGAGCAACAGTTGCAAGACAAAGGGCGCGAAATTGCCAGTCTGGCGATGGAAGGCATTAGGCATCGTCGTCAGGTTTCCGACATCAAACAGGAGTTGCAGGGCACGGGAATGCGCTCGAACAGTAATAAAGACATCGTTAGGATGCTGCTCCACATCACGGATAACATAGATAACGACGCCTATTGGGATATCTATCGTGAGAATTTCGACCTGATACACAAGAACTTTTTCCGTCATCTGCGCGAGCAGTATCCCTCGCTTACGGCTACCGATCTGAAGTTCTGTGCGCTGTTGAGGCTCAACCTGAGCACGAAAGACATAGCTCATTTCACCGGTTTAACGATACGTGGCGTTGAAGGAGCGCGCTATCGTCTGCGCCGTAAGCTGCAGATAAAAGAAACGCAAAGCCTTACCGAGTTTCTGATAGATTTTAAATAGGGATAAAGGATGAAAGACGGATGATAAATAGTTAATGGCTTTTGAGGGAGAATATATTATATGTAGCATCCCCGTTTTCGCCTTGTAAGAGGAAAATAGAGATAAACTATTGCCGAAATAAAGCTTTTATTGCAGTTCGAGGAGTGGGGCTAAAAGTCTACCACCGTAATGCCTGCGCCTCCGAACTGCACGTGCTCGTCGCGATAGGCGGTGACATTGGGAACGGTAGAGAGATATTCGCGGATGAGTTGACGCAGGATGCCGTTGCCTTTGCCATGCAGGATACGCACGCGAGACATGCCTACAAGGATGGCATCATCGACAAAATACTGCACTGCATGTATGACCTCGTCGCCACGCATGCCCCGTACGTCGAGATCCTGTCGGAAACCTTTCTGCCGTTCTTCGATGGTTTCGCGCGTTATACGGCTCGTTCGAGCGGAACGTACAGGCTCTTCGCGTGGCGTATCGGCATGCTCCAACCGCTCTGTACGCATTTTGGTACGTATGTCTCCGAATATAACGGTGGCCGTGTTGCCGTCGACAGTCTCGACCGTCCCCACGGAAGAAAGACCTTTGATGCGCACCGTGTCGCCCACGGAAATAGATGCATCGGCGGTAGGGCGTGCGGTTGTCAGCGCTGCAGCCTCTTTCTGCCGTGCCTTTTCGGCTTCTTTGTCTTTCTTACGCTTTTCGTGTCGCTCTTTCCGACGCTGTATCTGTTCTATTTTCCGTGCTATCTTTTCGTCGTTCGCCGTGGCGTCTATATTGCTTATTTCTCCTTTAAAAGCATTGAGTTCTTCGCGTATGCGCTTGGTTTCTTCCTTTTCTGCTTGGTTCTCTCGTATCTGGCGTATCGCGTTTTCTATTTTTTTATTACTCTCGCGCAGCAGTTCTTCGGCCTGTTCTTTGGCTTTTTGCATGATTTCTTTGCGGCTCTGCGTAAGGTCGGCAATATCTGTTTCGTACTTGGCAATGGTCTTTTCCAGCTCTTTTTCGCGCTGATGAATGGTTTGACGCTTATGTTCCCAGTAGCGTTTATCACGAACTATGTCCTGCAGATACTTGTCGCTCTGAATATAATCGGAACCTACGATTTCGGAAGCATCGCTGATTACGACTTCCGGAATGCCCGTTTTGCGGGCTATTTCGATGGCAAAAGAGCTGCCGGGTTGACCTATGGCCAGCTGAAACAGTGCTCTCATCTCGTTTCGATCGTAAAGCATGGCGCCGTTTACCACACCTTCGTGGGCGTCGGCAAAGTGTTTCAGGTTCTGATAATGGGTGGTTATCACGCCGTAGGCCTGCTTGTTGCAGAACTGTTTCAATACGGATTCGGCAATGGCACCGCCTATCTGTGGCTCCGTACCCGTACCGAATTCGTCGATAAGCAGCAATGTATTGCCGTCAGCCTGCCTCATCATTATTTTCATGTTCGTCAAGTGCGAGGAATAGGTACTCAGATCGTTCTCGATACTCTGTTCGTCGCCGATGTCTATCATGATGTTTTGGAATACCCCCATGACAGACCTGTCGCCTACGGGCACCGAGAGTCCGCACTGTAACATGTACTGAAGTAGGCCTACGGTTTTAAGACAAACCGACTTGCCGCCGGCATTCGGGCCGGATATGATGAGGATGCGTTTCTCTTGGGTGAGCATGATATCCAGTGGTGTTACCTGCTTTCCCTGCCTTTGCAGCGACATCTGTAGCAGTGGGTGTACGGCTCTGATCCAGTCGATATGGGGATATTCGACCGCTACCGGTTCGAAAGCATTCATGAGTTTGGCCGTTTCGGCCTTGGCACGGATGAAATCTATCGTGGCGAGAAAGCCGAACGAGGAGAGCATCTCTTTGACATGAGGGCGCAACAGCTTAGCCATATCGGTAAGAATGCGTATGATTTCGCGGCGTTCATCAGCCTCTAACTCGCGTATTTTGTTATTGGCTTCTACCACTTCGGTGGGTTCTATGAAGACTGTTTTGCCCGAGGCCGACTCGTCGTGTACTATTCCGTGAAGTCTGCGTTTAAGTGCCGGCGCCACGGGAATGACCAGTCGACCGTCACGCATGGTTGGTGTAACGTCTTTCTCCACAAGACCTTCGCTCTGCGCATTGCGCAATATATTATGTAAGGTACGCGAGATGGAGCCTTCGGTGCGCGATAATTCCTGCCTGATACGGGCAAGTTCGGGCGATGCACCGTCACGTATGTGGCCGAATTTATCGAGTATTCGGTCGATGTGTTGTATCAGTTGCGGGAATGTTGTCACGCCTTCGGTTAGCTTGTACAGTGCCGGATATAGTTTATTTGTACTTTTCTCTTGTACATCTTCCGCATCTTTTTGTGCCTCGTGTGGGGTAGGAGAGAGAGTTGTTTGTGGCGTTGAAGCCTGTAAAAAGGTAACGATAAGATGGATAGTGCCCAGCGATCGGCGTAGATCGAATAGCTCCTGTTCCTCTAAATGCGTGCCCTCGAGACGTATGCGCGATACGCTTTCGCGCACATCGAAGAAGTTCTGTAACGGGAAGTTGTCGGCTTCTTCGAGTATACGTCTGAATTCTTTGATCTGTTCCAACCATTCGTTGATGGCGTGCGGATCGGTTGTGAACGCCATATTATCTACCTTTTCCTTACCCAAACTTGACAGACAGCGTTCGCGGAGCAACGCCCTGATTTCGTTAAACCCTATTTTTTGTTCGAAATTATGCGGATAAATCATGCTGCAAAATTAAGCTAAGTTGGCGTAAAAACAAAATTATAGTACGGCAATACTTAAAAAACGGATGAAATATTTGTAAGTGTCAAAAAATCGATGTACCTTTGCAAACGCTTTAGACCACGCCGTTAAGGTTCGAAAAAAGTAAAAAGGAAAGATGGTAGAGTGGTCGATTACACCGGTCTTGAAAACCGGCGTGCGGAGACGCACCGGGGGTTCGAATCCCTCTCTTTCCGCAAGATGAGGGTGTAAATCAACGAGTTGCGTGATTTACACCCTTTTATTACATCCTGAAAAGCAGATGTTTTATTTCTGAACACTATTCTGGCATTCCTAAAAAGTATATAACATTCGTTCCTTTTAAAGAAACATCTGGGGCATTATCGAAAAGGAAAATGGCGTAACATCGGTTTGCATATCGATACGAATGATGCTGGTAAATTCGCATAGGACGACATGACATATTCCGATCTGTCGATAGCTAAAGATATTGAACGGTTGAGTTTTTGCGTGGAGGAGTATCGTAACCTGTCCGACTGTAACCTGTTTAACCAAGAAAAAAATCCGCCGTAAGCTGGCTGTGAGGAAGAGATAGAGCCACCGATTTATTATATAGACAATATTATTATTCAATAGAATGCAGTTGAAGAAAACATTATACAAAGCGAAGATATGACCAACAGACATTACATTATAGCACTGGCATTAACCTGCGTAACCGTTATTTATGGAGCAAACGACAATAATGCTCCTGCTCCGTGTTATCCTATTCCGTCCAAGGCACAAGTAGAATGGCAAAAGATGGAAACGTATGGCTTCATTCACTTCGGTCTGAACACGTTCAACGACCGCGAGTGGGGATACGGAGACTCTAAGTTAGAAACATTCAATCCTACGAAACTCGATTGCGAACAATGGGTTCGTACGCTTGCCAATGCAGGTTTTAAAGGCGTTATCCTTACTGCAAAGCATCATGACGGATTTTGTCTGTGGCCCACAAAATATACAGATTACAGTATTCGCAATACTTCCTATAAAGACGGGAAAGGCGATATTTTGGGCGAATTGGCAGCAGCGTGTCGTAAATATGGGCTGAAACTTGGCGTATATCTTTCCCCTTGGGACAGGCATCAAGGGTTTTACGGCACCCCGTTATATGTAGAATACTTCTATTGCCAGCTTGAAGAACTGCTAACGCAATATGGAGATATCTTTGAAGTATGGTTTGACGGAGCCAATGGAGGCGACGGATGGTATGCTGGTGCCAAGGAAAATAGAACCATAGACCGGCGCACTTATTATGATTTTCCGCGTGCCTATCGATTGATTGCCAAGACTCAACCCGATGCAATCATCTTTTCTGATGGTGGTCCGGGATGCCGGTGGGTGGGTAATGAAAAAGGATTTGCGTTTGCCACCAATTGGTCTTTCCTTCGCAAAGATGTCGTTTATCCCGGATATGAGAAATATTATGAATTGCAAACGGGGCATCCCGACGGCGATACATGGGTAGCAGCAGAGTGTGATGTCTCGATACGTCCGGGATGGTTTTATCATGAGAAGGAAGACGGAAAGGTAAAATCGGTAGACCAGCTTACAGATATATATTATCGCAGTGTGGGGCATAACGCGACATTCCTGTTGAATTTCCCTGTAAATAAAGAGGGACTTATCCACCCGATCGACTCTGCCAATGCCGTAGGTTTCTATAAACGAATTGCAAGCGAGATGGCCGATAACCTTCTTACCCGAGCTAAAATCAAGGCTTCCAATACGCGCGGAAAGAACTTTTCCGTAAAATCATTGACAGATAACAATTATGATACTTATTGGGCAACAAATGATAATGTCGTGAAAGCCGAATTGGATATCGTTTTTAAGCATCGGACAAAGCTCAATCGGATGAAGCTGCAAGAGTATATTCCGCTCGGACAACGTGTTAAATCTTTTATTGTTGAATACAAATCCGGTAACGATTGGCTGCCCGTTAAACTAAATGAAGAAACGACAACAATAGGATATAAGCGTTTATTAAGGTTCGAAACGATAGAGACTCGTGCACTTCGAATTAGGTTTCTCGATGCCCGTGCTTGCCTCTGCATCAATGAACTTGGTGTTTATTATTCCCCTTATGTAACAGAAGATTATGTAATAAAAACTGAAGAAATTAAAGGATTTGACTTCGTTGATATTGCTTCTCAGCAGCCTGATGTTATTTTGTTTGACCTCGGTTCTAAACAAACAGTGCGTTCTTTCCATTATTTACCGACGACAAATGGCATTATTTCCAATTATGAAATTTATGTAGGTGAGACACCCGATAATATGCAACTTGTGGCAGATGGGGAATTTTCAAACATTCGTAACAACCCTGTCATGCAAGATTTGTTCTTCACACCGACAGTAGGGCGTTATGTTATGCTCAAAGCAAGGAGAATGATCAATGATGGAGAGTCTCCCAAATACGAGAAGATAATCATTCGATAATTTTCAATTGCCCGATTTGTCCCCGTTCAATCAAAAAATATCTATGTATGCAAAGACATTCCGTTTTATACATTATTGTTTTATTGCTTTTCGTTAATATGCCAATCTTTGCCCAATTCCAAATAGTAAAGGATGGTAAACCTAAAGCGGAAATCATCTGTCAAGATGAAACAACTGCTGTAAATAAAGAAGCGGCAGACTTACTTAATATCTTTGTCGAACGGATATCGGGAACTAAACTGCCCATACATTTTGGTAGTAAGAGAAATGCTAAATGTATTATTATCGGTGAAAAAACGGATATGGTGGATGAAGACGGGTTTGGAATTATTTGTAGAGGTAACAAACTTTCTATTCTCAGTGGGGGAGGGAAAGGGGCTATATATGGCGTAGTTCATTTGTTGGAAAAATATATGGGTGTGAATTATTATGCTTATAACGCTTATACACTGACAAAATCTAAGGATATCAGTCTGAAAGATATTCTTGTTTATCAAACGCCCGCTTTCAGATTTCGCCAGACCTATAGCTACGGGAACGATGATCTGATATATAAAAATTGGTTTGCTTTGGAAGATCATCGAGACTTATTCGCTGCTGACATGTGGGTTCATACGTTCAACAGAATACTTCCATCTGCAGTATATGGCAAACAGCATCCCGAATATTATTCGTTTATTAACGGTAAAAGACAACCGGGCGAACACTCGCAATGGTGTTTGACCAATCCAGATGTTTTTGAAGAAGCATGTAAGAAGATAGACTCCATCTTCAAAAGCAATCCTGATATGAAGATGATATCTGTAAGTCAGAACGACGGCAACAATACTAATTGTTCCTGCACAAGCTGTAAAGCTGTCGATGATTATGAAGGTTCTCCATCCGGAACAATCATTCGTTTTATGAATAAACTTGCCCGACGATTTCCGGACAAGGAAATATCTACGCTTGCTTATTTGTATAGTATGCAGCCTCCTAAACATGTAAAACCTTTGCCGAATGTAAATATCATGTTTTGCAGTATAGACTGTAGGCGTGAGGTTCCGTTAACAGACAATGCTTCCGGTCGGGCATTTGTAGATGCTTTGGATGGTTGGTCCAAGATATCCGATAATATATTCGTGTGGGACTATGGCATTAACTTCGACAATGTAATCTCTCCTTTCCCCAATTTCCATATTCTACAGAAAAACATGCAACTATTCAAGGAGAAGCATGCCACAATGATTTTTGAACAAGTGAATGGAACAAAGGGCACCGATTATGCAGAAATGCGGGCTTATGTGTTGGGAAAACTGATGTGGAACCCTTATCTTAATGCAGATTCTCTGATGCTATCATTCCTTAACGGGTATTATGGTAAGGCGACACCTTATCTTTATAGGTATCATAAAATTATGCAAGGAGCCCTCTTGGCAAGTAGGAAAGACCTGTGGATTTATGACTCGCCTATTACTCATAAAAATGGAATGTTGAACAAACCTTTGCTCAAAACCTACAACGAACTGTATGATTTGGCGGAACAAGCTGTTATGGATGACTCGGTAAAATTACAGAGAGTAAGGCTGGCAAGGCTTTCCTTACAGTATGCCGAGTTGGAAATAGACCGTACTAATCCGAATGGCGATAAAAGAAAAACATATAAAAATCTGGCATTGTTTAAAGAAAGAACTGCAGCATACAATATTCCGACTATCAACGAACGAAACAACAAATGTGCAGATTATTGCGAGCTATACGAGAAACGTTATCTTCCTCAAAAAGAGAAAAACAAGGCATTGGGGGCTAAGATTGTTTGGATTGCGCCACCGACAGATAGATATAAACCCATTGCCGATCATGCTTTGACGGATGGACTGTATGGAGGAACATCTTATGTGGAGAGCTGGGTTGGCTGGGAAGGTACTGATGCCGAGTTTATCATTGATTTAGGAGAAAAGAAATCGTTCCGTCAAATCGAAACAGACTTCCTGCATCACTTGGGTGCTTGGATACTTTTACCTGCAGGAGGGAGCTATGCCGTATCCGATGACAATAAGAATTTTACCGAAATCGGCACGTTTAAATTTGATGAAGACAGAGATATTGCGGTTAAATTTGTAAGTGGAAAAATAATTGCAAAAGAAAATATCGAGGCGCGTTTTATCAAAGTAAAAATCAAAGGCATTGGGCAATGTCCTTCTTGGCATTATGGTGTGGGGTATCCTGCATGGTTTTTCGTCGACGAAGTTGTTGTCTTATAGCCATTTTACAAGTTGCAATGGCATTATTCTTTTTTACATCTGTCTTTGTTATAGTTATGAATGCAATATCCAAAAGACTAAATCTGATAATATGTTTATGCTGTGCCATGAATATGGCAGGCAAAAACATTTTGCCTTACAAAAATCCCGCATTGCCTGTAGAAGTCAGAGTAAACGACCTTATCAAGCGGATGACACTTGAAGAAAAAGTAGGGCAACTATTATGTACGCTTGCTTGGGATTATTATTACATCGATGGTAAAGCTGTCAAAGTTTCCCAGAAATTCAAGAAAGAATTGCAGGAAAAGCAGATGGGAATGCTATGGGCAACTTTTCGTGCCGATCCGTGGACTAAGAAAACATTAGCCAACGGACTCGATCCTGAATTGGCTGCAAAGGCCGGAAATGCATTGCAAAGATATGTTATAGAAAATACCCGTCTTGGCATTCCTCTATTTTTAGCAGAAGAAGCACCCCACGGGCACATGGCTATCGGGGCTACCGTGTTTCCTACCGGACTGGGTATGGCTGCAACATGGTCTACAGATGTTATCGAACAAGCCGGTGTTGTCATCGCGAAAGAAATCAGACTACAAGGCGGACACATCAGTTATGGGCCCGTTCTCGACTTAGCTCGTGAGCCGCGGTGGTCTCGTGTTGAAGAAACCATGGGGGAAGATCCTGTATTAAGCGGTACCATAGCGGCTGCCCAAGTAAAAGGGTTAGGAGCCGGCGATATAACAAAACCCTTTGCCACAATAGCTACATTGAAGCATTTCATTGCCTATGGAGTACCTGAAAGCGGGCAAAACGGCGCGCCTTCGATTATCGGAACACGCGATTTGCTGGATAATTTTCTGCCTCCGTTTCGTCGGGCAATCGATGCCGGCGCATTGTCTGTCATGACTTCATACAATTCTATGGATGGCATACCATGCACATCTAATAAGCATCTTTTAACAGAAATATTGCGTAACCAATGGGGCTTCAAGGGCTTTGTCGTGTCTGATTTATATAGTATAGACGGTATCTACGGAACTCATCACACCGTTTCTTCACTTCAAGAGGCGGGTATTGAAGCCCTTAGGGCTGGTGTCGATGTAGATTTGGGTGCCAATGCCTTTGCTCTGTTATGCGATGCCGTGCGCCAAGGAAGAGTCTCGGAAGCAGCTATCGATGAAGCTGTGTTGCGTGTATTGAGAATGAAAATACAAATGGGACTCTTCGAAAACCCGTATGTAAATCCTAAAATAGCAAAGACAGGTGTAAGAACGGCTGGGAATATTCAAGTTGCAGGACGTGTCGCAGAAGAATCCATAACGCTTTTAAAGAACTCGAATAATCTGTTGCCACTAAGTAAGAATATTAAAATTGCGGTTATCGGACCAAATGCAGATAACAGATATAACATGCTCGGCGATTACACGGCACCGCAGCAGACCAGCAATGTAAAGACCATTCTTGATGGAATACGGTCGAAACTTCCGCCGTCTCAAATAACCTATGTAAAGGGATGTTCGATACGCGACACAGTTTTTAATGAAATCGGAGAAGCTGTCAGAGCTGCGCGAGAAGCTGACGTTATAGTTGTGGCTGTGGGCGGTTCCAGTGCCAGAGATTTCGAAACAAATTACCAAGAAACCGGTGCGGCAATTACAAGCAGTAAAGTTATGAGTGATATGGAGTGCGGCGAAGGGTTTGACCGAGCATCTCTGTCTCTCATGGGTATTCAAAGCCGTTTGCTGCAATCATTGAAAGAAACAGGCAAACCTATGGTTGTAGTCTATATCGAAGGGCGTCCTCTCGATAAAACATGGGCTTCCGAGCAGGCCGATGCCTTGCTTACAGCCTATTATCCCGGGCAGGAAGGGGGCAATGCCATTGCCAATGTGCTGTTCGGAGATTACAATCCGGCCGGCCGTTTGCCTATAACTGTTCCAAGAAGTGTAGGCCAACTTCCTGTATATTATAACAAGAAACGTCCTGTTGTGCATAATTATGTCGAGATGACATCTACCCCTCTCTATCCTTTTGGATATGGGTTAAGCTATACATCGTTCGACTACTCGCATTTGAATATTACCAAGAAATCGGAAGAAGAATATGAGGTGTCGTTTGATATACGAAACAGCGGTGAAAGAGATGGCGACGAAGTAGCGCAGCTTTATATAAGCGATAAAGTGGCATCGGTTGTACAACCAGTCAGACAACTGAAAGATTTTGCGCGTATACATCTAAAAAAGGGAGAAACCAAACGGATAACCTTCATCCTGATGAAAGACGATTTATCAATAACAGACCGAAATATGCAGCGTGTTGTAGAGGCTGGAGATTTTGAAATACAGATAGGTAGTTCATCGGAAGACATTAGGTTAAAAGCTAAACTAACGATATGATACATACGTAAGTTCATGATAAGATAACACAGACAATATAGTTTTATTTTTTTATTATCGTCTGCCAGTGTCTTTGTAATTTGTTGTTTGTAACCGGCATATACTATCGGTAGAAAAGAACTTATGTTATTATAGTAAAGGTTACGGAAATCTAAAAAACGTAAAGAAGTAGTAGGTAATTTGGGAAAAGTACTAACTTTGTTTCCCAAATTATACAATCTTTCTTGTCTTGTTTAAGAGAGGAAGAACGGATTTTAGGAACAGTAATCAGCGTTTTGCAGCATCCTATTTTTGCAGGAAATCATGTATGGTTCGTTTTTACAGGCTTTAGACGAATTTCGAGCACATAATGTGTCTGTGATAGGCGTATGTTCTTTTCGGGATAGACGTATGGTGTGTTCTTTTTATCCGGCATGTCTATCGTCATCCGACAGCGGGCCTTTTCCGTTTGGCGGCATCTTTGTCTTTACGATAGCAGTGCATTTGCCGGTCTTGCTTTTTAGCAACTTCGGCCACGAATATTGAAAATATTTTCCGCGGGCAGTGCCCGTTAAAAACTTAGGGTATATGAAACAGGAAAACGAAGAATTGAATAAATGGATCGAACTCTATTCGGAACCTCTTCTGAACAGGGCGTTATCGATGGTAAGAGATAAGGAAGATGCGATGGATTTAGTGCAGGAGGTCTTCATATCTGCGGCTGCCGCTCATGGTAGTTTCGAAAGACGTAGCTCTCCGCTGACGTGGTTGCAGCACATACTGAAGAACAAAACGGCAGATTTTTATAGAGACAGATACCGAAAGCCCGATTGTGTAAGTCTTCCGGAGTTTTTCGATAAATCGGGAGCGTGGACGGATGATACTGTTCTTCACGACTGGTCGCAAAGTTTCGACGAGCCGGATGAGCAGAATGCACTGACGGGTGTTCTAAACAAGTGTTTGGGTTTTCTTCCCCCGCAATGGCAGACTACGGTAAGACTTTACTATCTGGAAGAGAAAAAGACCAAAGAAGTGTGTCAGGAGTTGGATATTGCCACGACTAATCTTTGGAAGATACTTCAACGCAGCCGTATGCAATTAAGGAAATGTATAGAATTAAATTGGTTCGACAAATTATGAAAGCATTGATCAGTAAACTGATTCATATCGTCATTATGCCCTGCAGCCATGTGCCGTTGCAGATAGAATGCGAGCGGGCGGGCAGCCTCTCATTCGTGAAAAGGTTTCGTCTTCGTATGCACCTTTCGGTGTGCAAATGGTGTGCTGCTTATGCGAAGAAAGTGGAACAGATAGACCGTCTACTTACGAAAAAAACTATGGATGACAAAAAAAAGTTGCACTTCGAAAAGACTGAAATACAGCAATTTAAGGATAAAGTGAGAAAAAATATATCTTCTTGATCGTATTTCTTCTGTCAGGATTCAAATAAGTTTCCGACCATAAGTGCAGAAAATCTCTTCAAGAGTTTTTGCAAACAGTAAATAACTTATGAATATCTGACAAGATGAACAACGTAAAATATCTGCTTTCGGGCAACGGAATATATAAACTCGGGTACTATGTTACCCTGTTCGGCACAGCCGTTATTCTTTTATGGATAGGTCTTTTTAAATTCACGCCAACCGAGGCTGCTGCCATCAGGCCCTTGCTTGAGCACCATCCTTTTACCTTTTGGGTGTACGATATATTTAGTGTGCAAGCAGTTTCCGATGTAGTAGGAACGATCGAAATAACAGTTGCTGTCGTACTTCTGTTATCTGTTAAATTTCATTTTCTGAAACAGTATGCCGGATTGGGAATAGTCTTCACATTTCTTATAACACTCAGTTTCTTGTTTTCTACGCCCGAGATGTGGAGAGTAAAAGATGGTGTTCTCGTAACCGACTACTTCATTTTAAAAGACCTTGCGTACCTTGGATTTGGATTGATGCTGCTCGGTAATTCGGGTGTGAAGGGCAAACGGAAAGAATAATACGGAGAGAGAGTCTCCCCACTAAATAAGTAATTATAATGTATATTTTAAAAAACAGTTCAAAATTTATGAAAAAGAATCTATTTAGAGCCGCATTGTCGGCTGTGGTGTTGGCAAGTGCATTTTCGTTCACTTCCTGCAGTAAGGACGATGATACGAAGGCTCCTTCGGGCAATATGCGTACTTTGATGGTGGAAAACATCGTTATGCCGAAGATGTTTGTAGAGAGTGGCACGTTTAAAGGTGTGGGCAGTAAGGATGTTAAGCTCCCGGTTATTCTGCCCGGACAGAGTGTCAGCTTTAAATTCAAGGCCGGAAAAGGACAGGCACTGATGTTTGCCACGATGTACGGAAACTCGAAAGACTGGTTTTTCGCTTCGCAACAACCGGGCATAAAACTGTTCGACGATAAGGGTAAGGCTATGACCGGCGATGTTTCTTCGCAGATGAAATTGTGGGATAACGGTACAAAGAACGATGAAACAGGAGCAAGTGAGGCAAGGCCGGTTATGGAAGTAAGTGGAGTAGATGCTTCTAAGCTGATGAATGTAATGCTGGCTTACGAGGAAATGACCTCCGAGTTTACGCTCACGATAAAGAACGTTTCGGGCGGTACAAAGAACGAAACGCCGTTTTCACCGGGCGTATGGGCGGTTTCGACTTTCGATGGTAAGAAACTTCTTGCCGATAAACCTTTCTTTACTCCGGGCCAGAGAACAAATCCGGAACTTACGGATATCGCTCAAATGGGAAATATCGATAAACTGAAAGCTAAGGTAGAAGCCAATACAGGTATCATTACCGGCATCTCTCCTGTACTTGTTGTGGTGTATCAGGGCGATAAAAATCCTATCTTCGAACTTGGTAAGAAAGATAACGGCATGGGCTTGAAAGAACTTTCTCAAAAGGGTGATGCAAGCAAATTGCAGGAAAGTTTGAAGAAAATGAAGAATGTGAAAGGCGTATATCTTGCAGGCAAGGCTCCTGTAGGCCCGGGAGAAAAGGTGACGACACAGTATAAAGCGGATGATACAGACAAGCTGGCTTTCGTTACTATGTTCGGTTTCTCCAACGACTGGTTTTATGCTAATGAGCGGGCACTCTCTGCTAAGATGAGTGGTAATGTTACTGGCACAACTGCATTGTTCGACTCCGGAACGGGTGTAGACCAATTCCCCGGCGCCGGTAACCGTCAGGCTCTTTTTGGCGGAACACCGCAAGCAGAAAGCAAAGCAATTAGCAAAGTCGGAAACGAATTCCCTGTTCCGGCAGTTAACAAGGTTTTGAGGATAACGATTAAATAAGGGATTATTTCTCTAAAACAGCGGGCAGTGTGGATAGGACTGTATAATGTTCTGTTTGCACTGCCTTTTTTTATTGAAGATACATGGTGTGTGTGCCCGAAAAACAGCTTTACGGTATCATAAGTAGGTTGGCAGGTTCCCTTTTTTCTACATTCTTCCTTTTTCGCTTGCTCCTGCTCCAGTTCCTTTGTACTTACTGTCAGTGGTATTGAAACGGTATGATAGCGTAAGGCTTATGCATCTCGTGTCCATGTACGCCTTGCGGTCTACGGTCATGTAAGCCCCTTTGTATATTGCGCTGTTTCTGTACGTCTTGAACATGTCTGCAGCCTTGAGCCGCACGCTGAGTCTGTCTGCGAGGAATGTTTTGTGCATTGTCAAGGAGAGTTCGTGCCTTGCCCTGTTGTATGTGGTGATTTCGTTTCCGGCCGTTGTGCAGTCGTATCTGAGTGCCGCATGTATTCCTCCGGGGAGGTAGAACGTGTTTGAGAACTTGAACGTCCAGTATGGCTTGTTGAGCCGTGCTGTAATACCTTCTTGTGAAAGGTCGAATATCTGCCTGCTCATTCCTGCGCTGTATCTTGGATGCCATCTTCCTATTCTCTCCGAATATGTCAACATGATGTGCAGGTTCCTTCTTCTTTGAATGTTCACAGGTGTGTACAGTATTGCCTTTCCTCCGTATATCTGGTCAACCCATGCCACGTCGTTGTGCACGTCGGCATATGTGCACAGCATTGTGATACCCCCGTGCTGTGCCTCCAGCGAGAGCGTGTGTATCTTCGAGAATCGCAGCAGCGGGTTTCCTCCCTCGTAGATATGCTCGTCTTCGTACAGCCTGTTTCCCGTGAGGTTTTCGTATGCCGGTCTCTGCGTTCCCGTAGTGTATCCCATGCGGCACGAAGTTTTTCCTTTGGAATATCTCGCCGACAGCGCCGGAAACCATCCTGTGTATCTGGTGCTCTGCTCGTGGCTGAACACCCCGAAGCGGTAGTACTGCGTCCCCGTATGCTCATATCGTATGCCCGCCGCTGCCGAGAAATCTCCCGCAGTGAGGTCGTATTCAGCAAACATGGCCGATGTGTTCTCTCTTATCTCGTCGTCTGAAATGGCCTCAATTCCCCCGCTACCGGTGAAAATGCTTCTTCTTATCGTTCTTACATGCTCTAATCCCACGCTTGCCTTTCCCTTATAACATGAATATGCCATCACGCTTTTGATAGCGAACATCCTTGTGCAGTTGTTGTTCAGCGAGTTTACCTCATACACTCCTTGTTTTTTCTCCACGTGTGCCCCGTTTCCGATCCTGTTGCGCGCATACACGAAGTCTGCGTCGAGGTCTATGTTTATCCTTCCCACAGTCCCGTTGTAGTACATGCATATCGTGGGCATGGTCTTTCCCTTTCGGTCTATCGACATTCTGTTGATGTATTTTTCGGCTGTACCTCCCTCCTGCCTTCCCTTTATTCTGCTGTTTCCCTGTCCTATGGAGTGCATGCGTCGTACGTGGCAGGTAATTCCGGCAGAGTGTGCGCTGCAAAATTCATAGTTTACACGGAACCTCCCGCCTAATTTCGATGTTCTGTCGTCGTAGCAGAGCATCGAGTTTTTCTCAACGATCCCCCTTATGTCCCAGTACGTGTCCTGCTCCTGCCTGCGGTGCAGCATCGAGCATGTCATGCTTCCCGACACGTCCAGTCCTCCCGTTCTGTAGTTCATGCTTGCATTCGCGTTCCCGCTTCCGAATCTTCCCATGCGTGCTTCGGTCTCGAAAGCACCGCTCCATCCCTCTCCCTTCTTCCTTACCGTCCTGATTCTGATGACCGCCGTCACCGCCGCTCCGTAGTGTGTTTCGGGGCTGGCAATCACCTCCACGTTGGCAATCTCTTCCGACTTGAGCAGCGTGAGCTCGTCCCTGTTGAGCACCTTCTTGTTGTTGATGTATATCACCGGTCTTCCCGCCCTTCCGAACACAGCGATGTGTCCGTCCTCAGCGGTGATGTCCGGCAGCATTCCCAGCACATCCTCGGCCGTCCCTGCATGACTCAGATTCGTTCCCTGCACCCCTGCCACGAGTCCTTCCTTTCCTATTCTGTATGCGGGCCTGTGGGCCTTTACGGTCACGTTTCTCACGGGTACCGTGCTTGTGCGCATCCTTATGGTCCCTACGGCTCCCACTTCTGCGGGATGGTACAGCGTCCTGTATCCCACGCAGCTCACCCTCATGAGTACTTGCGATCTGCTTGTCGGTATTACGAAGTCTCCGCTCTCGTTGCTCACCCCTCCGGTTACGAGGGTTGAATCCTCGGGATTGAGCAGCGCAATGTTTGCGTATATTACGGGCTGTGCGTACTGGTCTACGATCCTTCCGATGAGCCTCTTCCCTCCTTTCTGTGTGCATTCCACGAAAATGTTGCTCCCGCTGTCGTCGGTAATGATCCGTATGGGATAAAATCCCACCGCGTCTCGAATGGCTGCGGGAATGGTCTTGTTCTTGAAAGAGGTTGTTACCACGAAGTCTTCCAGTTCGTCGAATATGAAGCTGATGCGGTATTCGTCTGACTCTCGGTCTAATGTTTTGAGCACTTCTGCGAGCGATTCTCCCCTGAAGACGTGGCTTACTCGCTGCGGATGTGCCGTTATTGAACTCAGAATGATGTACAGGATGAGTGCTAACTTTTTCATTGTCTGCCTTTGTTTTTCAAGTGCTACCCCCGTTGTGTCACTCCACTACGATTGTATCCCCGGTGAGAGAAAGGCGTATGTTCTCGAAATGATTGAACAGAGCCACCACCTCTTCGATCGTCTGTCCGCTGTTCCATCTGAGATAAAGCCTTATTGCCCTTAGCTCCGGCCGTGCGTATCTCACTCCGACATGATATACCGAAGCCACGTCTCCGAGTATGTTCTCGAGCGTTTCGTCGTCGTATATGTACGGTCTTGGGCGAGTCATGGCCGTGCGCAGTGCCGTTCCCGCCGTGTCGTCGGGTGTGGCGTTGCAGGCTGTACGTACATCCTGTTCCGGCCTTCCCCCGCCGTCATGTGCGTCATTGTCCTTCCCTTTGGGATGAAGCATGGCGAAAGCCAGCACCGATACCACGGCCAGAGAGGCGACGGACACCACCGCCACTCTCCATGCACTGCGCCGGTGCGTCACATGCGCTCGTCTGAAACGTCGCCATTCCCTCATGGCATCGGGCGTGTGGTCTTCCTTATTCACTTGCTCTGCTGCCATGGCACGTCGTACCTCGCAGAGCTTTTCGTAAAGTTCCCTGCACTCATCGTCTTCGAGAAGCTCGTCCTTGATGCTTTCAGGGAAGTCTTCCGGCCGTTCGATAAGCTGCAGTAGCCGTTCGAGTCTTGTGTTATCTTCCATAATATGGTGGATTGGTTTCTTATTCATTGTATGGTCTTGTTGTTGTCGCGGTGGCCTCTTCGGTGGCCTGAGAATTTTGCCCTCAGCTCCTTTAGTGCCTGAACGACGTGCTTGTTTACAGTCGAAACGCTTATTCCTAGCGCCTCTGCGATCTCACGGTAGCTTTGTCCTTCTCCGTAACGCATTCTCAGTATTCTCCCTGCCTGCGGTGTTAGGTCATGGTCTATGGCATTTAGAAGCTCTTCGATGCGCCTGTCTTCCTCGTCATCCGGCCCGACGACGTTCGACAGCTGCATTGGATACAGCTTCCTTAGTTTCTCGTCCCTTCCCTTCCGTGCGATCAGGTTGAGACACCTGTTTCGTACACATGAGAGCAGAAATGCGTGCTGCGTTTCCTTCTTTAGCGCCGTTCCCTCGTCCCACAGCCTTGCAAAAACCTCGCTTACAACGTCTCTGCTCTCCTCATAGTCTCGTAGGAAAGAGAATGCAAAGCGGTACATTGCGTCGTAATGACGTTTGAACATAAGGGCAAAGAGTTTCTCCTTGTGGTGCATAGGTTTTTTAAAGTAATACAAACAATGTGTTGAAATCATCACCCCTTCGTACCTAAAACCTCCCTTATTTAATACCTATTTTTTATTTCACGTTGAGTGGTACGCCGTGCGCAATTTCCGTATAAAGTTAAGACAATAATTCAGAATACAGCCAAGGAATAAGAACAAAATGAG
>NZ_LT160616.1:0-37272 GCF_900065875.1 Prevotella phocaeensis | reverse complement strand
ATGTAGTAGTATGTGTAGTATCTCCACATACTACTAACTATTGCTGATTATCAATTACTTATATTAAAATAGTATGTAGTAAGAAGAAAGGTAAAAAAGTTTGGAGGGGAAAACTTCGGAAAAGAGAATTTTATTCAAACAACATTCAAATATCATTCAAACCAACCATTATTATTCAAATAAGAATTATCCAACCATTTAAAGTTTATGACAATGACAGAAGAAGATTTATCACTCATCAAGCGATATCCCATTGTGGCGTATCTTGAAAGGAAAGGCATCAAGCCAGTACGCAGGACACCTGCCTATGCCCTGTACCGTTCACCACTTCGTGAAGAAACACATCCGAGTTTCAAGGTGGACACGCAGAAGAATCTTTGGATAGACTATGCCGAAGGCAGGGGTGGAAGCATCATCGACCTCTGTATGCGATTGGAGGGCTGCACGCTGTCGGAAGCCATCTGCCGTTTGGGGCAGACCACTTCCTTTGATACAACGTGCAACAATGTCGAACCCTCAAAGGAAAAGGCATACAGCAGCAATGGCAGTATCAGACTGCCAAAAGAGAAAATGGTAAACGGGGTAAGGAGATTAATAGATGTATCAGACACTTTGCCGCCACCTTTGCAGGAGTATCTTACAAATGAGCGCTGCATCAATTTGGAAAAGGCATTGCCCTTTCTCAAATGTATCAGCTATGAGGTAAGGGGAAGAAGATACGAAGCCATAGGCTTTGCCAACCTCTCGGGCGGCTATGAACTTCGGGACGACAAGACGTTCAAAGGAACGATTGCCCCAAAGAACATCACTCCGATATTTGAGAACAAAGCGCAGCCCGTCTGTCTGTTTGAGGGATTTATGGACTTTCTCTCTTTCCTTTCAATGAAAGAAGAAGTAAATAACTACTGCCTTGTGATGAACTCCGTAAGCAATGTGGCAAGGACAGTTCACTATCTAAACGCCCACAATCTAACTCATATTCAGGCTTTCCTTGATAACGACGACGCGGGGCGGAGAGCAATACAAGAGCTGATAAAGGCAGGCTTTAATGTCGAGGATATGTCCCGATATTACAAGAACTTTAAAGACCTCAACGAGTATCATGTCAGCCGTGTTCGTGAGCAACAGAAAAAGCTGGAGAAAGCTCCAAAAACAAACAATAAACCCAAACAAGTCAAACTAAAAATACGATAGAGCAATGAAAAAGATAAAAGCAAGCAGAGAGGAGATAGACCAATCCATAAAAGACGCGTTCAACATGAACAGACAGGAAAGTAATGAAAGGACAGAAAGGAGAAGTCTTACATACTACTTGGGAGATACAGAAGACGAGGTGGAAGAACAACCACAGGCAAAAGCTCCATCAAAGGAAACAGATTGCCGAGAAGTAATAGTTTCCGAGCCATCCGAACCTACACTGCACACAGAGAATGCAACCGTTCAACGGCGTATCAGTGCCAAGATGAGACGGGGAACGCTCGAAGCCTATAAACAGACTTTCCTTGTTCCTACAAAGTTGAACGACCGAAAGGCGGTTTATCTGAGCAGGGCGACAGGGGCAGCAACCTTTCAAGTTTTGTGGAGAACCTCGTGTGCACGCATTTGGAGGAATACGGTGAGGACATAGAGAAATGGAGAAAGCTGTAAACCGCAGGAAAAGGGACGAGGAAGGAATTTCAAAAGATTTATTTCCCGCTCTAATCCTACTATCGCATTAAAATATGATGTCATATTCTCGTAAATGAGACGTCATATTTGGGCAAATATGACATCATATTTTTAGCAAGCAGACATCTGAATGATGAGAACACCACGAACACAGTTAAACACAGAATGCACGGCATTCACTTTTCGGCTGCAAAACGCCTCGTGCGTAAATGGTCTTATCACTGACATTGCAAGACGTCAGTTTGTACCCACAAACTGCGCTTGCTCCCCTTGTCAGACTATCGGGGAGGTTAGACCGTAATCACTCCGTTCTCATCGGTCAGCCATCAGGAATTAAGAAATAACGAAAAGAGGACTTTTATATGAACAGATACAATAGCAAGACTGCCCGATGGCAGCAGCAGGAGAAGAAAGAACAGCGGATGAACAAAACGGAGTTCATCAAGGTAAGATGCACCTTAGAGGAAAAGCAGCGAATTAAATCAAAGGCAGAAAGCACAGGCCGGAAGTTCTCAGATTACTGCCGTGAGATACTCCTTAATGGTGAGGTAATTGCCATTCCTAAGATGACGGACAATGAAAAGGAAGCCATAGAGGTGTTGAGACGAACGGCCTACTTCTTTACACATGTTTCCAACCTTATCAAGGTAAAGGATGATGCGTGGGTACTGATTACTCAAAGCCTTTCCTATTTGGCAAGGGAAGCATTTAAGCGTTTCTTTAATCCCAAATACCGTATTGAGGAAAGGGCAATTAAACTCTTAAATCTGATGGAGAATGATAGGAAAATGTAAAGCTATCGCGCATGGTAACAATGCACTGGAATATATTTTTAGAGAGGGAAAACTCGGTAAAACGCTTCTCTTTTACAATCTCTGCGGCACTACGCCAAAGGAGATTTACGAGGAAATGAAGATGGTCAGCGATTACAACAGCCGTTGCAGGAACAAGTTTCTCCGCATTGAAATCGGCATAGCACCACAAGATGAGAAAAGATTGAGTCTTGCGTCTGTCCGTAACCTTGCGTCAGACTTTGTAATACGCATGGAACTTGCCAACCATCAATGGGTGGCAGTAACACACAGGGATACCGACAATATGCATATCCATATCATTGCCAACCGCATCAACCTGTACGGAGAGGTCTATGATACAACTTTTGTGAGCAACAAGGCTGCAAGGGTAGCGGAAGATCTTAGCCGTAAGTACGGATTGACCATCGCAAAGGAAGTAAAGGCGGAAAGGACACACAAAAAGACAAAAGCCAGCCCAACAAGAGAACAAACAAAGCAGCAGGTGCAGCAGATCTGCTACGCCTTGCTCAACAAATATAAAGGCACAGGCATCACAGGGCACTCTATGTTTCTCTATGACCTTAGCAAGAGTGGTGTAACCATTGAACGCTTAAAGAACAAACAGGGAAAGATATATGGCTTGAAGTTCTCCTATAACGGACAAAGTTTCAAAGCTTCTGAAATCGGCAGGGAGTTCGGTTACCGTTCCTTGCAGAAGAACTTTGAGATAAGCAACAAGACAGAACCAAAGAAAGCCACGACAACGGCAGACGAGCCGGCAAAGAACAAAATTCAATCCCATACAGGTTATCAACTTGTTCCTCCCAGCCGTTCCTATACGTCACTTGCCAACACAAATGAAAGTTCATCTATTGCACAAGCAGTAGGCAATGTGGCAAGTACTGCCATAAATGCAGCCGAAGAAATCATTTTCGGAGCAGGCGGGTTCATCAACCCACAGACACATGGTGATGATTATGCCGAGACTGCATGGCAGCACAGGCTCAGAAACCAAGCCAAGAAAAAGAAGAAAAGAGGGAGAGGATTGTAACCACTTTTCTCTATTCCTAGTCTCTATCCCAAAACGAAGACAAAGCAAAAGAGAGAAATCTTCATCAAAAACGCTTGTTATTCAAAGCAAATGATTATCTTTGCAAATAGAATAACAAGCGTTCTTTGTTAATGCAGAAACCTGCGACTGAAAGTACTTCACTCGTTTCCAAATCGTTACCTGTTTAGCCTATGCAACAAGGTAACTTCTTTATTTTCAATTAGATACACTTTAATAAATATCTTTATCCGTAATAGATGTAAGAGTCTGAAGAGTGAGAAATACTTAATGAGAATATCTGTACTGTGTGGGTGTCATACCACATTCCTGTTTGAAAGTCTTGGAGAAATGCGAAATGTCATAATAGCCACACCTTGCAGCCACCTCGCCAATCTTGAGTTGCGGACTGCCTTTAAGCAGTATTTTGGCCTTGGAGATGCGTACTCTTATCACATAGATAGAGATGTTATCACCCGTCAGGGCGAATATCTTCCGGCGCAGTTGGGAAACACTCATGCCCATATAGCCCGCCAGTGTATCGTTGGTCAGGTCACCTTCACTCATATGTTGACGTATAATGTCACCGAACCGATTAAGGAAGTTGCGTTCCCTGTCGTTCTTGAATTCGTCTTCTGGTCTGTCAGCAAGCCCAGCCTTAGTGTATGTGTCGCGTAATCGGCGGTGCTGTTCGAGCAGTTTTTCCACTCTCATTTTCAGCTCGTCGGCGTTGAATGGTTTGTAGAGATAGGCATCGGCACCACTCTCAATACCCTTGATGCGATCTTTCTCGGTAGCTCGGGCGGTCACTACAATAATGGGTATGTGGCTGATAACTTCTGAAGAGCGCACTCGCCGGCATATCTCATAACCGTCCATACCCGGCAACATTAGATCGGTAATGATAAGGTCGGGCACCGATGCCTCTGCTTTTGCCAGTCCGGCAGTACCGTTAATCTCATATTCCACCTTGTATCTAACGCTGAGTTGCAGTCCGATATAGTGTGCGACGTCGGCATTGTCTTCGATGATAAGCACTAACGGACGGCTTTCTTCATCATTGGCATCGGCAGCTTCGACACCATTGGAAATGGAAGGTGCATCCGTTCTGTCTTCCTCAGCTACATAGAGACGCCAATTAGACTTGCCATGACGCAGGGGCAATGTTACCGTGAAAGCAGAGCCTCTGCCCGGCGAACTGTCTATGTCGATATTCCCGTCCATGGCTTTCACGATCAGCGATACAAGCGAGAGACCTACTCCCGTGCCGATACTGCCATTGCTATTCTTACCCTGATAGAAAGGTTGAAATATGTGAGGCTGATCTTCGGGAGCGATGCCCACACCGTTGTCTGCCACTTGCAGCACGAGCCGATCAGCCTCACTGCGTACGCTGACGTAGATAGTGCCTGATTCGGGCGTGTACTTGATGGCATTGGATAGCAAATTATGCATAATTTTCTGTATATAATCGGGTACGAAGTCCATCATTATCTCCAATTGGGCCGACGAGAATCCCAACATAATACCTTTCTGTCGGGCGCTGCTGATGAAGCTTTCGGTGATCATACGCAGATAAACTACGATGTCTCCAGTGCGCCAGTCAGGTTCTCCGATGGCTGACTTTACTTTGAATATGTCAAGCAACTGGTTGATGAGGTTCAGCAGACTGTTACCCTGACGCACGATAGCGCTTCCCCAAGACTGCATTGTTTCGCCTGCGGGCAGATGTCCTGTCTCCATATGGTGCCCCATACCGAGTATCACTGTGAGCGGTGTGCGAAATTCATGGGTGATATTTGTGAAGAAGCTGGTACGTATTTCTTCCAAGCGATGCTGCATACGCTGGCTGTGCGAGCGCACCCGAACGGTATAAATCAACAGTGCAATGACGATGACCAGTAATACAAGTGAGACGATAGTGGAGCGGACGAACGACCTTTTAGCACTCTGTTCGGACATGAATTGTTGTCGCATATCACTTATTTCATTGCGTACCCGCTCGCGTTCATACTTGATTCGAATGTTCTGCATATGTGCGATTTCTTGCGTTCCCGATACACTGTCTTTATAAACACTACTCAGGGTATAACTCTTGAGCGCCGCAGCGTGGTTCCCTTGCTGTTCGTATAGACGGTAATAGAGATTATGGATGATGGCTAGATGTTCCTTGGAGCCAATTTCCTCCGCCACATTTTGTGCTTTGGAGAGAGCTTTCGCCGCTTTGTTGAGTTTTCCCTTTTCAATATAGATGCGTGTCAGAGCGGTACTTGCTTCCAGCCAATGCCATCTGTCGCCCTTCTTTTCCATTAGAGAATAAGCATACTTATATTTCTCGATTGCCTCATCCCAAAGCCTGTTTTGTTCGTAAAGACGGCCAAAACTAATATGGCAGAGTGCGATACCAAGATCGGATTTTGCCCGTATATTGTGTTCCAGCGAACGTGTGTAATATGCCATTGCCGAGTCGTTCTTGCCTTTAGCCTCGAATATTGAGCCAATATTGGCATAGTTAATCGCCTGTCCTAGGTCACTACCCATTTCTTTTTCACCACTCAGTGCTACGCGAAATACGCTGTCGGCTACCTCGTAGTTGTTTAGTGTTAGCATCACATTACCGATTCCGTTGAGTGATATTACGCGGTCTTTCTTCGTCTTCCTGTCTTTTCGACTATACAAGTTGCAGTAGAGCAGTGCCTGATAGTGGAAGAAGGCTGCCTCGTCAAGTACACCGATGCGTCTGTGGTTGGTACCAAGATTGTTCAAGGCACGTATCATCTCTATAGTATCTGCCAATTCCTGTGCTATTTCCAACCCCTTTCGATGTGTTCTGATAGCATCGAAAAATCGATTGCTCTCCCTGTATTTCTTGCCCAGTACCTTGTAAATAAGCATCATTCCTGTACGATTGCCATTCTTGATATAGGCTTTCAGTAACTGTTCAGCTGCTGGTATATCTTTGCACTCAGTTGTCGCGCTGTCGGCACGGGCATAGGCTAAGGTATCCGATGGTGGGGTATTTGACCACTTGCAGGCCGTGAATCCCCAAAGCATCATAGCAGAAAGGAATCCCCAACGGAGGTATGATAGCGCATTTTTCATGTTGGATGTCAGTAGTAGAGTTTTTTAATACCAAAAGTGAGTTCTCTGTTGCATACAAAGATAGTTGCTATTTTCTTTGTATATATTGCCTTGGTGGGTATCGACGAATAAAATTACACTTTTTTACAAATTTATAACAATGTGTATTCCTTGTAAAGAAATATCGTATGGAGGAGTCGATACATACCCTCATATCATTGTAGGAAGAATGGAATATAAAGTGAACAGTGCTCTGCACAAGAAAGGCATCCTCATCTCGCTGGGCGGAGAACACTCCATATTATGCCGTAGCCAAATGGAACGCACTCCACCCTGCGAAACAAGGATACCTTTCTTACGCAGTTCATTGGATACACGAACCTGGCCTAATACCGGATTGTCTATCGCCATCCGTACTACTGCCTGCTCGATATGTTTTTCCACACGATTCTTTATGACCGGTTTACGGCGGGAAATCTTCTGCAAGGCAACTTCACTTCCTTGTTCGTACAACTCTTTAAAACGATAAAAACTGTCACGGCTGTAGCCCATAATCTTGCAGGCACGTGATGCGTTTCCTAACTGTTGGGAGAGTTCAAGCAATCCCAGCTTGTTCTTGATGATCTTTTCTGATGTTGTCATAACTCAATCTGTTTTCTGTTACAAAATTATTTTTTATGCGTAATTGTCAGATTAAGTCTTGACTAATTCAATTTAACAGAACCCTGCAGAATGAAGTCTGCGCAATTGTATTCAGAAAGAATATCTATACCTCTATCGAGCAGTTACAAGTGGACCTTGATGTGTGGATGAACTCATACAACACGCAAAGGACATACTCTGGAAAGTACTGCTTCGTGAAAACACCCATACAGACTTTTATTGAAGAAATTGACGTGGCAAGAAAGTACCAACTGTAAAATATGTAACTTCGCAACAAACATCGGACAGTTTAGTTGTCAGATAAGAAAGCAACTGTCAGAGCAAGTCTAAACTATTACAGAATATTTCTATATTTACAAAATCTGGTTCGTCATTTACAGATATGGCATTTATCGTATCCACATCCAGGTTTTCGTGCCTTCCTACATCATAACCGAAAACTTCTTTCATTCTATTACGAAATAGCATTTCGTCCAAGAATTTAAATGAAAGCTTGGTTAGAAGTTCTTTATCCTTACTATTTTTATCCATGTTAACCATTTTTAGCTTGTTATTATCTAATCTTGTGTTATTTTGACCTTTACAATATCTATCCGTAATATACTGATCGTTGTTGCCAGCAGTCGTCGAGCAGCGAACCCTCGATGTAGGTATCGCCCTGCTGTTCGGGTATCAGGTGCCGGCGCAGTTCGATCACTTCGGGCAGATCGAGCTCGTAAAACACGGCACGGTCGTGCTCCAAAATGCGCTGGTAGCGCGTGTCGAAACCGCACCCAACGTTCACAACAACAGGGTTTCTGTGCGACAGGATGAAACTTCGAACGGCATCATCGTAGTATCTGCCGCGCACAACACAGCCCACATAGCTCATTTTTGCATTTTTCAGTTTGGCGAAGTTATAGTCTATACGGTCGACTAACCCTTCGGCAAAGTCGTCTTTCAGTATATTGTCGGCCCTCCGCTTACTCTCTACAGCCCGCATATAGAGCGGGATGAGCAGCGTTTCTTGTACTACGCCGCTGAATTTTATCTTTTCTTTCATACGTTTATTTTTGTTTCTTATCTGTATTGCATGCTACGTGTGCAGATCTCGTCTGCCGTATCAACAAGCTACACATAGGCCCTCCCGCCGCGCAGCGTTATTATTTTATCGGCACCCGACACCGTGCGCATGCGATGCGCAATCACCAATACCGTCTTATCTTCGATGAGTCTTGAGAGCGATTCTTGTATCATCGTCTCGTTTTCAACATCGAGAGAAGCCGTCGCTTCGTCCAATAGAATGATGGGAGCATCCTTAAGAAAGGCGCGTGCAAGTGATATGCGTTGCCGCTCTCCGCCCGAAAGTTCGGAGCCGTTTTCGCCTATCAACGTATTCCAACCGTCGGGCAAACGCTCCGCAAAGGCATCGCAATGAGCCATACGTGCGGCATGCAGCACCTCTTCATCGGTGGCATCTTTGCGCCCGATGCGTATGTTTTCCATCACAGTGTTATTAAACAGTGTTACTTCTTGGAACACAATGGAGTAAAGCGACAGCAATGTTTCGGGATCAACCGTGGCGATATCCATGCCTCCCACGGTGATGCGTCCGCTGCTCACATCCCAAAAACGGGCGGCAAGTCGCGATACGGTGGTCTTACCCCCACCCGACGGGCCTACCAGAGCTGTTACCTCGCCCTGACGGGCAGTGAACGAAACATCGGTCAACACGGGTTCCGAGGCGTCGTAAGCAAAGCCCACGTGGTCGAACACGATATCATATCCGCGGTTGGTAAGTCTGTCTGTGCCCCCTTGAACGGGATGTTCCAAGATTTCGTTCATACGTTCGCTCTGCACACTCAGCCCGATGATGGCGGCAAGATTTATGAGTGCGGCCGACAAGGGATCGTAAAGTCGAGACACCACCAGCAGGAACATGAAAAACAGGAGTACATTCAACTGTCCCTGCATCAGCAGCATGGCGCCCGTAAGAACCACGGTTGCGATGCCTAACTTCAGTATCAATTGGGCACTGACCACGAACACTGCCATGCCCAGTTCGCTCACAATGGCACGATGTTCCACGGCTTTAATTTTCATATCGAGGCCTTTGAGATACATTGTCTCGGCATTGTTGGCGTGCAAGTCGCGCACGGTTTCGAGGCATTCCTGTATGCCATCGGCACATGCCATCTTGGCCTTCATCTGCCGGCGCCCCAGCCTGTCGCGCACAGTGGTGGAGAGCAGCACCACTGCAAGGCTCACCGGAAACACCCAGAGGGCCGCCGCAGCCATGCGCCAATCGTAAAAGAACAAGCCTATGCCTACGGGAATAACGGAAAGAATGGCACCTATAAACTCGGGAATCCAATGCGATGAGGCTGTTTCCAAGGTAGCGCAATCGGCCATGATGGTACTCGTAAGATCGGCAAGGTCTTTCTTTGCGAAGAACGAAAGGGGCAGCCGTCGCAGCCGTTCGGCAATAGTAATGCGCCGCACGCCGCTCTCTACGTAGGTTGCAAAGAACGTGGCGTTGTATTGAATGTACGTTGTAAGGGCGATAAACAGTAGGCATACCGCCGTTAGAACGGCATACCAAGCGGAACGTTCGCCGCTTATATGTCCGCCGTGGAGCAGGTCTGCCACTATGAAATACAGCAAACCAACCGGCATAATCAGTATCAAATCTGCCGCTGTACAGCTGATGCACGCCTTCACCATGTCGCGTGCACCTCTTTCAGAGAGTGCATATTTGTGTTGCAAAGTCTTGATGATATTCATTTTCTTCCTCCTATATTCCAGTTTACAGATTGGTTGTATTCGCGCCACATCTCGGCATACAGGCCTCCGCTGCGCGCTTTAAGTTCGTCGTGCGTGCCCTCTTCGCAGATTTTACCGTCTTTCAACACACAGATACGGTCGGCTGTAGTCACAGCAGACAGCCGGTGCGCAATCGTTATAACGGTTTTCCCTACCGCCAAGACCTTGAATGCAGCTTGCACACGTGCCTCGTTATCGGGATCTGCAAAGGCCGTTGCCTCGTCGAGAATGAGTATGGGAGTGTTCTGAAGCATTACTCTTGCGATGGCTATGCGCTGCTGTTCGCCGCCCGAGAGATAGGTTCCGTCGGTACCAATCAGCGTGTGTATGCCTTTCGGGAGCTTGGCTATGATGTCGTCGCACTGCGCTTCGGAAAGCACATGGCGCACCTCTTGCTCGGTTGCCTCGGGGCGGCACAGGCGCACGTTGTCGAGAATGGAGCCTTTAAGCAGCCGGCTGTCTTGAAACACGAACGATACCTGTCGCATCAAGTCTTCCTTTCTGATATTGCGAACATCCGTTCCTCCGATACTTACAGTGCCCTCCGTAGCATCCCAGAAGCGTGCCACAAGACTGGCCAATGTGGTTTTTCCGCCCCCTGAAGGGCCTACCAAAGCGATGTGTTCGCCCGCCCCAATGCTGAGCGACACGCCCCTCAAAGCATCTGTTCGGGCATCTTTGTAACGAAATGTTACGCCGCTGAGCTCCACAGAGTTGTCGCGCGGCGGAAGCGTTACGGCCGGTTCGGGCAGCGGGGCGATGCTTAAAATGCTGTCGATACGGCTAAGTGCGTTGGCTACAATAATCTTGTCTTCGCTCATATACATCACTTTGGTGAGCACAACCGTGATGGCCGGGGTTATTATTACGTAGTAGAGAAGGTTGAGAAGGAACGAACCGTCGGCCTTACTGCTTGCCGCATAGAGCGCTACAGCTATCAGAATTGCGAAGATGCTGTTGATAATAGTGGTGTAAGCCACCATAGGCAGGCGCAGCGAACGGGTATAACCGATCACCCATTGCCCGTATCTGTCGATGGCATCCTTAAAACGTTTGAACGAAAAAACGGTCTGTCCGAAGGTTTTCACCACAGGAATGCCGCGCACATATTCCACGGCTTCGTTCGACATGGCGTCCAACGCTTGCTGATATTCGTTCATCTTTACCTTTAAATCCTTGCCGGTCATGAAGATGTACATGATGGCATAAGCCAGCAAGACGGGCACCATACAGAGAATACCCAGCCGCCAATCGAAGTACGCAAGCAGGCACAGAAGACCGATAGGTGTGGCAATACTGCCCGCATTGTCGGGCAGACGATGGGCGAGATAGGTCTCTGTAGCGTCGCTCGACTCGTTGACTATCTTGCGCAGCTTGCCGCTCCCTATGTCGTTCATGAAGCCTATGGGCAGCGTAACGATGTAGTGCATGAGCGCAGAACGTATGTTGGAGGCGATACGGAACGCCGCAAAATGTGAGCAGAACAGCGCACCTATATATATAAGGATAGACAGCACGGCGAAGAAGAGCGCCACCCAACCGTAGTCGACGATATGCTCTGCACGGCCGAAATGGGGTGCCACGGCGATGACTTCGCGCAATATCATCCATATATATACGAAGGGTAGCAACGCCACGAGTGCGCTCAAAGCCGACAACACCCAAGAGGCGTAAATGAAATACCTGAACCTTCCGGCATACGAGAGCAGCCTCTTCAGGTTTGATTGTTTGTTTTCTTTTTCCATATATTTTATATTTAAAATCTATCTTTTACATGTCTGTCCTTTTACCTTCTCTCCCTTAAAAACCCATTTCTGCTCCTTTACCTTTCTACTTCCTTACTTTTTCACGATCCATGCCCCTTATACAGCAGGATTAAAAACGAACGCTTTTCAAAATGTTTCAAAAAAAAGAGAGCGTTCATCGGTTGATGCGCTCTCTCCATCCTACACACTCGAAGGTGACGTAATCCGTAAGTATCTGCCGTCTGTCGTGCGGACTCATGTTCTGTCTGGCCATTTCTTTGAACAGCGTAAGCATCCATACCGTGTGCAGACGTATGGTGAAGTCGGCCACTACGGTACCGCTGCCGGCGCTGTTTCTACGTATCTGCTGCATGAAAATCTGTATCTGTTCCACACAACGCTTGGAAAAATTGTCGATGAAATTCTCCAACGACGATCCTTGAGCCTTGAAGAACAGCAGCTGCAACTGGCGCCTGTAGCGCGTAACCACGTGCAGATACTCGCTTACCATGCCGGTAACGAACCGCTCGCCCATACTATTGAGCTCGGGCACCAGCCGCTCTACGCTTTTCGGATCGTGGTGCTCGACCAGCATTCGGTTTAATTCGTCGGTCAAAGGCATGAGCAGCGTGCGGAAAATGCGGTCTTTGTTCTCGAAATAATTGTACATATTGCTCAGTCCCACACCGGCATCCATCGCAATTTCGCGCATGGAAGTACTGCGAAATCCCTTCTGTGCGAAGAGCCTCTCCGCACTGTGGAGTATCCGTTTCCGTGTAAAGTCTTTCTGCATTTGCATAAGCCTGCGACTGTTGTCTGTTTGCAAAAATAGACATATTTGCCTGCCCTTGCAATACCTAAAAGTAGGGAAAAAGTGTACACAGCCCCTACCCGTTGCAACGGGAGCGAACAACTGCTTAAGATGGAGCGCCCGCCTATTCTACATAGGCATGCAGCCTGTTTGCCATAGACAGCCCGCTTATCCTGCTTAACCGGTACATCTGTTGAATTAAAAACGGCTTAGTGCCTCCTCTCTTTTATTAGAATGTGTATTTAATATATCGCCATCAATCGTTCTACACCAGTCGCTCCTCATCCCTACAGTCTCAAAATATGCACTCAAAACGGTACCACTATTCACTCTTCACTAATCACTCCTCATCCCTACAGTCTCAAAATATGCACTCAAAACGGCACCACTATTCACTCTTCACTAATCACTCCTCATCCCTACAGTCTCAAAATATGCACTCAAAACGGTACCACTATTCACTCTTCACTAATCACTCCTCATCCCTACATTTACAACATTGTTTAACAAAACATCACTCCTTGTGGAAATACCCCTTCCAAAATGTGTTTTATCTTTGCCGCTGAAATAGTTAAAAGACTATCGGCTGAAACTCGTTTTCAGGTATAACTTAAACATTTTACAGCTATGACACGACAAACAACCATGCCGACACTGCCCGACACCAATACGGTGTTGGAGGCAATCAGAGACGATTTTGAACTGCTATGCCGCACGCGCGAGGAAGACAACATCACGTGGACGGCACCCGTATGCGACCTTGTAGAACTGATACACACAATGTGGGCGCGCGGTTACCTGCTCAACATCTTCGGACGAAGGGTACTTTTCGGTCGATTTACCGAGCAACTTTGCACCCGTCTGCATATCGTTCCGCCCAAGAATGCCTACGCGGTAATCAACAATATCCATATGCGTAAGGATGCCTACAACACCTCGCTCATCACCCGATTGGGCCGAATGATCGGCACACAGGGCGACCGTCATCCGCTCAAACGCTTCGTAAGCAACGGGATGAAGGAAGAAAGATGAACAATTAAGGTGTGATGAAAAAAGGCTACACCTACTGCGTAACGAACGCAAAACGCGCAATGAATTCATGAAATACCTCAGCGCGTCGAGGCAACAACGGTACGAACAAGCCGCAAGAAAGTAGGTGCCGAGCCCTTACATGCAGTCTCTACCATCGATAACAAATTAATAATTACGACTTATGAAAAACGAATTACAAATGCTCAGCGAACACTTTTCGCTGCGAGAGTTCACGTCTTCGGCCACTGCCGAGCGTTACCATATCGATAACACCCCCGATGCAGCCTGCACAGAACGACTTCGACGCCTCTGTCAAGAGGTACTCGAGCCGCTCAGGAAGCACTTCGGTCCCATTCACATCAACAGTGGATACCGCTCTCCGCGGCTTAATATGAAGATCGGAGGCGTGGGCAATTCGCAACACATGCGGGGCGAAGCGGCCGACATACGCCTGCCTGACAACGCCACCGGCCGTGCCTATTTCCGTTTCATCAGGCAACATTGCCCGTTCGACCAGCTGCTTTTCGAGCATAGCCGCTACGGTCGGCAGTGGCTCCACGTAAGCCTGCGCAGCGAAGAGGAGCCCAACCGCCGCATGGCCATTGCCAACTATCGGGTTTAGGGCAGCCCGTAGGTCACCTTATCCGGATCCCATTTGTCTTTTATCTCGGCCGGTTCGTCGGGATAACCCACAAGGATACAGTTTAAAGGTATCAGGTTTCCGGGCAGATGCAGTGCCCGTGTAACGCCGGCAATCTTGCCACTTACGGGATATACACTCGTCCACACAGCTCCCAATCCCATAGCATGAGCAGCGAGAAGAAGGTTCTCCGAGGCTGCCGAAACGTCCTGAATCCAGAAGTCGCGCCCCTGTCCTTCGGCCATACGCATGGTGTCTGCGCAGGCTATGATTACGAGCGGCGCGCCTTTGATGGTCTCGTTGTGGCGCATGCCATCGGCAAATCGGGCAATAGTTTCCTTGGTATTGAGCACGATGAAGTGCCACGGCTGACGATTACGCGATGAAGGTGCCGCCATTGCAGCACGCAGAAGTTTCTCTTCTTTCGCCTTTTCTACGGGTTTCTGCAGGAACTTACGGATGCTGCAACGTGTCATTATGTTCTGCAGCACGGCATCTTCGCTGCTCTGGGCGGCAGCTCCGATAAAGTTCCTGCTCATGGCTGCCGTCGCAGCCATGAGCATGTGTTTGAAATATTTTGCCATCATACGTTACTTCTTAATAATAGATATGCCTTTCAGCAGGTCGGAAGACTTGAACGTCATAAACGGCGTAGCCTTGCCCGTTGCAGCATCTATCTTGAATATAGTAGGCGTAACGGCAGTTTCTCCGGCCCGAGAAGCAACGCCATGAGGCCTGCCTCCACCCGTTCCGGGCCTTCCTCCGCCGCCGTTCATGCTGGTTCCGCCCGACACAGGCAGATAGTAATAGCCGTCGAAACCGTCGCCCCAGCTGATAGAGGCCTTGGTGTTAGAGCCGTCAAGATATTCGGATCCCGTTACCCAAGTGAGCTTCTTGTCGCTCATGTCTACCACTGCGAGCTTGCCGGAAGTACTCATATTGCCATACGAAGCCTTATCCACGTAGAACTCAAGCAGGAACTTATCGCCGCTGATGTGGAATGCTTTGCGGAACCGATAGCCGTCGGAAGCGGCGTAAATATCGAACTTATAATCCTTATCGAATTCGGTTTCGCCCTTTTTAATGCGCAGTGCGCCCACTTTGTCTGCCTTTCCGTTTACGCCGGAACCACAGAATACGTAAAGATTACCCTCATCATCAGTCCCGCTTTGGCTATAACGAACGCTGCGTTGTGCACCTACCGATGCACCTATACGGCCATCATAAACCACTTTCGATATATTCAGATTGTAATCGGCAAAGGCAACTACGGCCGAATCACGGTTGGTGTAATTGAGCACGATGGCCACCTGATCGTTTCCGAGGTCTACTATATTGCCGATATTCGGGTTTACTTCGTCAATGGCATACTTCGTCAAAGCGAGCTCAACGTTCTTTCCTGCGCCCGCATTATCTACAACCATGGCATAAGGCTGGCTGATCTGTGCGGCATAAGAGTAGTTGCCGAACGTGCCGGTATTGCCGAACGCGCTCACCAATACGGGGTTCCCGACCTGCGAGAGCTTGCCGTCGACAACCTTATAAGAACGTAGTCCGGCTTTCATTGCGCCTATTCCCTGTGCCGAAGCGCCGCGTGCATAGATGTAACCCGTATAAACACCCGTGCTTTGGTTGTAGGTGATCTGCGTGAAACTGTCGGGTACTTTGGTGGTAGAAGCCCCTGCGAGCGTATCTGCATACACGCTTTGGTCTGTCTTGACAGCAGAAAGATCGCTGAACATCTTCAGCACTACGCCTCCGCTAAGGTCGGTCTGTGGATCGCCCGAGGCAACGATGAACTTTACCTGCGAGGGCTCTATGGGCGTCGTACCGCCGTTGTTGTCGTCGTTACCATCGTTGCACGACGCGTTAAGCATGCCTGCGACAAGTGCCACAGCAGCGAATTTAAAGAAATTGATCTTTTTCATTGTTTTGTTATTTGTTTGAATTTAACTTTATATATATTTGCTTTATCAGCCTTTTTAGCCTTTATCGTTTATCTTACTCCTAGTCTTCCCATGTTGCGCACCTCGCCCACACCGGTAAGAGTGATACCTTTTTTGGCCGTTCCCGTATGCAGATCGATGGAATAGATAATGGCATCGGAGCCGTATTCCGTAATGGGCAAATAGAGCACACCCTCGTCGTAAAGAGGCGCACCGGCCGTTTGTTCGCCCGATTTAATGAGGTTTTTGGCCGGCAGTCCGGTTATCTTGGTGAGTTTCTTCTCGCTCATATCGGCAAGTGCATACTGGTGTGCCACAGAGGTATTGCCCGGATTATAGTCGTTATAGAACTCTATAAGGAAAACATCATCCGTAACATGCCACACTCGGCGAAACTTGTAATTGTTGAAGTCGGACTGAATGTCCCAATAATAGCCTTTGTCGAAACCGTCTATACTCCTCACAATGCGCAGCGCTCCGGCATGCCTTGTCGTGGTAGCGTCTATGGCGCTCGAGAACACATAGGTGGTGTCGGTGCCGTCGGTCTTGAACACTTCGTTGAAATTCTGTGCATGCCAGCGCCCTGCGGCAAAGCTCAAACGGTCGTCGCCATACAGCTTAACCACGTTCATGTTCTTGTCCATCTTGGCCACCCACACGCTGTCGGGATATTTCACCGTACCGATACTCGAACCATCTCCTACACCTACGTCTTTGAAATCGGACTCTACGGCAGCTGTCATGAAGGTGCCGTCGCCATTGTCGGCTATTCCAGAGAAGGTAATCTGCTGCCCGTTGCCCGTTATGTCTTTGGTGTAAATCGTTTTCTGTACCGCTTTAGCCACGCCGTTTTCCGAGATATCGAAGATCGTAAACACGGCCAGATCGTTACGTTTGCCGTCGCTACCGGTCTGACCGCCTACCATTGTCACGAGTTGGTTATTGAAGAAGCCGTAACTGGTATAGCGGGGTTCGATGCGAAAGTCCCTTAAATCCTTCAATTTCTCTTGCTCCGAAACGAGCTTCATGGCATATCCGTAACCGGCAGAAGCGTAACCATAGGCAAACCCCACGGCAATATCTTTGTGGAACACCCATGTATAATCGCTCTGCTCAAGCTCTTTTATGTTCTGTTTCAGGTTGAGATTGCCGCGCTCGATAGACGTTGTTTGGATGACATACTCACGACCATCGCCCGCACTTGTCTTCACTCCGATGACATAGGGACCTTTGCCGACTTCGACAGGTGCCGACGGATCGGGCGTCGGGTTTACGGGATTGTCGTCTCCGCCTACGCTGTTGTCGCTGCCACAGGCCGTAAACACTGCCGACGCAGCGATAAACAAAGCCTCGACCATCCGGCTGTTGAGTTTAAAATTCTTGCTATTCATAATTCTAATTTATATAATCAAATTCTATGTTTTCGATACTGTTATCCTTTTGTTCCGTACTTCTATCCACCTTAGGCATAGGCTGTAAGCCCGTTAGGAGGGCACTCTACCGCCATCGCACAGCCGCCCTATCTCTGCTTGTAGAACATATAACGCAGCTTAATGCTGAAATTTCGCCCGGGTTTCTGCAGACTGTAATTGTCGTAGAGCAGCCGATCGGTAAAGTTGTTGACCTCGAGCGACACATTGTAACGCCCTTGCTTAACGGAATAGGTGGCATTGGCGTTGTGCGAAAACTGCTCGGGTATATACAGCTTAGCGCCGGATCCCTCCCATGAACGGTAGAAACGATGCACGTAGCGCATATCGTAACCGAAGGTAAGACGGTTGCCTGTTCCGAGTACATCTCTAAACGTGTACGACACATCGGCATTGGCGAAGGAATAGGGCAGGTTGGGAACGCGGTTGTTATAGGTAACCGACGCCGATCCGATGGCCGTGAGCCGCTCACGGTCGCGCATGCTTTGCAGGCTGAAGTTACCCCCTACGGCCAGTGCATCGCGATAAGCGTAACGTACAGATAAGTCCATGCCCAGCCCGATCACCTTTCCATGGTTGCTGCTCATGGCGGTTCCCGTCGATCCGATGATACGGATGATGTAATCTTCTATCCTCCTGTAATTGAAAGCCGCATCAAATTGCAGCGTACTTACATCGCTGAAAGTGTGCTGATAGCCAAGGTTCAGATTAACGTTGTGGCTCATCTCCGGTCTCAGACGGCTGTCGCCCCGCTCATAATCGCCGTCGCCGAAGAGCTCGCGATCGGTAGGCAGGCGAAATGTTTTCTCGTACGACAGCTTTAATTGCCAGTCTCTGTTCACGAAATACGTACCGGCCATGCCGTATCCGAGGGCATTCACAGATCGCTGCTGCTCCTCGTAACGGCGCGAACCTATATTTACCGGCCCGCGTACATGCGAGTTATAATACTTCAAGAAGGCCGTCACGTTCCATTGTTCGGCAGGCATAAACTTGTAAGACGCACCAAATATCTCCTTCACATTTACGCGTCGCATGAACGTGGCGGCCGTCTGTTGCACGGCATTGGCAGCATTATTCGTGGTATGCCGGCGATAATCCGTAAACGTGTTGTTGAGAGAAAAGAAGTGCTTGTCGCCGATACGGTATTTCAGTGCACCCACCAAGGATAGCGTGTTGCCCCTGAACTCGGCCAGTGTGGCCTGTCCTTCGCCCTGATAGGCATTGGCCACATAGCGCCCCTCCCAGTTATAGGTGCGCGAGAGAGTATCTATATTGTTGGTTAGCACGGCATCGTAACGTGCCGAGAGGCGCAGATCGAGGTTCTGCACAAAGAAGTTACGCTTTTCATACATAAGGCTCGGCGCCCATCCCTGCGCCTTGCGCAGCTTTCCGCCGAACACGATGGTCATGATATTGGCATTCTGTATCTGCGCATATTCGTGGCTGTAAGCCAATCCGAGCATCAACCTATCGGCCCAAGACCGATTTACGACGCCAATCTGCAGTATGCCTGCCTCGTTATGATAGCGGTCGTGAAAGCGTCGGAACCACCTTTCCTCGCTGTCAACCTGCATGGTTTCGAGGTTGGTATTCCTCACCTTCACCTTATAATCATTATCTGAAAAATTCTGATAAGCATTCACTTTCACCGTCAGACCGTTCCTGAACGTGCTGCCGAAAGCCAAATTGGTGCGATGGGTGTTGAACGAACCGTAAGAATAAGAAGCGTCTACGTAGGTTCCGCCGCGCCTGTCGGTCACGATGTTGATAGCTCCACCCAAGGCATCTCCCCCGAATTCCACAGGTACAACGCCTTTATACACCTCTATACGCTGCGCCAAACCCAAGGGAATGTTATTGATACCGAAGCTCGACGATACCCCTTGCATCGGTACACCATCGATGAACAGCCTTACATGCTTGCCCGTAAAACCGTTAAGATTAATGTTTACGGCCGAACCCAAGCCACCATCTTCGCGTACTTTTACGCCCGACACGCGGTCGAGCACGTGTGCAATATCGAGATTTGTATTCCGCAGCCGCCGCAAATCTACTGCCACGGCGTTGAATGCCGAAGAATTGATACGGTTAACTTGGCTGCCTTGCACGACAACCTCTTGTATGTATTGGGGTTCCTTAATGTTTAGGGAGTCTTTATTCTGCGCTTTCAATACAGAAAAAGTAAGCACCATTAGCGCTAACAACCCCATGCGCACAACCTTATTCTTTATCATATCGCCATTATTGCCTTAACAAATTGGTAATAATTGTGGTACCATAAGGAGTTATTGTACGTCGGGCTCAGCACTAACCTATAGAGAAGATATGAGCAATGACTGTTTCTCGCTTATCCGTTGCTTTGTTCCAATCTTTTTAACGGGTGCAAAGATACCCACTATTTACTGCCGGCGCAATACTCACAAATAATGATTTTGCACCGCATATCCCCCTGCCGGTGTCACAAGATGGAGGTAGTACGCCACACGACTACACTAACCGACGAACGTAGAGGATGTATCTATCGGTCTAAATCCTTACTTTACGACCGTCTTTACCGTGCGTCCATCGCTGTATTTCACGATGTTTATGCCCTTTACGGGGGCAGAAATCCGTCTGCCGTCTATGGTGTAACGAGCCGTCTCCACGGCGTTCGTCCGGTTTGTCTGCACGTTCTCTATGCCCGTAACGGGCCTTTCGGCGATGCTGCACTTGGCAGCATTCACGATTTCACCGTTCTTCGTACTGATCAAAAGGGCGCACACGTGCATCTTACTCTTATCTTGTACCACCCGATACTGTGCTATATTAGAGAACACATGGCGATATGTTTGTGGCTTATCTGCCTCGATCGGAGCCGTTATAGAGCCCTCTATACCCTTATCGACACCTGCTGCCGTGATGGCTACATGGTTATTTTCGAGCCCATAAATATAAGATGGAGCGTTGACAAACCAATCTAATTCCTCCGAAATACCCGCATAGCTACGGTTACCGGAAATATAGTTTGCCTGTGCCCAAGAGGCATTCTTCATACCGTCTTCGGTAAGTACGAAAGCGATAGCATAGGGAGCTTCCGGCTTATTGATCCTAAAAGTTGTCATACAGGTTACCGAGATATCGTTCTTCTTTGCATCCCATACGGCCGACACATCTACATCTGCCTCTGTTCCATAGTTCTTTTCGTCCGCCAAATCGTTATCTCCTTTATAATCATATATGCCCTTTTTCCGGTTCATACGTATCGTTGGATAGCCTTTGGCCTCCTTATTAGCAGTCTTAATATAAGCTCTACAGAGCAAAGGTTCATAACTTCTTCCTCCATGAACGGCAATACCGATGAAATCATCGGGATATGTTTTAGCCAAATGTTCTATAACTACAATGCCTTTAGGGCAATAACCGCACCACATTCCGGTATATTCTTCGACCACAACACGGCGTTTTGCAGCCTTCGTAACGGTTATTCGCGGTATGTTCGTATAATTGGTACCGGCCTCGTTAGGCTGCCCGTTCACCTTTGTAATGGTAAAAGTCAGCTCCGTTTCCGACAATGTAGCATGCGAAGGAATAGGTATCATCATCTTTCTGCTGTCCATACGAAGGATCGGCTGCTGCAATGTAACAGTCTCGGTTGCCATCACTCTACCGTCGAAAGCGAGCGTGTACTCGAAACTCTCTACATTTCTTTCGCCATAGTTTATTACATATATCGGTGCATCGGCACCTTTCGAGCCGAGCTCTACGAACACTCTTTTGCCCGCAGTAGGTGCAAGCGAATTAACTGCGGCATACATATCGATGCACCATACTGCCAAGAAAAGGATGGCAGACAGGTGCAAGAAAAATCTTTTGCTCATTGCGTAGCGTATTTACATTTAAGGTATAACGTGCTTAGAAGTACTTACCATGCCGTTTACACCTACCTTCCGAACAACATAGGTGCCCTTTCTAAGCCCCTTCAGCGTGGACAGGTTCTTGCCTACGAGGCAGCCCTGCGCATCGTACACGTTGTAAGATACGGTCTTCTCTGCTTCGGCCACGTGGGCTATGCCGGTGGCATTCCGGTCGAAAACAAGTGTAACTGCAGGTCCGGATTTGTCCTTTACCCACTCTCCATTCTCCTCCTTAGCGGTGAACAGCTGCAGCTTTGCAGTGCAACGTGCGCCATTTTCGGGAAAAAACTCCGTACTGATAGACGTTCCTTTGGGCATATTAGGCTCTATAGAAGCAGCTTCTGTGGTATAATTACCCACGCTTTGCAATTGCTTGCACTCCGAAGGAAAGCACACATCCAGTTCGCCTTCCGTAATTTCCAGCACATCGCAAGACAAGATAACCCGTTGCGCAGCACTCGAAGTGTTACGTATGAACAGTCCCGAATTCATCATCTCTTCTCCCCATTGGCCGGTTTCAACTTTGTTAACCGTAACCGTCGCTCCGTCTTTTACCACATTACGGTTAACATCTACGAACTCGAAAGTTCCGTCGGTTTGTGCGAATAAGACCGATGCCCCCAGCATCAACGAATAAAAAAGCGTAAATGTTCTTTTCATAAATTTATTGTTTTATTGATTAGTTATATATTTATAGATGTTAAGTTATTAGGAATTAAGAAGTTGAGCAGGCAGGTATGTTATTAAGAAGTTATGGAGTTAAACCATTAAGCCATTAGCTTTACAGCTCGAAAACTGTCGGCTCAGCCCCTCAACTCTCTAACCGTATAACTGCCGGAACTACTTCACAACCGCCTTGCGCGTTGCCTGCAACACCCCTTCGCTGTCGGTGTACACGAACGCAACGATAGATACGCGGGCGGCATCCCAGCCTTCTTCGAGCTTACACATGTACTCCTTCTGCACGTAGGCATCCTTGTCTATGCGGATATCATCGCCCCACACGCCGTTTACAGCCGCGCGGAACACATGGTTGTGCACATAACTGTTGTTATAATTTCCATCGGGCATGCGCTGTGCAGCCTTGATATTGTCTTCCAACACCCACAATTGAAGCCTGCCCGAAAGGCTTTTACCGAGCGTATTCACGGTAGCTTTTATGTTCGAAGTGCGCGTCTGTGCATCGTATTCTACAGCTAATTTAATGCTCACTGCGGCCTTTTGCTGTATTTCTTGGTACACCAAGGACGGCCATCGGGTATCGTTAGAGGGCTTGCCCCTGCGGTTTACCAGTCCCGAAGGCTGACTGTCTATCTTCCAGTGCTTATAATAAAGGTCGCCGGTGGCCGTGCGTAGTCCGGTCGCCCCAGCCTTCTTGCCCACACTGAGCGGCCCCGCGTGTATGGCAACGGCTATCACCGTGTCGGCTCCGTATTGCTTCTGCAGCTGCTCTATGACCTCGGCAGCACGCGGACAGTTAAGACATTTCTGCCCCGTAAAGTCCTCTATAAGCACACATCTGCCCACTGCAGCAGGCGGAACATATATAAGTCGGTCGTTTGAGTCTACATTGTCGCAGGCCGACAGCATAGCCGCAATGCCGGCAATAGCCATGAATATCTTTTTCATCACACGTCAGAAATTATAGTTATACGATACTGTTACGCCCTTACTTGCCGGAATGTAACGGCACACACCGCCCGAACAGTTGTAACCGGCACGCGTTCTGCCGTAGCCGAATTGCAGGCGATGAGCGCCTCGAAGGTAGGTAACGAAACCTTGGTAATAATGAATATCGGTTTTGCCGCTGTTGTACATATCGGACAGGGTGAACATCCAACAGGGTGCAAGCGACACTTCAACCAGCCCGAAAAGCCATTCGCCGTCGTCGTCTCTGGTAGATAAGTACTGTGCCTCGGCCCTGAGCGTGGCCTTGGGAGCAAGTCTATACTTCACGTCGGCCACGAATATGTTCGACCGAACCATACCTCCTTCGCCCTCTACGGCCGTTTTGTTGTAGCGTTGGTTCATGTACATCAGGTTCAGCTTTACGGTCTTTGTGAGCCGTTTCTCCATCTGAACGTCGATGTCTTGATAGTATGTGTCTGCTCCCCAGCCCCAGAAAGCCGATCCGTAGCCATCGGTACCCTTGCCGCCCACGTTGTCTTGGCGGATCGAATGCACGTGCGAGAAGTTCAACTTCACATCTGTTCCGTAGCTGCCCCCAAGGGCTGTGTGCTTCGGAAACCTGTAACCGAGGGCACACTGATAAGCCCATTCGCCGTCAGGTCGCGTGGCATATGGGTACAGAGCGGCCAAAGCATAGGTGTGTTCGGGCGTAAAAGCGGGCAAATGGTTTATGAACGACGACGTTCCCGACATGCTGCGCCGGCTGCGGAACGACATGTTGACGCTCCTTTTTGCCTGCAACAGCAAGCTCATACCCCGTTTGGAATACGAACCGGAGAGCATTGTAACGTAGCCGTTACGGTAAACAAAGCCGTTATCGAACGACGGGTCTTGGGTTTTGAAGGCATATTCAGCGAGGATATTCAGTCCGCCATGCTGCACTCGGGCTCGTATGTCGAAGGCATTGACATAGTGCGGAAGGCGCAAACGATGCGTGGCATCTGCCATTATATCCTCGTCCTGCTCGTGCTTGTTTACATAAGAAACGCCCACGGTAATATAGGTTTGCCCCTCTCGGAGGGCACTGCTCCACTCGTCCAAGTTCAGTTCAACGTCGGCACCCGATACGAGTGCGCGGTTATAAGACCAGTAACGACGCTGCTTACCGGCAAGCATTTTAAGATTAACCCCCTTGAACGGGCAGTATAGAAGTCGACCTCCGAGCAACGAATTGTCTATGCCGAGGCTTCGTTCCTCATATGTACGAAGGATAAACCCCGAGCCGAATTGCTCGTAAAAGCTGCCCAAAGTGAGTTCGGCGGTCTTGTAACGCCCTTTAAGATAGAAGTATGGCACGCCCCAACCCTTGAAGTCGTTCTCATATCCGGGCAGCGGATGCTCCGTATACTGAAACCTCAAGCCTGCATCTACATACTTGCTCGTGGCATTGACATCGGCATAAGTATTGGTAAGCAAGTCGCCCGAGGTCTTTCGCGCGCCCGTTTTCTCGTCGTTCTGCGGCAGAAGAACATCGCTCTGCACACTGCCCGAAACCCTTATACGGTCTTTATCGTCTTGTGCTGAGGCCGCTGCAGCGACAACGATCGCCACGGAAAAAAGGAATAAACATCTCTTCATTCTGCAATACAGTTACCGGCCGGCAGCCTCTTTTACCTTTTCGAACAACTCCGTTTCGGCCCCATCGGCGTATCCGTTGTGCTTATAAACGATGTTGCCTTTACCGTCGAGCACCAGCACATAGGGTATCATCTGTACGCCGAGCGATCGTTTAAAGTCGCCGTTTGTATCGAGCAACACCTCGTAAGTCCACCCGTATTCGTCTACCATGGGCTTTACTTTGTTCACATTCTGTGCCTGATCTATCGATACAGCTACGAGCCGTACGCCCGTTTCCTGCTGCCAATCGTCGTAAACCTCATGAATTGCGTTCAATTCACGGTTGCAAGGTTTGCACCATGTGGCAAAGAAAGAAACGATAACGGGCCGCCCATTGTTAGACAGAGTGTCTGTCTGCACGCTCTTGCCATCGGTGTTTTTCAACGTAACCTTAGGCAATCGGGCCTGTGCATGGAGCGCCGACGCCAATAAAACGGTTAACGCAAGTAATACAAATCTTCTCATTTACTGTTTTGTTTATTGTTTTTAAGGAGTAAAATTATCGGGAGCAAAGGCGTTAGGCTGATAATTCTCAAGTTATACAACTAAGGGCTCAATTTCTTAACGGCTTAACTTTTTTGCTCCCGATAACTATCCTATCCCTTTCACTCTTGATTGCTTAACAGATTATTTTTTATTCCTGTCTGCGACAGAGGGGCCTTCTAAACGCATTACATAGGCACCCTAACGAACATATACGGCATGTCAACGGATAACAGTCTTCTTGCCATCGATAATATAAAGGCCCTTGGGCAAACGATCTACGGGCTGGTCGATACGCATGCCTTGCAGGTTATAAACAATTGTCTTTGCTTTCTTGGGCACGGTGATATCGTCGATAGCCGTGGTACCGCCCTGCTTTACGACAGACAACTGCCTGCGCCGGCTGTGGTTGTTCCACACATCAATGCGCTTGCCGTTTACTTCTATCTCTACATAAACCTCGTAATTATGCCCCTCTTTGAGCTTCGAAAGATCGAAATAAACCACGGTTTTCGGTATGTCATTGCCTGTATTCAAAGGGAACCATACGTTATCTGCACTGCCGGCCTCTACGGATGAGCCGTCTGCAAGGTCTTGCAACCGATAATAGAGCTTCCCGTTGTAACCGGAAGAGCCTGCGTTTGCAATTGTTTCAGCAGCCACGGCAAAGCTAAAGGCATCGGGAGTATCGATGTCGAACACTTGTTTGAACGTTACAGATTCACCTATACGATAATACAATTGTTTAATGCTGACGAGGCTGTTTGTGGGTTGCGAAAGCACTTCTATCTGGAATTGCCGGTCGTTCTCTATATCAATATTGAGTGTCTGCCCCTGTATATCTTGGTATTCTACATAGAAAGAAAGGTAATATTTACCTGCAGGAAGCGAAGTAAACGCATTATCTTTCATATACGAAGTGGGCAAAGAGACGAGCCATTCGGTGGTTCCAAGTTTCTCGGCCACCACGTTTTTACCCCCTATAACGGCCGTGTAAGTCTCCGATTTGTCGATACGTTTGAAACAAACATGCAGTTTACCCCTAATTTCAAGTGCAGTCGGATTGTTTACATGCAGCATAACAGAGCCCGATGTACTTATGTTTTCGTATAAAGGAGTAAGCACTTCGGGTTGTTTAACCATGCTGAGAGCGGGCCGCCCGTTATTTCCACCGACCACGATCTCATCTTGCGTGAGTACCACCCTCACCGCATACCGCTCGTCTATGGGTTGCCAATCGACATAAACGTCAGGCTTTTTCAGGAGTTCTCTGCCCATCGGAACAATATTATACTCACCGTTATCCAGCTCAGTCAGGTCAATATCCCAATCCGAAATGCTTATCAATTGCGAATAGCCGGTCAACTCTCTATCGGCATTAGGGCTGGGTATTACCTTTAACTGTTTTCCCTTGCTGTCATAAATGCCCAATCCCACGTTGCCGGTAAATAGGTTTGTTTGGCGTTCGGCCAATCCCTTAACGCACACATTATGCAGGTTAGCGGTAAGATGTTCATTACGTTTTACTGTTGTTCTATCGAAATAGAGCCGCCCGTTGCCGTATAAAGCCAACTTGTTCGAAGTGTGTTCGAAGCGTTCATGCATGCTATTATTGGGATGCATGAGTATTGCTTCTTGCATAATCCAATACAATCCGTCGCTTCCACCGTCGCCCACTTGGGCAAGACTGATGGTATTAACGTCGAAATACCCATCATAATATCCGTTCCAACCGAAGTTGCAATGCAGATAACCATTCTCATCATAACCGTCAAACACCCATGCATGGCTTCCTCCGGATGCTAAAACGGGGTAACCTTTAGCCAATTCATTCATGATAGACTGCCTGTATTCTCCCGCCGGAAGCGTATTCTTTTGCAGATAGCTTACAGAATAATCGAAACTATCCCTAACGGCATATGCGGCGTTCGATACATAAGCACCGCTGCCGGATAGGCTATACGTCATGCCTACATAGTGCCCGATGTCTCGCATTAATGTAGCAACAGCCGAAACACTCATATCGTTTTCGGCCTGATAATAAGTGCGTTTCATCTCGCTCCACAGATAGTTTTCTTGCAGTTGGGCCAACTCCTGTTTAACAACGGGATGCGACTTAGGACGCCTGAGAGGCCAATTATGATAATACATAACCTGCGCAATGGCCGTTGCAACACAACCTGTAAGTGTATGACTCCCGCCGTCTTTCGGTGTATAAAGGGCATACGGACCGCGTTGCCCCCAACGGGTTCGTATCAATGGTGCTACCTTTGCATAGGCAAGAGGCTGCTGTTTGGCAGGTTGTATCTTACCGCTACGCACGGCATCCACGACCTGCGTATAAGACGACAGCAGTGCCTGCAGCTGTTCGGGCATCTCTCTGCCGGTTACAGAGGCATGGTCTCCGTAGCCTACAACTTCATTCAATCGGTCTTCGCCCGACACTACAACAAAGCCATTGCCATCGGCATTGTTGAACAGATAGTAGGCCGGCGGCTCGTTTCCTGCCGATCCTCTTGTAAAATATCGCTTTTGCTGCAGCTTCGGATGTGCAAGATACTTCGCCGCAATGCGCTTTGCATCGTCTTTATCAATGGGGTTTGCCCACAACGAAACGGTTGCCGCACAGCACAGTATGAGCAACATGTTTCTACAATAGTAGCATTTCTTCATATTTTGATTTGTCTTTAGCGATTCAGAAACAGGTAATGTTCATTATCCGAACCGTGAGATAATTACCGTAAGCCGATATTTCCAAAATCGGCAACTGCCTGTCATAAACTTAACATATAAAATAAACAACGTATTTTAATGGCGCACAAAGGTACGTATAAAAAACGGAATATCAAAGGAAAACATTCCTCTTTTTACCATAATACCTTAAATTACAGCCGTCTGTACACTGCAAATTATTGTAGTATTATTCGTGTTTTTCGATATTACACCATATCTTTGTAGAAAATATACGGCACCTTGGAAACTTCAAACAGGCTTGACTACGCTTGGTTTGCACTGTTTTTAATCAGTAAAAAGTAAAATAACATAAAGGAAAAACGATGAATACGACATCGATTTACAGGGAATTTATGAGAATGAGAATATACAAAGAGTCTGGCTTGAAGTATCATCCCTGCTATCGAAAGAAAATGATTACTATGCATAAACATACATACAACATTCATAATTAAACCGATGAAAACAAAAAAAGAAAGAATTGTATTTGTGGATTACATACGGGTGATAGCCTGTTTCATGGTAATGCTCGTCCACTCAAGCGAGAACTTTTATGCGGCAGATGCCTCGGGATTGGCCGGTAACGTATCTATGTTGGCCAACGAGGCTAACCGCTTTTGGGCGGCATTCTACGATGGTGGTGTGGCTCGCACGTGCGTTCCGCTATTCATGGTAGTATCTGCATTTCTGCTGGTGCCCATGAGGCAAGGCGTCAGCATGGCCGCCTTCTACCGACACCGTTTCATGCGGATACTGCCGCCACTGGTGTTTTTCATGCTTGCTTATACCTTCTTGCCCCTGCTGTGGGGCGGTATGACATGGGAACAATCCATAAGCGACCTTGCTCGACTGCCGTTCAACTTTCCTTCTATGGCCGGCCATCTGTGGTTCATGTATCCTCTAATCAGTCTTTATCTCATCATTCCCGTAGTTTCTCCGTGGCTCGAACGCGCTTCGGCCAAAGACGAACGCATCTTCATCGCACTATTCGCTTTCTCTACACTGGTGCCGTGGCTCCATCGATTCGTCAGTAAAGAGTTATGGGGCGAATGCTTTTGGAACCAATTTTCTATGCTTTGGTATTGCTCGGGCTACTTAGGTTACTTGGTATTGGCACACTATATTCGCGTTCATCTGCAGTGGGAACGCCGCAAGCGCCTGCTCATAGGCACAATATGCTTCGTGCTTGGCGCTGCATTCACGGCATGGTCGTTCTGGATAATGGGCACTCCGGGGCGACTTATCGAAACTCCTATGCTGGAATGGTCGTGGGAATTCTGCACGCCGAACGTGCTCTGTGCCACTTTCGGAGCCTTCCTACTCTTCACATGCATAAGAAGTAAGCACGCTCCGCGGCTCGTCACCGGCATTTCGAAGCTCACTTACGGCATGTATCTCGTGCACCTGATGTTCCTTGCCCCTATTGCCGCCGTGTTTGTAAACGGCAATCCGGCGCGCCCGATCATCCCTGTATATGCGGCCATCCCCGTAATTGCCGTGCTTACATACCTGTGCAGTATGCTTACTATTAAACTGCTGTCGTATTTGCCCGGTAGCAAGTGGATCGTTGGATAACGTATGAAACTCGATCTCGAGACCTTTCGACAGGACGTTTACAGCGTGGTGGCGGCCGTTCCGCGCGGCAAACTAATTACTTACGGACAGATTGCGATGCTCGTAGGTCGTCCGCAGAACGCCCGTTTGGCGGGCCATGTGCTACATCAGGCGCCCTACTCGCAACACTTGCCCTGCCACCGTGTGGTCAACAGCAGTGGGCGTTGTGCCCCGCATTGGGCCGAACAGCGGCTTTTACTCGAGGCAGAAGGCGTGACATTCAAACCTAACGGCTGTGCCGACATGCGCAAACATCAGTGGCGGTTTATGGAGATAGGGACCGAAGATATGGTGCATAAACCGTAATATGTATAATTAAATAGGTAAAAATGGTGATGGATTGCAGCCGTTTTTACCTATTTTTGCATCTGTAGAATTATTAATTAAAACCAACAGAAAATGAAAAGAATACTGTTTATGGCGTGGGCTATTGCCATCGGTGCATGCGCCTTCGCACAATCAAAAGTCTACATGACGCGCGAAATCACACCGAAATCGCTCGTTAAAATCTACGACGCACTGGGCGTAAAAGCCCATGGACGCGTGGCAGTCAAAATAAGTACGGGCGAAGGAACCAATCCCAACTATCTGAAACCGGAACTCATACAGCAACTGGTAGATAAAGTGCATGGCACTATCGTTGAGTGCTGTACCGCATACCCGGGCGACCGGAACACGCCGGAGAGCCACCGTAAGGTAATTCATAACCACGGTTTCGACAAATTGTTCAAGGTTGATCTGCTCGATGACGGCGGAGATATGCGTATTCCGGTGCGCGACAGTTCGCACATCAAGTACGACATTGTGGGGGCGCACCTTGCCAATTACGATTTTATGATAAACCTTGCGCACTTCAAGGGGCACCCCATGGGAGGCTTCGGTGGTGCAATCAAGAACCAAAGCATAGGCGTTGCATCGCCCAATGGCAAGGCTTATATTCACTCGGGTGGTAAAATCGAGACGCCTGAAGGGCTGTGGCAGAACATCGCCGAGCAGGACGTATTCCTCGAAAGCATGGCTGCCGCCGCACAAGCAGTGAGCGACTATTTCGACAAGGGCAAGAACATTATCTACATCAACGTAATGATGAACATGAGCGTAGACTGCGACTGCGTGGCACATCCCGAACCTGTGAAACTGAAAGACTACGGCATTCTGGCCTCTACCGATCCCGTAGCGCTCGATCAGGCATGCGTAGATATCGTGAATAAGATGGTTGCTACGCCCGATAACGATAACAAACCGCTCGTAGAACGCATCGACTCACGCCACGGAACCCACACTATCGACTGGGGCGAACACATCGGACTGGGTACCAAGAACTACCGCATTATCGACATAGACAAGCGATGAACCTGCGCCACATCCTCGCGGCAACGGTGCTGATACCTGCTGCCGTGCTCGCACAAAACGATACCTTGAGCCACCAACTCGACAATGTAGTAGTAACAGGCACGCGCAACGCTGTAAGTATCCGCCATCTGCCGACAACGGTGAGTGTGGTGGATAGAGTCGCGCTAACGGCCGCTTATCGTCCGTCGATGCTGCCCACGCTGTCGGAAGAGGTGCCCGGTCTTTTCGTTACCTCGCGTGGCATCATGGGTTATGGTGTGAGCGATGGCGCAGCAGGAGGCATATCTGTGCGCGGTATGAGTAGCAGTCAGGGGCGTTTCTTGGTGCTTATCGACGGTCAGCCGCAGTATATGGGCCTCTTCGGGCATGCCATTGCCGACGCTTACCAAACCATGTTGGCCGAACGCGTGGAAGTGTTGCGCGGGCCGGCATCCGTGCTTTACGGCTCTAATGCTATGGGTGGAGTGATGAACATCATTACCCGAAAGATGCCAACCGACGGCATGAGCACCGAAATAAATATAGGTGCGGGCTCTTACGGCACACTGCAAAGCGGGTTGAGCAATCGCATCCGTGCGGGTAGGTTTGCCTCAGCACTCGCTTTGCGCTACGACCGAACCGACGGGCACCGCCCGCACATGGGTTTCGAGCAGTATGGCGGCTACCTTAAACTGGGCTATCGACTTGCCGCGCACTGGCAGGCCACGGCCGACGCCAACATCACTCATTTCAACGCTTCGTACGCAGGAGCCGTGCAGTCTCCCCTGCTCGATGCCCGCCAATGGATAACCCGCGGGGCTTTGTCGGCCCATGTGGAGAACCGTTATGCCGTCACTTCGGGCGCCGTGAGCCTGTACTATAACTTCGGGAGGCACAAGATAAACGACGGACATGCACCTTCTGCCGCGCCCAGAACGCAATATTTCCGCTCTAACGACCTTATGATGGGCCTCTCGATTTATCAAACTACGTCTCTCTTTGCCGGCAATTGGCTCACCATCGGGGGCGATTATCGGCGTTACGGGGGCAAAGCGTGGAACCAAAACATAGCTACCGGAGCCGACGGCACGCCCATCGTCGACCGTACACAGAACGATTTCGCCGGCTACATCGACTTGCGACAGCCGCTATGGGCATGGCTCACGCTCGATGCAGGTCTGCGCATAGACCATTTGGAGCATGTGGGAACGGAGTTCATTCCGCAGGGTGGCGTGGCCATACATCTGCCCCACGGCACCGAGATCAAGGCCATAGTGAGCAAAGGTTACCGCAATCCCACGCTTAGAGAGCTTTACATGTGGCGACCGGCCAATGCCGAACTGCAAACGGAACGGGCGATGAATTACGAAATAAGCTACCGACAACGGTTGCCCGAGAGCAATCTGTCGTACGGGCTCAACCTATTCGTGCTTCGTGGAAGTAACATCATTCAAACCGTTATGGGGCCGAGCGGACCACAAAACATCAACACCGGGCGCATCAGCAACCGCGGACTGGAAGCCGATATCAGCTATCGGCCCTCGGCGGCATGGCATTTCACGGCCAACTACAGCGCCCTCCACATGGCCAATCACCTCATTGCGGCACCCGAACACAAGCTCTTCGGCGGCGCAAAATATACCGGACACCGATGGAAGATAGACACCGGCGTGCAATACGTTGCCGGATTGTTTACGCAATTGGCGCCGAGCGAGGTGCGCGAGAGCTTCGTTTTGTGGAACCTGACGGCCACTTATCAACTGCAAAAGCATGTAGATGTATGGCTCAAAGGCGAGAATCTGCTGGCCCAACGCTACGAGATAAACCACGGATATCCCATGCCTAAGACCACTTTCATGGCGGGCGTGAACGTGAGTTTGTAATATTTTCGTTGAAAATGAAATAAAAGAAAAAAACTTTAAAATAAAGTATTTGTCTTTTATTAACTTATATCAGGTGTAAGAAAAACAATTTTTTCCTTTCTTACACCTATTTTCTAACAGCCGTATACCTATCATCTATCCATAATAGAGCATAGCGAAAAAGAACATATACTGCTGTTGTACGAAAGACTACCTTATCATAATAAGGCCTGCAATATTAGTTCTGACAGAACGATGCCGTCATGCCGTCATCTCTGAGATAACCATATAACAATGATTGACAGCAAATTATAAAGACATTAACAAATGACAGGAAAAACATATTTTCCTGTTTTTATACTATTATCCGGTTTCTATTTCTTTCGAAAACACGCTTACCGGTCAGCATTTCAGAGGCATTCGTCTCATTTTGTTCTTATTCCTTGGCTGTATTCTGAATTATTGTCTTAACTTTATACGGAAATTGCGCACGGCGTACCACTCAACGTGAAATAAAAAATAGGTATTAAATAAGGGAGGTTTTAGGTACGAAGGGGTGATGATTTCAACACATTGTTTGTATTACTTTAAAAAACCTATGCACCACAAGGAGAAACTCTTTGCCCTTATGTTCAAACGTCATTACGACGCAATGTACCGCTTTGCATTCTCTTTCCTACGAGACTATGAGGAGAGCAGAGACGTTGTAAGCGAGGTTTTTGCAAGGCTGTGGGACGAGGGAACGGCGCTAAAGAAGGAAACGCAGCACGCATTTCTGCTCTCATGTGTACGAAACAGGTGTCTCAACCTGATCGCACGGAAGGGAAGGGACGAGAAACTAAGGAAGCTGTATCCAATGCAGCTGTCGAACGTCGTCGGGCCGGATGACGAGGAAGACAGGCGCATCGAAGAGCTTCTAAATGCCATAGACCATGACCTAACACCGCAGGCAGGGAGAATACTGAGAATGCGTTACGGAGAAGGACAAAGCTACCGTGAGATCGCAGAGGCGCTAGGAATAAGCGTTTCGACTGTAAACAAGCACGTCGTTCAGGCACTAAAGGAGCTGAGGGCAAAATTCTCAGGCCACCGAAGAGGCCACCGCGACAACAACAAGACCATACAATGAATAAGAAACCAATCCACCATATTATGGAAGATAACACAAGACTCGAACGGCTACTGCAGCTTATCGAACGGCCGGAAGACTTCCCTGAAAGCATCAAGGACGAGCTTCTCGAAGACGATGAGTGCAGGGAACTTTACGAAAAGCTCTGCGAGGTACGACGTGCCATGGCAGCAGAGCAAGTGAATAAGGAAGACCACACGCCCGATGCCATGAGGGAATGGCGACGTTTCAGACGAGCGCATGTGACGCACCGGCGCAGTGCATGGAGAGTGGCGGTGGGGTCCGTCGCCTCTCTGGCCGTGGTATCGGTGCTGGCTTTCGCCATGCTTCATCCCAAAGGGAAGGACAATGACGCACATGACGGCGGGGGAAGGCCGGAACAGGATGTACGTACAGCCTGCAACGCCACACCCGACGACACGGCGGGAACGGCACTGCGCACGGCCATGACTCGCCCAAGACCGTACATATACGACGACGAAACGCTCGAGAACATACTCGGAGACGTGGCTTCGGTATATCATGTCGGAGTGAGATACGCACGGCCGGAGCTAAGGGCAATAAGGCTTTATCTCAGATGGAACAGCGGACAGACGATCGAAGAGGTGGTGGCTCTGTTCAATCATTTCGAGAACATACGCCTTTCTCTCACCGGGGATACAATCGTAGTGGAGTGACACAACGGGGGTAGCACTTGAAAAACAAAGGCAGACAATGAAAAAGTTAGCACTCATCCTGTACATCATTCTGAGTTCAATAACGGCACATCCGCAGCGAGTAAGCCACGTCTTCAGGGGAGAATCGCTCGCAGAAGTGCTCAAAACATTAGACCGAGAGTCAGACGAATACCGCATCAGCTTCATATTCGACGAACTGGAAGACTTCGTGGTAACAACCTCTTTCAAGAACAAGACCATTCCCGCAGCCATTCGAGACGCGGTGGGATTTTATCCCATACGGATCATTACCGACGACAGCGGGAGCAACATTTTCGTGGAATGCACACAGAAAGGAGGGAAGAGGCTCATCGGAAGGATCGTAGACCAGTACGCACAGCCCGTAATATACGCAAACATTGCGCTGCTCAATCCCGAGGATTCAACCCTCGTAACCGGAGGGGTGAGCAACGAGAGCGGAGACTTCGTAATACCGACAAGCAGATCGCAAGTACTCATGAGGGTGAGCTGCGTGGGATACAGGACGCTGTACCATCCCGCAGAAGTGGGAGCCGTAGGGACCATAAGGATGCGCACAAGCACGGTACCCGTGAGAAACGTGACCGTAAAGGCCCACAGGCCCGCATACAGAATAGGAAAGGAAGGACTCGTGGCAGGGGTGCAGGGAACGAATCTGAGTCATGCAGGGACGGCCGAGGATGTGCTGGGAATGCTGCCGGACATCACCGCTGAGGACGGACACATCGCTGTGTTCGGAAGGGCGGGAAGACCGGTGATATACATCAACAACAAGAAGGTGCTCAACAGGGACGAGCTCACGCTGCTCAAGTCGGAAGAGATTGCCAACGTGGAGGTGATTGCCAGCCCCGAAACACACTACGGAGCGGCGGTGACGGCGGGCATCAGAATCAGGACGGGAAGGAAGAAGGGGGAGGGGTGGAGCGGTGCTTTCGAGACCGAAGCACGCATGGGAAGATTCGGAAGCGGGAACGCGAATGCAAGCATGAACTACAGAACGGGAGGACTGGACGTGTCGGGAAGCATGACATGCTCGATGCTGCACCGCAGGCAGGAGCAGGACACGTACTGGGACATAAGGGGGATCGTTGAGAAAAACTCGATGCTCTGCTACGACGACAGAACATCGAAATTAGGCGGGAGGTTCCGTGTAAACTATGAATTTTGCAGCGCACACTCTGCCGGAATTACCTGCCACGTACGACGCATGCACTCCATAGGACAGGGAAACAGCAGAATAAAGGGAAGGCAGGAGGGAGGTACAGCCGAAAAATACATCAACAGAATGTCGATAGACCGAAAGGGAAAGACCATGCCCACGATATGCATGTACTACAACGGGACTGTGGGAAGGATAAACATAGACCTCGACGCAGACTTCGTGTATGCGCGCAACAGGATCGGAAACGGGGCACACGTGGAGAAAAAACAAGGAGTGTATGAGGTAAACTCGCTGAACAACAACTGCACAAGGATGTTCGCTATCAAAAGCGTGATGGCATATTCATGTTATAAGGGAAAGGCAAGCGTGGGATTAGAGCATGTAAGAACGATAAGAAGAAGCATTTTCACCGGTAGCGGGGGAATTGAGGCCATTTCAGACGACGAGATAAGAGAGAACACATCGGCCATGTTTGCTGAATACGACCTCACTGCGGGAGATTTCTCGGCAGCGGCGGGGATAAGATATGAGCATACGGGGGCGCAGTACTACCGCTTCGGGGGGTTCAGCCACGAGCAGAGCACCAGATAAACAGGATGGTTTTCGGCGCTGTCGGCGAGATATTCCAAAGGAAAAACTTCGTGCCGCATGGGATACACTACGGGAACGCAGAGACCGGCATACGAAAACCTCACGGGAAACAGGCTGTACGAAGACGAGCATATCTACGAGGGAGGAAACCCGCTGCTGCGATTCTCGAAGATACACACGCTCTCGCTGGAGGCACAGCACGGGGGTATCACAATGCTGTGCACATATGCCGACGTGCACAACGACGTGGCATGGGTTGACCAGATATACGGAGGAAAGGCAATACTGTACACACCTGTGAACATTCAAAGAAGAAGGAACCTGCACATCATGTTGACATATTCGGAGAGAATAGGAAGATGGCATCCAAGATACAGCGCAGGAATGAGCAGGCAGATATTCGACCTTTCACAAGAAGGTATTACAGCACGGCTCAACAAGCCATACTGGACGTTCAAGTTCTCAAACACGTTCTACCTCCCCGGAGGAATACATGCGGCACTCAGATACGACTGCACAACGGCCGGAAACGAAATCACCACATACAACAGGGCAAGGCACGAACTCTCCTTGACAATGCACAAAACATTCCTCGCAGACAGACTCAGCGTGCGGCTCAAGGCTGCAGACATGTTCAAGACGTACAGAAACAGCGCAATATACAAAGGGGCTTACATGACCGTAGACCGCAAGGCGTACATGGACACGAGATGCATAAGCCTTACGCTATCATACCGTTTCAATACCACTGACAGTAAGTACAAAGGAACTGGAGCAGGAGCAAGCGAAAAAGGAAGAATGTAGAAAAA
>NZ_LT160615.1:0-124956 GCF_900065875.1 Prevotella phocaeensis | reverse complement strand
AGTTCTTTGCAAGCAAAACAAAGCAGTACACAGCAAATGGAACGGTTGCCAAATCGTTACCCCAAAATCAGCCAATCGCACAAGGTGCCCTTGTATAAAGGATTGTCGCTATTCTATCCAAAGTTACGAAAATTATTCTGTTATATCATCATGCCTATCCGATTTTTTTGACTGGCGCGAACGGGCAGAAATGCCGTGCTACAAACACTGTAGGCGACAGCTATCACAAGCATCTACGGCTAACAGGCAGACAACACGAAAAAGACCGACAAAACAAGCATAACAGAAAGACCATATATCTGTCCATGATAGGCCTACCATGTAATATCGACAAACATGCCGCCCGACAGACATAGAGAGCCGCTCTGTTTGCCTTAGACAGCCCCCCTGTATCACCCGATTGTAAAGAACAGATTTACAAGGTGGTGCACCTATTAGGAAAATAGAACTTTCGAAACGAGAAAGAAAAATAGGTTTAACATAGTGAAAAGATATTTTTTTTCGTATCTTTGCAAGGAAACTTAAAACATATTACCATCAATGAAGAGAAAAATATTAATGCTAATCCTAACGGGTATGCAATGTCTATTTGTGGCAGCTGCCGACTTTACCGCTGATTATCAAGTAATTCCTCTACCACAAGAGGTATCGCTCACAGCTAAAGCACCCTTTGTTTTAAACGCTTCTACGGCCATCGTATATCCGGAAGGCAATGCCGATATGCAACGCAATGCCGACTTTCTTGCCGGATATATCAAAGACAACACGGGGCTGAACCTGCAAGTTACCTCCGCAAAAGGCAAGAGCGGAATAAAACTCGCCTTAGATAAAAAGGCGGCACAAGCCGAGGGTTACACCATCAGGGTAACGGCCAAAGAGGTACTCATATCGGGCAGTACGCCGCAAGGTGTGTTCTATGGCATACAAACATTGCGCAAATCGCTGCCCGTGGGCAAGGGTATTGTGCAAGTAGAGCTTCCTGCTGTCGTCATCAAAGACGCTCCGCGCTTCGGCTATAGGGGTATGCACTTGGATTGCGGGCGCCACTTTTTCCCGATATCTTTCGTTAAGAAGTACATTGATCTGCTTGCTATGCACAATATGAATACTTTTCATTGGCATCTGACAGAAGATCAAGGATGGCGAATTGAGATAAAGAAGTATCCAAGACTTACCGACTTCGGCTCGAAACGTACCGAAACAGTGATGGGACGCAACTCGGATGTGTACGACGGCATGCCCTACGGCGGCTATTATACGCAAGACGAAGCACGCGAAATCGTGAAATATGCAGCCGACAGATATATCACCGTGATACCCGAAATAGACATGCCGGGCCACATGCAGGCCGCTCTTGCATGCTATCCGGAGCTGGGTTGCACTGGCGGACCGTATGAAGTGCGCCGCATATGGGGCATTTCAGACGAGGTACTCTGCCTTGGTAACGAGCAGACTTACGCCTTCTGTCAGAACGTACTGGACGAGCTGATGCAGATATTCCCTTCGAAAATCGTCCACATAGGCGGCGACGAAGCCCCGCACCGCCGTTGGGAACAGTGCCCGAAGTGTAAGGCTAAGATGGCTGAATTGGGAATTGACGTAAAAAAACTGCAGGGATATTTCACTAATCGCATAGAGAAATTCGTTAATTCCAAAGGACGTAGGATACTCGGATGGGACGAAATACTCGACGGGGACATTAATCAAAGTGCGATGGTAATGAGCTGGAGAGGGCTCGAACCGGGCATCAAGGCGGCTCATAAGGGGCACGACGTAATCATGAGTCCCGTAGATTACGCTTATTTCGATTACTATCAGGTAAAAGACACATGGAAAGAACCTCTGTCGATCGGCGGTTTTCTGCCCGTAGAAAAGGTATATAGCTACGATCCGCTGCCCAATGATGTGGCTCCGGAGGTGCAGAAACATATCTTGGGTGTGCAGGCCAACCTATGGACAGAGTATATCGGCAACGAGAATTTCGCCGAATATATGGTGCTTCCGCGCATGTCTGCACTGGCAGAAGTACAGTGGAGCAACGCTAAAAAAGACTTCGAAGCGTTCAAGAACCGTCTTACACGTTTCACGGAGATGTACGATCTGTATCATCTTACCTATGCCAAACACCTTTGGCCGGAACGTCATGAGCGCGAAAATGCAGCAGATTAAGAATAAAGAATACAATTATATAAACTTCAAAATCATGAGATTAATCATAGAACCCGACTATGCAGCGCTGTCGCACTGGGCAGCCGAGCACGTCGTACGTCGCATCAACGAATTTAAACCCACGGCTGAACGCAAGTTTGTTCTGGGACTTCCCACCGGTTCTTCGCCCGAAGGAATGTACTCAGAGCTGGTTAAAGCCTACAAAGAGGGGCGCGTTTCGTTTAAAAATGTGGTAACCTTCAACATGGATGAATACGTGGCATTGCCCGTAGAGCATCCCGAAAGCTATCATTCCTTTATGGCCCGTAATCTTTTCGACCACATCGATTGCCCGAAAGAGAACGTGCATATCCTCAACGGAAACGCTCCCGACCTTGCCGAAGAGTGCAAACACTACGAACAGATGATACGTGAAGCGGGCGGCATAGACCTGTTTATCGGCGGTATAGGGCCCGACGGGCACATCGCTTTCAACGAACCGTGCTCGTCGCTTGCATCGCGTACGCGCGTTAAAACGCTAACTACCGATACTATCATTGCCAACAGCCGCTTCTTCGGTAACGATATAAATAAGGTACCCAAGCATGCCTTGACTGTTGGAGTGGGCACCGTGATGGATGCACGCGAGGTAATGATCCTCGTAAACGGACACCATAAAGCCCGTGCATTGCGAGCTGCCGTAGAAGGAGGTATCACCCAAATGTGGACGATCAGTGCTCTACAGCTGCATGAGCATGGCATTATCGTTTGCGATGAGCCTGCCACGGATGAACTGAAGGTGGGAACATACCGCTACTTCAAGGACATCGAAAAAGATAATCTGTAAAGATAGTACGAGAATGGGTTGGCTTCTGTTAACTCATTCTTAGTTTTTTTAATGGTGAGTTCGCAGCTCTTTAGTTGTTATACTCATAAAAATAGTATGGAAAATAAATCTGATATTCGGCGCGTTAATCCCGTATTGTGGGTTCCTACATTGTATTTTGCCATGGGAATGCCATTCGTTGTGCTCAATATGGTTAGCACCTTGATGTACAAAGGCATGGGGGTATCCGACGCGCAAATTACCTTTTGGGCTTCTCTTATTATGCTGCCGTGGACATTGAAACCGCTTTGGAGTCCGTTCCTCGAGATGTATAAGACCAAGAAATTCTTTGTTGTGCTCACCCAGATACTATCAGGAATAATGTTCGCCCTGATAGCTTTCGCCCTGAATCTGCCCTCTTTCTTTGCCATCACCATTGCTATGTTTGCGGTAATAGCCCTGAGCGGGGCCACTCACGATATTGCAGCAGACGGCACTTACATGGCTGTATTGTCGAATGAAGAGCAGGCGAAGTGGATCGGATGGCAGGGAGCGTTCTACAATGTTGCCAAAATTGCAGCGACAGGCGGACTGGTTTACCTTGCCGGAGTATTCATAGATGAGTTCGGTGTTACCAAGGCGTGGATGTTCATCATGCTGATTATCGCCGTTATCATGTGCGTAATCGGCTGTTATCATTTCTTTGTATTGCCGTCCGACGGCCATGCGTCGGAACAAAAGAAGACGTTCAGCGAGACTATGCATGATCTCATCGGCGTTTTTGCAGAGTTCTTTAAAAAGAAACACATTTGGTATTACATCGCTTTTATTATACTCTACCGCTTTGCGGAAGGCTTTGCGATCAAGATAGTTCCCCTTTTTCTGAAAGCATCTCGTGCAGATCAGGGGCTTGGAATGTCTGAACAAGAGATTGGTTTGTGCTATGGAACGTTCGGAGCTGCGGCATTTGTGCTCGGTTCCATACTCGGAGGCAACTACATTGCACGCCGTGGACTACAGAAGAGTCTATTCTCTTTGGCGCTTATATTCAACATTCCTTTCGTTGCATATACCCTCTTAGCGGTTTATCAGCCCGAAAGTCTTTGGCTGATCGGTACAGGTATCGTCCTCGAATACTTCGGCTATGGCTTCGGTTTCGTAGGTCTTACGCTGTTTATGATGCAGCAAATCGCTCCCGGCAAGCATAAAATGTCGCATTACGCATTTGCTTCAGGCATTATGAATCTCGGAGTTATGCTCCCCGGAATGATGAGCGGAGAGATTAGCACGGCACTCGGATACCGGAATTTCTTTATCTTTGTGCTCGTATGTGCTATACCTGCATTGCTTATAACGTGGTTTGTGCCATTTACATATTCTGATCAAAACAATTAACTTTAAACAATATGAGCAAATTACTAATACAAGGCAAGCCGTTACCCGGCATGCCGTGGGAAGAAAGACCTACAGACAGCAAGGCTGTTATGTGGCGCTATTCCGAAAATCCTATTATTCCTCGCGATCTGTTGCCTACATCCAACAGCATTTTCAACAGTGCTGTCGTGCCTTATGGCGACGGTTACGCAGGCGTATTCCGCTGTGACGATACCAACAGACGAATGGTCTTGCACGTCGGTTTCAGTAAAGATGGACTGAAATGGAATATCAATGAAGAGCCTTTACGCTTCGAATGCGACGACAAGGAAATAGGTACATGGGTGTATGGATATGATCCTCGCGTCTGTTTTATAGAAGACCGTTACTATATAACATGGTGTAACGGTTACTTCGGGCCTACGATCGGCGTCGCTTGGACTAAGGACTTCAAGACCTTCCACCAACTTGAAAACGCTTTCCTTCCCTACAATCGCAACGGTGTAATGTTCCCCAAAAAGATCAATGGGCGCTTCGCAATGCTGAGCCGCCCAAGCGATACCGGACATACACCATTCGGTGACATCTTTTACAGCGAATCTCCAGACTTGGTATATTGGGGACATCATCGCCATGTAATGTCTCCTGCCGCCTTTGAACAGAGTGCTTGGCAGTGCATGAAGATAGGTGCAGGCCCAATACCCATAGAAACTTCCGAAGGTTGGTTACTGTTCTACCACGGCGTGTTGCGCTCCTGTAACGGATATGTATACAGTTTCGGTTCGGCACTCCTTGATTTGGAACAGCCTTGGAAGACCATCTATCGCTCCGGCCCATACCTTATATCGCCGCAAAAACTCTATGAATGCATGGGAGATGTACCGAACGTGTGTTTCCCATGTGCCGAATTGCACGATCCGGAGACCGGAAGAGTTGCCGTATATTACGGATGTGCCGATACTGTAACGGGTATCGCGTTCGGCTATATACCCGAAATTATCGAGTTCACCAAAAAGAATAGCATTATCTAAATTTCAACATATCATTTTTAAATATAAGAAAGGAACTAATAAAATGAAACTGAATCTAACATCAGAGATTGTATTGAACAAGGTTCCTGTAGAGATCTATAGCCCCAAAACAGCCGTCGATCGCTCGGAAATCACACGTTGTGAGAAAATTCCTACCGATATTTTCCCTAAGATTGAAGACGGTGCAAAAAGCATCGCCGATGCTATCGAGAAAGAAATCAAGACCAAACAACACGAAGGCAAGTTTTGTGTACTCGGCTTAGGCACCGGTCTTTCGCTCTCTCCAGTATACGAAGAGCTGATTCATCGCCACAAAGTAAAGAAGTTAAGTTTCCATAATGTGGTGGTATTCAATGCTTATGAGTACTTTCAACTGTCCAAAGACACCCGCAATAGCGCCATCAACCAGCTACGCGAGCGCTTTCTAAACCACATAGATATCAATCCGCAGAACATATTCACACCGGATGGCAGCGTTGCACAGGATAAAGTGCAGGAGCATTGCCGCCTTTACGAGCAACGTATCGAGAGTTTCGGTGGAATAGACATTATGCTCCTCGGTATCGGACGTATCGGGAATATCGCTACGAACGAGCCCGGATCGGGATTAACTTCTACTTCAAGGATTATTCTTCTTGACCAAGTGTCGCGACAGGAGATGACTATGAGCTTCGGAACCAGTGAACCTGTGCCTCCTTGTTCGATAACTATGGGCATTTCCACCATTCTCCGTTCACGCAAGATATACCTTGTGGCATGGGGGGAAGAAAAGGCCGAAATCATTCAGAAGACCATCGAAGGCAAGATAACCGATGCCATTCCGGCCTCATTCCTGCAAACTCACAACGATGCCCATGTAATCATCGACCTGTCTGCAGCAAGTCAACTCACCCGAATTGTTCATCCTTGGCTCGTTAAATCGTGCGAATGGACCGACAAGCTGGTACGCTCAGCTTTGGTATGGCTCTGCCAGATTACCGGCAAACCTATCTTGAAGCTCACCAACAAGGACTATAATGAGAACGGATTGAGTGAACTTTTGGCCCTTTACGGTTCGGCCTATAACGCCAATATCAAGATTTTTAACGACCTACAGCATACCATTACCGGTTGGCCGGGGGGCAAACCGAACGCCGATGATACCTATAGACCGGAGAGAGCCACGCCATATCCCAAGCGTGTCATCGTATTCTCGCCCCATCCCGACGACGATGTGATCTCGATGGGCGGCACGCTCCGCCGCCTCGTACAGCAAGGTCACGAAGTACACGTAGCCTACGAAACCAGCGGAAACATAGCTGTCGGCGATGAAGAAGTAACGCGCTTCATGCACTTTATCAACGGTTTCAACCAGCTTTTCGATAACGATAAAGACGAAACCATACGCAAGAAGTACAAAGAGATCAAGCAATTTCTCATGAAAAAGAAAGAAGACGACCTCGATACACGCGACATCCTGACTATTAAAGGCCTCATCCGACGCGGCGAAGCACGCACGGCTTGCACCTTTAACAATATCCCCTTAGATCGCGTGCACTTCCTTGATCTGCCCTTCTACGAGTCGGGTACCATCGAAAAACTGCCCATGACGGAGAAAGATGTCAACATTGTAAGGGCGTTACTTCGAAAAGTAAAGCCCCATCAGATATATGTTGCCGGCGATCTCGCCGATCCCCACGGCACACACCGCAAGTGTACGGATGCGGTACTTGCCGCGATCGATCTCGAAAAAGAGGCTGGTGAGGCATGGTTGAAAGACTGTAGAATTTGGATGTACCGCGGGGCTTGGGCCGAATGGGAGATCGAAAATATCGAAATGTGCGTACCGATGAGTCCGGAAGAACTGCGTGCTAAGCGCAACAGTATCCTCAAACATCAGTCACAAATGGAGAGTGCTCCCTTCCTCGGAAGCGACGAACGTCTGTTCTGGCAACGTGCCGAAGACCGCAATCATGCAACGGCTGCGCTTTACGACCGCTTAGGATTGGCCTGCTACGAGGCTATGGAAGCATTCAAAGAATATAAGCCTCTCTAACATATGAATACGGAACAACTGCGCAAGGTGGTGTCTCACTTCTCGATAAAGGGAAGTGCAGACACCATTTCCGCACTTGGTAACGGACTTATCAACGATACCTTCAAAATTAAAACGAAGGAAACAGGTAGTCCGGACTATGTGCTTCAGCGCATCAACAATAAGGTGTTCTGCGACGTAGACCTGCTTCAACACAACATAGAGGCAGTGACAAACCACATCAGACACAAGTTGGAAGAGCGCAAAGAGACCGATATAGAACGCAAAGTGCTGCGTTTTATCCCTGCTGAAAACGGCAAAACGTATTGGAAAGACGAGGCCGATAACTATTGGAGAATAGCCGTCTTCATCCCCGATGCGGTTACCTATGAGGCCGTAACCCCGGAGTATTCTTACCATGCAGGCAAGTCTTTCGCCAATTTCGAGGCACTGCTTGTCGACATACCCGACACAATCGGCGAGACCATACCCGACTTCCACAACATGGAGTTGCGTAACCTGCAGTTCCAAGATGCCATCGATACCGATGCCGCAGGGCGCGTGAAAGAGGTACAAAGCATGATAGACGAGCTGCAGAAACATGCCTACGAAATGTGCAAGGCCGAGCGAATGTACCGCGAAGGCATACTGCCCAAGCGCATTTGTCATTGCGACACGAAGGTCAACAATATGATGTTCGACAAGGAAGGTCGTGTGCTTTGCGTAATCGATTTGGACACCGTGATGCCCTCTTTCGTGTTTTCAGACTACGGAGACTTCCTGCGTACGGGCGCCAACACGGCTGCCGAAGACGAACAGGACTTGCAGAAAGTATCGTTCGACATGCAGATTTTCACCGCTTTCACGCGTGGCTATGTCGAAGGTTCGCACAGTTTTCTTACGTCGGTCGAACGCGATAACCTGCCTTATGCGGCGGCCTTATTCCCGTATATGCAGTGCGTGCGCTTCCTGACCGACTACCTGAACGGCGATGTGTACTATAAAATCAAGTATAAGGAGCACAACCTCGTGCGGGCGAAGAACCAACTTTGCCTCTTCAACGATGTACTGCGCCACACCGAGGAGATGCACTCAATCATCCGAAAACTATAAAGAATAATGAAAAAACTTTGTGTAAAACGCCTGCAGGAGCACCCTGCATCGGCGGCAGATATCCCTGCTTTGTTCGATAAAGCAGGCATCGAGCGCCATGCCATCGACCAAGTGAACTGGGCGGAAGCCTATCCTTACGCACCCGAAGCAAACTTCCGCATAGCTCATACGGGCGACACGATCCTCATAGAATACAGTGTTAAGGAAAACAGTGTGCGTGCCGTGGCACCTCATGATAACGGTCATGTATGGGAAGACGCATGTTGCGAGTTCTTTTCTCGGCCGGCCGGCGACGATATCTATTACAACATGGAGTGCAACTGTGCGGGAACGTTGCTCATAGGTTGCGGCCCTACGCGCGAAGGACGGACTTTGGCGCCCGCCGAAGTGCTTGCGCAGGTAGATCGTTGGGCTTCTTTAGGACGCACGCCTTTCGAAGAAAAAACGGGCAGAAATGCTTGGCAACTGGCATTGATAGTACCCCTTTCGGCCTTCTTCCGCCATCGGCTGACTACGTTTAGCGGACATAGCATGCGCGGAAACTTCTACAAATGCGGCGACAAGCTGCAAACGCCGCACTTCCTTTCATGGAATGCCATCAACGTACCCAAGCCCGATTTCCACCGCCCCGACTTCTTCGGAGAACTGGACTTCGAATAAAACAGACAAAGAAATTCCGCCTGTTACGGTAACACCATGATGCCGATGCTCCTTGATAATATGTTTCGAGGCATCGGCATTGTTGTTTACAGACTGCAGCATCAGCCCACAACCTGTCTTTTCCCGAAGAGGAAACGCGACAGATGCAGTTTGTCCAACACCCACCCTATCGCTATGCTGCCCGCAACAGCCACAGTTACCGATACTACAAGAAACACCATGCCAGAACGGTCGATACCAACAAGCATAGGTTGCCACAGCTTTGCCAAGGCTGTAAACACGGGCGAAAAGAGCAACAACAGCAGGGTATTCCGCCCAACAAAGAGCATTGCCGGCAACAGTTGTGCGCCCCGTTGCTGCAAAACGCGGTAAATACCGAGGATAAAGCACACAGACAGATAAACAAAAAGTACGCCACCGATTGAACCTTTATCCATATTAACGGGGAAAAATGACAGTACCGTCATAGGCAAGAGCGCCCATAACGACGGCCGGAAGAAACGCGTAAACCGCACACCGCACAACCTTACCGCCGCTCCGCCGAGGAAATACAGCGCACAGGGCAGCGAGACAATTCCGACATACCATAACAGACCGTACAACAGAGCCACCGCCACAAGACGCCCGAGCGGCCCAATATGCCCGCAATACGCTATACCATAGTAGACCGTGCTGCACAATAAAAGCGTATGCAGATACCAATACGGTCCCAAAGGATGAAGCAATACTTTATTTATATATAAAGAAAAGGTGAGCGAATCGATATGTTCACGAATGGGCAACACCGCTGCCATCACCGTATAACCGCTCTCCATCACGGCATAGGGAACAAATATCCACAGCATAGTGCGCAGGAACTTGCGCCACGGTTTGCCCACATTGAGCAAATAGCCCGATATAACGAGGAAGCCGGGCATATGAAACGTGTAGACCACTTGCTTGGCATAAGGATAGCTGTCGCCGATGAAAACCAAGTGAAAGGCAATCATCAGCACAATCAGCACACACTTCACGAAGTCTATTTCGGCCACTCTGCCGGTCTTTTCCGCCGTCTGCATCACCATCGCTTCATATAATAAAAACATTTATCCGCCATCGGCAGACTTGGTAACCATATAGGCACTCAACAATACAAGCACCGCTGCCACGGGTTTGTCCCACGTAAGAGCATCCTGACCTACGGCAAAAGCCACCACCGAAGCCACCACCGGTTGCAGATTGGTATATACGCTCACGGTTGTGGCACGCAGGTATTTCATGGCAAAAGGTATGGTGAAATAGCCCAACACCGTAGCAAATACCACGATAAAAGCCATGCCCAACACGCCCGAAAGGCCTTCTGCCCCGTAATTACCCATGTAGAGAGGCTGCAAGGGCAGCTCTTTCCACGCAAAAGGCAGCACAGCCACGGTCGATACGAGGAACACCCATTTCATTTGCGTTACGGCGCTATACTTCTGCGATACCTTGCGCGTGATGATAAGATACACCACCCACGTGAGCAAACTGAGCATGGTGAGTGCAATACCGAGCACATCGTTCCGCCCCGCACCGCCCTGCCAGCTCGCAATAACCATGATTATAGCGCCCGCAACGCCCACAAACACGCCGATTGTCTTCATACGGTTGATACCTTCATTCAAGAAGATAACCGCCATGAGCATGGTGGCTACCGGCGTTAGTGTGGCTATGAGCGAAAAGTAAACGGGCGTGGTATAGGTTAAAGCCCATGCCGTAAGCGTTTGAGAAACTACGAAACCGCACAATCCGCCAGCCATGATAACGAGCAAATCTTTACGCTCTACCCTCTCTCGAGGGCGAAACAGCCCTATCAGCCAGAATATCAATGCCGCCCCGATGCAGCGTGTAGCCATGTAAGCCATAGGCGATACCCACTGATCGAGCAGCATCTTGGTAACCGGTACGCCCAGTCCGAAGATGATGTTTGCCGAGAGTATGGCCGCATGGGCCTGTATCTTATGATTGTGCATGATATAGAAATGAAAAACCGCCTGCAAAGATAGCACTTTATTGCAATACTTGCAAACGTCGTAGGTTTATTGTACATTTCAAACAGATGTACCTGTTAACGGATATACCTATACTGCCTATCGGCGACAGACAATATATATTGCCAAGAAACACCTAACGAACGGCATTCTTACTTCTTGGGTTCGAGGGTGCGGAACACCATGTACAGGCCGTTTCCTCGGAGGGTGAAACTGTCTCCGACGGCCTCGTTAAGTGTTCCTTCCCACCAACTTTCGGGCGTAACAGGTGCCCATTTCAGGCCCGAACCGGCCATCTGTGTACATCCGAAGTTAAAGATACTTACCTGTTGTCGGCAGAACGAGCCGAACGTATGGCTGCCTTCTGCCGTTACAAAGTAACCGTAATCGGTCAAGAGCAGGGGCACAATACCCATGTCGCGATGATAATGCACCATCAGAGAGACGTTGGCCAGCGTGTGATCCTCGCGCTTACCCGTAACGCCAAGGTAGAGTATGCGGCGCATACCCAAGGCATGGCAGTGGCGCGTGGCCTTGGTAAGGTCGTTGTCGCTCTGTTCGCTGACGACATGAAGTATATCTCGGTATTTTATTTTAAGCTCCTGTGGCAGCGAGTCGCCGTCGCCTACGATGGCATGGGGCATGTATCCCTGTTCTATGGCATACGTGGCGGCGCCGTCGCAGCAGCAGATATACGGCGTATGTGCCAGCAATTGCAGGGCAAGAGCATGTTTCGGAAAGTAGCCGTTGCCGAGGATAACGGCGTCGAACGACGCATCGGGCGTAAGCAGAGGATAGTTCATTCAGCGGTTCTCCTTCATCATTTTTCGCCATTTGCAGTAACCCATCACCGCTATTACTACGTAAAGAGCGTAAAGACCGGCCTTGAAAGGGATGCCCTTATAGGCATATAACGCTGCACTTACGGCATCCACCACGATCCAGACAGCCCATTGTTCGAGGTATTTCCGTGCAAGTGCCCACAGTCCGATGAAGCTCAACGCGTTGATAAAGCTATCTGTAACGGGGACATCAGAGTTGGTGAAGTGGATCAGAATTTCGTAAATACCCAACCAAGCAGCCAAGAAAACGAGAACAGAGGGCAGGATAAGACTTCGTTTAAAGTGTGTTATGGGCAGTTGTTCGTTGGCTTTTTGGTTCTTCTTCCGCCCGAATTTCCAGACTGCATAGCCGTAAAGGGCGGCAAAGGTATAGTAAATGGCCATGCCGAAGTCGGCATAGAGCCCCACCGACCAGAACAGATAAATGTCGATGGCAGGCATAACGATACCCACAAGCCATAAGGCTATGTGGGCTTTGTACTCGAGGATAATATAGATAATGCCGAGCACTGTGCTCAACATATCGAGCCAATGCTCGGCAAGAAATGTCTGTATATCGGCCATAGACGATTAAAAGTTAATCGACAGATGCGCCATCAGATGCGTCGGGGCCTGTGCAGAATAGGTGGTCCATGCCCAACCTGCGTTATATGCAACGATCTTATTGCCGTCTTGTTTGAAGTTCATAGAGCAGCTGCCGTTACTCTCATACTCCTCGTTAAACAGGTTGTAAACGGTCAATCCCACCGTTGCGCTCTTGATACCGCGCAGCTTGAAGGTATACGAAAGGTCGAAGTTGCTCACGAAATAGCTATCTATCATGGCGCTGGTCTGGCTGCCATCTTTCTCTGCATAGCTGCGGAAGTTGGAGTTGGTCATATACTGTTCGCCCACAAACTTACTTTGCAGCGATGCCGTGAAGCCCTTGTATTCGTAACTGAACATATTGCCAAGGATGAAATCGGGTGAATATGCAAGGTGCGTAGTGCCCACATTGGCGGTCGATTCGGCCCAAGTAACCGGATCGATTGTCGTTACATCGACGTTCTTTGCACGGTTTTTGCTCCACGTAGCATTGATGTTCCAGTTAAACCCCTTAAAAGGATTGAGACCGGCCGTAAGTTCTACGCCCATCCGGTAGCTATCCTTGATGTTGCGAGATACCATTTCGCCGTTGGCATCCTGCGCGCCTGTCGGCACGAACTGATTATCGTAATCCATGTAATAGAAGTTGGCGCCGGCGCTGAAAATACTGCTTTGGTACTTATAACCAATCTCCAAATCGTTCAGTCTTTCGGCTTTAGGAGCAACAGGCTTGGTTTCTGCCAGCATATTCTCGAAGTCATTGCGTGTCGGTTCCTTATGTGCAATGGCGTAAGAGACATATAGCGTGTGGTTCGGGCTGGCGGTGTAGACCAAACCGAACTTGGGGTTGAAGAAGTTGTACGTGCGATCCAAGTCCAACGGCAGTTGCTTCTTGTTGTCGTCGAACTCCTGAGAAGAGCCTCGGAGCCTATATGTAATACGGCGATATTGCATGTCTGCATAAGCATTAAGGCCGGGCAAGAACTCGTAGTTCACCTTTCCGTAGATGTTGGCATCGGTTTTTCGGGCGTTATTATCATAGTATTTGTGGTTCGGATCGATACTTCCGTTGAAGCTACGCACCCATATCACGTTGCCGAAATGGTCGCCGTCGTACTTGTTCCAACCGCCTCCAAGGATAGCAGACAGCCCTTTACGGGCATCATAACTTACGGATGCGACGGCTCCGTAGAAGTTGTTGCGCATCTGTTTGCGACGGATGAGGTCGCTGTACTTGCCGAGCGTGCTCGATAGCAAATACTTGTAGAGCTTCACATGGCTATCTTCGCTGTCGGCTTTATACTGCTCATAATAGCCGAAACCGTGGGTATAATGTAGCGAGGCATTCAGTTTCCAAGCGTTAGACAGCCGTTGGTTCCATATCAAATAGTAGTGCTGTTGGTGGTAATTGTCGGTCTGGTTGTCGTAGAAGACCGTGTTACCGGCGGCATCCTTATATTTTCCGCTTGGATTATAGCGCCTCCCGTACTTCTTCATGTCGGCTTTAGAAGCATAATCCCATGCATGATAGGTCTTTTCTGTGCCGTTGAAGGTGATGAACTTCACCACGGTATTATCGTTGAAATAGCCTCCTTGCACGAAATAAGAGTTCAAACGTGTCGACGCTCTGTCTATATAACCGTCGCTACCGATATTGGATAGCCGGCCTTGGAAGCCCCAGTGATTGCCCAAGAGGCCCGTTCCGAAGCGGAAAGTTTCTTTGTGCGTGCCGTATGAACCGCCCGAAAGATCGATACTGCCGAAAGGTTTGATGCCGATACTTTCGGTCTGCATGTTGATCGTAGCGCCGAAAGCGCCGGCGCCGTTCGTCGATGTACCTACGCCACGTTGTATCTGTATGCTCTCTACACTGGAAACAAAGTCACCCATGTTTACCCAGAAAACGGCCGAACTCTCCGCATCATTCATCGGAATTCCGTCGGTTGTGATGTTTATACGTGTGGGATCGGTGCCACGGACATGTATTCCAGTGTAGCCAATACCCATACCTGCGTCTGACGAAACGGTAACCGACGGCGTCATTTCCAGCAACTGCGGAACGTCTTTGCCGTGGTTAACGGCCCCGATCTGCCGTTTGTTCAGGTCTGAATAGGCCATCGGCGTCTTTTTGTCGGCCCGTGTAGCCACCACCTGCACGTTCTGTAATTCATACGCCTTTAGCGTATCGATCTTTTCGGTCTTAGGATTGGCCGCGTTAGCCGTTGCAACACACGCAAGTATTGCAATCGTTAATACACTCTTGTTCATAAATACCTTAATTTAAATGAATAAATAAAAGGGGGAAAGGAGCATGAACTTGGGGTTCAATGCTTGAGGTTCGTTTTTCACACACTGTGCGCCTTCCTACGCCGGCATTACCCGGATCAGGTCATAGGGTTTGATCTCAGCCGCGAAATATCGCAGCACCCCTTAACTTACCTTTTGCAAGTCGGGTGCAAAGATAAGGCGTTTTCTTGAAGAAACAAAATAAAACTTAATTTATTTTCTTTGTGTTTTCTTGGGCTCGACGGGGTGGAAATAATCCTTAATTTCATCTTCCATCACCGTTGTATCGGCCTCCTTGGGCTTTCGTCCGGGCATATAGAGCATGATGGTGAACTGGTTATCGGCGCTCAACGGCATAACTGTTCCATCAGGAAACTGGGCATATTTGTAAGTTGCGGGCACTCTGACGATCTTGATACGATGCTTTTCCAAGCATTCCCAAGATACCGCAAAGTAATATATCCCATCATCTTGCGACACATAAAAGGCCTCTTCGTCCTCTGCATTCTGTTTTAAAGCTTTTACTTCGGCATCTGAAATCAGGAAATCTACTGCACATTTACGGTTCGGAACTATGAAAGTGCCTTTACGCTCTTGTACTTTTTGGGCGGAAACTGCTGCGGATATAAACATCATCAGTAGCAAAACGAAGAGACGAAATGCACTCTTGCGGCTACAGTTCAGCATGTTCGACATATCTTTCTCCATCGTCTTTCGATTTTATCACGAAGGTTTCGAAAACAAAGATAAAACATCTTTTTGAAACAACCACGCACTTTCGCGATTATCTTTCGATGAAATTAGAAGAATAAGTAGGTGGTTTATCCGCCTTATACAGTATATGTATCACGGATACACCCTACTTTTATCGCGCATATCCGCCATGTGTAAGTTTTCCGAACAGATAACCTACCGCTTGATTTTGAATGAGTTTTCGATGCTTTGTATCTCGTCTGAAAACAGGCGATCTATCTTCAACCGTTGTTCTACCTGCGAACAACTGTGGATAACCGTGGAATGATCGCGCCCTCCAACGAGCTTGCCGATGCGCGAGGCAGGCATTTTAGTGTACTTCTGTGCAAGATACATCGACACTTGGCGGGCCACTACGAGGTCGTGTTTGCGGCTCCTGCTGTTGACGGCCGTTGCGGATACGTTGAAATGATTGCACACCGAATCGAGAATATCGTCGATAGTAAGGGGCTTGTCGTCTATCTTTACGGCACGTTTAATCACTCTCTCGGCCAAACGCATATCGATGCTGCTGTTGTAAACCACGCTGTATGCCAGCAACGAATTAACCACTCCCTGCAAATCGCGCACGCTCCCATTAGCCGAAGAGGCTATAAATTCAACCACTTCTTTGGGGATATCCAGCCCGTCGCGGTGTATCTTATTATTCAAGATATCGATACATAGCTTTACATTAGGCTGCTCCAATTCGGCAATAAGCCCACAAGAAAAACGGGTAAGCAGTCGGTCGTTCATGCCTTCGAGGTCTACCGGAGGGCGATCACTGGCAAGAATAATACGCTTACCGTTTTTAAATAGATGATTAAAAATATGGAAGAATGTGTTCTGTGTTTTTACTGCAGTAATCCACTCCTGTATATCATCCACGATTAGAACGTCTATCGTTTGGTAGAAGTTGATAAAATCGTTTACGCTGTTTCGCAATGTAGCGTTGCTAAACTGTACTTGAAAGAGCCGCGCACTGACATATAGCACCCGTTTCCGTGGGTAATGTTCGCGGATTTTCATACCTATAGCATTGATAAGATGCGTTTTACCGCAACCAGACGGGCCGTATATGAACATCGGATTGAATTGTGCCGTGTTCGGATGCTCTGCTATAGACAGTCCGATAGACCGCGGAAGTTTGTTACTGTCGCCCTCTATATAGTTTGCAAACGTTTGATGAGGGTTGAGTTGCGAGTCTAATGGCTGCATTTTTACCGCATCCATGAGCGACGGAGATTGGTTTCCTCGGCTGATTGCCTTCGGTTTAGGATCGGTATCTCCCACAACGCCCTCTACAACAGTCGTAATGTTGTGCTCTTTATCGGCCATTATACGGTAACCAAGGTTCACGTTTTTGCTGAATACACGGCCAAGCACTTTCTTCAGTAAGTCTACATAATTCTCTTCCAAATACTCATAAACAAACGTACTCGGTACTTTTACCAGCACTGTTTTCTTCGTTTCGTCGTACGATTCGAATACAATGGGCTTGAACCATGTACTATATTGTTGTTCTGTAACGTTCTCACGAATAAGCGCAAGGGCGTTTTCCCAACAGGAATTAGGGCTTACTTTCATCTATAAAACGACTTTAGATACGTCTTCCGACATATTTTTCATTGTAACGTAAGTGCAAAATTAAAAAAGAATTTTATATAAAACAAATAAACGGATTTATAAATTTTTAATGATAAATGCATAAAGTGCTTATTTTACCGACTTTACATGTTTCTGTCAAACGGTATACAAAAAAGTAGATTTTGTATTTTGTAACATCCTGATATCGAGCTATTTAAAGCACATTTGATAAAGATATGAGAAATAACAGTGAAACATATTGAAACAAGGCGGAAAAGCAAATAAAAATAAAGGCTTCGGACAGTTTGCCCGAAGCCGTGAAACATTAGCGCCACTATTTAGACTAATTTTAATTAAGAGTACCACCTAACGATATTATCCGATAGTTCCATCGAAGATAGATATACGGCCTTTCGCCCTTAGACCTATCGCCTGTAGAAAACAGATATAAGCCCTATCGGGGACGGATTATTTGTCTTTCCTGCCAAAGAGTGAGAAGTGAACATAACGTTTAGGGTGCTGACGCAGGTTAACCATCAGAGAATCGGCATTTCGCATTACCGAATTCATATTGTTATAGAGGCTTGCATCGTTCATCAACAGGCCAAGCGAGCCTTGATTGCTGTTCAGGCGTGCCGTGAGTTCCTTCACGTTGGCGATGGTATGGTTTACCTGTTCCATCGTTCCTGCGACATCTATGGCAGCTAAGTTGGTTGTTAACCGGTCTGTGTTATCGAGTATACCGTTAGCTTTCCTCATCATTACCGGTACATTATGGTTCAGATTGGCCGTCAATATATTCAGTTGTCGTGTGGTAGTGGTAAGGTTCGAGGCTACGGTCTGCACATTATGAAGCGATTGTGCGATAGCCGGATCGGCCAAAAGCATATTGAGACTCGACATTATAGAGTCGAGTTTCGGCAGCATTTTCTCTATTGAAGGCACCATTGACGATAGCTTTCCCAAGGCTCCATTATTGATATTGCCGTTGATGGTCTCACCCGGATTAACCCTCTCTCTCGGGTTATTGGCAAGTAGAAGGTTCACCTTTACGTTACCGAGCATATCGCTAACGATCTCGGCCGAACTGCCCTTGGGTATCCGCATGCCTTTGTCTACGCCGATGATAACCCTTGTATCCTTCTTATGGCTATAGTCGTACTCTATTCCTTTAACCACTCCGACCTGATATCCATCGGCATAAATAGGACTGGACGACGATAAACCGCTGATATCTTTAAAGGCTATGTAATATATATTGTCTTCAGAGAACAAGGTAAGCCCCTTCAGAAAGTTCATACCATAGAAAAGTACGATTATTCCAACGATGGCAACGACGGCTATCTTTATCTCTTTTGTAAACTTCATTGTTATCTATTTTTTATTTAATCTGAATTCCTTGACGGCTTCGTTGATATCTACTCGCCTGCCATCTTTAAAGGCTACGATAAACGCTTGCGGGAACTTGTCGGCAATCTGCTTGCGAAGATTGTTGATTTCGTTATAATCTGTGGAAGCTCCATAGGTATATTTGTACAGGTTGCCCTCCTCGTAACTGTCGTAATCGGTAATGCCTTTTAAATGAGCATCGTCCGGACGAAGCTTACGACTGACGGCAAAAATCTGTATCTTGAATACAGGTACGCTGGCTACAGGCTGCTCAGACGGTGCCTCAACGGGCTGTTCTTCTGTGTTAGGAACAACTTTTTCGGGATCGTTTACCGGTTTGTAAGGTTGCGGAACCACGGTCGGAATATCGACAGGTTCTGCCTTTTCGGCCTTATAGGGCACCACTATCTTGCCGTCGTGCTTGCTCTTATACTGTATAAAAGCATTGTATATGCCCCTTGCAATGGCATCTACCTGACCATTGTTGTTCAGTGTACGTTCTTCATCCGGCGTGGTGATGAAGCCGAGTTCTATCAGACAACTGGGCATAGATGTTTCGCGCAACACGAGGAAACCGGCTTGGTGCACGCCTTTATCGGGCCGATTAGCAGTGCTACACACATTGCTTTGTATCATTTTAGCGAGTTCTATGCTCTTTTCCATGTTCTTCCCTTGGATGAATTCGAACATGATATAGCTCTCGGATGATCGGGGATTGAAGCCTTGATACGTCTGCTGATAGCCTTTCTCCATAGAGATAACGGAGTTTTCGCGCATGGCTACGTCGAGATTATCCTTTGCGCGGTGCATACCCAAGGTATATGTTTCGAAGCCGCGTGCCTGCTTTCCTGCCGGCAGAGCGTTCGTATGAACGGAGATAAAGAGGTCTGCTTTATTGCGATTGGCTATGTTTGCCCGCTCCATCAATGGGATAAACACGTCGTTTTTACGCGTATAAATAACTCTAACATCAGGACAATTCCGCTCTACATATCGTCCGAAAGCCAACGCAACGGTAAGGTTGATTTCTTTCTCCTTGGATATCGCACCCAATGCACCGGCATCATGCCCGCCGTGCCCGGGATCGATAACAAGGGTAAAACGCTTATTTGCAGCCATAGACATAGTTGCAAATACAATAAGAGTTATCAGAGAAATTAACGACTTTCTGCCCATATCGTTACAAAAGTAATTAAATAATGTGAGAAAACCGTTATTATCTAAAGGGTTTTATCATTTATTAAGTGTAATTCTACACCGGCACAATCGCAATCCGCACCCATCGGAGGATTGATTTTGGCAATATCTATGTCTATTTTTTCTATATTGGGGAACTGTCGGAACAGGTGCCTGCCTATTCTATATGCCACGTTTTCGAGCAGTTGAGAGACTTCCGCCATCTCTATTTTGATGATATCGCAAACACAAGCATAACTGATAGTATCGGTAAGCATATCGGATAACATCGCTACACCTATGTTATAAGCGATACAGACATTCACTCTATAGTCGTTGCCTATAACATGTTCTTGCGGCATCACGCCATGATAGGCATGACACCGCAGGTTCCGAACATAAATATAACTTGAATGTACTTTCATTCCACCCTATCCGCAACGCGATGCTCCGCAGTTTTTACAGATTAAACATCCCTCTTGATAGATAAGTGTTTCGTGCCCACAAACCGGACATTTTTGCCCTTTGGCCTCGGTACCGTCTACGATATACTTCTTCAGAGCACGTTCCACGCCGTTCTTCCAAGTATTTATACTCTCGTCTTTCAGTTGGAGCGAGCCCACAAGTTTAATCACATGGTCGATCGGCATACGGTATCTAAGCACGCCGGATATTAGCTTTGCATAGTTCCAATACTCCGGATTGAACTTCTCGCTCAGCCCTTCAACGGTGGTCTTATAGCCTCTTTTATTCTCAAATTGGAAATCATAACGGTGTGTTCCGTCCTCATTAGTCTGCTTAATGATCTTTCCTTTGGTCACAGTCTTGGGCAATACGATGCCTTCTTCATCATCCTGTAAGCCGGTGAATATCTCATAAGGATAGCCATCCAATAGGCCTACGAAAGCAACCCACTTATCTTTGTTGTTCTGGAAACGTACCACATCGCAGGCAAGTTCCTTTGGTCTCACCTCTGTTACTTGCGGATGTTGGCACGGGGGCATACCGAGTTGCTCCATATTATTATCTTTTACCGCCTCTCCATCTTCATTCTTTTTCTTATCTTTCTTCGATACGGAGATCATAACCCCTGCGCGACTTCCGTCTCGATAGATGGTGCAGCCTTTGCATCCGCTCCTCCAAGCCTCCACATACAGGCGGTTCACCAGCGCTTCATCCACTTCATTGGGCAGGTTAACGGTTACGCTGATGGAGTGATCTACCCACTTTTGGATGGCTCCTTGCATGCGAACCTTCATCAACCAGTCCACATCATTTGCCGTAGCTTTATAATATGGCGATTTTGCAACGAGCTCGTCGATCTCTTCTTGAGTATATTTTTTGGTAGAATCGATACCGTTTATCCGCATCCACTCAAGGAACTTCTTGTGATAAACGATGTATTCTTCGAACGAATCTCCTACTTCATCCACGAAATCAACGTGCACATCGGTGTCGTTGGGGTTCACTTTTCTGCGGCGTTTATATACGGGCATGAATACTGGCTCTATGCCGCTTGTGGTCTGTGTCATAAGAGAAGTGGTGCCGGTTGGTGCAATTGTCAGGCACGCAATGTTACGACGTCCGTATTGCACCATATCTCTGTAAAGTTCGGGATCGGCTTCTTTCAAGCGCAGGATAAACGGATTGCGCTCCTCTCGCTTAGCATCGTAAACCTCGAATGCACCGCGTTCTTTCGCCATCGTTACCGAAGAGCGGTAAGCACCCAACGCTAAAGCACGGTGAACACTTACGGAGAAGTCTGTCGCTTCTTGTGTCCCGTAGCGCAATCCCATGGCTGCAAGCATGTCGCCTTCCGCTGTAATGCCCACACCTGTACGCCTTCCAAGCCCACTTTTGTACTTTATCTTCTCCCAGAGATGGTATTCAGCTCCCTTCACTTCATCGCTTTGCGGATCAATAGTTATCTTCTCCATGATCTTGTCTATCTTTTCAAGCTCGAGATCCACGATGTCGTCCATAATTCGCTGTGCTATCTGTACATGCTTCTTAAAGGTATCGAAGTCGAAATAAGCATCCTTTGTAAACGGATTTACCACATAAGAATAGAGGTTGATACACAACAGACGGCAACTGTCGTACGGACATAATGGGATTTCACCACACGGATTGGTGCTTACGGTACGGAAACCAAGGTCGGCATAACAGTCGGGTATGCTCTCCCGAATAATGGTATCCCAAAACAACACCCCGGGTTCGGCGCTCTTCCATGCATTGTGTACGATCTTTTCCCAGAGCTTTTTCGCCGATATACTATTGGTACACTGGGGGTTCTTACTATCTATAGGGAATTGCTGCGTATAAGGTTTGTCGCTTATAGCGGCATTCATAAACTCGTCGTCTATCTTTACAGACACGTTAGCTCCCGTAACTTTCCCCTCTGTCATCTTAGCATCGATGAATAATTCGCTATCCGGATGCTTGATACTTACACTCAACATCAACGCTCCACGGCGACCATCTTGCGCTACTTCGCGTGTGGAATTGCTATATCTCTCCATAAAAGGCACCAATCCGGTACTTGTAAGAGCCGAGTTATTAACAGGTGAGCCTTTCGGACGTATGTGGCTCAGGTCGTGGCCCACGCCCCCACGGCGCTTCATCAGCTGAACTTGCTCTTCATCAATGCGCATAATGGCCCCGTAGGAGTCGGCATCGCCGTCGAGACCTATTACGAAACAGTTACTCAGCGAGGCCACCTGATGATCGTTTCCGATACCTGTCATTGGGCTACCTGCAGGCACTATGTACCGAAAATGGTCTAAAAGTTCGAATATTTCCTTTGCTTTAAGCGGATTGGCATACTTTTTTTCGATCCTTGCAATCTCGTCCGCGATGCGCCAATGCATATCTTCAGGCGACTTCTCGAATATGTTTCCGAAGCTATCTTTCATCGCATATTTGTTCACCCATACACGTGCAGCGAGCTCATCCCCACCAAAGTATTCCAACGAAGCGCCAAACGCCTCCTCAAAAGAGTAAGTTTTCTGATTTTCCATTATACGTATATCTTAAATATTATGTTCTTGTTTTAGTCCAGTGTGTGCAAAACTACTATTTTATTTCCACATATTAAAACTATTTCTCATATATTTTATATAAATAAAATACTAAGAAGTTCGCCAAAACAGGAAACTTTTACTAACTTTGTAAAAATAAAATGATCAAAAAATGAAATCACTATTAAGCAGACGAAGCATCCGTAAATATACTAAAGAGGATGTATCCGATGAACTTCTTCACCAACTCTTGGCCGACTCCGAGCACACTCAAACGATGGGAAACCTGCAACTTTATTCCGTTATCATTACCCGCGACCGTGAAAAGAAACGTCAACTATCGGCGGTACATTTCAATCAACCGATGGTAGAGGGTGCTCCTGTGGTGCTTACTTTCTGTGCAGACTTCCGACGTACTACCCTTTGGGCCGAGAAACGCATGGCAAATCCCGGTTACAGCAACTTCCTTTCATTCGTCAATGCGGCCTCTGATGCACTGCTATACTGCCAAACATTCTGCAACATCGCCGAAGAACAAGGGCTCGGCTTATGCTATCTCGGCACCACGGTTTATATGCCCGAAAAGATTATAGACATACTGAAGTTGCCCAAATTGGTCATGCCGATTGCAACAATTACCTTGGGATGGCCCGACGAAACGCCCGCCCAATCGGATCGGCTGCCGCTAAATGCAATCATACATAATGAAACTTATCACGATTATTCGCCCGAAATGATCGATCGGTTCTACACTCCGAAAGAAGAACTTCCCCAAAACAAGCAATTTGTAGCAATCAACCATAAGGAAACACTCGCACAAGTGTTCACCGATATTCGTTATACCAAGAAAGATAACGAGGCGCTTTCGCAAACTCTGCTTGCCGCTCTTCACCAACAAGGTTTCATGGATTGACGCCTTACACGGCGTTTCTGCAGAAAACAAGCGTGGCGTTCATATTGTATGAACGCCACGCTTATTATATATAATAAGGTGTAATTTTCGGCTAATCTTGAAAATACACCCGCTTTACACGGTTGCTGATACATGTAAGAACCTCGTACGGAATGGTGTCGAGAGCATCGCTCAGCACTGTTACAGGCAGATGGTCGCCGAATATTTCCACACTGTCGCCCTCCTTACAGTCGATACCTGTCACGTCTATCATGGCCACATCCATGCAAATATTGCCTACGTATTCTGCCCTTTTACCGCCCACCAAGCAATAGCATCTCCGGTTTCCGAGCCTGCGGTTCAGCCCGTCTGCGTAGCCTATAGGTATGGCTGCAATCACACTGTCGCGGTCGATAACGCCCTTACGCGAATAACCCACCGTGTCTCCTGCCGGCACGTGGCGCAGCTGAAGGATAGTTGTCTTCAGCGTACATACATTATTTATAATATGGTTGTTGCGCGAATCGATGCCATAAAGCCCCAATCCGAGCCGGCACATATCAAGCTGTCGCTCCGGAAAATGCTCTATGCCGGCAGAATTGTCTATATGTCTAAGTATCTTATGTGGGAATGCAGCCTTCAGTTTACGGCTTCCTTCATCGAACAGGGCGAACTGCCGTGCCGAAAACTCATCGAAACTGTCGCTGTCGGAACCTACGAAATGCGAGAATACAGAACGCGGAATTACGGCATTCTGGTGCTGCATACGGGCGATAAGTCGGCCGATATCTTTATTAGGATCGAAACCTAAGCGATGCATACCCGTATCCAACTTGACATGGACGGGGAAACCGGCGACTCCTTCTTTCTCTGCAGCCTTGATAAGCGCCTCCAACAGCCGGAACGAATATACCTCGGGTTCCAAATCATAGTCGAACATAGTCTTGAAAGCCGTCATTTCCGGGTTCATTATCATGATGTTCGAAGTTATTCCGTTCTTACGTAAAGTAACGCCTTCATCGGCAACTGCTACGGCAAGATAGTCCACTCTGTGGTCTTGCAGCGTCTTTGCTATCTCTACAGCCCCCGCACCATAGCCGTCTGCCTTTATCATACAAACGAGTTTGGTGGTCGGTTTCATGAAACTGCGATAATGGTTTAAGTTGTCTACAACGGCATTTAAGTTCACTTCAAGTATGGTTTCGTGCACCTTTTGGGCCAAAAGCTCGGTCAACAGATCGAACCCAAAGCTGCGAGAGCCTTTCAATAAGATCACTTCATCGCGCAGAGAGCGGAACACTTCGCTGCTTATAAAGCTGTCGACCGACTCGAAGAAGAACTTTTCTCTTACCTTTATCTCGTCCGACTGTGCCGATATTTCGGGGCCGATACCTATGAATTTCTCCACTCCACGGCCTTGTACAAGCGTCGAAACCTCTCTGTACAGCTCACGAGGCGACTCTCCGCTTTGGTAAATATCACTCAATATGAGCGTATGTCGGCGCCCCTTGTGGTCCGGTCTGCGGTTCATAAAGTCGAGAGCTATATCAAGTGATTTCACATCAGAGTTATAAGAATCGTTGATAAGGGTGCACCCGTGCTGACCGGTCTTCACTTCCAAGCGCATCGCTACGGGTTCCAACCGCTGCATTCTGCGGTCTAAATCGTCGGCAGACAGCCCGAGATACAGGCTCACAGCCATGCAGGTAATGGAATTTACAACCGATGCGCTGTCGATAAACGGTATGGAGTACCGCCCTTCTTTACCATTATATACATAGGTAACGGTGGTAGTGTTTTCTTTCTTTTCTATGGCTTTTACGAACAGCGGGGCGTTCCGGTCTTTCTGCGACCAGCCCATACGCCGGCCTTTATAGCCGGATTGCTCCATGCAGCGGGCAATCAGATCATCGTCGGCATTATAGATAACGGCTTCAGAGTCGTGGAATAGCTTGAGTTTTTCGCTGCATTTCTCCTCCATCGAGGCAAAGTTCTCCTGATGGGCGGTACCTATACCGGTAAGAACCCCGATGGTGGGCTGTATGATACTGCGCAGCGAGGCCATCTCGCCGGGCATACTGATGCCGGCTTCGAATACGCCTATCTGCGTCAGTTCGTTCATGAGCCACACCGAGAGGGGCACTCCAATCTGCGAATTATAGCTTCTTGGGCTTCGTGTAACGACCATTTGCGGCGATAGCAGCTGGTAGAGCCACTCTTTCACCATAGTCTTGCCGTTGCTGCCCGTGATGCCCACGACCGGAATATCGAACTCGTCGCGATGGCGTTCGGCCAGCCTTTGCAGTGCACCGAGCGGGTTTACCACTTTCAGGAAGTTGGCATCGGGGTAAAGCGTGTCGTAATTATCGGGCAAATGTTCTACCACAAAATTGAATACACCGCGACGATACAGGTCGCCGATGAAGTGTTGACCATCGTTGCGATCGGTCTTTAAAGCGAAAAACAACGTTTCTTCTGCGAAACAAAGCGAACGACTGTCGGTTAAAAGAAAGCCGATATTGGCATCTCTGTTGCCGTATCGATGCGCTCCGATCAGCGTTGCAACCCTTTCGATAGTATAAGTCATAGCCCTTATTATATTTAATTCTCTTGTCAAGACGGTGCAGCCGGCAGCCACGAAATCCGTATTTCGCGCTGCCTCATAGCCCACCGACCGAGTGCAAAGATACTCCTTTTCCCACTTACGGCAAAGAGATTGAATTATTTTTCGCCTATTATTTTTAGCATATATTATAGGTGCATCGCCGCCATGCAAGCAAGCCATCCCCTTCCCCTGTGCCATTCTCAAGAAAGAAGAGTATGCCACAACGTAAAGACTCGTATGGCCTAAGTATTTTACATAGGCATTTTAAGCATCTTAGATTGCCTGTCTATCCGCCTTACACCATAGGTATATCTTAATTGTCCTTGCGGTCTTTCTCTCTTCTCCTTCACTTTTTAAAATCACAGGTCGAACTTATAACCCACGGTGAACATAAAACCATTGTCCTTAACGTTATCCACTTTCGCGATATTTGTGATGCCCAAATTGTAACGGGCATCAAGAACAACGTTCATATATTCATAAGATATGCCCATCGGAACTGCCAGTTCCACTTTCTTGAAGTTTCCTGTAACATTGGCATCGAATACGCCTTCCCCGCTGAAAGTACGCTTCCCTTTCGCATCTACGGTATATTCTTCCCACTCATGCCTCGACTTTGCATGGAGCGGGAAGCCCACCTGCAGGCCTACATTGACCGAAAGACCTTCGGCAACATACCCATGCAGCATTAACGGAACATTCAAACAGTGCAAGTTCACTACATTCCTACGCACGCCATGAAGCAATTTAGCGTTGTCGTAATATTCTTCATGATCCTTATAACGGCACCCCTGCAGGGAATAGAATACACCTATGGAACCGCCGAGCACATCGGTAAACTGATACATCAGGTCTACTCCGCCGGTAAAACTTCCCTTCATAACGGGTTTATCCTCTATCCCTTGCTCCGACGAACTCGCCACGTAGTAATACGAATTGCCCGATAAAGTGGAAACATTTACGCCGAGACGGGGTATCAGAGAGAACGTTCCGGCGCGGCTCTGTGCAAAACTATCCAAAGAAACCAAATATAATAAGGTTGCAAAAATATACTTTTTCATGTGATACTGTTTTACTTTAAAACGGTTTTTTACGCATTTTATTATAATTCTGCTCATTTTCGAAAAGAGACGTTTATCTTATATGGAAAAAGCGCAACGGACATCAACGTCCACTGCGCTTCATTTCTACATAAACTAAAGTCGAATTGAATGATTATTAATTACTGTTTATGTTCGTCAGAAATAAGTGTCATACTGAATCTTTATATCTTCTTTGTCGATTGTAGAACGAACGGAACCACCTGCTTGAGATAATTTGTACGAGTGCCGTCTACACCTATCAGCCCTTCTACAATCTGTATACCGAGCACTTTCTTGGTAGCATTGTATACGCCATACGATGAGAAGTTGTTAACTGCAAAGGCAACCTGCACCTTATGTTTTTTACCTCCGTAGGTCAAATCGAAACTGGGTGTTACGGGATTAACCAAGAAAGTAACCGGCGAGGTCTTAATGAAACCGATACGACATGTCATGTCTTGGTCTGCTGCCTCCTCCAAAGCCTTCTTCAATTCCGCATCGGTAACGTTGAAAGCCAGTACTTTCGACGGGAATTTAGTAATCGTTAACGTGCTGTCGTTGGTAATAGTCCACTTTACGGCAACCGTATCTGTCATATCTTTAGGGTTCTTTTTGTTCTCGCTTTTATAGATCAGATTACCCTCGTAACTGCCCTTTACCGTAAGCAGGCACTGCGCAATCTCCTCTTTGGTAAGCTGCTTGTAAGAATTATCATCGCTGTTACAAGCCGTAAAAGCCATTGTTACTAAACCTAATAATGCTACTGTAAAAATCTTAAATGTTTTCATTGTCTTTGTTTTTTGAGTTATAACGATTAATTGCTTTTGTCCTATAAATGGGGTATTTCGTAAAACTTGCATCCCTATTATGTTAATAAATCATAATCGAACATAACAACTTTCAAACTTAGGCGATAAACCTTACTTTAAAATATTTTAAGAAAAAAAGGCATATTCTTGATGCAAGTTTTCGTAATATTGTAATTTAAATGGGCAAAGACAACATTTAAACCGAAGAAATTATGAAAAAATTAACGCTATGGACCTTAGCTCTTGCGCTGACAACCGGTGCTTTCGGTCTTCAATCATGCTCCGGCGATGACAACGATTACAGTCGTCTTTACCCCACAGCCCTTGTCACCGTGAAGCCCAACAGCGACAACTCGTCGTTTTACATGCAACTGAACGACTCAACAACACTACTGCCTGCCAATATGAAAGCATCGCCCTTCGGCAAAAAGGAGGTGCGTGCACTGGTAAATTACACTATGGTTGACCGTCCTACAATGCATTCTGGCCGTGCTGTTAATATCAACTGGATAGACAGTATCCTAACTAAACGAATGGCAGTTACACTGGGTGATAAGAATGCAAGTACCTACGGAGTCGATCCGGTGGAGATCGTGAACGATTGGGTGACCATTGCAGAAGACGGATACCTTACACTTCGCTTCCGTACACGTTGGAGCAACGGCAGCCGACACATAGTTAATCTGGTGGCAACCGATAGCAATAAAGAGCCTTACAAGGTTACTTTCTACCACAATGCACAAGGTGATCGCTGGGGAGCTGTAGGAGATGCCATCGTTGCATTCCGTCTCAACGACCTTCCCGATACGCATGGAAAAACGGTAGACCTTACTCTTGAGTGGAATGCATATAGCGGAAAGAAGACGGCAAAGTTCAAATACTGCACACGTAAGGCCACTAATTCATCGGCAAACATTGCTTTCGGCACGCTGATAAAATACGTCAACTAAAAACGGTGAACTTCTTTATCGGAGACAAAGAGAAGAAATTGGTAAAACAACTTCGCCATGGAAACAGCACGGCGATGCACGATTTCTATGCTCTTTATGCCGACTATCTCACCGGAATATGTGCCCGATACGTGGGAAACGGCGACTCTCTGAAAGATGTTCTGCAAGACTGTCTGGTCAATATCATTACTCATGTGGGTGAATTCGAGTATCGTGGCGCCGGTTCCCTGCAGGCATGGGCCACGAAGATCGCCGTAAACCAGTCTTTAAAGTTCCTGAAAGAGCAGAAACACGGTGAGTTCGTCACATTAGAATGGGATGTCCCCGACAGCGAGAAATACAGGGAAGACGAAGAAGAGCCGCCGATCAGCGACATTCCTCCCGACGTTATCCACCGCTTTATTACAGAACTGCCCACAGGATACCGCACGGTTTTCAACCTTTATGTATTCGAAAACAAGAGTCATCAAGAGATTGCAGCTACATTAGGCATCAAGAAAGACAGCTCGGCATCGCAGCTGCATCGGGCGAAGAGCCTGCTTGCAAAGAAAATAGAACAATACAACACCTCAAAACAAAAGGCACGATGAAAGAACAATGGAGAAAAGAAATGCAGCAAAAGCTCGCCGGTTATCGCCAACCGGCGCCCGAGGTGTCGTGGGTAGAAATCGAGAAAGCCGTTGCTAAAAGCAAGAAGTCTGCCACGCAGATACCGCTTGTATGGCGACGTATTGCCGCAGCTGCCATGATTATATTCATCTGCGGGGGCGGCTTCATCGTCTATTATCAACATGCAGACAAGCCGCACACCCCGAATACTGCTTCCCTGAACAGGGGGCAAACCGTCTCTCCTGCAACGCCAACTGCCGTCCCCATCACACCTACACTCGCATCTTCGACCGGTTCTGCAGGCACAGCATCGCCCGCAAGGCATATCGCTACAGGCAACATTACAGTAATATCGGCAACCCAGACAGCCACTACAGAAATACCACATCAGGCAAACAATACCACACAATACACAGATGCAACTGTGCAAGACTCCCCATCTGAGATGCCTGTAACCGTCGTTCCCGCTCCACATAAACAGGAAACAGAGAAGAAAGAGCAGCAACGCAGTCGGCCTCAACGGCAACAATATCCTTCTTACCCCGTACCTATGCCGGAGTACACCCCATCGACAACCGCCGACAACCGACTTATGGCAAGCGCTTTCGTATCGAATGTAGCAACAGCGCAGAACCATTCTGCCAGCAACGTACCAATGCTTGCAGCTGCCGATCCTATAGGTATGCACGGCAAAGATATGGATGGTAAAGGCGCTTATGCCGTTATGAACCGTGAGAATGATATACATACAGAGGTGCATCACCGCCAACCTGTGCGCTTCGGATTGTCATTGAGATATAATATAAACGACAGATGGAGCATCGAAGGAGGCATTTCGTACACCCTTCTTGCCTCGGATATCTCTCGAAAATCCGAGGCCTACGCCTACAAAACCAAACAGAAACTCTCGTACATGGGCATACCTGTCAATGTGAATTACCGCCTATGGGGCAATCGCCGGTTCAACCTGTACGCATCGGGAGGGGGCACTGTCGAGAAAATGGTTAAGGGAAAAGCTACTACCAACACCATTGTAGACGATAAAGTATCGACCACTACCAACGAAGATATAAGCATGAACCGCCTGCAGTTCTCTGCTACGGGGGCGATAGGTGCCGAATTCAAAGTCGATAAACGGTTCAGTATCTTCGCCGAACCGGGCCTTAGTTATTACTTCGACAATAAAAGCAACATGGCTACAATCTATCAAGATAAGCCTCTCAACTTCAACCTGAATATCGGAATTAGACTAAATATTAAATAAAAAAGATATGAATAGGATTAGAACAATCATGATGACAGCGGGTGCGGCATGCCTGCTGTTTCTCGTATTTGCATGTAACACGACAAAAAAATCCACCGCACCGGTGGCCAAGGTTCCCTACACAGTAGCCCATAACTACTTTTTCATTAACGACGAACCGCTACCCACCAACCCGAAGATCACCACGCTGAAAGAATTCGGCCGTATGTTCGGCATGGCCGCACACATGGGCGAAGACGGCATTCCCACACAGGTAAACTTCAAACACCAGTTCGTTATCGCAGTTGTTTCGCCCATCACCAACCGCAATACCGAACTCACACCGTTAGACCTTTCGGCAAATGGCGACACGCTTACGTTTATCTATCACGAGCGGGTGGGCGAAGAAATGACGTCGTCCATGCAGCCTATGCTCCTTATCGTGGTCGGCAAAAAATACGAAAGGGCGCACGTAAAGCTCGTTAAGCAATAACACGAGACGAACAGACGTATCGTCTGTCGCCGTTACGGCATACTTCTACGCCCGACAGGCATACGGCCTACCTCCCACATACAGTACCTATAATGCACAACCCCGCCGCATGTTGCACCCTTGCCATTTATCTCTGTAAGTGCAACCGCGATGGGGTTGTTTCGTTATCAATTAAAGAGAGAGATTCCGGAGCCTACTTTTTCAGCTGCTTCTGCTGTTGTCTTTTCAGGTTTTCTATACTTTTTTTCACCTTTTCCATGTGCATATTCTTGCCATAGTTCCAACCGGAAAGGTCGGTATCGGCCAACATGTCGTCGATAGAACTTAGGTCTATCTCCATCCCATCGTTCATGCTGCCCAGATTGAAATCAAAAGGAGACTTATCGCCCGTCACCGATTTGTAACGTGTAATAATCTCCAAACTCACGTATTTGTTGGGCACGTTTTTAGTTTCTACCTTGAGTATGTACGTTGTTTGTACATCTCCTTCAGAGAAAACCAAGGTGTATTTACGCATATTGCCCATTGTAAAGTCTTTACCTAACTCTCCCATCAGCGATTGAGCCGACTGGTTGAGATAACACTCGTCGGCATTTTCGCTTTCGTCCTTAAAGGCTTTTACGAGCATATTGGCATAGTTGTTCTCTTTACTGATAAACTTAAAACTCTGCGAACGCATATACATTTTCTTCGTCTGGCGGTTCCGTTTTATTACCAATGAGCCTTCAACACCCTTACTTTCGAGCTCTTTCATTATTTTTTCTATACGTTGCTGTGCCGACATGGGCATGGCAAGGGCCGCAGCAAAGAGGATTAATAACAGTTTTTTCATATTGTTGGGATATTGGTTTTATCGTTTACGGCATAGGTGCCGTTGCTCAATTCGCTACAGATGCGCTCCGCACGGTCGGCATCCCGTTGCAGTTCGGGCATTATCTCTCGCAGGTCGGTAATCTTTTTGCCGCCTCTAATAACGTAACTGCCGGCGTATATCTCGTACATTCGTTCATTCTCTATGTGCTGCCTTATGCTTAAACCGGCTCCGAAAAGCAGCAATACCGCCGCTGCAACGCCAATTACTGTAAACAGTCGGCGCCTCAACGGGCGACGTACAGGCAGCGGAGTCTGCATGCCGCCGGCATACCATGCGAACATAGGGCGCAACTTGCGCAGGTCGGCGGGCACACTGTCGCTCCTGAAAAACTCATACAACTCTTGTTCTTCGCCATTCGTGGTGGTTCCATCCATAAAACGTTCCACCAAGAACCTTACTCTATCTATATTCTTTTTATCCATCATTCGAAATATTTTAATATCCTTCGGCGGGCACGCGATAGGTTTTGCCTTACTGCCTCTTCGCTAATGCCCGTTAGTTGGGCTATTGTAGCGGTTCCAAGTCCGTCAGCATGTTTCATTCTCAATATGGTCTGCTGCTTGTCGGGTAGCGATGCAATGAGCTTTTCCACACGCTCTGCCTCTTCTCTTCCTATGAGCTGTTGTTCTGCGGAAGGCTCCGTATCGGGAACAGTCGGCGGCAAATCGAAGTCTGCACGGCGCAAACGGTTCAGACAGATACGGCGCAGCACCACCATCGACAGAGCCCCTACCGACCGATATTCGTCCAGCCGATTGCGCATGGCCCACAGTTTAAATACCGTGTCCTGCACCGCATCTTCCGCTTCGTCGGCATCCTTCAGCAGGATTTCGGCCGATCTGAGCAGCTTAAGCCGCGTCTGTAAGACGAATATCTCGAAGTCTTTTTGCTCCATCATCTACATATAAGACACTCAGAAAGCAACTGTGTGACATTTAAATGAAAGAAAAAACATGTATTTTATGGCCCGCCAATCGTTTCAGAGCTCTGCGGCAACGGCCACAGCCTGCCTGATACGGTCTGCCATTCCTATGCCTCCGCGGATGTTTCCGGCAATCCTAAGTCCGGTGTATTGCCGTTCGATACTGTCGATAGCGGCATATCGCTCGCCTGTATTGCCCTCATATTGCGGGATGGCACGGCGATGACGGAAAATACGCACGGCATCTGCTTTTACCGCATCGGGCAACTTGAGCATACGGTGCAGAGCATCATCGACGATGGCCAGCAATTCTTCGTCGCTTTTATCTACGAAATCGGGGCGACGAACACCGCCCATGAAGAACGAGAATACGGCACCCTGCTCGGGTGCACGGCCCTCGAAACAGGCCGAGGGATAAAGAATGCCGAGCACATTCTGCCGTTCGCACGAGGGTACAAGTCCGCCGAAAGCGTTGTAACCGACGCCTGCAGTATCGGCAACCCCCACCCCCACCTGCACGATGGGGGCATAGTAAAGATTGTTCACAGCCTTCATACGCTCCTTATCTACAAAAGGCAGCAGCGCCGGAAGGCTGTATGCCCCGCACGTAGTTACCACCTTGGCGCAACGTATGCAGCATGCGTTGCCGCCGGCATCGGTATATTCCACCCGCCAACGGCCGCTGTCGGGCACGAGAACAATACCTTTGGCACCGATCGTTATACGGTCTGCACCGATCGCATCGCCCAAAGCGTCCACCAAATTGCCCATTCCGCCATGCGCAGAGAACACCTTTTTCGTAGCCAAACGGTCGCGATCGCTCTTCTGTTCCTTAGCCTTAGCCACGGCACCCCGTATGAAACTGCCGTATGTTTGTTCCAGATTGTACAGCTTGGGCAACGCATAACGGGTGACAAGCCGCATGGGATCGCCCGCATAAACGCCAGACAAGAACGGATCTACGGCATACCTAAGATACGAATATCCCAATCTGCGAACGGTAAGCGCACCTACCGTCTCGTTCGGATCGGCGCCCTTCCTGCGGAAGGGCTCTCCTATAATGCGGATTTTATCATACCATGTGAATAACGGAGTGCGAAATGCAGCCGTTAGACCGGCAGGCAAAGCGTGGAATTGCGTACCTTTCCAGATGAGACGACGCTTGGACGAGTTGCGTGCAAGCTCCAACCGACAGGCTTCCCCCATGTCTGCAAAGAGTTCGGCCACCTCGGGATACGACACTACACCCGTATTCGGACCGCTCTCGAAAGTATATCCGGCTTCATGATAAGTACGAATTTGGCCGCCTATACGGTCTTCACGTTCGAGCACTTCTACATCCCTACCCTTCTTCCGCGCATAGAATGCCACCGTCAGACCGGTGAGTCCGGCCCCGATCACCACAGCTTCACGCTCTCTGAAAGATTGTTTCTCCATCGTTTTCAAATAGGTTTAGAAAATTTCTTTGTAGTGTTTAACATCAACGGATCGAGTATTGCCACCACATTTCTTACAAAAGGAGAGCCTTCGGAAGTCATACTAATAGCGTCAGGCGTATAATCTATAATGCCATCGGCAGCCATCTCGCGCAGACGTTCCTCATCGTAATTCACGGCAGCTTTTACCTCTTTCGCCGTCAGCGACAGCCTTCGGGCTATTTCGCTCCACGAAATATAATAGTTACACATCATGGCTTCGATAACTTCACGCACGATCTGTTGGCGACGGGTGAGGATATATCCGCGACAGACATTCGGTCTGCCGCTCTCGATCTCATCGATATAAGCCGGTATATCCCTGCCGTTTTGCGCATAGGCAGAACCCAATTGACTGATACCCGTTACCCCAAAGGCATATACTTGGCCCGTTGTGCGCTGTGTGCAGTAGCCCTGAAAGTTACGATGCAGGCACTTAGTATCGAGAGCTATACTCAATTCGTCGTCGGGAAGTACGAAGTGATCGAGTCCGATACTGCGATAACCTGCCCCGTGGAGCACTTCTGCCGCCCGCCGATACATCTCCTGTTTGGCATGGCTTGTAGGAAGACCGTACTTCTCTAATATAAGTTGCCGCTTATGAACCCATGGCACGTGCCCGTAACTGAACGTTACAAGGCGCTCAGGTTGCAATTCGGCAGCCCTTTCTATGGCATGTTGGAAATCCAGAGGCGTTTGATATGGTAATCCGAACAGGAAATCAAGGTTGACAGTTGCACCGGATGAGCGCAACAGATGGAGAATTTCCTCAATCGGAAGTAACGACGGACGCCGGTTAACAGCTTTCAGAACGCGCTTATCAAAGTCTTGTATGCCCAGACTATAGCGTGTAAAACCGCACTCGATGAGCTTCTGCCAGTCATAGGCAGTAAGATAACCCGTATGACACTCTATGGCTATTTCCGGCCGATCGATTACCGGAAGCAGCGAGAGCATGTGGTTGTTCAGCTCATGTATATAATGTATGGGTAACGCAGTGGGACTTCCGCCGCCATAGTGTATCTGTGAAATGCTCCTATCCGGCCGTATATGTGCGGCAACAATATCTATCTCTTTGTGTAGAGCTGCCACATATCGCTCCAACATGCCATCTTTACCCATGGAATATGAATTACAACCGCAATAATGGCACAGGTCTGAACAGAACGGGATGTGGAGGTAAAACGACACCAGATTGTTTGCAGCTGCGTTAGATGCGTCTACTGCGGCAAGATAATCGGCAGCAGAAAGGTCGTAGAAGTAGTTGGCCGGCGGATAACTGGTATATCTCGGCACAGGTATGTTGTATTTCTCGATCAGTTCTTTATTCATTTTTCGCCTCCGTTTTCTTGAACATAGCAAGTACATAGACCAAAGACAGTGCTGCTATGGCTACCTCTGCCGCAAACAATCCGTGGTAGCCGATACGGTCGGACAGTGCTCCGGCGACTGCTGCCATCAGCATTCCGCTGGTATGGGTGAGCACTATTTGCACGGTAAAATCTGTTCCTTCGCGCCCCGAACGTACGCAATTCATCGACGAAACATAGACCACAACAGAGGCAAACCCATAGCTTCCCCACAACAGAACGATACCCAAGCAGAGCAAAACGGTATTTACGGGCAGGAAAGACTGGGCAAGAAAGAACACCGTAGTGCAAAGCGTTAGCACGGCAAATAAGATACGCGCCCGATAGATGCCTATTCTACGCACGATAAACCCCGCTCCTAAAGACGACACACATGCCATGCAAGTGCCCAAGATACCACTCATAATTCCGATATCTCTCATTGTATAGCCGTTATCTACAAGATACGGGCGCAGCATCGATAGTATTCCGATAAGGCCGGCATAATATATAAGGAGGAAACCTACCTGCCGCCAGATGCTTCTTCGGGCAAAGAACCACAAGAAATCGGCCGCTCTGGCACGTTCGGTTGCAGTTTTTTCCGCAATCGTAAGCCGCTTGTTGAACAGCAAGGGGATAAGAGCAAGCAGCACGAAAATACACAGACAGGGCAACACAACGCCCCAACCGTAACGGTGGAGCACTATAAGAAGAACACCGCTACCAAGAAGCGTGCCGCCGAAACCACCCATAGACTGCATGCTGTTTACCATGCTTTTATCGCGTTTCGTAAAAGATAATACCGCCAGAGCATCGGTTGCGATGTCTTGTGTGCCCGAAGCAACAAGCGAAAGTATTACCAATGCGATGATCAGATAGATATCGGTGACAATATGAAACATGCCCATAACAAGCAGAATAACGGCATAAGCCAGTTCCGAAGAGATAATGCAACGCTTGTAATGGGCCACGGTAACGCAATTGCGGTCTATCAGCGGCGCCCATAGAAACTTCAATATCCACGGTAGTTTTACCATCTGTAACAGTCCGATGGTAGATAAAGAGAAGTTATTCTCGCGCATGAGCACCTGTAAAGCGGTAGATAAGAAGCTCGAAGGTACCGACTGTGCCACATACAAACAAAAGAAAGTGCCCAAAGTAAGCACTTCGCCGCCATTAGAGCGTACAAGTATTTTCGAAAGACCGTTCATCCGTATCAGAAATTTACTACTACAGACGTTCCGAAATGTGCCGGTCGGCCCAGCTGGACATAGTCGGCCGATGCCTTAAAGCTGTAGGTATTATACTTCGTATCGGTAAGATTTTTGCCCCACACCTCCCATGTAAAAATGCCGCTCGTTGCACTTATCTTAGCATTGAGCAACGTATAAAAGTCTTGTGCCACGGCATTGTCTTCGGCCCAATATATCTTTCCCACGCCCGTAAGGCCTGTACCGAGCATCCATTTGTCGACGATACCGCGAGCAGGCCGCCATGTATAAGCCACGTTCAGTGCCAACGTGTTGCGCGGAACCATCGGCAACTTGTTTCCGGAATAATCTACGGTTGCGCTCTTTCGATATTCAATGAACTTAGAATAGGTATATCCGTAGCTTAAATGGAGTTCTAAACCCGACAGAGGGCGTACCATGAGCGACAATTCAAACCCTTTACTGCTGGAATGCCCCGCGTTATGCAACACATTCCCTATCCCCGGCACGGTTTGGTTAACCTGCTGATGGCGCCAGTCTATATAAAAAAGCGCCGTTTCTGCCGTCAGCGTGCCTCGCAGAAGGTTGAGTTTCGCCCCTACTTCGTAGTTCCAGTTGTATTCGGGCGAGTATGTACGTTCGTCGTCTGTTCGGAACGACTGGTTGAAACCGCCTGCCTTATAGCCGCGGGTAACCGATATGTAATAGAGATTTCGCACTTCTGTAAGGTATTGAAGGCCGAATTTCGGCGTTAGTTGCCTGAAATGAAGGGAGCTCTCGTTACTTTTAACATCCATCCAATTGCCGTTTGTGCTTAGTTGATAGCTGCGCCGAAGATAACGGTGCTTGGCATATTCGTAATCGAAACGCAGCCCTGCCGTTATCGAAAGGCCGCGCCAAATGTTATAAGACGACTGATGATAGAGCGCAAAGGCATAAACGGGTATGCGATAATGCGTAGGAAACGCTTGATCCTTGGCGATATATTGCGTTTCAAGGGTATTGTTAACGTTCTGAAGCATGCCGAATACGCCGAATATCCATTGGTAACGTCTGGTATGATTCGACTTGAATGTGAGCTCTTGACTTACCATATTCTGCCGCAATTCGTTGATGACAAAATACAAATCCTTAGGGGTGAAGTCTTGATCGATGGCCTGATGATCTTTAATGAACTGGTAGGAAGTTTGACTATTGAAGCCGAACGACTGCCCTTCGTACCGCGCATTGAAGCCCGAAGTGGAGATCAGGCGGCGATAAGAGCTATACCTATTATAATTAACGGGCGATGTGGTGCCCGTGGTACGGCTATACGCTCCATACGGATAGCCGCCTTGTTCGGAATAGTCGAGCATGCTGTTAAGGCGGAACGTCCACTGTGCAGACGGTGCCCACACGAAGTTGAGCCGCCCGAAACCGTCGTTCATATCGTCGGCCTTATTGCCTGTGAACAGATTACGAAAGAAACCGTCGTTATGATGATACCCTCCGGCGGCGGAAAATCCCAATCTGTCGAAGAATTTCATATAATGCGAGAACTGTGCAACTACATCGTTCCTGCTGCCGTAACCCGCTTTAAGACGCGTACCTTGGTGATACAACGGCGACAACGTGTGCACGTTGATGATACCGCCGATGGCATTACGCCCGTAAAGCGTACCCTGCGGACCGCGTAAAACGGCCACCGACTCCACATCGAACATATCTATATCGAAGGCAGAATTCTCAAAATGAGGCACGCCATCTACATAGAAGCCCACTGCAGGGCCCTTTGTCTTGGCTCCGATGCCACGTATATAAACGGGAGTGTTCTGTCTTGAGCCGTAATCGGGTATAAAGAAATTGGGCATAACGGCCGTAAGTTCTTTCAAACTCGTTATCTCTTGATTATTCAGAAAGCGTGCATCGGCCGTCGAAACAGACGACGGAGCAAGGTTGCGCCTGTTCTGTTTGAACTCTACAACGGTCACCTCGTCGAGTCCCATAGTCCTGATAGCGGCGGTATCTGCCGTTCCGGCGCCTCCATCGAGTGCGCACGAAGCCAACAGCAAAATAGTACAAAGCATTTTACTTTAAATCTTATTCGTTATTGTTCGGGCACAAAAATACAATAATTCATCGATTTATGAAATCCTATATTATGAGGATATTTCAACCGTTCCACGCATCCGGCGGCGGTATATGGAAAACATACCGGAATAAAATGCCACCTCCTAATGGTCAACCTCCGTGGTTCATCGTGTCAACCTCCGTGGTTCACAGTGTCAACCTCCGTGCTTCACAATGTCAACCTCCGTGCTTCACAGTGTCAACCTCCGTGCTTCACAGTGTCAACCTCCGTGCTTCACAGTGTCAACCTCCGTGCTTCACAGTGTCAACCTCCGTGCTTCTTAGCGTAAAGAGACCGTCTCCTTAGTGTAAAAAGACCATCTCCTTAGCGTAAAGAGACCGTCTCCTTAGCGTAAAGAGACCGTCTCCTTAGCGTAAAGAGATGGTCTCCTTACAACATAAAGACCGTCTTTTAATGGGTTACGGATGTTTTAGAACTTCTGTAAATACGCTGACAGCAACTCTTCTGCCATGCTTTCAGTTGCTATCACATCATAACCTACTGGTACTCAAAAATATACTTATGCCATGATGAGCCGACATGAAAAACAGCATAAGAAAACAATTGAATATATTTATTCATAATAATTTTGCTCCTTGTCGGCATGCTTGCGCTCTAAATGTTCGAGGATGCTCTTGCTTACAAGGATGTTTTATCAATGATAACTTCTGCGTTTTTATATAACAAAGGTATATCGTTATAATGCATGCGAAACTTTGTACCGTGGTTATGGCCCGTACGGGCATCAAAATCAATATATATTTTGCCCTGACGAATGGCATCTATAAATTTACTTTGATTGAATTGCGAAAGTTTTAATACATAATTATAGAGAAAGTAACTTTTGCGCTTACGACCTTCGTACTCTCTTTTTTCGTCTGCACGAACATAAAAGCAATTCATTAATTTTATACCGGCTTTATGAAATAAATCATCAAATCCCCAATAAGGAACGATATCGAAATTATCGGTATGTCCTACACGTTTCTTTACTGTTCGTATCCATTCATTGTGCCGTTCTGCCGTTTTAGTGCTATCGAAAACAATTTCAACCCTTTTTTGTTCATCATTTACATTCACTTTGAAACCGCGATCAATAAAATTCTTAGCGTTAAGTGTTGCTCTAAAAGATTTCTCATCAATAGGATATTTTTTACCTGCCTCAGCAGAAGGCCAGCCATATTTTTGTAACAAGATATTCGGAACAACTTTGAATGCACGCGGTGATGGTTCCATGTGAAATAGCGTCAGCAATGATGAAGTATTCGCTCTCTGTGCTTTCAATTCCCATTCGGCTGCATTTGGAATAGGTAAATTGTTTTCTGGTATGCCAAGCAAATCCTCTAAAACATTCCCTACAGCTCCATCATTATTTCCGCGTTGATTTAATATCCAGCCTTGAGTATATATTTCATTAAACCTGTTAATTAGTTCTTCTTTAGAAATCGATTTCAATACTTTGTTCATTTTTCATGCTTTTAGAAGGTTTATATTTCTTGGCCAATGGTTTTGTAAAAAAGGTAGGCTGATGGAATTTTGCAACTTCCGAATTAATTTTATTCCTCTCAAGCCGTTGCATAGCAACCTCACAATATTTTGGTGATTTTTCTATACCGATAAAATCCCGCCCTAAACCAGCAGCAACAACAGCGGTAGTTCCCGATCCCATAAATGGATCTAAAATTATTTGTGAGGTAGTTGAAGATATGATACGATCGATAAGTTCTACAGGAAACGGAGCCGGATGATCGTTGCGTTGTTCTTGCATAATCTCCCATACATCACCATAATTATTGCTATGAGGAGCTAATTTAAAGTCTTTTTTAGCGATAAAATAGATAACTTCGTATGTTGGAAGAAAATAACCGGCATTAAAATTGATACCTCCTTTACGCTTCCAAATAATAATTTGGCGAAGCGGAACATCATAAACGATGTCGTGACGATCCTGCATAAGTCCGTTCTGTACGCGCCATTTATGGTTATAAAATATGGCTCCGTCGTCTTTGATAACACGAACAAGTTCCAATAATACTTCGTGTTGCCACTTTGCATACTCATCATTCGGCATACAGTCATCATAGCTATCGTATCCCTTTATAAGAGCTGCATTGGACCATTTACCTCCGCGCCCGTCTTTCATCCCATTTCCTGTTGAGTTCTTCAGATTATATGGCGGAGATGTTACAACAAGATCAATGCTGTTGTCGGGAAGTTTTTTCAGAACTTCCATACAATCAGCATTGATAATTTTATTAAGATATTCCTCTAACATTATCTTACATTTACTCTTTGCCGGCACGCTTACGCTCCAAATGGTCAAGGATGATCTTACGCATACGCATGTTCTTCGGCGTTACTTCTACGTATTCATCGCCCTTAATGTATTCGAGACATTCTTCAAGACTCATCACAGTTTTGGGAATAACGCGGGCTTTTTCGTCGGAACCCGATGCCCGCACGTTGGTTAGCTGCTTGGCCTTGGTTACGTTGATCACGAGGTCGTTGTCGTGAACATGCTCTCCTACCACCTGTCCGGCATACACTTCTTCGCCCGGTTCGATAAAGAATTTACCGCGATCCTGCAGTTTATCGATCGAATAAGCGTATGCAGTGCCCGTTTCCAAAGCAATCATAGAACCGTTGGTGCGGCGGGTTATCTCGCCTTTGAACGGCTGATACTCTTTGAAACGATGTGCCATGATAGCTTCGCCCTGCGAGGCTGTGAGCACATTTGTACGCAAACCGATGATGCCGCGCGAGGGTATATCGAACTCAATGTTCACACGTTCGCCTTGACTTTCCATAGAAGTCATCTCGCCTTTACGGCGTGTAACCATGTCGATCATTTTGCTTGAGAACTCTTCGGGCACGTTGATGGTGAGCTCTTCGATAGGTTCGCAGCGCACACCGCCTATCTCTTTGTAGATTACCTGCGGCTGACCTACCTGAAGTTCATAGCCTTCGCGACGCATAGTCTCGATGAGCACCGAGAGATGAAGTACGCCCCGACCACTTACTATCCACTTATCGGTGCTGTCGTCGAAGGCACGTACACGCAATGCAAGGTTCTTTTCGAGTTCTTTTTGCAAGCGTTCGTTGATATGACGGCTTGTACAGAATTTACCTTCCTTACCGAAGAAAGGGCTATCGTTAATAGTGAAAAGCATGCTCATTGTAGGCTCATCGATTGCTATAGGGGGCAACGGTTCGGGATTTTCGTAATCGCAAATGGTATCACCTATCTCGAATTTATCGAGTCCTATTACCGCACAAATGTCCCCGGAGTCCACATGATCGGTTTTCACATGGCCCATACCCTCGAAAGTGTGCAGTTCTTTAATCTTCGTTTTCTCCTGTGAGCCGTCACGGTGGCATATCGTAACGTTCATACCATCGCGCAATGTGCCTCGATGAACGCGACCTACCGCAATTCTACCTGTATAATTAGAGTAGTCGAGCGAGGTGATAAGCATTTGAGGACTGCCCTCTATCTGCTTTGGAGCAGGGATTATTTCGATGATTTTATCGAGAAGATAGTCGATATTGTCGGTAGGTTTCTTCCAATCTTCTGCCATCCATCCATTTTTGGCACTACCATAAACAACGGGAAAGTCGAGCTGTTCTTCCGTTGCATTAAGCGAGAACATCAAGTCGAAGACCATTTCGTAGACTTCTTCGGGCCGGCAATTCGGCTTATCCACCTTGTTTACCACCACAATAGGCTTCAATCCTATCTGTAAGGCTTTCTGTAAAACGAAGCGAGTTTGCGGCATTGGGCCCTCGAAAGCATCCACTAAGAGGATACAACCGTCGGCCATATTGAGCACACGCTCCACTTCACCGCCGAAATCAGAGTGCCCCGGCGTGTCTATAATATTGATCTTCGAGCCTTTCCAATTAATAGAAACGTTCTTGGAAAGAATGGTTATGCCTCGTTCGCGCTCCAAATCGTTGGAGTCTAATACCTGTGCGCTGTTATCCTGTCCTTCGCGGAAGAGCTTTCCGGCGAGCATCATCTTGTCGACTAAAGTAGTTTTACCGTGATCAACGTGTGCAATGATGGCAATGTTTCTGATGTCCTGCATTTGTTTTTACCTATAAATACCTTATGAAATTGCGTGCAAAGTTACAAATAAATATCGTAAACATTTGCCGTTTCAATAAAAAGTTGTACCTTTGCATCCGCATTTTGCAAATTAATAACACTAATTTTAAGTAACGTTCTATGTATTTAGACAAGACAAAGAAAGAAGAGATCTTTGGACAATACGGAAAGTCTAACTCTGATACCGGTTCTGCAGAGAGCCAGATAGCATTGTTTTCATACCGTATTTCCCACCTGACGGAGCACCTTAAAACGCACCGTAAAGATCATACTACCGCCCGGGCATTGACAATGCTGGTAGGAAAACGTCGGGCATTACTTGACTACTTGTACGATCGCGACGTAGAGAGATATCGTGCAATCATAAAAGCTCTCGGGCTTCGCAAGTAGTACTACTTTGTTCAAGGCATGTAAAAAGGTGAGTCGTTACGGCTCGCCTTTTTTGTTATATATACCCTATGAGTTTGCTACACATACATCCCAAGCCGGTCAGACAGGCATTCTACCGACGTCAGAGATATCGTTTTTTCAGAACTGGAAGTAGATGAACGGCTGGATGGTGCTGCTTTTAATCTGGATGACAATATAGATTACGGCTACTATCAGCAGAGCATATACCACTACATTGCAGCGTTTGAGTGCACCGATAATATCTTCTTGCCATCTATCGGGCAAGTAATGACTTACATATCCGAAGAGCATAAGAGCAAATACATATTTATATCCCGCCAATATCTGTACGAAGAGTTCGGGATGGAAAGCCGTAAACACCCTACAGAGCATACTCCATCCAACAGCAAACGTAGAGCTTCGGAAAAATATCCACGTAAAACATACGAAATGGAAAGTAAGCACGACAGCCACAAAACGCCGCCATCCATGGCTCCGATAATGCCGATCTCGGTGCAACACATCTGTTCTGAAAAATTTATGCGCCACCAATGCAAGGCCGTGCATGCCGCCCCAAGCCACGAAGTTGAGACTCGCACCATGCCAAAGTCCGCCAAGAAGCATGGTTACAAACAGATTGAAATACTGGCGTACCTTCCCCCTACGGTTGCCGCCCAGCGATATATAGATATAATCGCGTATCCATGTCGACAACGAAATGTGCCAACGTCGCCAAAAGTCGGTAATGCTCGAACTGTTGTAGGGCGCATTGAAGTTCAACGGGAAGTGGAAACCCAGCAGCAAGGCTATGCCGATAGCCATATCGCTATAGCCGCTGAAATCGCAATAAATCTGCAAAGCGTAGCCGTAGATGCCCAGCAGATTTTCTACACCGCTATAAAGTGTAGGGTTATCAAATATGCGATCTACGAAGTTCAGACTGATATAATCGCTGATAACCGCCTTCTTGAACAGTCCTATCACAATGAAATACACCCCGCGCGCGAACATGTCGTTCGTGATAACAATGGGCTTTCGTATCTGTGGAGCGAAGTCTGCCGCCCTTACAATAGGCCCTGCAACCAGTTGGGGAAAGAAAGAAACATAGAAAGCATAGTCGAGTATCGATGGCAGAGGTTTCAACGAACCGCGGTACACATCGATAGTATAGCTGAGACTCTGAAAGGTAAAGAAACTTATACCTACCGGTAAGAAGATATCCCACGGCTGGAAATTGCTGCCGATCATTTGGGATATCATGCCTGCAAAGAAGTTTGTGTACTTAAAATAGCCGAGCAAGCCGAGATCGATCAGCAGACTAAGCGCAACAAGCCATTGCCCGAGTATTCGATTTTCGCGTTTGCGATAGATAAAACCGGCTATAATATAATCGCTGCACGTTACGATTGCCAGCAACACAAAGTACATACCGCTGCTCTTGTAATAGAAATAATAAGAGAAAGCCGTAACAAACAACAGCCGTGGAGTGAGCTTCTTTTGCAGCAACATGTAGAAAAACGTGAAGAAAAGAAACAATATAAGAAAGGTACCGCTCGAAAATATCATCGGCTCTTTCGGGTTGTACGAGAGTACGGATATCAGTCTTTCTATCATTGTTGCTCTATATTTTTACGACGTTTGTAGTTCTTAAGCCCCGTAACAAACGAGGGAAACACCTTTTTAGCTATCGCTTTCCCGCCTCCGAAGCTCAAATGAGTATAATCTTTATTGGCCATATTGCGATCAACAAGCTGCTTTACGCTTTCTTCGCCGCCCATTGCTTGGAAAAAGTTATAAAAGGCAACATGCGTATCGGCAGCCAATTGTTCTTGCAGAGCTACAAGGTTCTTTACCTCGCGCAGCGTCTTAATACCGTTATCCGAACGCTGATCGCGATCCGGAACGCTCACTATCATGATACTTGCCGTAGGAAAAGCCTCTCTAAAGTGCTGTACCGCTTTCTTCATTTTATTGGTATAGCCCCGCAATACCGAGATGGGATTGCCTTTTATGGCCACGTTGAGCCCGAAATGCAGTATGATCAGGTCGTATGGGCGCATATTACGGAAATCGTGCAGCGTACTCATGGGTATCTTGGCCAGCGAGGTTCCCGACGATCCACGCATACTGAAATTATCTAATATCACACCCGTAGCCGACTCGAGAGCCATACCGAAAAGCGTTGTTCCTGCCCCTACATCTGTAAATCTGTAATCGACAGAGCTCATATTCCCCACGGTTTCAAACATTTGAACATCTGTAGAACCACCATAAACACGCGATATAGGCGTGCCGGATGAGGGAATAGCTTCGATAGACAATGAAGATAAAGTTCGAAAAAAGAGCTTTGACGAAGTCCAACTCTTGGAATGAGGATAGAAGCGCGACGCTTTAGTAAACACATGTGCCCCCTCTGTGGGTACATAATAGCGTTCTGCCAGCCTTTGACGGCTGTTGTCGAAAGGTTTCTTTACCACTGCATACTCGATAATCCCGCTGTATTTCTGCTGTATAGAGCGACGCGAACCGATTATCGGTGTGCCGCAATCTACCCACCCCACGCCATTACCGCCGAATTTCTCTTGAAACATCTCTCTCAGATCCGCCGTAAGAATGTCGCCTTCGATATACGAATCGCCGTAATAGGCAATACGTACCGGCCGTTTAAGCTGCTTCACGCTGTCGAGCATGGCATAGAAATGGCTCATACCTCCGGCCTTTCCGCCCGAATAGTCTACGATAGGTGTCACACCTTTGTCCCATTTTTCAACAAAACGTACATGCTTTCCCGCCGTTGTTACCGCCATCAACGGTTTGGGAGCCTTAGGAATAGGAACGACATCGGTCTCCTTTTCTTCGGGTTCGGGCAACAACAAGCTCAAAATGTTGACATGCCTAAGCTCGGTACCTTCGACCGACAGCGTGGGCAACTGGTGCATCATCAACAACAAAAATACGACAATGCCGATTAAAGAAAACGTCTTTGCGGGCTGATTCATTTAATTATATCACATTTTAAAGCCATATCTCACAACCGTAATCGGGCGCAAAGGTATAAAAATACATGTTAACCTGTTTACAAAAACAAAACTTTTTCAATAAATAGATGCAATACTTAACCCAAACAGGTACCGCATCTAATCATAGCAGATATATGATGTAGCAACGACAGAAATAACCTCTATTCAAGACACTCTTGCAGAGGTATCATCACGAAATCGCGCTCTTGCATCAACGGGTGCGGAATTTTCAGGTCGGGTTCGTTCAGTCTGATATCATCGTACAGCAGAATATCGATGTCTATCACACGATCCTGATACACACTGCCTACAGACTTATGCGTACGACCGAGCTCTTTTTCTATCCGTTGAGACGATACCAAGACCTGTCGCGGACTAAGAACAGTAGAACAACACACGCAGGCATTGATGAAATCATTGGGCGAATTGAAGCCCCACGGCTTAGTTTCATAAAGAGCCGATCGACATTCAACCGTGCCGATCAGTTCCTCTATGCGTTCTATAGCCTGCCGTATGGTTCGCTTGCGGTTACCTATGTTTGCCCCCAAACCAAGATATACCTTGTGCATTTAATCGTCTAAAATAAGCAAGGAATCGCCGAAACAACCGAACTTATAGCCGTTTTCTACAGCCATTTCGTAGGCCTGCATCACCAAATCGTAGCCTCCGAATGCAGCTGTCTGCATCAGCAACGTTGAAAGGGGATGGTAGAAATTGGCAATCATCGTATTGGCAAGCCCGAAATCGTATGGGGGAAAGATGAATTTATTAGTCCATCCGGAGAACTCTTTAAGCATTCCATCGGTACCGACTGCCGTTTCCGTAGCCTTTACCACACTCGTACCCACGGCACAGATGCGGTGGCCGCCTTTCTTAGTAGCATTGACTACCTCACACGCCTCGGCATCGATAATCATTTGTTCGGAGTCCATTTTATGCTTGGTCAGGTCTTCTACCTCTATCTCATGGAAGTTTCCGAGACCGCAATGCAGGGTAATAAAAGCGAAATTGATACCGCGTATCTCCATTCGCTTCATCAGTTCGCGGCTGAAGTGCAAACCTGTAGCAGGAGCAGTTACGGCACCTTCGTGCTTTGCAAAGATGCACTGGAAGTTCTCCAAATCCTCCTTGACGGCATGATGGTTCTCTCTATTGTCGATAATATATCGGGGAAGTGGCGCTTCACCCAATGCAAAGAGCTCGCGCTTGAACTCTTCGTGCGGACAATCGTACAGAAATCGCAGCGTTCTACCACGGCTCGTAGTATTGTCTATGACCTCTGCAACCATGGTACTCGTATCATCGAAAAAAAGTTTATTGCCGATACGTATCTTACGGGCAGGTTCTACAAGCACGTCCCAAAGACGCATTTCCTCATTCAGTTCGCGCAAAAGAAACACTTCTATCTTAGCATCGGTCTTTTCTTTGGTACCGTACAAGCGTGCCGGAAATACCTTCGTATCGTTGAAAATGAACGTGTCGCCTTCGTCGAAAAAGTCCAATATGTTCCGAAAATCAAGGTAATCGCCCTCGATGGGCTTACCTTTTTTATCTTTCTTGAACATCTCTATGGCCTGTGTTTTCTTATGAAGCACCATTAATCGGCTCTCATCACGACGAGTAACCCTAAACGTTTCTTTCGTTCCATCCTCGTTCTTGAACTTACGTTCGAAGCTATGAGGATACAATGCCACCTGCTCTTCGGGCAGTTTAAATTTGAATTGTGATAACTTCATATATTATGTTCTCTTTCTATTTCTTGTTTATCGAGCCATTCATCGAAGCGGTCGTAATCGATACAGTCTTCAACTCGGATGGCTCCTACTCGTGTACGGCGCAGAGAAACGAGGTACGCACCGCTATCGAGTGCCCGTCCCAAGTCCCGCGCAAGCGCCCTTATATAGGTTCCTTTGCCGCAGACAACACGAATGGTCAGCCGCATAGTAGCGGTATCGAAATCGATCAATTCTATTGCATCTATCCTTATGCGTTTCGGTTTCAGTGTTACGTTCTCGCCGGAACGCCTTAATGTATAAGCTCGTTCGCCATCTATCTTGCATGCACTGTACGAAGGCGGAACCTGTTCTATATCTCCGACGAAGCCATCAATAGCTTTCAAGACTGCTTCCCGCGTAATGTGTGCCGTCGGAAAGGACGCATTCTCCTCATGTTCGCAATCATAACTGGCCGTAGTTGCACCAAGTTGCAGCGTTGCCACATATTCCTTGGTATGCGCCTGCAGGCTTTCGATCTGCTTGGTAGCACGCCCTGTGCAAAGTATCAATACCCCCGTGGCCAGCGGATCGAGTGTTCCAGCATGCCCGACCTTTACCTTTGTCCCCCCCATACGTCGGGTGAGCAGGTAACGGATGTGTGCCAAAGCCCCGAAACTTGTTATGCCTAAAGGCTTGTCGATGGCAATAATCTCTCCTTGGAAGAAGTTCATCAGCTTACCATCGATAAGTTATGTCCCAGTAAAAGCCATAAAAGAATGAAGCCGCCCACAATAATTCGGTAGACTCCGAAGGCCTTAAATCCGTATTTGGTAAGGAAAGCAACGAACCATTTCATGGCAAGCAGCGCCACTACGAATGCCACCACGCAGCCCAAGGCGAGCATGGCAAGATTGTCAGGTGTGGCCCATGAGGTATTTGCATCGCTGCCGAAGAACACTTCCCATACATCAAGAGCGGTAGCAGCTGCCATGGTTGGCACGGCAAGAAAGAACGAGAACTCGGCTGCGGCACGCCTTGTAAGCCTCTGAGACATCCCTCCGACGATGGTAGCCATAGAGCGCGACACGCCCGGAATCATGGCAATGCACTGGAAGAGGCCGATATTAAATGCCCTCCTTTCGGTAAGTACCGTTTCTTCTTTGCCCTTATTGAACAGTTTGTCGCAGAATATCATGAAGATACCCCCTACGACTAACATTATTGCAACGACTTCTACGCTTTCCAAAAAGCGGTCGATAAGCCCCGACATCTTACCGACAAAACCGATAACCATGGCCGGTACGAAAGCTACAAGCAGCTTCCAGTAAAAATTCCACTTATGGATAAACGCCTTGAATACCGAACTATTCGGCGGTACAGGCGTATGATCGAGACGGAAAAAGCGCCTCCAATAAAGACACACCACCGAGAGAATGGCGCCAAACTGTATAATAATGGTAAACGCCTTTACAAAAGGCGTGCTTTCTATACCCAGTAATCCTTGGGTAATAATCATGTGTCCCGTCGACGAAACGGGTAAAAACTCGGTCAATCCTTCTACGATTGCCAGAATAATCGTTTGTAATACGGTCATTATATGAAATTAGATGACGTGACAGATGTTTACTGTTTATCTTTCGGTTTACGGATAATGCTGTAAATCATCGATACAAAACCGATGAAACACAGGGCAGGTGCAACCTTTATACGTACAGTACTGAAGATTTCCGGATCGAAAGTAGTCTCCGTAGAACCACTGCCGCTCATCAATATAAAGCCGAGAATGACCACACACATGCCGATTGCCAACATGATAAAGTTGACTTTATCGAATGCTAAATTCCTTTTATCCATATTCAAGTTTATCCGTCTGCCACAGGAGCACAGAGCTCCCGAAGCACTCAGGTTTTCTTACTATTAATTGTTATTCCTTTTATTTCAAAACACATAAGCACTTTCGGCCCACGCTATACAGTCACCTTTACGGCAACAGACCGTCAGATTTTGTAGAGTTTTCCTGCCGTCATCTTCAGGAACTTGTTTACTGAAATGCTGGCACATGTACCGGTTATAACCATTCCAAATACAAATACCGACGCTACAGTGACCGTCAACACCTCCCATGTGGCCACATTGAGGATATCGGGGGTATATCTATAAAGCCCATAGAAGCATCCTGACAGCACTAAAACGGCCAATACGGAAGCTATCAGTCCGAAACACACGGCACGCCTTATAAAAGGACCGCGAATAAACGACCATGATGCCCCCACAAGTTTCATAGTATGTATAGAGAACCTGCGGGCATAAACGCTGAGTCTTATGGTGTTATTAATCAATGTAAACGACACGAAAGTGAGCAATACTGCCAAAATGAGCAGCACGAAACTTACCTTACTCAGGTTTTCATTCACACTATCCATCAGGTCTTGCTGATAAGTAACTTCACCAACCTTGGGATATTTCTTAAGTTCCTTGACAATCCAGCGCAACGAATCGCTGTTGGCATAGTCGGCATTCATACGCAATTCTATAAATCCCAGATAGGGATTGCTGCCGATAAACTCCGAAGGATCGGCACCCATCAGCTTGCTTTGCGTACGAAGAACTTGTTCCTTGCTAAGATACTCTATACTGTTGATATAGGATTTCGTGCGTAATGTCTTGCATATTTGGCGAGCTTCCGGGTTCGTAATATCTTCCTGAAGCACCATGGTTACCAAAAGATTTTCCTTGATCGAGGCAGACAGATTACGTGCAGTAAGCACCGAAAACACTATCATTCCCAATAAAATGAGCACCAATGCAATACTTATACATAGAGTTACGCCCTGCAATCCGTAACGACTGCCGGTTTTCTTTCGCTTCTTTCCCATATCAAAAAGGATATAACAGTCCAATTTTGTTGCAAAGTAACAAAAAAAAATATGACCAAACGACAGTTTAACGTGTATTAACGCGTACGTATTTTAAAAATATTTACCTTTGCATGACTTAACAAACCGAAGGAGAAGCCTTTCATTATGAGTACAAGAATTTACCCCGCACCTATATACGGGCCTGTCAGGAGCCGACGGTTGGGGCTCTCGTTAGGCATTAATCTGCTGCCGGAAGACGGAAAGAGCTGCACTTTCGACTGCATCTACTGCGAATGCGGGTTCAATAAAGACCGCATACCTACACGGAAACGCCCTACAAGAGCAGAGGTATCGAAAGCATTGGAAGCACAACTGAAGAAGATGCACGAGGCCGACGAGCATCCCGATGTGCTGACCTTTGCGGGTAATGGCGAACCTACAAGCCATCCGGAGTTTGCAGAAATCATCGACGACACCGTGAGATTGCGCAACCAATACTGCCCTGAAGCCAAAATATCGGTACTGAGCAATTCTACTTTCATACACAAACAAGCCGTACACAACGCTCTTTTGAAGGTAGACAACAACATTCTAAAGCTCGATACAGTAAATACCGACTACATTAAACTGGTAGACCAGCCGGTAAACAAACACTTCGATGTACAGCAACTCATTGAGGATTTAAAGTCTTTCAACGGCAAATTGATTATACAAACCATGTTCATGAAAGGCATGAGCGGCGTGCATAACGTAGACAACACGGGCGATGAATTCGTACAACCGTGGCTGAAAGCAGTGAGATACATAGCTCCCAAGGAGGTTATGATATACACCATCGACCGCGAAACGCCCGATCACGACCTACAGAAAGCTACTCCCGCGGAACTGAACGCCATCCGCGACCGTGTTAAAGCTATGGGCATTCCCTGCACGGCATCGTATTAAAGAACCTTACCCTGCCCCTCTAAACAGAGGGCAGAAACAGGTTAGGGCGGTTAGATGTATAAGGTAACTTCGTTAGATGTATAATTTAATCAAGATAGCCACACCATCTGTAGCTGATAAACAGACAACCTAAACGGATTACAGGAATTTAGCTTGTTTAAATTCTTATACATATATTCTGAGAAAAAAGCCATTTTAGACTGCTTAAACAAGCTAAGTTTTTACGGTACTGTGTACTTTTCTGCTCTATAATGAAAGGCTGAACAGAGATTTTAAGTTGTGAACAAAAGGAATTGCCCCCTTTTCTGTCTCCCCTTTCCAAAGGGAGAAGCATAAACAAATTGGAATTACGTTTCTTTTAAAAAAGCAGGGCGAGACAGCCATTTTCTACTCCTATCACAATAAAAGAGGGACCGGCCTCACGATCAGTCCCTCTCATAACAGTATAAAACGTAATAGGTATGAATTACATTTTACTGATAATGCCTAATTTTGTGGTTTCTATAAAACTGATAATATTCCTGATTTCCGGCGAATCGGGTACCTGTTCCTTGATTTGGAGCACAGAATCGAACACGCTGTTCTGCCCATGGAATACCAACCGATAGGCATTGGCGATGTGCTTCTGCACCTTTTCGTCGACGCCGTATGCCGTCATCATCGTGGTATTAGGACCGCCATAGCTTACAGGAACACCGCCCGCAACGATATAAGGCGGTACGTCCTTCGAAAATGTCGTGCCTGCCTGTATCATCGAACCGCTCCCCACACGCGTGCGAGCATTGGCGATTACCGACGAACTGAATATCACCCCGTCGCTTATTTCGCAGTCTCCGGCAATCTTAGTTCCATAACCGAACACGCAATGGTTACCCACCTTGGTGTCGTGAGAGATATGAACTCCCTCCATCAACATATTGTCATTGCCCAGTACAGTACGCCCTCCGGCATGCGTGGCACGGTTGATAACGACGTTCTCGCGTATGGTATTGTTGTCTCCAATAACCAGTTCGCTCTCTTCTCCGCGAAAGTTAAAATCCTGAGGAATGGCAGCCAACACCGTACATTGGTGCACCTTGTTACCGTTTCCCATGCGCGTACCGTTCATGATACTCACATACGGGAATATTATACAGTTATCTCCGATAACGACATCATCCTCTATATAGACGAAAGGAAATATCTTACAGTTATCTCCGATCTTGGCCTTGGGGGATACTTCTGCCCTTGCACTTATTTCACTTGCCATATCTTTTCTTGTTAAGTTAAACGTTATGCGCTATTTGGCGCCGCCTCCTAAGGCGTAATACAGATTTACGACAGCCTGCATCTTGCTGAAATCGTCGGATACTTTAGATAGTTCAGTGTTCAATAACGACTGTTGTGCGGAGATTACTTCTAAGTAAGTACTGCCGGCACTGGCCATTAAAGCCTTGGTATCTTCCACGTTTTGCTTGAGTACCTCTATCTGTTTGGCCTCTATCTTACTCTTCTCGTCGGAGGTATTGTATAAAACAAGCGCATTACTAACCTCGCTTCCGGCGGTCAATATAGAGTTCTGCCATGTATTATATGCCTGTTCATACTGCGCTTTAGCTACCTTCAATCCGGCAATGAGCTTACCGTTCTGGAAGATAGGCTGCGTAAGCGAACCCACAGCAGAGAGCAACCATTTGCCCGGGTTGGTAATCATGCCGCCGGCACTATTGGTAAATGCGCCCGATGCACTGAGGTTCAGTGCCGGATAAAAGCGCGACCGAGCGGTTTCTACATTATAGAAACACTGGGCAAGCGACATCTCTGCAGCATGTACATCGGCACGATTGTTGAGCAATTGCACACCTACACCGGTAGAAAGATTGGTAGGTAAAGACTGACTTTCTAACTTCCCGCGCGGGATAGCCTGCACTTGTTGACCTACAAGCAGCGAGAGTGCATTCTCTGTTTCGCGCACCTGACGGTTCAAATCTGCCTTCCTCGTCAGCACGGAATAGTAGTTCGACTCGGCTGCCTGCACCGCTGTAGAACGCACGCCCCTTACCGCTTCTTTCTGTACTTTCATGATCTCCCACGTGTCTTTGGTCAATATTTCCATGTCAGACACCAGCTCCAACTGCCTATCGAGCATCAAAAGCGTGTAGTACATGTTGGCCATATTGGCAATAAGATTGGTCTGTACTGCCACCTGATAGTCGCGCGAGTGAAGCAAAGTCATCTGTGCAGCCCGCTTTTGCGATAGCAGATTGCCGAAGAGGTCTACACTCCAAGAGGCATTGATAGGCAGGCTATAGGTTTTGGTAGCCTTGTTTCCATCCCACGAAGCGATTGTTCCTTGCGGTGAGAAACTGAATGAAGGCAAGAAAGCCAGCTTGGCCGACTTGAGTTGAGCCTCTGCTATCTGCACGTTGAGCGCTGCATTAAGCAGGTTGGTATTATGGTTCAACCCTCGCTCTATAAGTACCTGTAACTGCGGATCGGTAAAAACGCTGCGCCAAGGCAGATTGCCGAAGCTCGCCGTATCTCCGACGGCAAGGGTGTCTGCGGCAGACATAGCATCGCGAACGAGACCGCTTGTCTGTACTTCGGGGCGCTCATATTTTCCGTAAAGGCTCTTGCAGCCGGTAAGAACCAGCACTGCAAGACCTGCTATAATGATATTTAATTTCTTCATTTTATTCTTTTTCTTTACATTGAATGAACTTGCCGTGGGCATATTGTTCTAACTCCGCAGCTACTTCGGGATTGTTTTCATCCTCGAACTTCAACGGTGTTATCCGCTCTTGCAGCCATTGGAATACGGCAAATAGCGACGGTACAACGAAGATTTGTATCAGTGTACCGATGAGCATACCGCCCACTGCAGCGGCTCCAAGCGTCTGGTTACCGTTCTTACCTACACCGGATGCGAACATCAAAGGCAGCAAACCGATAACCATGGCAAGCGATGTCATGAGGATAGGACGCAGACGTGCGGCGGCTCCCAATATGGCACTATAGCGAATGGCCATACCTGTACGTCGCCTCTCAAGGGCAAACTGTACTATCAAGATAGCGTTCTTGGCCAACAGACCGATCAACATAATCAGCGAAATCTGCATGTAGATATCGTTGGAATGGCCGAAGAGCTGCGTGAAGATAAATGCTCCGGCAAGACCGAACGGCAGAGACAGGATGACAGAGAGCGGCAAAATGTAACTCTCATACTGTGCAGATAAGATCAGATAAACGAACACTATACACAGCAAGAAGATAATTGCAGTGGAGTTGCTCGATTCTTGTTCCGACCGCGTAAGGCCCGAATAATCGAGTCCATAACCCTCCGGAAGCATCTGGGCAGCCACTTCTTCCACCGCTTTAATGGCCTGACCGGATGAATATCCGTCGGCTGCAGTAACATTGACATTGATAGATGTAAAGAGGTTAAAGCGGTTGATATTCGACGGACCGTACACTCTTCGCAGGTTAACGTATTCGCTTATGGGAACCATGCCCGATGAAGTGCGCACATAAATATTGGAAAGACCGTCGGGACGCATACGGCTTGCCACATCGCCCTGTACCATTACACGGTACAACTTGCCGTAGGCATTGAAGTTGGAGGCATAAAGTCCACCGTAATAACCTTGCAATGTTGTCAACACAGTAGAAGGACTAATACCGCTTTGCTTACACTTCGACACATCCACATCTACCATATACTGCGGATAGTTCGGGTTGTAAGATGTCATAGCCGTCTGAATTTCCGGACGTTTGTTTAGCTCTGCAAGATATTCTTGGGTAATATTGAAGAACCTATTCAGGTCGCCTCCCGTCTTATCCTGCATAGAGAATGTTACACCGTTGGTAGCACCGAAGCCGGGAATCATAGGTGGTTGGAAGGCTATGATCTGTGCATCTTTGATGGAGGCAGTTTGTTTGTAAATCATACCCAATACGGCCGTGCTCGACTTAGAGTTGATGAAGAAACGCTTGATACCGTCTCCTTCCCACAAACCTGCAAGGTTATGGAAGAATCCACCGGGGCGTTCTTCGAACGGTTTCAGCTTGATAATGAAAGTAGCTTGGTCGGAACCTTGTCCTGCAATGAAGTTGTAACCCACGATTTGCTCACGGGATTGAATAGCAGGATTGCTTGCCAACATCTTATCTACGATATTCGTAATTTCTTGAGTACGTGCCTGACTGGTGGCGGGCGGTGTAGATATGGTGACGAACAGCGTGCCTGTATCCTCGTCGGGCACAAGGCCTGTCTTGGTTGTCTGCATTGTTACCACGAGCACTATGATGCCTATAAGGATAATAACTCCCGTAAGAATGCGGCGATTAATGGATTTCTCTACACCTTTCTTATATTTAGCGACTGTCTTATCGAATACGATATTGAAGCCTGCATGGAACCTGCTGATGAATGTAGACTTATGTTCACCCTCTTCATCTGCATGGGGTTTTAAGAATATGGCACACAATGCGGGTGATAATGTCAATGCGTTGACGGCCGAAATGATGATACTTACTGCCATCGTAACACCGAATTCACGATAGAAAGTACCGCTGGTTCCGCCGATAAACGATACCGGCACGAACACCGCTGCCATTACCAAAGTAATAGAAATGATGGCTCCGGAAATTTCGTTCATAGCATCTATAGACGCCGTTAGTGCACTTTGGTAACCTTGATCGAGTTTGGCATGCACGGCTTCCACCACGACTATGGCATCATCCACCACTATCGCAATTGCCAACAACAATGCCGAAAGTACCAGAAGGTTGATGGAAAATCCGAATACCCACAGGAAGAAGAATGAGCCGATCAATGCTACAGGCACGGCAATCAGCGGAATTAACGTCGATCGCATGTCCTGCAAAAAGATGTAAACCACGAAGAATACCAGCACAAGTGTAATGACAAGCGTCTTGATAACCTCCTCTATAGAAGCATAAAGGAACTCTGTTACATCATAATTGATCTTGTATTCCATCCCGGGAGGGAAACTCTTGGCCTGTTTATCGAGCTCTGCCTTCACATTCTTGGCAATCTCATTGGCGTTAGAACCGGCAATTTGCTGCACCATACCCATCACAGAGGGCTGGTTGTTGTTCTTCATTGAAACGGAATACTGCAATCCTCCCAGCTCAATCTTAGCTACATCCTTTAATTTCAGTGTCTGTCCGTTCGCGTCACTGCTGATGATAATGTTCTCATATTCATCGGCTGTTTTCAAACGACCTTTATAACGCATCACGTATTCATAGGCCATATTGCTCTGTTCACCGAACTTTCCGGGAGCAGCTTCTATATTCTGTTCCGCCAATGCACCCGTCACATCCGAGGGAATCAGGCCATATTGCTTCATCTTATCCGGCTGCAACCATATTCTCATAGAGTAGGTCTTCATACCGGGAGTATTCACATCACCGACTCCATTGATACGTTTAATAGCCGGAATGATATTGATGTTATTGTAATTGGTAAGGAATTCATCGTCGTATTTGCCGTCTTCTGTAGTCAGTGTATACATCAACACTTGGGAAGACTGGCGTTTAGAAACGGTAACGCCCACCCTTGTTACTTCTGCTGGTAGCAATGCCTGCGCCTGACTCACACGGTTTTGAACGTTCACAGCCGCCATATCCGCGTTCGTTCCCTGCTTGAAATAAACGGTAATTGATGCATAACCGTCATTCGTAGTCTGCGAAGTCATGTACGTCATGTTCTCTACACCGTTGATACTTTCCTCCAATGGCGTTACAACAGAGTTCATTACCGTCTGCGCATCGGCACCGGTATAGGTCGTAGAAACCGCAATCGTCGGCGGTGCAATGTCAGGATACTGCGCGATAGGCAGCGATATAAGTCCGATTCCTCCCAATAATACGAAGAATATCGATATTACCGTAGACAGTACCGGACGCTTGATAAAATGTGTAAATGTCATAAGTTATCTGAAATTATTATCCCTATTCGTTTATCTGCACATATATAATTTCCCCGTATGAGGAATTATTTCATGGCATCGATAAACTTACTTGAACTGCTGTTGGCTTCACCTTTCTTCACTGCATCATCTAAATTCTTCTGATACTGCTCCTCTGTAATCGGCTTGATTTCCATTCCATCAGACAGTTTGGTAAGTCCTTTCGTTACTATACGGTCGCCTACGGAAAGACCACTCGTAACAATATAATTCTTTCCATCGTTCTGCGGATCGACTTTAATCTCCGTATATTTCACCTTATTATCTTTACCAACAAGATAAACAAAAACTTTATCCTGCACTTCTGAGGTAGCCTCTTGAGGAATTACGATAGCGTTACTGCTGTTAGATGATACAACGATCTGCCCTGAAGCACCGCTCTTCAGCAGTTTATCGGGATTGGGAAAACGGGCAATCATACTTGCTGCACCTGTTAAAGCATCGATAACACCGCTCATTTTCACCACTTTTCCGGGCTGATTATAAATCGTCCCGTCCGCCAATTGCAGCTTCACAGGCGGGAATTTCGCAATAGCTTCATTAATTCCGCCGGTCATCTTGGTCAGGTTCATGATGTCTTTTTCTGTCATAGAGAAGTAAACTTCTACGGTACTGATATTAGAAACCGTGGTTAAAGGCTGCGTATTCGAAGCACTTACCAAGGCTCCCCGTTTGTAAGGAAGACTACCGATAACGCCGGCAGTAGGACTTTTCACGAAACAATAAGCCAGTGTTTCTTTAGCCGAAGCCAACGAAGCCTGCGCTTGAGCAAGGGCTGCACGAGCCGTTTCATAACTATTTTGAGCCGTTGAAAGTTCATACTGCCCGATAATATTCCTATCAAATAGTTTCTTATTATTATCATACGTCAGCTTCGCAGTATTCAGTTGAGCACGCGAAGTATTTACTGCTGCACGGGCTTGACGCACTGCCGACTGATACGTTTCGTTGTCTATAACGAACAACAACTGGCCTGCCGAAACGGTTTGACCTTCATGTACACACACTTTTGTGATAAATCCGGAGACCTTAGGACGTATCTCCACATCCTGAACACCCTTGACAGCTGCGGGATAGGTGGTTTGCAAATCCGCATTAGAAGAACCGATCGTCCTAACCGGAAACTGATTATCACCCATCTTCATGGAACTCTTTCCACCACACGCCATTAGCGTTGCAGCAACCATAAAGCATAAAACACTCTTAATCTTCATACCTATTTAAATATTATAATTTATATCTCGATACTAAAAACCTGACCACAAGGCAAAACTTCTACACTTAGAAAAGTTTTACGATGCAAAAATAATCATTCCTTAGTAACTATGTTCACAAGTTACATTACTTTTAACAATTATTATAAAGAAACAAATTTAAGCAAAAAAAAGTAAAGACGTTTCTTCTTTTTCTTACATCTATCGGTCCATAAGTCCCATAGATTTTGCTTTCTTACGCAGCAATTCGAGTAACGGTTCCCGCTCATTGGGCACCTTATTATCAAGAACGGCATCCTTAAGACTCTGCTTCAGCGCCCCCACCTCGCGCGAAGGCTGCAGATGAAACATCTCCATAATTTCGTTACCATCGATGCACGGCTGCAACAAACGCTTGTAATCACGCTCTTCCAAGTTCTTCAATTTCTCGCGAACAATACGGAAATTATCCAAAAAACGCTGCTTTCGCTGCGCATTCTTGCTTGTAATATCGGCCTCGCAAAGTAACATCAAATCGTTTACATCGTCGCCTGCATCATTCATCAAACGGCGTACGGCACTGTCGGTTACCTCATCATCTGCAATCGCAATGGGCCTCATGTGCATATCCACCAATTTCTGAACGAACTTCAGTTTGGCATCCATCGGAAACTTTAACCGTCTGAAAATGCCCGGAAGCATCTTTGCACCGATAAAGTTATGGTTATGAAACGTCCATCCCACGGCAGGGTTCCACCGTTTGCTGCGAGGTTTTCCGATGTCATGGAACAAAGCAGCCCACCTCAGCCACAGGTTATCGGTATGCTTGGCGATATTATCGACGACCTCAAGCGTATGATAAAAATTATTCTTATGTGCCTTTCCGTTCCGCGTATCCACCACATCGAGGGCGCAAAGTTCGGGCAGTATGATCTCTAACAAACCCGAACGATAGAGTTCGAAGAACCCTTTACTCGGCACAGGCGTCATCATTATCTTGTGCAGTTCGTCGGCTATGCGCTCCGCACTCACGATCTTTATGCGGTCGGCATTGCGCCTAAGCGCCTCGAAAGTAGCATCTTCGATAAAGAAATTAAGTTGTGCGGCAAACCTTACGCACCTCATCATGCGCAAGGGATCATCTGAAAAGGTGGTATCCGGATCGAGTGGCGTCCGTATAATGCCGTCTTCCATATCTTCAAGCCCACCGAAAGGATCTATCAACTCACCGAAACGTTCTTTATTCAGGCATATTGCTAAAGCATTAATAGTAAAGTCGCGGCGATTTTGGTCATCTTCAAGCGTACCGTTCTCCACTGCCGGCTTGCGCGAATCGTGGCTGTAACTCTCCTTACGTGCCCCCACAAACTCGATTTCCATACTGCCGAACTTCACTTGAGCCGTACCGAAATTACGGAAAACAGAAATATGAGCACGTTTGCCAAGTAGTTTTTTCAGCGCATCGGCTACCTGTATACCGCTTCCCACCACCACTACATCGATATCGTTAGAGGGGCGCTCGAGGAATATGTCTCTCACATAACCGCCCACCACATAGCATTCCATGCCAAGAGAGTCGGCTGCCAAGGAAATTTTATGGAATATGTCTTTATCGAGAATGCGTGCCAAATCGGCATCAGAAAATAGTTTCATTACAAATATTACGCTTTAGCGGTGCAAAGATACGAATATTTTTCGGTTCATAGAACCATTATAGCAGAATTATGCCTGCACGGAAGAATGCAGAAAACCAATACAGGAGTTAAAAATAACTAAATCAAGTAAAACCACAAGAGTATGCATAATTATATCATTAATTTTGCACCTAAACGGTAATGGGATGAAATTTATAATAACTGCTCTACTCATACAATTCATCTGCTTAATCACGCTTTCGGCACAAGTACCACCCGACAGCATCCAAACACCCGATACTCTTCAGCCTATTATACAAGGCACAAGGGGTACACTTGCCACGCCCGATACACTTATCCATGCTTTCCATTCGATACAAACAGTACACCAAACACAACAGCACAGCTTTAAAAGCGACGTATCTCTGACAAGTATCCCGTGGATTACGGCCGGCATCCTACTGCGGAGAGACCGTAAAAACTTCCGTAACCTGCGCAATAAATTCGTTTATGAGTTCCACAACGAGACCGACAACTATAGCCAATACCTGCCGCTCGTGGCAGCTACCGGTCTTAAAGCAGCGGGATACGAGGGCAGAAGCAACTGGCCGCGCTATTTAGTTAGCAGTGCAGCTTCGTACGTTGTGATGGCTGCGCTCGTCAATGGTATAAAATATACCGCCAAGGAGTTACGTCCAGACGACACAAGTCACAATTCGTTTCCGTCAGGGCATACGGCTACGGCATTTGCAGCGGCCACCATCTTTCACAAGGAGTATGGTATGACACGCAGTCCTTGGTTCTCAATCGCGGGATATGCACTGGCCACCGCCACCGGATGCATGCGCGTACTCAACAACCGCCACTGGGTAAGCGATACGTTTGCCGGTGCCGGCATCGGTATATTGTCCACCGAACTGGGTTATTCCATAGGCGATTTGCTGTTCAAAGGCAAAGGTATCATAAAAAACGACCTGTTTTTACAGAACGACCTGACAAGGTACCCCTCGTTTTTCAACATTCAAACAGGCGTAGGACTGGGGCATCAGTCGCTTAAACTACCCGTAAAAGACTTGCAATTGGAAGAATATTACGACGAGTTGCCTGCTCAAGAACTGAAGTTCACGGTATCTACACAAATCGGAGTAGAGGGAGCCTACTTCTTTAACCCTTATATAGGCGTAGGAGGAAGGTTGCGCATAAGTTCAAAACGCGTAAAGAACTGGAAAGAGTTTACGCAAAATCCATTAGGAGACCTTGCCGATTTCAGCCCTACGATAGGGAGATTTATCGAGGAGTACACCCTGAAAGTAAATTCAGACCACCTGTCTGAATTCACCACAGGTGCCGGCCTTTATTTCAGTCTGCCCATATCGTCGCACTGCGCCGTGGGTACTAAGCTACTTATAGGGCGCAGCTATATGCACGGAATCGACATCAACGCGCATGCCAAAGGCGTAAAAATGGACGTAGACATGTCATACGAAAACAACAACGGTAAGAAATTCCTTACTTACGAGGTACGAATGCACCAAGGAAACGACGGTTCTGTAACAACAAACAAATACGATACCTCATGGGAATATCTGAATATGGAGGGCAACAAGTCCACTAATTTCGCCACAGGTGTATCGTTTACCTTCGCTCAAAAGTCGTTTTTCGCATGGAGATTATATCTTGATTACGACTTCTGCAGGCAGAAATATAACATCACCTACGCACCTACGCAGTTTATCAAGGCTGCAGCAGAGAACCTTACCTACGAAGGACAGCCGGCAAATGCCGACAGTTACATACACTCTTACACCAGCCGTCAACGAAAATACATGTCTACATTTTCGTTAGGAGCCGCATTTAGTGTTTCTTTCTGATACTGCAAGCTGGCAAACTCGGCAGAAGCAGGAACAGGAAAAAAGGAAAGAGAGAAAAGAGGAAACCTATCCTTCCCCCTCTACAGAAGGGGATTGGTGATGAATAATGAGGGATTGGTGAAGATCGTCTGGTGGGCGTATCGCAGGAATTAAACCTGCCTGAATTCTCATAAGCACTATCTCTTTCATGCTACACATATAGGAAATTTAGTAAAGCAAGTCTCTATGGTACAATCAGCCCATCTGTCTATCGAACATAGAGAGTATATTTATCGGGTATAGGCAGCACCTCTGTCGGTCACAGATGGCCTAACTAATAAATACGGAGCAAGAACACAGGGAAGAAAAACAAAAGATTTATGATTAATATCCGTTCCGTAGAAACATTCTCTGCCTATACTCTCAAGAAGCTCCAAATGAGGGGAAAAAGACATAATTATCCATTCGAAAAATCTTAGGTGAACTAAATTCTCACGATACGCCCACCAAACGCTCATCCCTAATCGCTCATCTCTCATCCCTATCTCCCTACATAAATTTACACAGTTTTTCACAGAAATATTTTAAGTTTAACCGCCTATCGTTGCATTATACCAAGTTTTTATTCGTAACTTTGCATTGTTATGAGATATATTTGGCTTATCATCATCGCATTAGCCTTTGCTTCGTGCGCTGAAACCGAAGACAATAAGGCTCTTGCCATGCTCTCTAAGATCGAAGAACTATACAATCAGGGAGCATACAGGCAAACTCTTGACTCTATAACATCGCTGCGCGAGAAATATCCCACGGCAATAGAAGCCCGCAAGAAGGCGCTTACCGTATGGCAGAATGCCTCTCTAAAGATGGCACAAAACGATATTGCGCATACCGATTCGGCACTGCAAGCCACTTTGGGATTAATTCCGTTAGAGAAAAACCTATATCGCGCCAACATGCTCCGTGCAAAACGAGACTCGTTGCAAGCCCGTTACGATGCCATGTGCTGTGTGGTAAGAATGATCAAGATGCGCCAAAAGCAGAAATAGCCTTACGCTCCATCCTATAAATTATTTGGCTGTTTCGGCAGAAATCAGTAAATTTGCATCCGATATAAATACGAATCAAGTGAACACGGAAGAACAGTTTAAAAGCGTAATGCACGAGTGTAGGGAACTTTTTGCAAAGAAACTTCACGACTACAGTGCCTCGTGGCGTATCTTGCGCCCATCGTCTCTTACCGATCAACTCTTCATCAAAGCCAAACGAATACGCTCTCTTGAAATCAAAGGCGAGTCTTTAGTGGGCGAAGGTATCAGGCCTGAGTTCATTGCCCTTATCAACTATGGCATCATCGGGCTGATACAATTAGAAAAAGGTTTTGTAGACGAGGTAGACATGCTGCCCGACGACGCTTTGCGGTTGTACGACACACAGGCATCGAAAGCCCTCGAACTGATGCTCAAAAAGAACCACGATTACGACGAAGCATGGCGCTCTATGCGCATTAGCAGCTATACCGACTTCATTCTCACCAAGGTTCAACGGATAAAAGAATTGGAAGATATTCATGGTAAAGCGCTCGTTTCGGAGGGTATCGATGCCAATTATATGGATATCATCAACTATGCTGTGTTCGGTGCCATTAGGCTCTCCGAGTAACAGACTTGCAGATTAAGCGTGGAATTGTTCAAGACGATAGCAGTCAATATGTGCCGATTGGCAGTTGCCCCCGTACTGATATTCTCGGGATTTGTAAAGGCTGTCGATCCGCTTGGCACTCAATATAAGATACAGGACTATTTAGAAGCGCTGTCGATGGGCGGTATTGTACCCGATTGGATAACGCTTGCCACCTCTATCAGCATATCGGCATTGGAGTTCTGTCTCGGCATATTCTTGTTATTTGCCATACGTAGGCGGTTTACATCCAAACTTATCTGCCTGTTTATCGCCGTGATGACGATAATTACAATATGGATATTCATAGCCGATCCGGTAGCCGACTGCGGATGTTTCGGCGATGCGGTAAAGCTATCCAACGGCATGACGCTCGCCAAAAACTTGGTGTTGCTTGCGTGTTCGGCTGTGGTGGCATGGTTTCCGCTCCGTATGAAGCGTGCCATATCTAAATCCAATCAATGGATAGTGATCAACTATACCATCGTGTTTATACTCTTTTCGAGTGCATACAGTCTGTATAAGCTGCCTATGTTCGACTTCCGTCCCTATCATATCGGGAGCGACATACCCAAGAGCATGGAGATACCGAAGGAAGCCCCGCAGCCTGAGTTCGAAACAACATTCATTATGGAGAAGAATGGGGTACGTAAAGAGTTCACACTCGACAATTATCCCGACTCTACATGGACATTCATCGACTCGAAAACCGTACAGACAAAAGCCGGATATGTGCCGCCCATCCATGACTTTTCGATACAAGAAATAGGCGGCAACGATAAAACAAACGAGATATTGGGCCATCGGGGCTATACATTCCTACTGATTTCACCCTATCTTGAGCATGCCGACGACAGTAACTTCGGCGATATAGACCAGATATACGAATATGCACAAGACTTCGGCTATCCGTTTTACTGTCTTACAGCGAGCTCTGAAAAGGCCATTAAGAACTGGCAAGATATAACAGGAGCAGAATATAAGTTCTTCAATACCGATGCAACGACATTGAAGACCATCATCCGAAGCAACCCGGGACTACTGTTATTGAAAGACGGAGTTGTTATCCGTAAATGGAGCCATAACGATTTACCCGATACAGGAACATTGAACAAACCACTTGCAGAAACGAAAATAGGCAAGATGCCCGATGATAGTATTCCGGGTAAAGTGGTCAAAATTTTCCTCTGGTTCATACTGCCGCTCCTGTTACTGACCATTGCCGATCGTCTTTGGGCATGGAGCCGATGGCTCAAGGGCAAAGAACATTCTAACAAAATATATAAACTTATAAAAAACAAAAAGAAGATGAGAAAGAAAATTGTTGCAGGTAATTGGAAGATGAACCTCAATTTACAAGAGGGAGTTGCATTGGCTACCGAGATTAACAATGCATTGAAAGGCGACAAGCCGAACTGCGATGTGGTTATCTGTACCCCGTTTATTCACCTTGCAAGCGTAGCAAATGTGCTCGATCAGAATGTTGTAGCGCTCGGAGCAGAGAACTGTGCCGATAAAGAAAAGGGTGCCTACACGGGAGAGGTGTCTGCAGAAATGGTGAAGAGTACCGGTGCAAAGTACGTTATCCTTGGGCACTCGGAGCGTCGCCAGTATTACAATGAGACGCCGGAAGTCCTTAAAGAGAAGGTATTGCTTGCATTGAAGAACGGTTTAAAGGTTATCTTCTGTATCGGGGAGACACTTGAAGAACGCGAAGCCAATAAACAAAACGAGGTTGTAAAGGCAGAACTCGAAGGCTCTGTATTTAACCTGAGTGCAGAAGAGTTCGAAAATATCGTCATAGCATACGAACCTATCTGGGCTATCGGTACCGGCAAAACCGCAACTTCAGACCAAGCAGAGGAGATACATGCCTTTGTTCGTTCGGCTATTGCAGAAAAATATGGCAAAGAAGTTGCCGAAGAAACGACAATACTCTACGGCGGAAGCTGCAAAGCAAGTAATGCCCCAGAGCTGTTTGCAAAGCCTGATATCGATGGAGGTCTTATCGGTGGTGCCTCTTTAAAGGCTGCCGACTTCAAAGGCATTATCGACGCATGGAAGAAATAACATCGCTATAAGAGTCGAGGTACCTGTCGATATGGCAGGTGGCCTTGCTTCTTTTTATTTATAAATATTGCAAAATGAAGAAATTCGTCACATTATTTATTATTATACTCTGTCCTGCCATCATTGCTAATGCGCAGACTTATCTTGAACATCTGCAAAAGAAAGTTCAAGGACAAGGTACTGTTATCGTAAAACAGAGTAAGGAAATAGACGAATTAGTGAACGGTAAGAACCGAACTGCCGCAGTAAAAGAACCGGCAAATACACAAACAGTAAAGAAAGAACAGAAAGATACTAAAACAATCAATAAGACAACAACGGCTGAACGTACAGCAGAAACAGCCACCGTACGTCAGCAGCAGGAGAACGATTCAGCTAAACGGAAAGACACTACGAAACACGAGGTAATCGATAAAAAGGAAAAGAGTGAAAGTAAAACAGAAACCGACAAATTCGATATACCAACGCTTGATTTGCGTAAAAAGGTACCGCGTAACATCTACAAAGTAACGGGCTATCGCGTACAGGTATTTGCCGGAGGTAACTCGAGAGCCGACAGACAACGCGCTGAAAGTATCCGCAACCAGATAAAAATGAACTTTCCGGAAGAACCGGTATATGTACATTTCTATTCTCCGAGATGGATATGTCGCATAGGAAACTACCGAAGTTTGGAGGAAGCCAATATCGTTTTAAGAAAAATACAATCGATGGGCTACAAACAGGCATGTATAGTAAAAGGGAAAATAACCGTACAATATTAAAGCAGGTAGCTTGAATGATCATGAATTCAGAAACAGATATACGCGAAGGACTCGAAGAACTCGCCGCACATTATAAAGACATATTGTCGCTGCTTGGCGAAAATCCGGACAGAGATGGGTTGCAAAAGACACCTGTACGTATGGCCAAAGCCATGCAGATACTGACCAGAGGCTACGGACAAGATCCGCACAGGGTACTTACAGATGCCCTTTTCGCCGAAACCTACAACCAGATGGTCATTGTAAAAGATATTGATTTCTTTTCTATGTGCGAGCACCATCTTCTGCCTTTCTACGGAAAAGCACACGTAGCATATATTCCTAACGGTTATATAACGGGACTTAGTAAGATTGCACGTGTGGTGGATATCTACAGTCACCGCCTTCAAGTGCAGGAAAGAATGACACAACAGATAAAAGACTGCATACAAGATACGCTGAAACCGCTCGGAGTAATGGTGGTAATCGAGGCAAAACACATGTGTATGCAGATGAGAGGAGTCGAGAAGCAGAATGCCATTACAACGACAAGCGATTTTAGCGGGGCCTTTAACCAAGCCAAAACCCGCGAAGAGTTCATGAACCTGCTGCGGGGAGAAACAAAAAGAATATAAACTAAATAAATAGCTTATTACTACAAACTTTTATAAAATACACGAATATGAAATCTATTTTTGCTAAACTTTTTGTAGGTATCAGCTGCATGATAGCGATAACCTCGTGTCTTGGAAACTCGGACAATTCAGACAATGGCCTAAATGTAGAGAACTTAAGAATTGCACTTCAGAATATGCAAGGTACCTATTCAGGCAAGATGAAGTGGATTTGCGACAAAGATTCCGGTACAGTAAATAACATCAACTGGAAGGTAGACTCCTTGATTACGGTAAAGAATTTTCCGGTATCCATGCTTGCCAAGGGAGCTACATTGATAGCTCCAAGCATCAAAACAGCATTAGAAAACACATCGGTTACAGCTGAAGTGAAGTGCTATATGCAATTCTACGCCTTAAATTCCTCAGTTTACGGCTTTAGAACAGTTAGTCCGGAATTAAAATTCAGCTTCAGCGATGGTGGAAGAACGTACAATGCCGTCGTACAGTTCGCTACACAAATGCTGGCATGCGTATTCTTACCCGCAAATAGACGCATGGGATATTTCTTTACCGCAAATTCTATGACGATAGATAATACAACGACAACTTTCACTCCTGTTTACTTCTATATAGAAAATTAAAGCATGAAACTGATATCGTGGAATGTGAATGGTCTCAGAGCATGTGTGGGCAAAGACTTCGAAACCTCTTTCAAATCGCTCGATGCCGACTTCTTTTGCCTTCAAGAAACCAAGATGCAGGCAGGGCAACTCGACTTGGCGTTCAACGGTTACCAATCATATTGGAACTACGCAGATAAGAAAGGTTACTCGGGTACGGCCATTTTTACAAGGCAAACCCCTCTAAACGTAACTTACGGTATAGGTATCGACGAGCACGATCATGAGGGCAGAGTGATAACACTTGAAACAGAGAACTTCTTTCTTGTAACGGTATATACGCCTAATTCACAGGATGAACTGCGCCGATTAGAGTATCGTATGAGATGGGAAGACGACTTCAAAGCGTATCTTCTGGCATTGGATGCACGTAAACCCGTTATTGTTTGCGGCGATATGAATGTAGCCCACGAGGAGATTGATATTAAAAATCCCAAGACAAACAGGCGCAATGCCGGATTTACAGACGAGGAACGAGAAAAAATGACAGAACTGCTTGCCGGCGGATTTATAGACACTTTCAGAACTCTTTACCCAGAACAAGTTACTTATTCGTGGTGGTCATACAGATTTCGTGCAAGAGAAAGAAACACCGGATGGCGCATAGACTATTTCCTCATATCGGAGAGATTGAAAGAAAGAATTGCCGATGCAAAGATACATACCGACATCTACGGCAGCGATCATTGCCCCATAGAATTGGATTTAAGATAAAAAACAAAAGGTACACTTCATCACGAGGTGTACCTTTTTACGTTAATTTTATGATTTTATGTTTTGTATTTATAAGAGAGATTTCAGTTCTGATATAGGAAGTTTCTGCATATTCCCGTCGGGACTCGTCACTGTATAATACTTATGCTTTGACTCTCCTTTCACAAACTCTACCACAGCGACGCTTCCATCACGCATTTGCATGGTGAAATACCCATCACGTTTTCCATTTACATAATTGCCATGCCATTTCTCTTTACCGTTTGCATAGTAGGTAGTTATCTCACCATCCAAAACAGTATTGGCATCATTGCTCAAATCAATAAAGCTGTAACCGCCCTCAGCCTTTAGTGTTCCATCAAGATAAAAGTCCTGAAACACATCCTGAGTCTTCATTCCATGTGCCGTTCTCATAAGTAAACGATAATAACTTGCATCCGCTCTATTGGCAACATTCAGCATATTACCGTTATAAAAAATAGTGTCTGCAACAACTGTTGCATTCTCAGAAACATGATTGCGACCGAAACTAAAAACGGTCATCATACATACCATTGATAAAAGAATAGCTCTTTTCATACTCTATATTTTTTAGGTTTTTATTCATTTTCTGCCGCAAAAGTAATATATTTAATTGAAACACATACAAAAAATTAACTTTATTTTATCATTATTTTTCATCAAAAATACAACTAAAACATATAGGTACATTAAAAAACCAAAACTAATAAAAACGGGCTCCAAAACTTACAATTTGCAAATACGCATACTTTGTACTGTTTAAAATTTAGCCCTTCAACTTACACTATGACACTTTTATGCACACAACAGGTATTTCCCTTGCACCTATCACACCAACACACTTTCAATTATAATGTAAAATATATTTACCACACTACCATTGTGATGACTTTAAAGAGAATATACTTACAAATCGGACATAATAAGCACACCACAAATCACAAAAAGATAACTAAAACAGCATGAAATGCTATTTAAAGACAAAGGAAAAAATAAAGAGATAAATACATAAAAAAAAGATTGTCATCTGGCTCCTCTGCCTTCCTACAATCTTAAACACACCGGTTGAATGTTCACAGCCCGTCAGTTTACGACTTGAAAACTAATCGGAATATTCATTTCGAACGGCACCGCCATATCGCCTTTTCTCGCCGGTACCCACCGTGGCATTATGCCCAACACGCGCACTGCTTCACGGTCGATGGCAGGAGATACGGGGCGAATAACACGTATATCGCAAATTTGTCCGCGCTCGTCTACAACGAAAGAAAGTAACACACTGCCTTGTATATTATTAAATCTTTCGAAATCGGGATATTTCACATGCAAAGAAAGAAAATGCTGCAAACTATCCATACCGCCTTGAAAGGCCGGCTTCGCATCAACAGTATTCGCGATAACACGCCCATCCAATGTCGTACTATCAGGCCTAAAGACAGAATGCACCACTGGCGTACGATCATTAAACAAACCTGCCGAGCCCTTCGAAAAGAAGCTCTTATTATCCTCTAATCCAATGGCCGAGGAGACCGGAATATGGAAACTTTCCTGCGTAACCACTACTGCATCGACAAGCATCCCCTTGTCATACAAACACGCATTTGTGAGATACATGGCCCCAATATCATCGGGAATATCTGCATTCGTTCCATCGACTACCCTCAAGAAAAACTCCTGTCCTCCTACATCGCCAGACACACGGTTTCCGCGCAATATGTCTTTCATCATCAACACCCTATCATGAATAACATCGTAGGTAAACAAGATGTTTACCGTATCGCTCGGTTGCGACGACAGAGAGGCCGGAGACGAAACATAAGAAAGGCGGTAAGAGATGAACCTCCCCTCGCTATGTGCAATTTGTTTCAAAGAACAGTCTACATAGCAATACTTACGGTCATCGGGAAGCGTATCGAACTTTTGCGTAACAGGCTCCCCGAACCGTTTCTTGAAAGCCGTATAAGCCTGTTTCAGATTATCGGCTTCCACCTGAAAAAGTTTCTTCGAAATAAACTGTTGCAACGGTTTTACAGCCGAATAATCTATAGCTTCCGGCCATTCTATATTTATATCGACAACATTCAACTCGTCTCCAAGATGGTAATACAGGTGCTCTTTCACATATATTGTGCTCCATTTCCGCTCCACCGATGCGCCTGTAGCAGACATACTCGCACAGCACAGCATCACAACCAATAATATCGATAGCTTTCTCATGCCTATTCTTTCGTATTTCTCTTGTCGTCCAAAACCATTTCTCCCGAAAAAGAAATGAAATCGCGTCTATCGGCCTGCACAGATAGTTGCACGTTCCCATTATCGTAAATGTCCATAGTATATCGATAACGGTCTTCCTCATTGGTTACAATAACCACGACTTGTGTAAGATGTTTCTTAGATTTATGTATCGAATAATCAGAAAAAACAGTCTTAAAATGCAAACCTTTCCCTCCTCCATATGGCACATATCCGCGAGCTATCCCAAAGTAAGGCAGATAAGAATAGATAGAATCGCCCGATATACGAACCCCATATCCGTAATCGAGAGCCTTCATCATGCCTCGCTGCGGATACATATATTTAATATCCACGGCATAGCGGCGGGTTTGCAATAATTCTCTCACCTGCCGTGCAGTCCTTATTTGCTGCTCAGCCTTCTGCTGTACAGTTTGTTGCGATACCGTACAACCAGCTAAAACCGCCGAAACAACTGTCAATAATATTATTTTCTTCATACATATCCTCCTATTTTTCTGCTAAGATACGATATTTCCAACATACAAAGAGCATTTTAGCATTTTTTAGTTCTGCATGCTCTTATCGCCCTATACACCCTTACTCCTATCCTTAAAAAGACGGTATATCTGTATTAGACAGTACTTATAATCGTTTTATACTTGCAGTTTATTACCGATACACCACATGCCTATTTCAAACTCGCCCCTCTCTTTTCCAACACATTCGGAATACTTACAAACTCTCCACGCCCGCTGCAGTCTGGACAGAAACGAAAAACCTCTGCCTATTTCCATACGGGAAATACAGGCAGAGGTTGCATTTTATCAAGAAAACCGCTACATTATTTCAACGGAATAATGCGGAATACGAAGTTATAATCCTTATAGTTAACTCGATACTCGGGTAGTGCTTCGGCCTTAGGACTCCAACTGTCTACTCCTCCGACGCCGGTTTGTACCAAATCGAGGCAAAGATTGGTATACTTAGACTTAGGAACTTGCGGCGAATGGCGTTGCTCCTTCTTGTCTCCGCCATCTAAATCAGCAATGGCATAATGCAATGCACCGGCAGAATATGCCCTATCCGACTCTATGCGGAAGCCCTTCTGAGCGCTGTTGGTCTGCTTCCACCAGCGAATATCGCTCTTGGTTCCGCTCTCTTGCGGACGGATATAGGGGTAGAACTGCTCATCGGCAGTCATAGAATAAATACCGATCGACTGTGAATGTTTGCGGTCGGAATAATTTTCTATAGGTCCTCTGCCGTAGAATTCCGAGCGATCTAAATCGTACGGAAGTTCCATCACCACACCATAACGCAGCATATTCGGCACCTTGGCAGCCTTATCTGTCGTCAGTTTCTGCTCTACCTGCATGCTTCCTCCCCTGTCGATAGTGTAAACAAGCGCAAGTGTGGCTTTTACTTCCGGCATCGTGTAAACAGTCGTCACCTGTACGGCATCGCCCTGCTTTCGAGCATCTATGTGCTGCAACTCGAATACAGGGTTCCGCCATACCTTATATTTAAGGTTGAGTTCCGCCCCCATATCGTTGTCTGTTACGGCACGCCAGAAGTTCGGTTTCAGCGTTCCGCCTTCGCCCAATATATGTTGTCCGCCTACTGTATAGTCGGTAAGGCGGCCTGTAGTCTTATTGAAAACAATGTTGCAAAGATCGTTCGACACCGTAATGGCATCTGCATTCTTCTTATTGACAAGCTTCAATTTACTGCCTTGCTCGCCTTTCAAAACCATCGGTTTACCGAACTGATAATCTTTGATCGGCATCTGATTGTACGCAACAGTTTGACCTGACTCCATCAGCGGTTCTGCCGATTTCAGGCAGAATGCCACATTCAGAAGCACTTCTCCCTGATATGAGTCGCCGAGACGATAGCCCAACGCGTATTCTTTGGTCTCATGGGGTGCGATGTCAAGATTGTCTATTTCGCCATTCTGCACTTTCTTGCCGTCTATTGTGATATTCCATACGAGCTTATAATTGCTTAAATCGCGGAAGAAATACTCATTATAGACTTTGATTTTACCCGCATTAAGGTCGACAGGCGTGGCCCAAATATTCTGATAGTAGTATCCTGTTTCATACATGTGCGGGTTAGGTACGCGGTCCGGACTTATGAGTCCGTTGCAGTTGAAGTTGTTGTCGGAAGGATCATAAGTATTGTAATCGCCACCATATTTATATATATTGCGCCCCTGTGCGTCCTTTCCGTGTAGCCCTTGATCTACGAAATCCCAAATAAAACCGCCCTGAAACTTGGGATATTTGCGCACTAAATCCCAATATTCCTTAAAGCCTCCGCCCGAATTACCCATGGCATGAGAATATTCACACTGTATTAAAGGCTTCTGATCTTCGGGGGCTGTCGAAAATGCATAGCGCTCGCATTCATCTTGCGGCAAATACATAGGACAGTAAATATCCGTATTATCGCCTTTTATAGCCCGCTCCCAATGCACCGGCCTGCTATGGTCGCGCTCTTTAACCCATTTGTATGCTGCCGCAAAGTTGGGGCCATCGGCGGTTTCGTTGCCCAAAGACCAATAGATAATACTTGGATGATTGTAGAACGATTCTACGTTATGTTGGTTACGTTCCAATATTTGTTTGGCAAAAAGAGGCGTCTTCGATACCGCTTCATCGCCGTATCCGAAGCCATGACTCTCTTGGTTAGCCTCGGCACATATATAAATTCCGTATTCATCACATAGGTCGTACCACAAAGGATCGTCGGGATAATGGCATGTACGCACGGCATTAATATTGAAACGCTTCATTATCTGAAGGTCTTGCCGCATGCGTTCCGGAGTTACATAATAGCCGAAATCGGGATCCATCTCGTGGCGGTCGGCACCCTTGATATAAATAGGTTGCCCGTTGACAAGCAACTGGGAGCCCTTGATTTCTACCTTTCGGAAACCTACTTTCTGCGGTATTGCGCTTATCTTTTTATTATTTTGCATAACCGTAGCCACAAGAGTATAGAGATAGGGCGTTTCTGCAGTCCACTTCTTTACATTCCGTAACTTGAAATGAATTGCCCCGAAATTATGCTTTTTAAAGTCTACAGTATTCTTGCCTACCACAATTCCTTTGTCATTCAGCAACAGGAACTCTACGATGGGGTGCCCTTTAACGTCGACATTGACAGCAAGCGTGCCATCCGTATAGTTATTCTCTAAGTCGGGAGTAACGCGGATATTGGTAATCTGAGTCGATGCATCGCGGGTAAAAAGATAACATGAACGTCCTACACCGCTCAAACGCCAGAAATCCTGATCCTCGCAATAGCTGCCATCGCACCAGCGAAAGGTTTGGAAAGCTATCAGGTTTTTGCCTTTCTTCAAATATGGAGTAATGTCAAATTCTGCAGCTACCTTCGAATCTTCGGCATATCCTACGAACTTCCCATTCACCCAAAGATATATATTCGATGTAACAGAACCGAAATGAGCGACAACCTGTCGGCCGTTCCAATCGTTAGGAATATCGACAACACGACGGTAGGAACCCACATGATTGTCTTTTATCGGCGCTTCAGGCGGGTTATTCTTGAAATGTCCCCGCCATGCAAAGCCTACATTTACATATACCGGATCGCCATATCCGTTAAGTTCCCATATCCCGGGAACCCTCATTGTGTGCCACGAAGCATCGTTGTACTCCGTTTTGTAGAAATCAGTAGGGCGTTTGTCGGCATCCTCTACCCAATTAAACTTCCATTCTCCATCGAGAGAGAGATAATTGGAAGATGCGGTTTTATCGCCTTTCAATGCTTTTTCTACCGATTCGTAAGTAAAGAAATTAGTATGCATAGGGAAACGATTGACCTCGTTTACCTGCATATCATGCCATTCGGAAAACGTAGGCAATTGCCCGATAACTGCACTTGATGGCAGACTCATGGCTATTAAAGCCGAAGTGATAAGTAGTTTTTTCATATAAAAAAGCAAAACATGGAAATGTAACAGTCTCTATATTATACTCTCATAGGAGACATAACTTTTAGGCCGATACATTTCCGTATTAAACAATAAGCAGATTAGAGAACCTTGTTAGGCTTCAATATATCATTCACTTTCTTGACGAAAGCCTTTTTCAAATTGTATTTGGCCTCAGCCCTAATATCTTCCACCGATGCACCGAACTTTACTACATATATTCCCTTATCGCTGATCCATTGGTCAAGAGCATCGTCAAACGACGCAAGTCCATAGTTTGAAACATCGAAACTCAGCACTTGTTTCTCGCCCGGATTCAACGTTTTAGTCTTGGCAAATGCCTTTAGTTCGTTTGCAGGTTTCTTCAAATTCCCTTTCGGAGCGGAAACATACATTTGCACCACCTCTCTTCCACTCCTATTACCGGTGTTTGAAACCACAAGAGTAGCGCGGAAACCTTCTTTTGTTTTCTTTACAACCGGTTTCGAATAAGAGAAAGATGTATAGCTCAATCCATAACCGAAAGGATAAGATACTTGTTTTTGTGCCGTGTTGAAATAACGGTATCCGACATCGATACCCTCTTCGTGAAGCGATTCACTAAGGTTACAGCCATCTTTCATCGGGAAATTTTTAGTCGATGGATGGTCCTTTACATCCTCTACCCACGTCATAGGTAATTTTCCCGATGGATTTACTTTCCCCGTTAGAACATCGGCAACCGAATATCCACATTCCTCGCCGGGCTGCCATGCAAGAAGTATGGCATCGGGTTCATCTTTCCAGTTGGCAGTCTGAATTACGCTGCCGCTATTGATCACCACGATTACTTTCTTGCCCAAAGCGTGGAACTCACGACAAACATTTTTGAGCATCCTTATTTCTAAATCGGTCAGATTAAATCCATTGTTGCCTGTAACGGGGCGATCGGAGCCTTCTGTTGCCTCACGACCGAGCGTAAATATGGCAATATCGGCTTTATTAGCTTGCGAACGGATGGCATCGTTGCCCAATTCAAATTCGGGATATTGCACACGTCCGGGCTTCCAATCATAGTCATCACCGCGTTCCATGGTATGACGAGCATCTTCAAACCGATGCATTTCCGCATACAGTTCTTGCAAATCTTTGGTACAACTGATACCTGCATCGGCCAAACCATCTACAATATTCACCACATGATCGGGATTAACTGTACCGGAACCCAAACCACACGACATGGAATAATAGGATGCACTACCAAAAAGAGCTGCCGTCTTAACATTGCTACTCAATGGCAATACCCCGTTTTCGTTCTTCAAAAGTACCATTCCTTCGGCACCTCCGATGCGAACGAGGGCAGCATGAGCTTTCAGATTAGGTTTGTTATTAAATTTATACCCATGATATTTGGGTGTTTTAAGGATAAATTCCAAAATGCGTTTTGCATTACGATTAACTTCTTCAATACTTAGTTTCCCGTTTTTTACACCATCGATAATCTGCTGTACTTGCTCCTTATGCCCGGGTTCCATCAGATCATTACCGGCATGAACTTGTGCTACTGTGTTGCGTGGATCTGTCCAATCCGTCATCACCATTCCCTTATATTTCCACTCATCGCGCAGCAACGTAGTCAACAATTCGTAGTTTTCCTGTGTGAAAGGACCGTTCAAACGGTTATAAGACGACATAACCGTCCACGGATTACTCTCTCTGATAGCTATTTCGAAACCCTTTAAATAAATCTCACGCAAGGCTCTTTGCGAAACAATCTCATTGACAGATTGACGAGCATCTTCCTGACTATTTACCACAAAGTGCTTAACACTCGCACCTACACCACTGCTTTGAATACCGTTCACAATGGCCGCTGCGATCTTTCCCGATACAACCGGATCTTCCGAAAGGTATTCGAAATTACGCCCGCACAGGGGATTACGATGGATATTCATACCGGGAGCCAGCAATACATCGCAGCCGAACTCTTTCGTTTCATTACCCATAGCCGCGCCAACCTGCCGTGCAAGGTCTACATCCCACGATGCAGCAAGACAACTACCGACAGGGAATGCCGTAGTATAATAGCTATTACGATCGCCGTCGCGTTTCCAATCAATCCGCAAACCAGCGGGACCATCCGCCAAAATAGCACTCGGAATGCCATATTGCGGAAAACCGGCAACGGCACCGGCAGCACCGTTCACAAGGTTTTGAGATACTCCAACCAGCAACTGGGCTTTCTCTTCAAGCGTCATTGCCTTAAGAATTTGATCTACATTTTTTTCATTCAGTCTAAGTTGTTGTGCACAAATAACATTGGATACCATAAAAAATACGGTTCCTAAAAATAATTTATTCATATTCAAGGTTAAAATTATAATGTTTTACAAAAGTACATCTTTTTATTGAAGTTGGCGTATCAATAACATTTTTTATTATTAACATTGCCAAAGAAGAGTCTAAAGGTTGTTCTGTTCTAAGTTTAGTTTTATTTTATCAGGTTTCCCATTTTAAATAAACAGACTTTATTAAAATATATTGCAGACATAGTTACATTTGCAAGAATATAGCATTCCTTAACATCCCTATTTCACTACATATTTACGACCATCCACAACATAAACACCCCGAGCAGGCCCGCTCAACGAATTTTCTTTCGAAATATTGCTCCGCAATTGTCGTCCATCAACGCTATAAACATTAACGTGTTCAACCCGCCCAACGTTTTCCTGCAACCGTTTTATTCCGGTAATATCCATATTATATTTTACCAGCATGGCATATTCAGAAGCGAAAGTAAACTGGAACATGCAACGTATTTCGGAAATATTTCTCCATTCGCCGCCGATTTCTGCCCCCCATCCGCCAAGTAAATTTACCGGCAACAACCCGTCTTTCAGATAATTATCGAATGCATAGTCGAGATTTGTCTGGAACTCATCGAGCACTTTTTTTGAGTAATCGCCCGAAAAATCGTGCACAGCCTGCTGGCCTCTCATATATACATCGTGGAACCAACAGTCGAAACCGTCCCAATAATAAACCGTCTTTTCATTGTTCGACCTCGTACGATACACATACTCATGATATTGCTTGCCATCGATCGTAACCGTAGAAGCGAATTTGAAATAAGATACCCTCGATAACAATCGGATATCAGAGAGATAAGAAGCATCTCCTGTTACACGATATAAATCGGCACCACCAGAGAGCATCGTGCCCGTATTATACGAAAAAGCTGTCCCCGTGGCACCTCCTACATCCACATGTTTACGGTATTTCTTGTTGCCAACAGTTACGTATTGTATCGTATTATCGGCTCCCAGCATATCTGCATACACACCATTACGCAAGAGTTTGGCTTTCTGCCAAGCATATATCTTCTTGGCAAAATCGAGATAATTATCGCGTTTTAGCGGATATTCGGTCTTTCGTGTACCATTGCCAGTAATAATTCGCTTGACCATCGTAGTGTGTACATCGTTTTTATAGATATCATACAGCCATACGAGCGGAGAAATAAACGGACCGTTACTGCAAGAATGCTTCGAATTATAGGCCGGTCCCCATGTTATTCCGCCATACTCATCGCCATTATCATCAATATAACAGTCCCATCCGTCTATGACATAAGCTGCCAAATTCTCCGCCTCATCAAGATATTTTTTATCTTTAGTGAGATTGTATGTACGAAGCATCTCTCTTATAAGCCATTCCTGATCGTCATACACATTCTCTATACCGGAGACATTTGCACCTCCTATCGAACCACTTCTGTGAACTCCGTAAACACTCCAATTGGCAATACGAGCATAAGAGTGCAAAGAAAAATTGCCTTTATAGTAGCCCAAATTGTCATGCAACTTGCCGAGCAAGGTTACATAACGCTCGTGGTTGTCTGCATAAATATCGGGATAGATGTCTTTCACACTCTCTAAAGCTTCGAGAACCGAATTTACCGACTCGATTACAGCAGTATAAGGCCACACATCCGCCGTACCTTTAGCACGATGATCGGTCACATCATAGACGTCTGCCATCCTCATATCATCACCAGAAAAGAACTTCGAAACGCCTGTATCAAGAAGCTGCATGGCCCTTCTCAAGTTTTGTTCGGCAACGAGCTTATGGTTTTCAGGTGTTTTCAATCTTGTAGCATTCACATTGGCAGTAATACCTACCGCCAATAGAATAAAGAAAAACGCTCTCATTTGTGTTGGATTTCATTTCTTAAAAAATATAATCAAACATCATCTTTGTACTTCATATTTCTCGAAAGATAATGATTAAATTACCATACGGTTTACAAATACCACTAATATCATAATGCCATTATATATCCCGACATTAAAACTTATACAAAAATAAGTGCTAAAAAGGATATACAATGGCATTGTCTTATTTTTCCATCTCTTCTTTGAACATTCTTTGTGATGGCTAAAATAAAGTTATACTTTTACGAAATAATAATGATTATTATAGCTCATTGAACAATATGAAGATTTTATTTTCGCCTATAATAAAGCCTTAAACTTCTCTTCTATCGTAGCCTTAGGTGCTGCACCTACAAATTTATCTACAAGCTGACCGCCTTTGAAAAAGAGAATAGTAGGGATATTGCGAACTCCGAACTGCATGGCAACTTCATCATTCTCCTCTACATCGCACTTTCCTACAACGATCTTACCGTCGTACTCGTTGGCAAGTTCAGAGATAATCGGCCCCACCATCCGGCATGGTCCGCACCATGTCGCCCATAAATCTACTACTAATGGCAGTTCGCCATTCTTATAACTCTCGAAATTCTCGGTTGTAATTGTAACTTCCATCTTATGATTTTTCTTTTATTAAATAATTATTTCGGTAAATCTTATCTTATTTTTAAAGATTATGCTATATTTCAATTTACATGATAGCTCATTTCCGGATTGCTTTCAATATAACTGATAAGGTCGTGTGTTAAGTTGACACTCTTAGCCATCGACCGTAATAAAATGCTATTATTGTGCTCTTTGTCCACAATTTGAATATACAGCTGTGTGGTACCCGGGTTCTGAACGACCATCGTTGCAATATCGTTCACCAGACTTTCATCTACCGCAACATCACTCATTGTAATAGTAAATTTTTCTATCCGCTCTTTCTTTATTGTCTGCATATACTGTATATCAGAAATACGGAAGTCGTAATAATCGCTGTCTCTGTATTTCTGCAGACATTTCGCAGTGATGAATACCGTACATCCTTCTGTGAGCATTCCATTCCATTTTCCCCATTCTTCGCCGAAAAACGCAAGCTCTCCACTGCCTTCATAGTCTTCAATGGTTACAAAACCACAAGGTTTACCTGTTTTAGTAAATTTAGATTTTACACCTGTTACAATTCCCCCGATCGTTATTTCGTCTTTCTTTGCAAGCTCCGCCTTGTCATCCAATTCCGAACAATGAGTATTGCACATCGAATTTAGAATGATACTGAAATCGTCGAGCGGATGCGCCGACAGATAGATACCTACAAGTTCGCGTTCACGGTTAAGTCTCTCAATCGTACTCCATTCTTCGCCTTGTGGTACTGGAGGTGTAGCAATCTCTATCGCATCGGCATCGCCAAAGAGCGAGTTTTGTGCTTCCGTCTGCCCCGCTTGGTACATTTGTCCGTATCTTACTAAGGTATCCAAAAACATATCACCTTTGGTATTTACACCAAAATATTGCTCACGACGCAGGCCAAAGTCATCAAAACCGCCGCTAACAGCCAAACTTTCGAAAGCTTTACGATTTACATAACTAAAATCTACACGCTGGGCAAAATCGAAGACATCTTTATAAATTCCATTCTTTTCTCGTTCTTTTATGATAGCTTCGGCTGCCGCATCGCCCATACCCTTTATTGCCGCCAGCCCGAAACGTATTTCTCCTTTCTTGTTTACACCGAATTCAAGATAACTTTCATTCACATCCGGACCTAAAGTTGCGATGTTCATCGATTTGCATTCATCCATCAATTTAGTAATTTCCTTGATGTCTGATCTTCTTCGTGTCATAATGGCAGCCATATACTCCGCCGGATAATGTGCCTTCATATAGGCCGTTTGATAAGCCACCCACGAATAACAAGTGGCATGCGATTTATTGAATGCATACGATGCAAACTTCTCCCAATCGGTCCAAATCTTTTCAAGTACCTTCGGATCATGCCCTTTCTTTTTCCCGCCCTCGATAAATTTAGGCTTCATAGCATCTACGATCGCTTTCTTTTTCTTTCCCATTGCCTTACGGAGCGCATCACTCTCGCCACGGGTAAAACCGGCCAGTTGCCGCGATAACAACATCACCTGTTCTTGATATACTGTAATGCCGTAGGTATCTTTCAGATACTTTTCCATACATGGAATATCATATTGCACCAACGAAGAATCATGCTTCCTTCTGATAAAGTCAGGAATATAATCCATCGGTCCCGGACGATATAACGCATTCATCGCTATCAAATCTTCAAATACTGTAGGATGAAGTTCACGTAAATGTTTCTGCATGCCGGGCGATTCAAACTGAAACGTGCCGATAGTACGTCCCTCCTGATAAAGCTTATAAGTAAGCTCATCATCCAACGGAATATGGTCCAAATCAACCTCTATACCTAATGATATTTTGACATCTTTTACGGCTTCTTTTAATTCCGACAACGTTTTCAGCCCGAGGAAATCCATCTTAATCAGTCCAGTAGACTCGATTACGTGCCCATCATACTGTGTTACTGGCACTTTCTGATCTTTGAAATCAGGATCATCTGCTGTGGAAACAGGGACCCAATTGCTGATCGGATCTCGACAGATAATAAAACCACAAGCATGTATACCCGTCCCACGAACTGTACCTTCAAGCATCTTTGCGTATTTAATGGTATTACGTTCACGAGAATCGGTAGAGGCTTCAGCCTCTCTTAATTCTGGTGTACAGTGAATGGCATTGGTAAGATTCATCTTCATTCCATCGGGAAGTCTATCCGGAATAGCCTTACATAAAGCATTCGATTTTTCTAAAGGCAATTTCTCCACACGTGCTACATCCTTAATAGAATTCTTCGTGGCCATACTACTATAGGTGATGATATGTGCACAATTCTCATGTCCGTATTTATCCATCACCCACTGGAGTACTCTTCCACGCCCATCATCATCAAAGTCTGTATCAATATCAGGCAACGATATACGGTCAGGATTAAGGAAACGTTCGAATAGCAAATCGTATTTCAAAGGATCGATTTGGGTAATACCCAGGCAATAGGCTACCACAGAACCAGCTGCAGAACCACGCCCTGGGCCTACCATAACTCCCAATTCATTACGCGCGGCATTAATAAAATCCTGCACGATAAGGAAATATCCCGGAAATCCCATCGTCTTCATTACGTGGAGTTCGAACTTTACACGCTCAATAACTTCCTGAGGCATCGGAGAACCATACACCTTTTTTGCACCGTCGTATGCGAGTTTTGCCAGATAATCAGCCTCGAACTTGATCCTGTATATCTTATCATATCCTCCCAAATGTCTGATTCGCAGTTCTCCTTCTTCCGGCGACATCATATTTTCTCCATTCTCATCGGAACAGAATTCTTTATAAAGATCTTCTTTTGTAAACTTCTGGCGCCATAAATCTTCCGTACCAAAATCTTCAGGAATTGGAAAGAATGGCATGATCGGATCGTGCCCAATGCTGTATATTTCTACTTTATCGAGTATCTCAAGTGTATTACTCAACACCTCCGGCATGTCATAGAAAACTTCATTCATCTCGGCACGCGTCTTGAACCATTCTTGCTTGGTATACCTCATTCGGTTCGGATCATCCAAATCGGCCTGTGTAGATATACAGAGTAGATGATCATGTGCTTCCGCCGTCTCTTTATCCTCAAAATGCACATCATTAGTACATATCAGTTTAATACCATACTCCTTGGCAAACTCTATCAACATTTTATTTGCCTTTTCCTGCAAGGGATATGTAGTCCGATTGGCTATCAACGATGGATCTTTTACTTCATGACGCTGCAATTCCAAATAAAAATTTTCACCAAAAACCCGTTTATACCATTCTAAGGACTTACGTGCACCTTCAATATCTCCCTTGAGTATTTTCGATGGAACCTCACCGGCAATACATGCAGAACATACAATCAAATCTTCATGATAGCGCTCCAAATCATCATGGTCGGTACGTGGACGATAATAATAGCCATCCACCCAAGAACGAGAAACGAGTTTAATCAAATTCTTATAGCCGTTATAATTTTTAGCCAATACAATTAGATGATATCCGCTCTTATCACCGCTATCTTTTTCCTTATCCTCCTTATGGCGACGAGCCACATACATCTCGCACCCAAAAATCGGTTTAAAAGGTTCCTTACCCTCGGCTTTCCGCTTCTTATTCACCCCCTCACAATAATCAGAAAACTCCTTGATACCGAACATTGCACCGTGGTCTGTCAAAGCCATACCGCGCATACCGTCGGCAATCGCTTTGTCTACAAGATAAGAAATCTTAGATTGTCCGTCAAGAATAGAATAATATGTGTGGACGTGCAAGTGTACGTAATCTTCCATAACCGTGATAAACTTTGAGCTGTAAAGTTACAGCTTAAAAACGATATAACCAAAAAAATTTGCGAAATAAATAAAAAACGATTACCTTTGCAAACAGTAAAAATCGTTCTGCCTACTATGATAAAAAAGATAAACAAACTAAAGAAAATCAGAATACATCGCGAAGGTACAGATATGATCATCAATAGCTTTATTGTCATAGCTGCCGTTGCGCTGATTCTTTGGCATAGTTTTGACAGCAAAATACCTTTTTGGAGTTTCCTTTTCATCTTCGGATTAATTTATGGTATCATATTGAATTTCTTCAGATGTCCTATCAGATATTTCGCTTCTGAAGACACCAATAAAATCGTAGTAGCCCCTGCCGATGGCAAAATCGTGGTTATCGAAGAGGTTGAAGAGAACGAATATCTTCACGAGAAGCGCCTCATGATATCCATATTCATGAGTCTATTTAACGTACATGCCAATTGGTTTCCCGTAGACGGTAAGGTGAAATTCGTTAAACACTTTAACGGAAACTACTACAAAGCATGGCTCCCCAAAGCAAGTGAAGAAAATGAACATACTGATGTGATGATTACAACACCTGAGGGGGTGGACGTGTTATGCCGGCAGATTGCAGGTGCAGTGGCAAGACGTATCGTTACCTACGCAAAAGAAGGTGAAGAATGCTATATAGACGAGCATCTCGGTTTTATTAAATTCGGTTCTCGTGTCGACGTATTCTTGCCTATTGGTACGGAAGTTTGCGTGAAGATGGGACAAAGCACTACCGGAGATCAAACCGTTATTGCTAAATTAAAATAAACATGGCTAATTTCATTACAAGAAACATTCCCAATACTCTTACGTGCTGCAATCTGATTTCGGGCTGTATCGCTACTTTTTTTGCATTTTCCGGCAATATGGTATGGGCACTGGCATGGATCATTATCGGTGCGATATTCGACTTCTTCGATGGCATGAGCGCCCGTCTGTTCCATGTATCTTCGCCGATAGGGAAAGAACTCGACTCGCTTGCCGACGATATCACTTTCGGCTTTGCTCCTTCTGCTATTATTTTTGTGGAATTAAGTGTAATGGATTATCCGTACTTTATGGAGCCCTTACGTACTTATCTACCCTATTTCGCTTTTGTTATGGCCGCATTTTCGGCACTCAGGCTGGCAAAATTTAATATCGACGAACGCCAAACAACGTCTTTCATTGGGCTGCCTACTCCAGCCAATGCGCTATTTTGGGGCTCATTGCTCATCAGCCGAGCTGCATATTTCGAACATTCTCCTTACATGGTTTTCGTGCTTCTCGCACTTGTATGTCTCAGTTCGTGGCTATTGGTATCAGAGATACCCATGTTCGCTCTAAAATTCAAGCATTGGGGATGGCATGGAAACGAAGTGAAATACGGTTTTATCTTAACTTCAGTCGTCATACTTTTCTTATTTGGAGCGCTCAACGGCTTTTGGTTAGTCATATCTCTGTACTTTGTTATTTCGTGTTATATCGCTCTTAAGACTAAGGACAAGGACGAACAGAAGCCCGACTAATCTTTCGTATATGGCCACTTTTCTCAATTTTATTCTACTTGTTTTTATCGCTATAGTGCTCATTATTGCACTATTTGCATATCGTTTATATAGCCAGATTCATCAGGCTGCCGACAATTTCAGGCGCCAAATGAATAAACACCACCACCACTCATCTCATACGCATAGTGAAGCGGGCGACGAAGAAACTATTATCGACAGACGTACACTGCAGGAAGCCAATAAAAAAATATTCTCCAAAGACGAAGGCGAATACGTGGATTATCAAGAGTAGATCATAAACATCATTGTGTTTTATTGATCTTCTTAATAATATTAATATCTTTTTTATAGCCTCATGTAGTATAAACATGTAGCATAAATAATCGTGTTTTTCATTCGATAACGTAAAAGTAATTTTTATTTTTGAGAGGTACAAGGAATGAAACAAAAGTTGTTAATGAGAGAGAAAAAGACATTTGAAAACCTCCGCCGCTTGTGTCTATATCTTTATTATATTATATAGATGGGAAACGGCGGAGGTTTTGTTGATGTATAGAGAGTTGCTCCGGTGTATTTGGCCGGCTATAGTTTACTTTTTGGAGAAAGAGTAAGGTGCAGAAGCTGCGGATGTGCCCCGCTGTTTGTTGGGCATGTCACCCATTGTATATCTAACGGTTGCACCGTTTAGAAGGTCGGTGTGTGTCAGATAATTCTTGTCGTATACGGTTCCGTTGAGGCTCATAGATTGTATATAACGGTTGGCAGGACTGTTATTATCGGCAATGATCGTTACCGTGTTTCCGTTGTCGAGATGCAAAGTTACCTTGTCGAAATACGGTGTGCCGAGTACATACTCGTTAGAACCCGGACATACCGGATAGAAACTCATGCCTGAGAATACATACCATGCCGAGGTTTGTCCGTTGTCTTCATCGCCGCAATAACCGTCGGGATTGGCATTATAAAGGCGATCCATCACTTCGCGAACCCAATATTGCGTCTTCCAAGGCTGGCCGGAATAATCGTATAGATAGATCATGTGCTGTATAGGTTGGTTGCCGTGTGCATAGTTACCCATGTTCATAATCTGCATTTCGCGTATTTCGTGTATCACGCCACCATAATAACTGTCGTCGAATACGGGCGGCAGGTTGAATACTGAATCGAGCATGGCATTGAACATACTCTTGCCGCCCATCAGGTTTATGAGTCCTTGTGGATCGTGGAACACAGACCAAGTGTAATGCCAGCTGTTGCCTTCGGTAAAAGCATCGCCCCATTTCAGCGGATTGAATGGACTTTGGAACTTGCCGTCTTTGTTTCTGCCCCGCATCAGTTTGGTCTCTTTATCGAACACATTGCGGTAATTCAGCGCGCGTTTCTTAAACGGAGCCAATTCTTTTTCCGACTTTCCGAGGGCTTTTCCCAACTGATAGATGCACCAATCATCGTAAGCATATTCCAAAGTGCGCGCTACATTTTCGTTGATTTTTACATCATAGGGCACGTACCCGAGCTTGTTATAATACTCGTATCCGAGACGTCCGGTAGAGGAAACGGAAGGATGAACAGCATTGGCGCCGTGTTTTACAGCCTCCCACAGCGTCCCGATATCGTAGCCCCGCAAACCTTTCATATAAGCATCGGCCACAACAGATGCCGAGTTATTGCCCACCATGCAGCCACGATGTCCCGGACTGGCCCATTCGGGTAAAAAGCCGCTTTCCTTATAATCGTTTACCAAGCCCTCCTGTATTTTTCGGTTCATCTCAGGATATACTAAGTTCAGCAGCGGGAAGAGACTGCGGAAAGTGTCCCAAAAGCCAGTGTCGGTAAACATATATCCGGGCAATACTTTACCATTGAACGGACTGTAATGTACGATTTTGCCATCGGCATTCTTCTCGTAAAACATACGCGGAAAGAGCACTGAGCGATACAAACAAGAGTAAAACGTGCGCAAATGATCGATGTTTCGGTCTTCTACTTCTATCTTTCCGAGCGTTTTGTTCCATGTTTCGCGCCCATCGGCACATATCCGGTCGAAACTATGTGTGCCCAACTCTTTCAGATTGAGTTCCGCCTGATCGAAGCTGATAAACGAGGATGCGACGCGTGCATGCACCTGCTCGCCGCGCTTGGTTTTAAATCCGATGATGGCACCGGCATGCTTACTTGCCGTTTCAACCTTATTTTCGCTGATTTTGCTTTCTGATACGACAGCATTGTAAACAAAAGGTTTATCGAACTTAATGACAAAGTAGTTTTTAAAATTATCAGGCACACCGCCACTATTCTTCGTAGTATAGCCAATAATCTTGTTTTCAGACGGTATGACTTTTATATAAGAACCGTTATCGAAAGCATCTACCACGACATACGCATTGTCTGTCTGTGGAAAAGTGATGCGGAAGATGGCGGCGCGTTCGGTGGGGGTAATCTCGGTTGTTACGTCATAATCGGCAAGATATACCTTATAATAATAAGGTTTAGCAATCTCTGCTTTGTGAGAGAACCACGAGGCACGCTGGTCTTGGTCGAACACAAGCTTACCCGTAACAGGCATGATTGCGAACTGTCCGTAGTCGTTGATCCACGGACTGGGCTGGTGTGTCTGCTTGAAACCCCGTATCTTGTCGGCCGAATAAACGTATGCCCATCCGTCGCCCATCTTACCTGTTTGGGGCATCCAAAAGTTCATTCCCCATGGCATAGCTATGGCGGGATAGGTGTTTCCGGTAGAAAGAGAGTGCTTAGATTCCGTACCTACCAGCGGATTAACGTAGTCTACCGGTGCCATCTTGCTGTCTGCATTGGCTGCAAGTGCTGCGAATAGCATCAGTGCAGATAAACAAATTTTCGATAAATTCATAAATATAGGTTTAGTTATAATGTTTTCTATGGCGCAAATATACGATATTTTCTTGAAATATATGGTATTTGGTAACGTATAAAAAGTAAGTGGCAAATAATATGTAAGTTCGTGAAAAAGAATACGGAAAATAAAAAGATACATAATTTACCGTCTTATAACGGTACAGACAAATGACCGGAAAAATCTATATATTTGTTTTCTTGGTTATTCAAATCATGAGTTGTTATATCATCGGGATATCATACAACAGTTATCTAACTCTTCTCGGAAATCGAAAACAGTAATGAATGATGCCTTAATTATCAAAAGCTACACTTTATACTCCAACAGAAATATTACAGAATTATTAATAGAGTATTCAAGAAGATTGTAAGAACCACTCGAATTTATACACCTTATGTCGTAAAAATCAATAAGTGGATGCAAGAGTAATAAAATTGTTTACTGAACATATTCAATAGGAAAAGTGCTATTGCAAGCACTCGATATCTTCTGAAAATCGATCATAAACTACACGTAGGATGCCGTTGTAAATACAATAGGATGCCGTTACAAGCCATATACACGGCATACCTATCTTTCTTAGAACATCTGTATATCGCTATAACACAATTCAGAAAAAGATAGTGTAAGTTGAACTGTGTCAAGGTCATTTTTCTTATTATATTAACTTCAGTTTGGAGATACGATTTACAATTGCATTTTCTAACGAGGGCCTTCCGGCTGCAAAGAGCCCCTACTCCCCCAATATTTGGGCGGCATGTTCTTTCACTTTTATCTCTTTAGGCATAAAGATGCGCTCTATTCTACCATCCGTACCGATGATAAACGTGGTACGGAACGTACCGAAATACTTGCGTCCGTACATACTCTTCTCACCCCAAACGCCGAAAGACTCATTAAGTGTTTTCTCCGTATCGGCAATCAGCGGGAACGGAAGTGCATTCTTCTCGATGAATTTCTTATGTGAACGCCCGTCCTGTACGCTTACACCTACCACCTCATAGCCTTCTTTGCGCAATTGGGCATAGTTGTCGCGCAGGTTGCAAGCCTCTGCAGTGCAACCGGATGTACTGTCTTTCGGATAAAAATACAACACCAATTTCTTACCGGCATAATCGCTAAGCCGTATTTCTTTACCGTCTTGATCGATTCCCAGCACTTGAGGGGCCTTGTCTCCTATTTGCATATTCGTTTCGTTTTTAAGATTTGACGCAGACAAAGATACGGCTTTTTTGTAATATATACAAGAAAACACTATTCTAACTAAAGCAAAACAAACATAAAAACACTTTAAACAATCATCCGATATTTGCAAGATATTACCAGTTTATTTACTTTTGAGCCGATGAAAATAATAGGCTTGGTCTTCGTATTTATCGGTTCGACACTGCCGGATGGATGCTTTGCACAGCACAAGCATGTGGTGATAGACTTGGAAACGCGCCGCCCGTTGCGCGATATCCTCGCCTATACCAACACCAATGAGAACACTAAGACCAATTATAAGGGCGAATTTACCATCTTCAAGGCATTCAGAAGGCTCGTCCTCTCCCACCCCAATTACTACACTTTGGAGCTTCCACCGGAGAAAGCACAAGCAGATACCATCTATCTTGTGCCCAAATTCAATAAATTACAAGAAGTTATCATCACAGCAAAGGCGCCGCATGTGGGCATCGATGTCAAGAAGATGGCGCAAGAGGCAGCCGCAGCAGCGCCGGCAACAAGCGGGATAAGTTTCGATTTTTTCAGTATGTTCGACCGTAGCAAGCGCCATGTATCGAAGAAAGAACGCGAAAAAATGAAACGCATCTTGGATAAATACTGATCTCGCATTCCCTTCACATTCATACGAAAACATATCATTTTCAGCCGAAGTTTTACGCATTTTTATTGTTATTCGCATCATATATCCAAGTTAAATCATTATCTTTGCATGTATGAACGCACAGAATACGGATAATATAAAATGGAGTGAAAACGTAATTATTGCCGATGCCGACTACATAGACAACGTGGCTTTCAACCTCATTGTCAATTTCGAACGCATGATAGGACGTCACATACCACAGGCAGACATGGCCCGCTGGATAGATTGCATAAGTCTCGACGGCGGACTGCGCGAAGGTGAACACCAGACACAGGTGGTGCTCATCCACCATAAAAACCGCCGGAAGATGGAAAACTTCGTGCCTTCTGCCTATGAAGAGGAGCTTAACGGAAAGGCTTTCAAGGACAATCTGGGCGAGTTTATCGTGAGTTCGTTTCCGGTAGAAGATATGGTCGGCGCCGACGGTTTCTTCATCGATGTGCTTCGCACCGTATGTGCGCAGGTCGATGTAAAACGCATTATGATTATTCCCGATACCGAAAAGGAGGGCATGCTCGACAGCATACGCAGCACGCTGCACTATCTTGATGACGACAGCAAGCGTATCACCGTGTTTTCCATGCAGCCCCTGCTGGGCGGAAACTATCGTCAGGAAATCCTTGGATACTCGCTGATGAGTGCGTTGGGCATCAGGGCAGACGAGATAAAATAACCCTTGCCAGCCCGTGTAAACAGCATATATAACAACAAAACAATAAACATTCGTATGGGAAGAGTATTGATGATCGGCGCCGGAGGCGTCGCCACGGTGGCTGCATTCAAGATTGCACAGAATGCAGATGTATTTTCTGAGTTCATGATTGCCTCTCGTCGTAAAGAGAAGTGCGATGCTATTGTCAAGGCAATAGGCAATCCTAACATCAAAACAGCACAGGTAGACGCCGACGATGTGGAGCAACTGAAAGCACTGTTCAACGACTATAAACCCGAAATGGTTATCAACTTGGCGCTGCCTTATCAAGACCTGACGATTATGGACACCTGCCTTGCCTGCGGCGTAAACTATCTCGACACGGCCAACTACGAGCCTAAAGACGAGGCACACTTCGAATATTCATGGCAATGGGCTTATAAAGATCGCTTCGAAAAGGCCGGTCTGACCGCCATACTTGGCTGTGGGTTCGATCCGGGAGTTAGTGGTGTCTACACTGCATATGCCGCCAAGCACCACTTCGATGAAATTCAATACCTCGATATTGTAGACTGTAATGCCGGTAACCACCACAAATCGTTCGCTACAAACTTCAATCCGGAGATCAATATTCGCGAAATAACGCAGAAAGGTCTTTACTATAAGGACGGCAAATGGATAGAAACCGAGCCGTTGGAAATACACAAACCGCTGACATACCCCAACATCGGCCCGCGTGAAAGCTACCTCATGCATCACGAGGAGCTCGAAAGTCTCGTAAAAAACTACCCCTCTATCAGGCAAGCACGGTTCTGGATGACCTTCGGACAGGAGTATCTAACCTACTTGCGTGTTATTCAGGGCATCGGTATGGCAAGCATCAAGCCCATCAACTACAACGGCATGGAGATCGTACCCCTACAGTTTCTCAAGGCTGTATTGCCGAATCCGCAGGATTTGGGCGCCAACTACGAAGGCGAGACCAGCATCGGATGCCGCATACGCGGTATGAAAGACGGCAAAGAACAGACTTATTACGTTTACAATAACTGCAAACATCAAGACGCATACAAAGAAACAGGCATGCAAGGTGTAAGCTACACCACGGGCGTACCGGCCATGATCGGCGCAATGATGTTCTTTAAAGGGCTATGGAAGAGGCCGGGCGTATGGAACGTAGAGGATTTCGATCCCGATCCGTTTATGGAACAACTCAACAAACAAGGGTTGCCTTGGCACGAAATATTCAACGGAGACCTCGAATTGTAAGCACAAACAGCGGCACCTAAACGGCAAAACAATCACAATAAACATACACAACGCTATTAAATTATTCACGATATGGCAAAAAAAGAATTAGAAGATAACGCTGCCAACAGCACGCAGGATGGCAAACTGAAAGCACTTCAGGCAGCAATGTCGAAGATTGAAAAGGACTTTGGAAAGGGTTCTATCATGCGTATGGGCGACGAACAGATAGAGAATGTGGAGGTTATTCCTACGGGAAGCATAGGACTCGACGCCGCTCTTGGCGTGGGCGGTTACCCGCGGGGGCGCATCATAGAGATCTATGGTCCTGAGTCTTCCGGTAAAACAACGCTCGCTCTGCACGCCATTGCAGAGGCTCAAAAGGCAGGAGGCATTGCGGCTTTCGTCGATGCGGAGCATGCCTTCGACCGTTTCTATGCGGCAAAACTCGGCGTAGATGTAGACAATCTTTGGATTTCGCAGCCCGACAACGGCGAACAGGCACTCGAAATAGCCGACCAATTGATACGCTCTTCGGCCATAGACATATTGGTTATAGACTCGGTAGCCGCACTCACTCCCAAGAAAGAAATAGAGGGAGACATGGGCGACAGTGCCGTTGGATTGCAAGCACGCCTGATGAGTCAGGCGCTTAGGAAGCTCACCGGCACCATCAGCAAGACCAATACTACGTGCATATTCATTAACCAATTGCGCGAAAAGATAGGCGTTATGTTCGGCAATCCGGAAACAACAACGGGCGGAAACGCACTGAAATTCTATGCTTCAGTGCGCTTGGATATCCGCAAGATCACATCTATAAAAGACGGAGACCAAATCGTTGGCAACCAAGTTCGCGTAAAAGTAGTGAAGAACAAGGTAGCTCCACCGTTCCGAAAGGCCGAGTTTGAAATTCCTTTCGGTGAGGGAATAAGCAAGGTGGGAGAACTTTTAGACCTCGGAGTCGAGTTCAATATCATTCAAAAGAGTGGCAGTTGGTTCTCGTACAACGGCTCTAAACTGGCGCAAGGTCGCGATGCAACAAAGACATTGCTCAAGGATAATCCCGAACTTTGCGAAGAATTGGAAGGCCAGATCAAGCAGGCAATTGCCGATAAAGCCTGATATGTACGAACGACCGATGCCATATATCCTATGACATCGGTCGTCATTGTTTCCACACAAGCTCAAAATAAAGCCGGCATATCGGGTATGAAGCCATACAAGACGTTACGGTCGGGCCCGATTTGCATCATCCGTAAAATAGTAAAACAAACATTTAAAGAACATGAAAACAAATACTTTCCGCCGTTACTCCCGTCGGTTAACGGCAACAGTCGTCCTCTTTCTCGGCATCGCTATGGGAGCCTACGCCCAGAATTATATCTCCGATTACTCGGTAAGAGGCGGTATTGCCTATTATCACGACTATCCCTTGCGCGGTGCAGATGCCCGTACATTCATGATATTAGGTTACGGTTATGCCAAAGACCGATTCAATGTTTACCTCAACGGGCAGGTTTTGGCATACGTAGATCCGGCGTCTTTCCGGCTCAAGATGCCTGCCTATCAGCCTTATCCCGACGATTATCCGCCTTACGACGAGTACTACGGCCCGATAAACTACATTATTACGAGCAACACCGTGATTTTCCGAGGCAAAAAGGTGAAGGGCGCATGGGCCGAAAACTTTAAGGATTTGGGCGACGGATATGCCCGCGACACCTTTCATGCCTACTTCATGGGCGAGCAAATCAACGTTTCTAACTCAGATTCTTTTCAAAATATAGGCGACGGATACGCCAAAGACACTTTCCATGTGTACTATCTCGGCAAGCGAATAGACGGTGCCAGCCCCGATAGCTTTAAGCTCTTAGGCAACGGTTATGCCGAAGATACTTTCCATACTTATGCGTATGGGAAACGTGTAGAGTAACAACATCATTTGTCGACGCATGGTTTCCAATTCGTCTTCCATCATTTCAACTTCTATTTAATCGTTAGACATACGTTTTAGTTGTTCCTTGATACGGTAAAGACGCACCGAAACATTCTTCACGCCGATGCCAACTATAGCGGCTATCTCTTCGCAACTCATGTTTTCGAGCCACAACAGAACGACGGTACGATCGAAAGGTTGCAGCCTTCCGATGCGCTTGTGCAACAGGTCTATCTGTCGGGTATCGGCGGCGTTATCGGCATACAGGTCTACATTCATGTCCAAAGAAACCGGCTGCATGCGCCTTTTCTTACGGTCGGACGAGATACATGTGTTCAAACTAACACGGTAAATCTACGTGCGTACATCGCTTCTGCCGCCGAAAGAGGCAAATCCTTTCCACAGTCTTACCAGCACCTCTTGGAACAAGTCGCTCACTTCGTCACGATTATTCGAGAACATATAACACACTGTATAGATGGTGCTCTTGTGCTGTTTTACCAAAAGAGTAAATCTGTCTTGCGCTTCATTCATTGCCATTCCGTATTATTTTACTCGTTATTCTGCACATTAGACGCAACTGTCTGCAATAAACTACATGGAAATAAGAATATTTTTCAAACCTCCTCCAATCAATGTTCTCCCCCTACAGGGAGGAGGTAGAGGGGGAGCATGCAACCAATTGATTATGAATTTAATATAAATACCTTTCTTACATTACCTATCTAAGGTGCTTAGACGGGTACTCTAACACACTTAAACGGTATATCTATCTCTAACGGATTATACGCCGAAAAGAAATCAACTTCGGTTCTAATCGTACTTCTCCCCTTAAAAAAGAGAGACAAAAAGGGGATGAACCGAGTTGATTTACGGTATATCATCCCCTCCCAGCCTCCCCTTTCCAAAGGGAGGAGTACTATCTTGCAACCTCCTCCAATCCATGTACTCCCCCTATAGGGGGGAGTTAGAGGGGGGCGAGTAAAAAGACAGCCTACTTAGCCGGCATCATGATCACCTCTACACGGTTGTTACTCTTAAGAATTACATCCTTTAAGAAGGCGCTAATGCTTACAGGTGTTACGGCTTCGATGGTTTTCTTGTAGTCGCTGTTCACGTCTACGCCATGCTTGGTCAGCGTACCTAATACCGAAATCCAATAGCTGTTGGTCTTGTTATCCACGTCTGCCTGCTTCAAAAGTATCTGCTTTACCTTATTCAGGTCGTCCGCATTCGGCTGCGAGACGGTCTCTTTCAAGCCTTTCATGAAGTAAGGAATGGCCGTAGATGCCTTGTCCGGATTTAATTTACCTATGCCCTTGATGATGAGGAAAGTCTGTAAACCGTCGTCATCGCACTCGCTTTCGGCCCCTGCATGATATGCCGCCGAGAGCTGTTCGCGGATGGTACGGTTGAAAGTCATATCGAGCAGGCGTGCTGCAACGTCGAGTTTCACAACATTATCGAGCGTGTAAGGCACCGCACCCGACCGCCAAATCTCGTTAGCTTGTGCTTGCGGGTTCTCCATCTTCTTGGTAAACTCATTCTTAACAGTGCCGTTAGCAAAGGTTCTCATTTCTTTTGCCTTCAACATATTCTTGCTTGAGGGCAGCGAGGCAATATACTGTTCGATGAAACCGCGTAGTTTTGCTTCGTCGAAATTGCCCACGAAAGTAAAGGTAAAGTTAGCTGCGTTACCGTAAAGCAGTTTACCTATCTGCAACACACGGTCGTAGTTAACGGCCTTGATGTCGCTCTCGGTGGGCAAACGGAATAGCTTATTGCCCCGATAGAGGGTGCTGTTAACCGAGTCCATATATACAAGATCGGGGTTCAGACCGGCATTTTTCATGCTCAATGCAAACATATCGAGCGTGCTCTTTGCCGCTTTTTCATCTTTTTTCACGGCGGTGAAATCGAGATAAACGAGCTGCATCATGGTCTCGAGGTCTTTGGGTGTGGTCTTTCCGCTAAGCGAATGTGTGGCATTCTTAATACTGAAAGCGGTAGAACACTGTTTGCCTGCGAGCGCTTTCTGCAACTCCGTATTGTTGAAGTTGCCCAGTCCGCTCTGTCCGAGCAGATAATCTGCCACCTGCAGGTTGTTGATATCGGCCTTTCCGAATACCGAGCTACCGCCCTGCGATGTGGCATTCATCAGTATTTCATCGGCGTTGTAATCGGTTTTCTTCATCATTACGGTTGCACCGTTCGACAATGTAAGCCTCTTAAAGCCCAGTTTCGTGTCGGTTGTTTCTTTTACTATCTTGCCTTTCTTGGGCATCTGTGTCATCAAGGGCTCCTGTTTAACGTTGTCGACATAGGCTGTCAGCTGCTCTGTTCGCACGCTGTTGACAGCTTGTTTCAGCTGATCGGCGGTAACGTATTGCTTTCCGTCTTTCTCCTGAAGCATGGCTAACACCACCAAATTGGTATCGTTTTCGCAGAAAAGCTGCGATTTCATGCCGTTAAGAACATCTACCGTCAGCATCGGGACCACCTGATTGAGTATCTGATAGCGGTCTTCGATTGAGGGAATAGGTTCGTTTTCAATGAAATTGTCTACGTATTCTTCGCAATATTCATTGGAAGGAGTCTTGGCACGATTATTATATTTCTTTTCAAGACCGCTCATATAATCGGCTTTGGCACGCTCGAATTCGGTCGCAGTAAAGCCGAAATCATGCGCTCTTTTTAGTTCCCGAAGCACTTCTTTCAGTCCTTCGATGTCCTTACCTTCCTTGGGTACCACCAATACAGACAGTGCATCTTTGGTACGCGAGAACAGATATTCGCCCTCTTCTACCCTGCCTTGCAGGAACGAACAGTCTGTATTTTGCGCCTTTTCGTCCAAACGTGCGTTCAACATGCGCGTTATGATATCTTTAGCAAAGTCTTCTATCAAATACCCCATGTTGTCCTTCTCGGCATCGGGCGTAGCATCGTGCTTCATAAACACTTGGAATATATCCGCTTGCATCTCCTTGTCTTTGCCGATTACATAGATGGCAGCGGCGTTATCGGGCACGGGTTCGGGTATTACCTTGGCCGCATCGGCAGGCACTTTAGTACTTCCGAACAGCTCTTTTATCTTATCTTCCGTGCGTGCAACGTCGATGTCGCCCACGATAATGATGCCTTGATTGTCGGGACGATACCACTTTCGGTAATATGCACGCAAGGTCTCGGGGCTACATCCGTCGATGATACTCATCAAACCTATAGGAAATCGCTCGCCATATTTACTGCCCGGATAGAGTTGGGGCAATACTTTTTCGAGGATTTTCTGTGCACCTATGATACGCATGCGGTATTCATTGTGCACGATATCGCGCTCCTCGTCGATGGCTTTTGCATCGAGTGTGAGCCCGTTAGACCAGTCTTTGAGCACCAAGAGACACGAGTCGAGTGCCGAAATACGCTTGGTAGGCACGTCTGTAATGTAGTAAACGGTCTTATCCATAGCCGTAAAAGCGTTCAGATTTCGGCCGTATTCCACGCCGATGCTCTGCAGATACTCCTGCATGGCATTATCTTTGAAGTGCTCGGAACCGTTAAATGCCATGTGTTCAAGTAGGTGTGCAAGCCCACGTTGGTCATCGTTTTCGTTGATAGATCCCACTTTCTGGGCGATATAAAAGCTGGCCACGTGCTCCGGATAGTCGTTGTGGCGCAGATAATAGGTAAGTCCGTTGTCGAGTTTCCCTATCCTTACGTCCTTATCCACCGGTATCGGCGGCATTTGTTGTGCCTGAGCACTTGCCGTAACAAGCAGCAGCAACGCTGCAAAAAATTGTTTTAATCTCATGTTGTTTGTATTAATTTAGTTTACGTTCATACTATTTATTCATATTGAGCCATGCCTGTGTCACCTCCGCCATGTCGATATCGAGCAGACGCATCTGCCTGAAAACATCGGGAAGCGTGGTTTCCATGAACTCTTTCTTGCGCGAAGAGAGTATCTGTTCGCGCGCTTTGGGGGCTACGAAATAGCCCAGTCCGCGCTTATTATATATAATCTGTTCGCGTGCAAGCAGCTCATAAGCCTTGACAGCCGTATTGGTATTCACCTCGAGCATTACCGAATATTCCCTCACACTGGGTATTCTGTCATCGGCTTTATAGGTGCCTTCCAATATTTCATCGCACAGTCGATCGGCCATCTGCACGTAAATAGCTTTATCGTTGCTGAAATTCATAAGACCGATTTTATCTCTTTATTATTTTTACTTTATTCATCTCTAACTGTCGGCGGCAGAACTTACGGTAGGAAAGCCACCCGAACAGCACGCACGAAACGCCGCCTATGACACCCATAACCAACACAAGCCATTGCAAGAAGGTACTTATAAAATCGGCAAGTGCCGCATCTTCCTTATCTACAGCGTCCATAAAGCCGCTTATGATCATGAAGATACCGACGCCAAAATTAAATACGACGAAGAAACCCAGCAGCCATAGCAGCGTAAAGAGCCACGCATTGCGGCGATAACAGGTACCTCCGAAGATGCCGAACATCAATACACCGAAGTTTGCCAGCAGGGAATAGCCGCTTAGTCCTACTATCTTATCGAGATGAATGGACTTCAAGACCGTATTGGTATCGATATTCCATAAGACAGAAGCAGCCTGCGCGTCGAACAACCAAGTAACCAGCACGCACAAGGCGATACCTGCATAATAGGCAAATACAGAGAGTACCACGGCCACAAGCAATACATAGAACACGCGGGCGAGCCACTTTTCGAAATTGGTTGCTGGCATCGTCAGGTATTCTATATCGCCATACCTGTGTTCCATGTTTACAAAAACGCGGGTAACCACAACGAATGATGCAATATAAACCACATAGCTTGCGTAACTCGATACCATAATGGCCCTATTCTGCAGCGTTGTCAGCGAAAATATCTTAGACATGTCTTTTCCGTCTCCGAATAATCCGCTCATGACGCACATGCCCAACAGGAAGACGATACCGGTCATCGCGAGCACTAACAGCATAATGCTACGCCTGTGAAGCAGCAGATCATTCTTCAACAACAGGCCTATTTTCTTGTAACTGACAGTATGTTTCATAACGCCTCCTCCTCGTTTTTAATTAATCCTTTGGTTACTGCATTGAAGAAAAGCTCTATGTTTACCGGCGTTTCTTCCATCTCCTTGCTGCGCTTCACAATAGTCGCATTGCCCTGAAGCGACGGCTGCGAATAAATTACATCGGCGGTCATTTCGGCTTGCGAGCGGTACTCGAACGCATATCGGCGACCTATCTGCTCGATCGAAACATCCAACATAGCGTGGTCGGAGCCTATGATCAGCACATGATCGAGCAGCGAATCGACGTCGTGCACCTGATGTGTAGAGATGATAACAGCCTGCTCTTCGGTTACCAAACCGGCCACCAACTTGCGGAATTGGGCCTTCGACGGGATATCCAAGCCATTGGTAGGCTCGTCTAACAATAGATATTTCACGCCTAAAGCGAGCGCAAAGCTGATCAATACCTTCTTTTTCTGGCCCAAAGAGAGACTTTTAAGTGCCACGTTGTCTTCAACTTCGAACGCCCGGAGGCACTCATCGAAGACCTCTCTGCGGAACTTAGGATAGAAAGGCGTGCGCATTTCGAGAAACGTCTCTATGGAAACGGCGGGCAATTCGAACTCGTCGGGCAGGATGAACATGTCGCCCAACGTTTCCGGCTGACGCTTACGTACCTCACGATCATCGGCATTAACGGTACCTTCCTGTGGAAATATCAGTCCTGCAAGCAGATAGAGCAGCGTTGATTTACCCACTCCGTTCTTGCCGAGCAGCCCATATATGCGTCCCTCTTCGATCTCCAAATTCAGATGGTCGAACAGATTACCGGTCATATCCTTGTAACCGAACGACATGTTTTCTACTTTTATCATAGCTTTTTCTTATTATATAAAGGTATTAAATTCGGGTGCTAAACCGCTTGGAGCTTACGACCTGCAAACGTATGAATACCGATGAAGTTTCGAAATTACCACATATAGGCCTGCTCACAGGCCTGTTTTCCTACGTTCCACTTCAAGGCTTCCTTAGACGCCGGACGCCTCCGGTCGTCGTAAGTGAAGCCATACTGAAGTTTCTGAGAGAGAAATATTATTTTTTTACCGGCCACCTCCACACAACAGATATTACTCTTATCGCTATCGGCATTATAACAAAACCTGCCTGCGGCAGTTGTAGACAAGTCCAAATACATAGCAGAAACTGATGTGGAGGTTATGACCGTTTCCATAATTGAGGATCTTTGAAGTTGTTATTTTAATGCTTATTTTACCTTATTCAAGTGTACTACTATAATAGTACACTGCAAATATAATACATAGAAAACATATCTACCAAACATTTTCCTAACTTTTTTCACCGGCAACTCTATATTTAACATTCGTTTACAATACAGAATGAATACGTTAAGCGGTATAACCGGCAAGGACAGACGCCTCATCTAAGTCCGTTAGAACGCCCGTTTAAGGTTCTTAGATAGGCAATGTAAGAAAGGCATTTATAATATATTCGTAATCAATTGGTCGCACGGCCCCCCTCTACTTCCCCCCCTGTAGGGGGAGAATACGGATTGGAGGAGGTTGCTATACCTTCCATCTATCCCATTTCCGCAAGGCACCCCCCTCCTTCGGAGGGGCTGGGGGAGGCCGTAATATCCCTGTTATATCCCACTTCCGCAAGGCACCCCCCTCCTTCGGAGGGGCCGGGGGAGGTCCCACCCCCCGCAACCCATAGGGATTTCTATACACATTTATAGGGGAAATCCCATGCAGACAAAGACTTTTCTACGTATCTTCGCAATAGAAAAACTTAAAAGATACGATGATGAAAACAAGGATTTTTACTTTCTTTATAGGCCTGACGATTGCCTTATCTTTCTCTTCTTGCGGAACTTCCGGCATGATGTCGGGCAAGACTCTCGACAGAATAGAACTGGGACAAACCAAGGATGAAGTGCGTGCCATTATGAAAGGATCGCCCGATAACAAGCGTTTTACGGAAACAACCGAACAATGGGAATACAAAAGATACGTAAACTTGGAATACAAAATCATCCTGATAGACTTCTATCAAGGCAGGGTTGTGAGCTTCAACATGCTCGACGACCGCCTGTTGCCGCCGCCTCCGTCAATAACAATCGGCGCAGGTTACTCAAACTAACGGTCAGGTTACCTGCACTTTAAGCCAGTTGCCGCGGAACAATCTGTACAAAAATAGGCAACCGCGCAAGGTAAGTTCTGCCGCCATAGCGAGCCATACGCCCTTTAGACCATAGCGGGGAGCGAGTGCGGCAGCCATTGTAAGGCGCACAAGCCACATGGAACCGAGATTTATCAACGCGGGTTTCAGCGTATCGCCGGCACCTACACAAACGCTGTAGGCAACGATTGAGGCAGCAAAGAAAGGCTCGGCAAAGGCTTCGATGCGCAAACTTTGCACGCCGAGCGTACGTATTTCTTCTACCGGAGTAAGCACTCCGATCATTTCGGGGGCAAAGATATACATGATAAATCCCATTACAGCCATCACAGCCATACCGAGGAACACCGTCATACGGGCAAAACTCCGGCAGAGGTCGTACCTGCCGGCACCGCAACTTTGCCCTACCAGCGTGGTTGCAGCATCGCCAATACCATAGCCGGGCATATAACAAAGGCTCTCGGCTGTAATTGCAAACGTATTCGCGGCTATGGCGTAGTTGCCCAATGGGGCCACAATAATGGTGCTGACTATCTGTGCTCCACTCATCAGCATAGACTGCAAAGCCATGGGGGTACCTATCTTAACGGCGTTGCGCACATAGTCCCACACCCATCGGAAGCGTTCCCTGTCGAGCCGAAGGGCAAGTATCTTGCTCTTACACATGGCAAACCACGCCAAAAGCAATGCTGTAAAAATGTATGAAAGGGCCGTGCCGAGAGCAGCGCCTATTACTCTCAAATCGGCTCCGGGCATCGTAAAAGAGAAGCCGAGGAGCGTTATCTCGCGCGTAGGGAATATCAACAGGAAGTTAAAAACGACATCCAGCACGCACATAAGTACGCTCACGACGCTCGGAATGCGCATGTTACCGGTGCTTTTCAGCATAGATGCCGACAGATTTTCTATCTGCAAAAACGGCATGGTAAGGGCTACGATGAGGAAATAATGTGATGCATCGCGGGCTATATCGGGTCCTCCGCCGAGCCAGAAAGGCAATGAACGGTGAATGAGTATGCCGATGAGGGCCACAACAAGGCTCAACAACAGGGAACAAACAATGCCATGACGGAACACCTGTCGCGCTTTATCGAAGTTATTTGCACCGACAAAGTGTGCTACCTGCACAGAAAAGCCCATCGAGGTAGCCATTGTAATGCTTCCGAGCAGCCATGAAGAAGACTCGACCAAGCCGATCGATGCCGATGCCTGTGCCCCCAAAGAGCCTACCATCGATGCATCGATGAAGAACATCAGCACACTTGTGACCTGTGCCAACATCGAAGGAATACTTAATCCGATAATAAGATTAAGTTTCTCTGTACCCGTCATGGACTTTCCATCGCGGATCTGTGCCAATAATCTATCGCTGCTTTTACTCGAAAACATATATTACGTTAATGGTGCAAAGTTACTGTTTTAAATTCATATAGTGTGTATACCGATTACTTTTTAGTAGCCTTCATGCCCTATTTTATAACCTATAAGAAACAAAAAAGCGGTTCCAAATCAATTGGAATCGCCACTGAATATAATCTTTCTATACCTTTTCTCTAAAAAAGCGGGGCGAACATGAACGCTCTTGCCTGTCTCCCGCCCACATTGCCAGTGCAGCTGATGCTGCAACATGGCTTTTCATCATACCTAAACCTAAAAACCTTTACCTTTAGAACTTGATTTTATCTCTCACCTATTGAACATTCTCTGTCGGTGTCTGTCGTCCTTATTACAATCTTTTCGTTTACCTTAAACCAACACCTTTATTCCTTATCCTGATCTTTTTGCCTTACTAATACCTTCAACACCCGACTATAACTCTCTTTATTTCTCTCAAACGTCTGTCTGTTATCCTAATCTTTCTGCCTTACTAATACCTTTTGTGTTATCTCTCAAATTTTTCTTTTTCCTTAAGTTCTAATATCTATCGGTGTTGTCTTTTATCTTTTCGACGATGCAAAGATACACCTGTTTGCGGACACACACAAGAATTTCGACGGAAAATATATATTATATTCTTGTTTTTTGATATAAATCAACATTATTGTGCCCGCACACAAGATAAACAAAAATACGCATCATGCAGAGTATATTCTCGTACATGATGCGTTTACACCTTATTATATATGTACTATCGCGCTTGCCCGTCTCGCTTATTCCTCAACCCATAGATTGTTCGCCTTGGCACTTACTTCCGGTACATCTACTCCCGCGCGGTAGAAACTGACGAGTGCCATGTCGAAAATAAGCGTGGAATAAGCCGGTACAGTGCCCGAAGTTCTGGTTTGATAACCCAACTGATAAGGGATATAAACCTCCCATCGGTCGCCTATCTTCATATTCTGAAGCGCTGTAGAAAACCCATCGACCACGCCTCTTACGGCCAATGTCACCGACATAGCCGTCTGCGGATTGTAAGTGCCGGTATATGTTTGGTCGAAAACATATCCGTTTGCGTAACTCGCAGAGGGTACTAATCTTCCGCGGTAGTTCACTTTTACAGAATCGGAATATAGAGGACTCCCCGATGTACTTGTACTCTCATTGAGCACATGGACAATGATATGATCGGTAGAAGATGCCTTAAAGTTGGTATTATCCTCCGGTGTAGACCAATTGCGTATAATCTTCCAGCTCGTATCTCCCGCCGCTATCTTCTGTTGAGTAGCGGTATAGAGCTTTTGGAAATACGCTTCGTTGACGTTTTGCCAGTCGGCAAACTCCTCTACTTTGTTATCGTTTTCGCTGCAAGATACCATCGATAACGCGATTACAAACAGCAACGACGCATGTAATATGACCTTATTTTTCATTTATTGTAGTTTCTTCAAAAGACTTGTAATGCTCACTCTATCCTCGATAATGCCACGAAGTTGCGAAATATCTACACGCTCCTGCTCCATTGAATCGCGAAAACGCAGCGTTACCTTATTGTCGTTCAACGTGTCATGATCCACTGTAACGCAGAAAGGCGTGCCGATTGCATCTTGTCGGCGATACCGCTTCCCGATGGAATCCTTCTCTTCATAATGCGTATTGAAATGAAATTTCAGCTCGTCTACTATCTCGCGAGCCTTTTCGGGCAGCCCATCTTTCTTCACAAGCGGCAGCACTGCGCACTTTACAGGCGCCAAGGCCTCGGGTAATTTCAGTACCACACGCGGCTCACCATTATCGAGCGTCTCCTCCGTAAAGGCATGGCACATCACACTGAGGAACATTCTATCCACCCCGATCGACGTTTCTATATCGTACGGAGTATAGCTTTCGTTGGTTTCGGGATCGAAATATTTGATTTGTCTCCCACTGAATTTCTCGTGTTGCGATAGGTCAAAGTCCGTTCGGGAGTGTATTCCTTCCACCTCTTTGAAGCCGAAAGGCATCTTAAACTCTATGTCTGTAGCTGCATTGGCATAGTGGGCCAGCTTCTCATGATCATGGAAACGGTAGTTATCAGCACCGAAACCGAGCGCCTGATGCCACTTCATACGCGTTTCTTTCCACGTCTCGAACCACTTCATCTCGGTGCCCGGCTTTACAAAGAACTGCATCTCCATCTGTTCGAACTCACGCATACGGAAGATAAACTGGCGGGCTACGATCTCATTTCGGAATGCTTTCCCGATCTGTGCGATACCGAACGGCAACTTCATGCGACCGGTCTTCTGCACGTTGAGATAGTTTACGAATATACCTTGTGCCGTCTCCGGGCGCAAATAAATCCTATTCGTACTCTCAGAAGTGGAGCCCATTTCAGTCGAAAACATAAGGTTGAACTGGCGTACATCCGTCCAATTCTTCGTACCGGAGATAGGATCGACGATGCTTTCATCGAGGATAATCTGCTTCAGTTCCTCCAAATCCGGCCCCTGCATGGCCTTAGTATAACGCTCATGCAGTGCATCGCGCTTCTGCTGATGCTCTATCACACGCGGATTGGTAGCACGGAATTTAGCCTCATCGAATGCCTCTCCGAAGCGTTTGCGTGCCTTCGACACCTCTTTTTCTATCTTTTCTTCGTATTTACCTATCTGATCTTCTATCAGATTATCGGCACGATAACGCTTCTTGGAGTCGCGATTATCGATCAAGGGATCATTAAAAGCATCGACATGACCAGAAGCTTTCCAAATCATTGGGTGCATGAAGATGGCCGAATCGATACCTACAATGTTCTCATGCAGCAATACCATGCTCTTCCACCAATACTCTTTTATATTATTTTTCAGCTCCACGCCGTTCTGTCCATAATCATAAACGGCGGCCAAACCGTCATATACGTCGCTACTTGGGAAGACAAACCCGTACTCTTTGCAGTGGGAAACGATCTTCTTAAAAACATCTTCTTGTGCCATGTCTATAACATTATTAATCTATTTACCGCGCAAAGGTACAGATATTTTTCGACAGACCGTTAATAACAAATGCAAAAACTTTATAAATAAAAGAAGACTACATGATACGAAAAAACAAAATAAATTATTTATTTGTACCTTTACACACAAAAATCAATAACACATGCAAATATTACTCGCTTGTGCCAAGGACATGAAACCCGTGAGCCACGCTACTCCTACGGTAAAAACAGTACCGCTATTTCAACAGGAAGCCGAAGCCAACGCCTTGGAAATGATGAAATACAGTGCTGAAGAACTTGCAGAAATGATGAAGATCAACCGTAAGATTGGGGCACTCAACAAAATGAGATACACCACTTTTTTGGAGCCGGAACCTAAACTTGCTGCCATACTCTCCTACACCGGCATTGCCTACAAGCACCTGCGGGCGGAGGATTTCAGCGCAGCCGACTTCGCCTTTGCGCAGGAGCATCTGTGGATTACATCGTTCCTGTACGGACTGCTGCGACCACTCGACTGTATTAAAAACTATCGATTGGAGGGATACATAAGGCTCCCAAAGCACCAAGACCAGCGTATGTTCGATTACTGGAAGCCACTTTTGACCAATATTCTTATCGACTCCGTAAAACAGGACGACGGCATACTGCTGAACTTAGCCAGCGAAGAAATGAAAGGTTTGTTCGATTGGCGCCATATAAGGCGCGAAATAAGGGTGATAGAAGTCGATTTCATGGTACTGAAAGGCGATGCACTGAAGACAGTCGTGGTGTATGCCAAGATGTGTCGTGGCGCCATGACGCGCTATGTTATAAAAAATAAATTGCAAGACATCGAAAGTATCAAGACTTTCGAGTACGAAGGTTTCTGCTATAATCCCATTGAAAGCACGGTAAACAATCTTGTTTTCTCCGTCGGATGAATACCCATACGAAGGATAAATATAAGATTGTAATCCTTAGACGTACTATCTGAGTTTGTTATATTACCCATCTAACAACCTTAGATAGGCGATGTATAAAAGATGTTTATAATGTATTCGTAATCAATAGATTGTAAGGTCCTTCTCTAACTTCCCCAAATAGGGGGAGAATACGGCTGGAAATAAGCTGCAAAATGGCAGCCTGCCCGCCCCTCCCCTATTCCGCACATCTCGTTTTTATCTCTTTTTATTTGCTTATTCCAACGTTTTATGTTAATTTTGCGACTATTGCATAAGTCACAAAAGACAAATCCGTATAACATGGACGACGAAATAAAAGACAACGAAATTATAGAAAACGACAACGAGGAGTTGCAAACAGACAGCCATTCCGACTATAAACCTGCCGACAGGTTCGATGCCTCGGCCGTACATCATTTAAGCGGAATGTATAAAAACTGGTTCCTCGACTACGCTTCATACGTAATCCTCGAGCGTGCGGTGCCGCATATAGAAGACGGACTTAAACCGGTTCAGCGACGTATATTGCACTCCATGAAGCGTATGGACGACGGACGCTACAACAAGGTGGCCAACATCGTGGGGCATACCATGCAATTTCATCCCCACGGAGACGCTTCTATCGGCGACGCACTGGTGCAGATGGGCCAGAAGGACTTGCTTGTAGACACACAGGGCAACTGGGGAAACATCTTGACAGGTGATCGTGCAGCCGCTCCCCGATATATAGAAGCCCGCTTGTCTAAGTTTGCATTAGACGTGGTTTTCAATCCGAAGACCACAGAATGGCAACTTAGTTACGACGGGCGCAACAAAGAACCCATCACGTTGCCCGTCAAATTCCCCTTACTCCTTGCACAGGGGGCAGAAGGTATTGCCGTAGGACTGACCTCGAAGATACTTCCGCACAACTTGAATGATATTTGCGATGCGGCTATCAGCTATCTGAAAGGCGAAGACTTCCGTATTTATCCCGACTTTCCCACGGGAGGCAGCATCGATGTAAGCAAATACAACGACGGACAGCGAGGCGGAACACTGAAAGTACGCGCCAAGATCGAGAAGCTCGACAACAAGACGCTCGTGATTAAGGAGATACCGTTCAGCAAGACAACTACGACACTCATCGACTCTATTCTGAAAGCCATAGACAAGGGAAAGATAAAAGCACGCAAGGTAGACGACAATACGGCGGCCGAAGTTGAGATACAAGTGCACCTTGCACCGGGTGTCTCGTCGGACAAGACAATAGATGCGCTTTACGCATTCTCCGATTGCGAAATCAACATATCGCCGAACTGCTGCGTTATAGAAGACAACAAGCCCTGCTTCCTCACCGTGAGCGACGTGCTGCGCCATAGTGTCGACAGCACGATGGGCCTGCTCCGTAAGGAACTGCTCATCCGTATGAAGGAACTGAACGAACAGCTTTTCTTCGCTTCTTTGGAAAAAATCTTCATTGAAGAGCGCATTTATAAGGATAAGAAGTTCGAGGAAGCCAAGAATATGGATGCTGCCGTTGCACATATCGACAGCCGGCTGGAACCGTTCAAGCCTACTTTTATTCGTGAAATCACGCGCGATGATATCCTCAGATTGATGGAAATCAAAATGCAGCGTATTCTTAAATTTAACAAAGACAAAGCCGACGAGCTCATTGCAAAGATACTTGCCGAGATTAAAGATATCAAACACGATCTCGACCACATGACTGAAGTAACGATAAGTTGGTTCCAGTTCATCAAAGACAAATATGGCAAAGACCATCCGAGGCTCACGGAAATTAAAAATTTCGATACAATCGAGGCGACAAAAGTGGTGGAAGCCAACGAAAAACTGTACATCAACCGTGCCGAGGGCTTCGTGGGAACTGGTTTAAAGAAAGACGAATATATCTGTAACTGCTCTGATATCGACGATATTATTATCTTCTACCGCGATGGCAAGTACAAGATTATCCGCGTGGCCGACAAGATTTTCGTAGGTAAGAACGTTATCCATGTACAGGTTTTCAAGAAGAACGACCGCCGAACTATATATAATGTAGTCTACAGAGACGGCAAACAGGGCTACTATTTCATCAAGCGCTTCAACGTAACCAGCATGACGCGCGATAAAGAATACGACCTTACGCAGGGTACACCGGGCTCTAAAGTGATGTATTTCACGGCAAATCCGAACGGAGAGGCCGAAGTTATCAAGATTACGCTCGATCCCGATCCGAAAAAGAAGAAACAGAATATATTCTTGGAGAAAGACTTTTCGGAAATCATCATCAAGGGACGTGCCTCGAAAGGTAATTTGCTAACCAAGAGAAATATTCATCGCATTGGCTTGAAGAGCCACGGGCATAGTACATTGGGAGGGCGAAAAGTGTGGTTCGATCCCGATGTCAACCGCATCAACTATGAAGATCATGGGCGCTTCCTTGGTGAGTTCAACGATGAAGACTCTATTCTCGTAGTGCTTGATAACGGCGATTTCTACATTACTAACTTCGATGCGAATAACCATTACGAGAATAATATCAAGGTTATCGAAAAATGGGATCCGGATAAGGTATGGAGTGCTGTGCTGTTCGATGCCGACAACAACAACTATCCTTATATTAAGCGTTTCTGCATGGAGGCCATTAAAAAGCATCAAAACTACATTGGCGAGAATGCCGAAAGCAAACTCTTGTTGCTTACAGACACCGTTTATCCACGCATAGAAGTTACATTCGGCGGCAACGATGCGGCACGGCAACCTATGGAGATAGATGTTGAACAGTTTGTAGGCATAAAAGGCTTCAAGGCCAAGGGCAAACGTATTACAACATGGGAAGTAGACAAAATTACGGAATTAGAGCCTATCCGCCTCCCTGAACCGGAAACAGACGACGACAATTCGAATGAAACGAACGCATCGGAAGAAAATCTCGATCCCGATGCAGGCAAGAGTCAACAACAAGTAATTGACGAAATAACAGGACAACTGAGCTTGTTCTCAGAAGACGATAATGTGCAGGAAAGTTAACATTACCCTCCTTAATCTGCTGTTCCCCGTGGTTGTGGCGGCACAATACGATACAATTCGCAGCGACAAAACCATCACCAATATGAAGATGATAGGTATCAGTACCGCAAACATCCTTGACACCTATCTCTCTCGGGAGAATTATCGCGGGCCGGAAATCAGCTATCTGTCGCACACTACCCGCGAGCGTGACGACAGCAGAATATCACGACAAATCGTACACCAAGGCAGTTTTGCTTGGCTCGATAACCGTGCCGGAAACGGCAGAGAGCTTTTTGGTATGTACACATTCCAATACGCATGGCATTACAACTGGCTCTTGCTGGAAAATAAGCTACAACTAAGGGCAGGAGGCATGATAGATACCGGCGTCGGCTTTCTCTACAATACGCGCAACTCCAATAATCCGGCACAGGCAAAAGCACAATTTGGCATTGCCGCATCGGCTTCTGCCAACTATAAATTCAGAATACGCCGCGGTTATCACAATGTGAGGTGCGAAATATGTTTTCCTCTTGCAGGCATTATGTTTTCCCCCAATTACGGACAGTCATACTACGAGATTTTCTCACAGGGCAACTACGACCATAATATCGTGCCTACATATTTGGGCAACACGCCCTCTCTGCGCCAGATGCTTACCTTCGATTTCAATTTACTCCATACTACTGTCTGCGTCGGATACCTCGGAGATTACCGACAGGCAAAGGTAAACGAATTGAAATATCATCACTATACGCACGCTCTGATGATAGGCATCGTGAAGAAATTCCAACTGATAAAAATACATCCATGAGAAGACTGCCTCTGTTTATCTATGCCCTTATAGTCATGTTCGCACTGACCAGCTGCATCGGCGAAGAAGAATATACCGACAATCCGCAAGGAAATTTCGAAGCATTATGGCACATCATCGATGAACATTATTGCTTTTTCAACTATAAGAATATCGACTGGAATGAGATACACACCCGCTATGCCAAACAAATGAACGGCAGCATGACCGAACGGCAGCAGTTTGAAGTGCTGACGAATATGCTTTCAGAGCTGAAAGACGGACATGTAAATCTCTATACAACTTTCGATTTAGGACGTTATTGGAGCTGGCGGGAGAAATTTCCGAACAACTTCAGCGACACACTGACAAGGAAATATTTAGGAACCGACTATCACATTGCCTCGGGAATTCAGTATCGTATTCTCGACGACAACATCGGATATCTCCGCTGCAGTTCTTTTGCAAACGGTATCGGTACAGGGAGTCTCGACGACATATTACTCTATCTGGCACCATGCAACGGGCTCATTATCGATATACGCAGCAATTCAGGAGGACAACTTACAAGCGCTGAAACGCTTGCATCGCGATTTACCAACAATAGAATATTGGTCGGTTACATACAGCATAAAATCGGAAAGGGACACAACGACTTTTCATCGATGAAAGAGCAATGGCTCAAGCCCGGTAACGGCCTGCGCTGGCAAAAACGAGCAGTAGTACTGACCAACCGATCGGTGTACAGCGCTGCCAACGAATTTGTAAAATACATGAAACAGTGCCCGTTCGTAACCGTGGTTGGCGATAAAACCGGCGGCGGAGCAGGACTACCTTTCTCGAGCGAATTGCCAAACGGATGGAGCGTACGCTTCTCGGCATGCCCCATGTACGACAAGAATAAAGAAAGTAGCGAGTTTGGAATAGAGCCCCATCATAACGTATCGCTCACAGCAGACGACTTCATAAAAGGCAAAGACACTATCATCGAATACGCAAGGGCCCTCCTATCGTGCAAATAACCCGGATTATAATCCGGCGATAGATAATAATTCGAAATATTCTTGGCAAATCCTATAAAAATAACTACCTTTGCAGTCACATCGCGCTTGTGGCGGAATTGGTAGACGCGCCAGACTTAGGATCTGGTGTTTTGCGACGTGTAGGTTCGAGTCCTATCAGGCGCACAGGAATAAAAACTAAATAGTTAATTTACAACTATTTAGTTTTTTGTATCTTGCTCTTGGTATGGATATTGGCATTCCATTTATCCACTAATCACTTTAGAATAAAATAAAGAGGAAACGCCATCTTGGCAATCACACCCTTCGCTGTAGCAAATGAGATATAAAGGGAAAGGAGTAAAAACCGTCAATCTATAGTAGAAATTCCGAATTATATATTCTAATAAATTCAGAGAAAGGCACTCGTTCGATATTTACTGTCATGTCATCGGCTTTCATACCATTATAAATAATTTGTAATCAATAACTTTTCCATTTTATGATACTATGAAAGAAAAAATAACAAAGGCATAGGAGTATACACAATAAAGTAGATATTTTACATTGCTCTTATTATTCAGCACCGATATATATCATTGATAAGAATAAATTTAGCGCATAAAATTTATACCAAAAATAATTTTATCATCTCTTTTATAATCCTTCATGAGGTTCTTGATCTGTATTTTGATCATTGTAATAATGAGAGCCTGTTCAGAATTACCTTTGATTAACGCTATGTATGTAACAGTTATATAATCTGTTGGATCTCCTGCAAATCCTTGATATTTTTCAGGTTTTCAATAATTATTCTTACTTCGTCACGATCGTGTACCTTTACTTCGATGACACCGTCGAAAATACCTTGATCACTTGAGATCGTTATCTTTTGGATGTTGATATTGAGCTTCCCTGAAATAATTTCAGCTACATCTTGCAGCATTCCCTTACGATCGATACCTTGTATTTCGATTGTTGCATTGAAATATAATTGTTTGTGCATGTCCCATTTAGCATCGAGAATACGGTTACCAAAACTTGATTTCAGTTTACTTGCCACGGGACAAGCACGTTTATGAATTTCTATTTGGTTCTTGTTGTCTATGTAACCTAAAGTATCATCGCCGGGTATCGGATGGCAGCAATTAGGGAAAATGAAAGTATCAATATTATCTTCAGAAATGATAACCGGCTTCTTTTTGTTAAAGTCTTTACCTACAACAAAGAGCCTTTTTCCTTCTTCTTGCTTTTTTTCGGTTTTCTTATCATGCCCGAGGAAAGGTACATAACGACGCCATCCACCTGTCATCGCTTCTTTCTTTACCTTGCCAAGTAACTCATCACGATCTTTTTCTCCTAAAACAATTGCCCTCTCACCAAGTGCAAGGAATAGGCTTTCGTGCTTCTGAATATCGTGAAAAGCACAAAGCTTATCGATAATGGATATGGTTAGCTCCATTTCATTATCTTTCAGCCATTCTGATAATATATTTTCACCTTTCTTTTGTATTTCTCGGTTATCTCTCCTTAGTATAGCTTGTATCTTGGCTTTGGCTTTGGCCGTAGAGACAAAGTTAATCCATGAAGCCTGTACGTGTTGCGACTTACTTGTAAGAATTTCCACCTGATCTCCGCTCTGAAGTTTATGACTCAGCGGTACAAGCTTATGGTTTACCTTAGCACCAATACAATGGCTACCAAGAAACGTATGTATTTGGAAAGCGAAATCCAATGCTGTACATCCTGCAGGCATGGTTTTGATTTCTCCTTTCGGTGTGAAAACGAATATCTCGGAAGCGAAGAGGTTCAATTTGATAGCATCGAGAAAATCCATAGCATCGGGCTGAGGATCATCCAAAATCTCTTTAATGGTACGTAACCAGTCATTCAGTTCACCTTCGTCTTCGGTAATTTCCCCACCTTCTTTATATTTCCAATGAGCAGCAAACCCTTGTTCGGCAATTTCATTCATACGATCGCTTCGAATCTGAACTTCAATCCATTGTCCTTGATTACTCATCAGTGTAACGTGCAAAGCCTGATAACCATTGGCTTTTGGATGATTGAGCCAGTCTCGCAAGCGATCGGGATGCGATTTATATATCTTGCTGATAGCTACATATATCTGAAAGCATTCGTTGATTTCTTCTTCACGAACTTTAGGTGTGAAGATAATTCTCACAGCAAGAATATCATAGATTTCATCAAATGTTACATGCTTAGTCTGCATCTTATTCCATATGGAATAAGGACTTTTCACACGCGCTTTGATTTCATATTCTATACCCATCTTGTCGAGGGCTTCTCGGATAGGAGCGGTAAATTGAAGAAAGAGCTTATCACGCTCTTCTTTTGTAAACGAAAGTTTATTAGTGATATTCTCGTATTCTTGCGGATGTTCGAACTTAAAGCTCAGGTTCTCAAGTTCTGTCTTGATCTTATTCAATCCAAGCCGATTGGCCAATGGAGCATAAATATATATTGTTTCGCCTGCAATCTTATATTGTTTATTTGCAGGTTGACTATCCAAAGTTCGCATATTGTGCAGACGATCGCATATTTTAATAAGGATAACTCGGATATCATCACTCATCGTAAGGAGCAACTTCTTAAAGTTTTCTGCCTGTGCCGAAGCTTTATCACCAAAAATACCTCCCGATATTTTAGTTAATCCATCAACTATTTGTGCAATTTTAGGACCAAAAATATTCTCTATATCTTCAACTGTATAATCTGTGTCTTCTACTACATCGTGTAGCAGTGCCGAACAGATACTTGTGGAACCGAGTCCCATCTCCTCACAGGCAATCTGTGCTACGGCAATAGGATGCATAATATAGGGCTCTCCCGACAATCTCCGTACTCCCTTGTGTGCCTGTTTAGCGAAATGAAAAGCTTTGGTAATAATATCTACCTTTTTACGATGGCGTGAAGCAAGGTACGTATCCAGCAAATGTTGGAACGCATCATTGATCTTTTTATCCTCAGCAGTTTCTCTTTCCTTTTCTTTCTGCATCATGTCTTCCATGCCAACGCTCCTTTTCTTTGATGTTATTTCACCTTTATCTTCTTCCCCGCACGAATGTTCGAACCGCTAATACCATTCAATTTTCTCAGCTTTTTCACCGTTGTATGGTTGCGCGCTGCTATTTCAGATAACGTATCTCCTTCACGTATAGTTATACTCTTACCGCCTTTAGCATTCCTACTGCTCTTACTATGCTTGTTGCTCTTTCGATTTTTTTTCGTACTCTTCCCTCTGTTATACGAAGAACGAACATATGTATAGGCAGGAACTTCATCATTTACTTCTACTTCTGTACGCTTAGTTTGCAAATTGTCCGGTTTGTAAGCATAGATAGAATCCTCCATATCAATGAATGAATTGATCATCATAGATGGCAATCTCAACGAAGAAGGCTTAGCATTTCCATTCACTACATTATGCCGATATTGCGGATTCAAATCTTGTAATTGGTCTGCATTAATACCGAGAACATGGGCAATCTGATCAAAATATAGATCACGATTCACCACTACAGTATCGGTTTTTACTGGTAATTCGGTTACCATCGGACATATATTATGATCACAATAATAATTCATAATATAGTTGGCAGCAATAAATGCCGGTACATACCCACGTGTCTCTTTAGGTAAATAAGGATATATCTGCCAATAATCAGTCTCACCCTTAGCCCGGTGTATGGCCTTGTTTATTTTATCAGGGCCACAATTGTAAGCGGCAATCACAAGATTCCAGTCACCGAATATCTTATAGAGATCACTCAAATAATGTGCTGCAGCATAAGAAGATTTTACAGGATCGCGACGTTCGTCTACCAAAGAATTAACATCCAAACCGTATCTCTTACCTGTTGTGAGCATAAACTGCCATAGGCCGGTAGCACCTACACGCGACACAGCCTTTGGATTCAATCCCGATTCAATGACAGGAAGATATTTAAGTTCCAAAGGCAATCCATAACTTTCAAGCGCCTGTTCGAAAATGGGTATATAAAAGTTAGTGGTTCCAAGCATAATACTAACAGAGCGACGCAATCTTCCGCTATATCGATCAATAAACTTCTGTACTACATCGTTATACGGCATTTCGATAATGGTCGGTAGCTTTCGGAGACGTTCTTTATACACCTCTTTAGCATATACCGGATTAATATCTGGCATATTACAATTACTGTCGGGCTTTAGATAAGTCCGTGTATTATATAAATGCAACAGACTATCTACCGAAGATGTCATTGCTTCCGGTAGATCAATAACCTCTTTCTGTCCATGCTGATTAGTAACAGTTATTTCTGTTTCATCATTGTCAATTTGTGCCTGTATGTTTCCGACGCCGAGTAAAAATAATGTTACTATCAGTAATTTTATTCTTTTCATTCTAATATCTTGTATTCTATATTTTTAGAAACTTATACTGCATTGCAGTCCCAACCCTGCAGAATTGAACGGATTTCGTTCGGTATTGTTGTTAATAATAGTAGGTGATACCCGAAGTGTAAGATTATCGGATATGTCAAATTCAGAAAGCGATGCATCTACATAAGCATCGATAACCGATAAGACATACACACCGATCATGGTAAATATACTTAGATCGCGCCAACGGCGATAACGGTCTTTGCGTTTTCTGAATAATTCTTTATATCTTTCTATATTTTCCGGTGTGATTTTATTTCCAAGATGTAGAAACTGATCGTAACTATGCGTTTGAGAATCATTATCTACCAAGTCCATATATGCCTGCGAATAATCATGATACATCTGATTGTTCCATCGCATAGCGTAAACACATCCCACGAAGCCCCCGTACACGATCGGCAATTTCCAATATTTACGGTTGTATATCTGTCCTGCACCGGGTAGTACAAGTGCCAACCATAGTGCACGTTTCGGTATAGGACGCCATGTATTCCAATCACGCTTGTGTTTCTTGACAATACTATCCGTACCGATCAACTGCAAACTATCCTCCGGCATTGGCATCTTTCCGATATTAATATCTGTTTTTTTGCTGTTGGTATTCATCTGCATAGTATCGCTCTGTGCCGACACATTCGATACAGTAAGCCACGATAGAACACTTATAAGCGAACAGATAAATATGTGTTTTATACAAACCGTATTCAAATCTTTCTTTTATTTCAGTTTATCGAAGATGTGCATGATACGTTCCAAATCCTCTTCATTAGCAAATGGTATACTTATTTTACCTTTTCCTTTGGACGAACAGGTTAGCTGTACTTTGACATTGAGAAATTGAGAAAGTTGTTTCTTCAGCACAATAAATTCTTCGGGCATCTTCGTCTTAGCTACGATCTTCTTGTTTCCGGCCTGAATATCTTCACCACTCTTCAACTGTTTTACAATTTCCTCGACCTTACGTACAGAGAAACCATTCTTCTGAACTTCATTAAAGACTTTTATTTGTTGCGACGGACTATCCAATGAGAGCAATGCTCTGGCGTGGCCCATATCTATTTCTTTTTTCTGTAAAGCCATTTGCACCTGTGCCGGCAGTCTCAGCAGTCTCAGGTAGTTAGCTATAGCAGTACGGCTTTTTCCAACACGTTCCGACACTTTCTCCTGTGTCATGCCTGTATCTTCCATTAAGTGTTCGTAAGCCAAGGCTATTTCTATGGCATTCAAGTCTTCACGTTGGATGTTCTCCACCAATGCCATTTCCATCACACTTTCATCATCAATAGTACGTATGTAGGCAGGGATAGCTTTCAGTCCGGCCAATTGCGAAGCACGCCAACGACGTTCGCCGGCAATGATCTGAAAACGATTACCTGCTACTTGGCGCAATGTAATAGGCTGTATGATACCGATTTCGCGAATGCTCATGGCCAATTCTCTCAATGCTTCTTCATCGAACTCACGCCGAGGTTGGTTCGGATTTGCCTCTATTTCGTCTATAGCAATCTCATTGATAGTAGAACTGCCTTGTGTACGTACTCCTTCTGTAGAGATTAGTGCATCAAGTCCGCGACCGAGCGCATTGTTTTTTGTAGAAGAACTATATTTCTTATGTACTGCCATTTTGTGTTTATGATAATGAATGGTATGTATAGTTTCTTACAGACCGACCTTGATCAGCGGTCTTTATTAATAATTTCTTTTGCTAAAGCCAAGTGATTTTTGGCACCGGCCGAATCGGTATCGTATAGAATTACAGGCAATCCGTGGCTCTGACTCTCGCTCAATTTCACATTACGCTGAATAACTGTCTTGAAAACCAGTTCCTGAAAATGGCGCTTTACCTCATCGTAAATTTGATTGGCAAGGCGCAGACGACTATCATACATAGTCAATAGAAAACCTTCTATTTCGAGTTTAGGGTTCAAACGGCTCTTGATAATCTTCACAGTATTGAGCAGTTTACTAATTCCTTCAAGTGCAAAATACTCGCATTGCACAGGGATAATGACGGAATCGGCGGCTGTTAACGAGTTTACTGTAATCAATCCGAGGGACGGACTGCAATCAATCAGGATATAATCATATTCGCCTCTGATCGGATCGAGTAGCTTTTTGACTACTTTTTCGCGGCTTTCCAAATTAAGCATCTCTATTTCAGCTCCCACAAGATCTATATGACTCGGAATTATATCCAGCCCGTTGATATCGGTAGTGTAGATGGCATCTCTCACATCGGCATGGTCTATGATACACTCGTAGAGCGAGCAATCCACCTCTTTAATATTAACACCCAAGCCACTCGATGCGTTTGCCTGCGGATCAGCGTCTACTACGAGCACTGATTTCTCTAAAGTAGCAAGCGAGGCGGCCAAGTTGATTGTAGTAGTGGTTTTGCCTACCCCTCCTTTTTGGTTTGCTAATGCGATTATTTTTCCCATTTTATCAGACTTTCAAACTATACTTAGTGTGCAAAGTTACATATTTTATGCGAGAATGTCGTAAATTAAACCTTTTTTCGTACTTTTGCAACAAAAATAATACAAACAATGTTTCACGCATGGGAAGTGTTTTTCTCTGTTAAAGATAGACATTTTAACGGAGTTTATTGGACCATTCTTTAAAATTACGGATCATGACTCAGAACAAGCCTTTTATACTTATTTCGAACGATGACGGCTACCATTCCCCCGGTATTCGTACACTTGTGGATATGGTTAGCGGAATAGGTGATGTGTTGGTATGTGCTCCGGAGTCTGCACGTTCGGGTTATTCGTGCGCTTTCTCGGCTGCCTCGCCCCTACGGCTTAAGCGCAGACGCAACATAGGTGCTGCCGATGTGTGGTCGTGCAGCGGAACACCGGTAGACTGCGTAAAGCTGGCACTCGATCAGTTTTGCCAACAACGTAAACCTGCCTTGATACTCGGAGGTATCAACCACGGCGACAATTCATCGGTAAATACCCATTATTCGGGCACTATGGGCGTAGCCATGGAGGGATGTATGAAACATATCCCATCAATAGCTTTTTCCTCTTGCTATTGCAATGAAGACGCCAATCTCGAACCTCTGCGCCCTTTTGTAAAAATGATTGTACTGCGCGTACTCGACGAAGGTCTGCCCAAAGGTGTTTGTCTGAATGTGAATTTCCCCGCACGTGAGCGGTTCGAGGGCATTAGAGTGTGCCGTATGGCGTTCGGAAGCTGGATCAATGAAGTAGTAACGGCACATCATCCTCACGGCTACGACTATTACTGGATGGTTGGAGAGTACCATAATGACGAGCCGCAAGCCACAGACACCGACCGCACAGCACTCAACCAAGGTTACGTGGCCATCACCCCTACAAGAATGGACGTTACGGCATACGATTACATGGAACACGCCAAAGCCGTATTTAATGCTGAGAAATTGTAATCGGATGAATAATAAAAAGGAACTCGGGCTTTATGAAATATTATCTTATTGCGGGCGAAGCGAGCGGCGATTTACATGCCTCGCACCTCATGCACTCGCTCAAGAAGATTGACAGTCGTGCCGAATTCCGCTTCTTCGGCGGTGATTTAATGGCTGCAGAGGGCGGAACGCGCGTGAAACATTATAAGGAACTCGCCTATATGGGGTTCGTTCCCGTGCTGTTGCACCTGCGCACAATTTTCAAAAACATGGCAATGTGCAAGCACGACATTACCGTCTGGCAGCCCGATGTCGTGATTTTGGTAGACTATCCGGGCTTCAATCTCAACATAGCCAAGTATCTTCATGCCCGTACTTCCATCCCCGTGTACTATTACATATCGCCTAAAATCTGGGCATGGAAAGAGTATCGCATCAAAAGTATCAAGAGAGACGTGAACGAACTTTTCTCCATATTACCGTTCGAAGTGGCGTTTTACGAGCAGAAACATCGTTTCCCCATACATTATGTGGGCAATCCTACAGCAGACGAGGTGCGGAGGTTTCGCTCCGGATACCATGAGACACAGGCCGATTTCGCCAAACGAATGAACGAAATCAATGCCATATCTTCGGTAAAGGCAGTGCCTATCGACGCCAAACCTATCATTGCACTGCTTGCCGGCAGTCGTAAACAGGAAATAAAAGATAACCTTCCAGCCATGATAGTGGCTGCCCGCAGATACGGCGACTATCAGATGGTACTTGCCGGTGCGCCTTCCATCGACGACGGTTATTACGCACGATTTATAGAGGGCACGGAAGTGAGATTGGTGAGAAACGAAACTTACGCTCTTCTCTCGCACGCCACGGCGGCACTGGTAACGAGCGGAACGGCAACACTCGAGACGGCCATGTTCGACGTTCCTCAGGTGGTGTGCTACGAAACACCCGTACCACATCTCATCCGCTTCGCATTCAACCACATCATCAAGGTAAAATATATATCGCTCGTCAATCTGATAGCCGACCGAGAGATTGTACCCGAGTTGCTTGCCGACCGTTTTTCTGAAACGAACATTGCATCAGAACTCGGCAAGATACTGCCGGGTAGCGTGGATAGAGACCACATGTTGCAGGCTTATCAAGAGGTATACCGCCGACTCGGAGATGAAGTGGCACCCGATAACGCCGCCCGCATCATGGTTAGCTTACTTAAAGAAAACTACAACGGATATAGTGATTAACGTAAAAACATCTTCTCTATAAATACTATACGTTTTTATTATTTTTCCTATCATGCTGTCATAATAAAAATAAATTATTGATCACAAGTAGTTTACAACCATATAAAAGCTGAAAGAATAACAATAATATCTCGCACAGACATAACTTCTTTTATTCTTATACCTATTTTTCAATTGGCATACACATGGCTTTCACTAATATCCATAGCACCAGAAACTTAAGCGGATTAGTAGACGGAGCCATCGTTTCTTTTAGAAGCATTCTCACAGTCACAAATACCTCCGTGGTTCATCGTGTCAACCTCCGTGGTTCATCGCGTCAACCTCCGTGGTTCATCGTGTAAACTTCCGTGGTTCATCGTGTCAACCTTCGTGGTTCACGATGTCAACCTCCGTGGTTCATCGCGTCAACCTCCGTGGTTCATCGTGTCAACCTCCGTGGTTCATCGTGTCAACCACTCGTATTCAGACAATAAGTATAGATAGATTGTATATAAAAAAGCGTCCGCACGGGGGTTATCCCGCACGGACGCAAAACTCAAAAAAGGCGGCCACCTACTCTCCCGCATTCAAGCGCAGTACCATCGGCGCAGGCGGGCTTAACTGCTCTGTTCGGAATGGAAAGAGGTGGAACACCGCCGCAATAACCACCTAAAAGGCATCTCGTCCCACACAAAAAAAAGGACGATATGGGTGATATATCGAAAAAGCAAAGACTGTCAGCAGAGGGAAAGCAAAGAAGCTTCCCGAAGTCACGCATGAAAAACAAATAACAGATCAAAGCATGAGGTCATGCGAAAAAAACGGTTCGGGCTATTAGTAGTGCTCGGCTTTGACGTCGCCGTCTTTACACCTGCACCCTATCAACGTCCTCGTCTGGGACGACCCTGAAAAAGGAGTTCTAATCTTGAGGAGGGCTTCGCACTTAGATGCTTTCAGCGCTTATCCCGACCGGACGCAGCTACCCGGCGGTGCACCTGGCGGCACAACCGGCAGACCGGAGGTCCGTCCGTCACGGTCCTCTCGTACTAGTGACGGATCCACGCAAAACTCCTGCGCCCACGATAGATAGAGACCGAACTGTCTCACGACGTTCTGAACCCAGCTCGCGTGCCACTTTAATGGGCGAACAGCCCAACCCTTGGGACCTTCTCCAGCCCCAGGATGTGACGAGCCGACATCGAGGTGCCAAACCACCCCGTCGATATGAGCTCTTGGGGGGGATCAGCCTGTTATCCCCGGAGTACCTTTTATCCTTTGAGCGATGCAGTTTCCATACACGTGCACCGGATCACTATGCCCCAGTTTCCTGCCTGATCGGCATGTCTGCCTCCCAGTCAAGCGCCCTTATGCCATTGCACTCTAAGTAGGCCGGTTACCAAACGGCCTGAGGGCACCTTTGGAAGCCTCCGTTACGCTTTTGGAGGCGACCACCCCAGTCAAACTACCCACCAAACAGTGTCCGCGCTAAAAGCGCGTTAGACCTCAGACAGCCAAAGGGCCGTATTTCAAGGAGGGCTCCACAAACGCTGGCGCGCCTGATTCAAAGCCTCCGGCCTATCCTACACATCGGATGACCAAGGTCAATGCTAAGCTGTAGTAAAGGTTCACGGGGTCTTTTCGTCCCATCGCGGGTAATCGGCATCTTCACCGATACTACAATTTCACTGAGATCATGGTTGAGACAGTGTCCGGATCATTACACCATTCGTGCAGGTCGGAACTTACCCGACAAGGAATTTCGCTACCTTAGGACCGTTATAGTTACGGCCGCCGTTTACCGGGGCTTCAATTCAAACCTTCCTCTTACGAGTGAGCTCTCCTCTTAACCTTCCGGCACCGGGCAGGTGTCAGGCTGTATACATCATCTTACGAGTTGGCACAGCCCTGTGTTTTTGTTAAACAGTTGCCTGGACCTATTCTCTGCGCCTCACATATGAACGTGAGGACCCCTTATCCCGAAGTTACGGAGTCAATTTGCCTAGTTCCTTAACCATGAATCTCTCAACGCCTTAGTATATTCTACCCGACTACGTGTGTCCGTTTGCGGTACGGGTACCTTCAGGAGAAAGCTTAGCGGATTTTCTCGGGAGTATGATTACCGGCACTATTGCCAAGCCACAAGGGGAATGGCATACTTTCGGAGGTCGGCTCTCGGGGTGGATTTGCCTGCCCCGATCAACACCTACGTCCTTCAACGGAGAATTCCGTTTCTCCGCGGCCGTGTCACTGCTCCGTCTCCACGTCGCACCTAAAGGTAGTAACGGAATTTTAACCGTTTCTGCCATCGCCATCGCCATTCGGCTGAGACTTAGGACCCGACTTACCCCGGGATGACCAGCATTGCCCGGGAAACCTTAGTCTTTCGGCGGAGGGGAATCTTACCCCTCTTATCGTTACTTATACCTACATTTGCTTTTCCATAAGCTCCAGCAGAAATCGTCTTGCTGCATTCTACGCCGATGGAATGCTCCCCTACCGATACTTTTAATTTTCATTGCTATCCCGCGTCTTCGGTGTCTGCCTTATACCCGATTATTATCCACGCCCAGACCCTCGACTAGTGAGCTGTTACGCACTCTTTGAATGAATGGCTGCTTCCAAGCCAACATCCTAGCTGTCACGGGGACCGGACTTCGTTAGACTAACTCAGGCAGAACTCGGGGACCTTAGACGGCGGTCCGGATTCTTCTCCTCTCGGGCACGGACCTTAGCACCCGCACCCTTACTGCACAGCTGCAGCGCATGAGCATTCGGAGTTCATCAGGACTTGATAGGCGGTGAAGCCCTCGCGTCCTATCGGTCGCTCTACCTCTCATGCGGAACACTGCACGCGGCACCTAAATGCCTTTCGGGGAGTACGAGCTATCTCCAAGTTTGATTGGCCTTTCACTCCTACACTCACCTCATCCAGAAGCTTTTCAACGCTTATTGGTGCGGGCCTCCATTCCGTGTTACCGGAACTTCACCCTGGACAAGTGTAGATCACTTGGTTTCGCGTCTACCACCAACGACTAATACGCACAGAGTGCGTCCTGTCCCGCAAAGGGGACTATATCGCCCTATTAAGGCTCGCTTTCACTACGGCTGCAGGCCTCAGGGCCCTTAACCTTGCCGGTGACGGTAACTCGTAGGTTCATTATGCAAAAGGCACGCCGTCACATCTTACGATGCTCCGACCGCTTGTAGGCGTATGGTTTCAGGAACTATTTCAACCTTCTAATGGAAGTGCTTTTCACCTTTCCCTCACGGTACTGGTTCACTATCAGTCTCACGGGAGTATTTAGCCTTGCCGGATGGGCCCGGCGGATTCGCGCAGGATTACTCGTGTCCCGCGGTACTCAGGATGACGCTATGTCTTATCATGCTTCGAATACGGGGCTATCACCCTCTATGGCACCTCTTTCCAGAGGATTCTTCTCACAATCAAAAGTACAATGTCGCGCTCCTACAACCCCATCTGCGCGTTGCCACGCAGGTGGTTTGGGCTATTCCCCGGTCGCTCGCCACTACTGGGGGAATCATTATTTTATTTTATTTTCCTCGAGGTACTAAGATGTTTCAGTTCCCTCGGTTCGCCTCGTTAATCAAACTTAACGATGACCGTCCTTCTGACGGCCGGGTTGTCCCATTCGGAAATCCGCGGATCAAAGAGCATTTGCATCTACCCGCGGCTTATCGCAGCTTATCACGTCCTTCGTCGCCTCCGTGAGCATAGGCATCCGCCATACGCCCTTATCTCGTTTCTTACGATAAATCCCATAATTCATATAAAAACACAATGCACATAAACTGAAATGCACAGTCCAAAGACTCTACAATACAAAAAAGAACATTATAATAATATATATAAGAAAAGGGATACGCTCATACTTTCAGCTGTCTTGTTGGCATGCCGACAAAATAATAAAAATATTAAACATCCGCGGCATGCAAGTTTCTCATCGAAACTGTTTCTACTTTACAGTCTTGCTTGTTTCAATATGTCAAAGAACGTA